>DRGC01000024.1 GCA_011050235.1 Phycisphaerae bacterium | reverse complement strand
TCAGGAAATCGTCCGGCGAGTCGAGATGAACGCCCTGCTTCCAGTAGAATCGCCAGTCACCGGGCAGCGGGACCAGGTCATACGCTTGCGTCCACAAATCAACGGGCTTATCCGTGTCACCGGCCTGGTCGGCCTTCGTCTTGCCGCTCGCAGCGTTCAGTGCCGATGGCGACGGATCGGCCGCCGCCAGCACATTCATCCAGCCGGAGACCACATCCTTGTTGTCAACGGATGTCTCCGCCTTGCCAACCACAGTGAAGGCGGCCAGGACAGAGATAATTGCCAAGAGCGAGCGTGCGTTCATAACTTTCTCCATGAGAGTTAAAAATTAGTCTTCTTCTACAGGCTGTGAACTTGTTCACACTGGCCGAAAAAAAGAAAAAGGCCAATTGAGTTAATCCAGATACTTCGCTTCTCTGACTGTGTCAAGACAATCTCTGAATTTTTTTTCCCAATTGCAGGGCCCAGACTTACAGCTGTAGCCGGTGAACGCTGCCGGCCATCCTAAGGTCATTACCTTACATGCTCCCGCCCTGTATAGAACCCCTCTCAATCCCGGTTGGACGCCCTCTATAACGCCCGCGGCGTTGTTCGGCGCGGCACAACAGGCGATGCGGGGCATTTCATCGGCATGGAGCTCGACCTGTTCGTGAAGTACGCCCTCGATCGCCATTCATCGTTTCTGGCCGGGTACTCGCACTTCTTCCCGGGCGGCTTCATCGGCGGGACGGGGCCCGACAGAGATGTCGACTTCGTCTACACCCAGTACCAGTTCACGTTCTAGGTTCCCCCGGGGCTGTGGCCGTTACCACGCGTATCCTACGCTCACCCCGCCGTAGAACTCATCGTTGAGCAACGCGTCTCGCAGCGCCTGGCTGAAGTAGAGGAATCCCGTCACCGTAATCGTGCCATACTGCTCGGGGATGTTCAGGGCGCTGCTCACATCGAAGCTGACGTCCAACCCGTAGAGCAGATTCGCCAGCTTCGTCGAACTGTTGCCCTTGGCGACGGCGTTGGCCAGCCAGCGATTATCGATCCCCAGGGTCATCGATGGCGTGATGGTGATGTCCTTGGCGATCACAACGTCTCGCAGCGCCTGACAATCGCTCAACGGAAAATCGTGGCTGATGGCCACTTCAATCCATCGCCCCTTGAAATCATCCAGATCGTGATACATCGTGACGGTCGGGTTGAGGATCGGCGCGTCCAGGCCCAGCACCTTCCCATCGTCCAGGGCCAGCGCAACGTACCACTCGTGCGTGTACCGCGCATCCCCTTCCAGGATCGGAAAGACATATGCGATCCAGCCGAGTTCCACCGTCGTGGCCAAGGCCTCGACTTCGTAGCGCCAATAGGCCGAGTAGTCCACTTCCTGCAGATGGGAGTTTGACGACGGGGTAAGCTGTTGCTGACCTGCATACCACTCGAACCAGACGGCGATGCCGAAGACGCCGACCGATTCGGTCTCGAACTCGGCCCCCACCCCGAGCTGGTGGTTGAGCCGCTCGCGGTTCTCATCCGCATATTCACTGAAATTGATGCCGCGGAAGATGTAGTCCGTCACCAGCGTGTAGTCCACGCTGAACGAAATGGGGATCGGCTTTGTCCACTCAGCGGGCCCGGCTAGTACCCTCGGGTCCGGGAGCTTGTCCTGCTCGGTGTCCAGCACCGCCAGCCATTCTCCCACAGCCGTCTCACCCGCTCCAGCCGTCGCCACGGCCCAACCGATCAGCAACAGCCATCCCGCCACCTGCGTAACCATCCTAGTCCATCTGACCATGGCCCATGCTCCTTTCAGATTCTCGGACAACAATTGAGAGCGCTCTGCAAGAAATCTCTGTAGTCCACTGACCGATTACATGACTACTCGACATCCATTGCAGGTAGCGTGCCATTTGCAGGGAAGACTCTTACATCTTTTCTTTCTATGAGTTATGACCCCATGGGAGAAACGTCGCTTTCTCCACCTAGTCACATATTTGTCTTGTTCAGAGCCGCCAACTACATAATTGTCCTTGAATGGATAGGGCGGGAGACCCCCCGGGGGCTCGAAGGGATGGCTGCGCCAGCCGCCTCGTCCAGCCCGAGGCGCAGGGCGACGACCAAGCCCTTGGCCAGGCGGCGGCGCGCAGAGCCTCGACGGGGCGCCCATCTAAACGAGATGCCCCGCTGGCGTTCCTTCCGGCCGGGGAGAACGGGAAAACCTTTCGCCAAGATAGATTTGGCTTGACCGTCGGCGGACTTTCGAGTTTTTCTTGGGCTGCACTGAAACGCGCGCCTCGCGGCGCGCCAGGCTTCGACGGGATGTTGCTGGGCAAGTGAAACCATGGCTTCGGTCGTCTTTTACTTTCAGGTTCATCAGCCTTACCGCCTGCGTCGGTACACCATTTTCGACAGCGACACGAGCTACTTCGACGATCAGGCCAACGAAGCTATCTTCCGCAAGGTCGCCGACAAGTGTTACCGCCCCACCACGGCCCTGATCGGCGAACTGATCGACCAGCACGAAGGCCGCTTTCGGGTCAGCTTCTCGCTGACGGGCACGGCGATCGAGCAGATGCAGCGATGGGCGCCCGATGTGCTGGAGACGTTCCAGGCCCTCGCCGCCACCGGCTGTGTGGAGTTCATCGCCGAGACCAAGTATCACAGTCTCGCGTTTCTCTACAGCCGCGAGGAATTCATCGCCCAGACGCAGGCCCACTGCGCCCTCACCGAGTCGCTGTTCGGCCGCCGGCCTACCGTTTTCCGCAACACCGAGCTAACGTACAACAATGACGTCGCCCGAGTCGTGGAAGAGATGGGCTTCAACGCCATCCTGACCGAAGGCGCCGACCACATCCTGGGCTATCGCAGCCCCAACTTTCTGTATCGCCCGCCGAACTGCCGGCACTTGCAGATGCTGCTGAAGAACTACCGCCTCAGCGATGACATCGCATTTCGCTTCGGCAACCGGGGATGGACAGGATGGCCGTTGACGGTCGAGAAATTCGCCAACTGGGTCGATCAGATCAACGGCAATGGGTTTGTGTGCAACCTGTTCATGGACTACGAGACGTTCGGCGAGCACCAGTGGGCCGACACGGGGATATTTGATTTCCTCCGCTCGCTGCCGGGGGCGGTCCTGGGCAGCGGCAAGAACGATTTCCTGACCGTCAGCGAGGCCGTCGAGCGGTACGAGCCGGTCGGTGACGTTGACGTGCCGCACATGATCTCCTGGGCCGACACCGAGCGCGATCTGTCGGCGTGGCTGGGCAACAGCATGCAGGCCAACGCCCTGCACGACGTATATGTGCTGGCCGAGGCCGTGCTGGCCAGCGGGGATGAGGGTCTGATTCACGACTGGCGGCGGCTGCAGACGTCGGACCATTTCTACTACATGTGCACCAAGTGGTTCGCCGACGGCGACGTGCACAAATATTTCAACCCCTACGAATCGCCCTACGACGCCTACATCAACTACATGAACATCCTCGATAGCGTCCGGGCCCGCGCCGAAGCGGCGATGCACTGATCGGCCATGCCTACGTTCCAAATCGGCGCGTAATCGGATTCGTTCGATGCCTCCCCCATCCCGCCCTGCGCCTCCGAAACGTTACGGGCCGTGCTTGACCAGTCGAAGCTGGTTTCCGCGCTCGCTGTATTCGACGGTATCCATGAAGGCCCGCATGAGCATGATGCCCCGCCCGGTGGTCTTCTCGAGATTCTCGTCGCGGGTCGGGTCCGGCACGCCGACGGGGCAGAATCCACAGCCTTCGTCCGTGATGACAATTTCCACGCATTCAGGCGTGATCGAATACTTCAGATCGATGTGCTTGGACGAATCCATACCGTTGCCATGCTTGACAGCGTTGATCAGACCTTCCTCCAGGGCCAGGCGAACCGAAAACACAAACGATTCATCGTAGCCCTGGCGGGCCACTTCGCCCAACACGTTCTGCCCGGCCTCTCGGATGGCCTCCCAGGTTGATGATAGCTTCACCTGCTGCACGGCGGAACTCCGTCGGCGATGCGCTCGGTCAGATCAGCCCGACCAACGCCGCCGTACGCGACTCGGCGATGTCGAAGATCTCGCTCAGTCGAGTGATGACGAAAATCTCGTGAATGGTCGGCTGGATATTGCACAGCCGTAATTGGCCGTTCTTTTCGCGAACACGCTTGTGGAGCGTGATGAGCATCCCCAAAGCGCTGGACGACAGATGAGCAACGTTGATGAAATCCAACACCATGCAGGGCGTATCGGTTTCGCCGACCAGGGCGTTCAACTGATCGCCGATCTCCAGAATGGTGACTTCGTCCAGGATCTTCCGGTCCACCAACTCGACGACCATCACATCGCCTTGTCGCGTCAACTGAATCCGAGGTTTTGATTCCAGCATGAGCGTTGATTCCTTTCCGGCTTGATGGGCAACATCCTATGGACGCCCCTGCGACCTGTCAAGCGGCGCCCGCGACCGACGCCTTCGCAGGCGCCCTACTCATCGGCCGGGGTCCACAGATCGTCGTTGTCCTCGGCGTCCTCATCGTCCTCGGTGGTTTTCCACTTTTCCGACTCGTCCAGGTCCTCTACTTCCCGCTCGATCACCCGGAACATCTTTTCCTGCATCGGGGCGATTCTCTGGTAGAACGCCACCGTGGCCTGATAGCTGGCGACCATTTGATTGATTCTGATCAACTGCCATTTCGCCAGGCATTCGGGTTCGACGATCGTACCGAACGGGTCGCACTTGAACGCCATCACGCCCTGCTCGTCCCGCTGGTAGTACTCGCAATCTTTGCACTGGATCATCGTAAGCTCCTCCCGGCCGCCGCACCGGATGGGTCTGTGGTATCCTGCGGGGCTTGATTGCACCGCCGGCGGCCATCCTCTATACTATACCAATCGGGGCGGTTGGAAAGCGAGACAACACGTGGCCGTGAATATTCTCTGTATCGGGGACGTCGTCGGCCAGGCCGGGCGCGGCATCGTGGCCGATCGCCTGGCGAACCTGATCGCCGACGAGGACCTGGACCTGGTCGTCTGTAACGGCGAGAACGCCGCCGGCGGCAGCGGGCTGACGCCGCAGATCTTCCACAAGCTCCTGCATTACGGGGTCGACGTGGTGACCCTCGGCGACCACTGCTTCCGAAAGTCCGAGATCGTGCCGATCCTCGATAACGAGCGGCTGCTCCGCCCGCTCAACCTGTCGGTCAATGCGCCAGGCCACGGCTGGACGGTCGTGCCCACCAAGTCGGGCCGCCATCGCGTCGGCGTTGCCTGCGCGCTGGGCCAGATGTACATTGGCGGCTACGACTCTCCGTGGAACACCATCGATCAGGCGATGGCTGCGATCGACCCGGAGGTCCGCATCCGCGTGGTGGACTTCCACGCCGAGGCGACCAGTGAAAAGGTCGCGATGGGGTGGCACCTCAACGGCCGGGCCAGCATCGTCTTCGGCACACACACGCACGTCCCGACCGCCGATGCACGCATCCTGGACGGCGGGACGGCCCATATCAGCGATCTGGGCATGACGGGCCCCTACGACAGCGTGCTGGGCCGGCGAAAGGATCGTGTGCTCAGCTACCTGACCACGTCCGTGCCCACCCGTTTCGACGTCGCCAGCGGCGACCCGCGGCTGTGCGGGATGCTGGTCGCTGTCGATGCTGACACCGGGCGCGCCCAGTCCCTTCGACGCATCGAAATCGTCGGCCGGACCGACCCGTCGGCCAGTGTCGCCGAGCCCCAAAACTCCCAGTAGCCCCCCGCTACCGGTCGGCCAGGATCTTCGCCACCCGCTCCAGCACCTGCTCGGCCCGATAAGGCCTGGGGATGAAGCCATCCACACCGGCGTCCAGGGCGGCCTGCACCTGACCGGCGTCCATGGCGCCCCCCGCCAGCAGCACTCGAACGGCCGGGTCGATTTCCTTCAACTCCACCAGCACCTCGCACCCCGTCATCTCCGGTAGGTCCATCGCCACGACCGCCAGCGCGACGCGCGATGGGTCGCTGCGATACGCATCGATCACCTCCCCGCCGGAGGCCAGGGCCCTAACGCCGTAGCCGGCGCGGGTGAGCATCTCGGCCAGGGCCTCTCGGCCGCCGCGGTCCGGCTCAGCCAGCAGGATGACGCTGTCGGCATCGATCGAGGCCTCGGATACGTCACCCGCCGCGGCCGCGGTGTCCGACATCGGCAGGTAAAGCTCCACCGTCGTCCCCCGGCCCGCCTCGCTCAACAGGTGCATGGCGCCGCGGTGCATCTTTATGCACCCATACACGTTCGCCAGCCCCAAACCGGGGGCCTGGCCGAAGGGCTTGGTCGTAAAGAAAGGCTCCAACGCCCGCCGCAGCGTCTGCTCGTCCATCCCGGCGCCCGTGTCGCTGACGGTCACCCGCAGGTATCGGCCCGGGACGATCTCGTAGGGATAGGCCCTGCAATAGGCCTCGTCCAGCGAGGTCACATCGGTGGCGAACGTCACGTTGCCGCCATCGGCAACGGCCTCGCATCCGTTGAGGGCGAGGTTCAACAGCGCCGACCGCAGCGCGGCCTCATCGCCCCGGATCACGCAGCTCTCGGCGGCCAGCCGCTGCTTGATGTCGACGGCCAGATCCAGGTCCATCGCCAGCGTCTCGACAACGGTCCGGATCGTCCGGTGGACGTCGACGGGCGTCGACTCGGCGCCGTTGGCCTTGACATACGAAAGTAACTGCGAGGTCAATTGTGTCGCCGACCGGCCCGACTGGAGAATCTGCGCGACAAAGGCGGCGACGTCTTCACCGGCGTCCTGCTGCTGGATGAGCTCGGCGTTGCCCAGGATGACGGCCAGCGCGTTGTTGTAGTGGTGAGCGATGTTGCCGACCAACTCGCTGATCATTTCCATCTTCTCGGCGCCGTACAGGTGAGGCGGCAGGCGGCTGGTCTCCGCATCGGCCTGGGTCGATCCGCTCACGGCCAGGTCCACGGCGATCAGGTTTCGGCGCCCGTTGCCGGCGCTCAGCGCCGCCAGGTTCGACAGGGCCATCACCTCGGAACCGTCCTTATGGAGAAGGCGGACCTCGAACGAATCGGGCGTCTGCCCCGAGAGCAGCGCCTCGCGGATCAGCCGGCGGATCAGCCGGCGGTTCTTGCGGGGGACGATCAGGTCCACGAAATCCCTGCCAACCGCCTCGACCGACGTGTACCCGTGAAGCCGCTCGCTGGCGGAGTTCCAGTAGCGGATCAAGCCGTCGGCGTCCAGGACCTTCACCGACACATCCAGAATGCGATTGAGCCCTTGTCGACCTTGGCTGGCCATCTGCGCCACTCTCCTGCGCGCTGCCGGTCTGCTGCCTGCTCCAATGGCCCGGCGGCCACACAACCCAAAAGACCGATAACTAATGTAACGCCGCCCCCACCGGATAGACAGGAGCTATTGCCTCCAGTCAACGAGGCCAAGCAGCGGAAGCTTCTGCCGGCCGGGCCGATAGACCTTCGGCGCAAAATATTGATTGTCACAATAGTACCATATATCCCCAACCCCGTCAACTCGTGGCAAGATTCCGTTGAATCGACACTTACAGGGACAGAATCCCTGCGCCGCCTGCGATCGGTTCTTCCAGATCGCCCCCGATCCCACCAAGGCTTCATTATTATGGGGTGACAGCGTTTTGCGGGCCTGCGCTGGGCTTTCGGGCGCCAGCGGCCTTGGCGATCAGGCCCACCGCCACGAACGCTGCAGACCACGCTGCCGCCGCCCACACAGGCCTGGGCAGCCACCCCTGGCCTCTTGCCCGGGCGACCTCGGCGACCAGCGTCAGTGGCCCGAGCTGCCACGCCAGGTCCGCGGGCCCCACCGGCGAGAGCCCGTACCATTCGCGGATGATGTAGTAGACGGCCGGCGGGGCGAAGACGATCAGCAGCAGCGCCAGCAGCACGCCCGTTCGCACGCCCCGCTTCGTTAGCCACACCGCCGACAGCGCCGCGACCGGCCAGACCATCGCCACGGCCAGCAGCGTCCGGCCGGCGTCGGCGGTCGACTTGGCCTCGAAGAATGCCCCGACGACATAGAAAGGCAGCGAGGCGATCAGGCAGACCACCCACTCGCCCAACATCGCCCCCAGCCCCGGCCGGCGGCCGGTGCGCTGGAATCGCCGCAGGACCACAAGCGGCCAGACCAGCAGCCAGAACACGACGTTGCCGACCCCCACGCTCTGCAGAGCGGGCGGCGCGGCGCCCTCGCCCTCGGACGGGTGGATGAGTTCGGGCCACAGGCCCACCCCCAGTGACACCAGCAGAACTCCCGCCAGCACGATCGCCCCGCTGGAACACTGGCGAGCGAGAAACTGCCCGCGAGGATCAGTTACGGCTGACATGGAGTTGATCGTACCGCAGGTCGATCATGTCGTTCAACCCCCCAAGCTGTCCGTCATGCTGCTGGGCGTACGAGTCCAGGTATGCGATCTTCCGCTGAGGCGAGACAACGTAGTCGCCGCCGCCCGGAATCGGCAACCGCCCAAAGCGGATATCGGTCGGGCGCCCGCGCCCGATCTGGGCCGACAGTCTCAGGTGCGGCTCGTTCGGGGCGACCCGGCCGTCAAAGTTGCGGACGTCGACCACGGTGATCTGATCGTAGTACGGTTTGTCGACGATCATCGCCAGCAGCCGCAAGGCGGCCGCCAGGTCGTCGCTGCGCCACGGCTGACCGGCGGGGGGCGGGTCGGACGCGACGGCCCGTATCACCGGATAGTGCACATCGAAGACCTTCGCCCGCTTGGGAATCGCTTCGAAGTAAGCGTAGGTCTTCGTCCTGGTCTCATCGGTCCGGCCGATCGGCAGCCGGGCCAGGAACTTCGGCGTCTGCGCCGCCGGCAGCCGAACGCCCTCGGCGTCGACGTAGATCTCCTTCTGAGACATCGAGGCCAGCTCATCGCTGAACAGGACCTTGGCGACCGGCTTGCGATAGGTGCAATAGACCTCAACCACACCGGTCATCTCATCGTCGCAGACAGACTTGCGGACCCAGTGGACCTTGGCCACCCATGGGTTCGCCTTGACCTTGCGGAAGACCTCGACCGTCAGGTTGGTCGCGTGAAAGCCCACATCGGGGACGATGCACGAGGCCGCGATCTGCCTGGCAAGTGCATCCGGCATCCATGCGGGCCGACTCGGAAGTCGAACGTGAATCCGCGAAATCCCGCCCGCTCGCCCAGGCCCAAAGATTCGGTGCTCCAGCGTCCCCATGCCCAGCACGACCGTCGGGATCGTCACAACCAGCGCCAATGCCCACGCGATGACCTTCCGTATCTTTCGGCGCGAGGTCGGCGACATCGAACGGATGCGGCGATGCAGCGAGGAACGATCGCCGGCCCAGTCGGGGCTGGGGCGTCCAGAACCGCGATTGCTCTTCTTGGTGGTGCTCTTAGCCATACTCATCGGCGGCCGCTAGGGCTCGCCCCGCTCCAAGGCGAGGGTCACAATACGGTCGACCAGTTGCTCAAAACGGATCCCCACCTTCGCCGCCGCCATCGGCACAAGCGAATGGGACGTGAACCCGGGGATCGTGTTGATCTCCAGGACCTGGGGGATGTTGTCCGAATCGAGGATAAAGTCCACGCGGGAGAGATCGCGGCAGTCCAGCACGCTGTGGGCCTTCATCGCCGCCGTCTGGACCTGCTGGACGATCTCGTCGCTGAGAGCGTGATCGAAGATGTATTCCGTACCCGCATCGTCGTCGTACTTGGCGGTCTTGTCGTAGAACGCCCGGGCCGGAACGATCTCGAGAACCGGCAGCGCCTCGTCGCCCAGGATGCCCACCGTCAACTCGCGCCCGCTCACAAGCCGCTCGATCATCACGCGCCCGTACTGCTCCAGCACGCTGTCCATGGCGGCGTCGCGCTCGGCGTCGTTGGCGGCGATCGTGATATCCACGCTCGACCCGCCGTTGACGGGTTTGACGACGACCGGCGGGGGCAGTTCTTCCAGCCATGTCCTATACGTCTGCGGCGAATGGAATTGCTCGATGATCATCCAGTCCGGCGTCACCAGCCCGGCCCGCTTGAAAATCTGCTTCGAGGCGGCCTTGTCCATGCCCAGCCGGCTGGCCTGCGGGCCGCTGCCGGTGTAGGTCAGGCCCCGCCGCTTGCACAATTCCTGCACTTCGCCGGACTCGCCGAACTGCCCGTGCAGCGCGATAAAGACAACCTCGATGCCCTCACGCTCCAGCGCCGAGACGTCCATGGGCGAGATATCCGCCCGCGTCACCTTGTGCCCGCAGCCCTCCAGCGCCGAGGCGATCGCCTCGCCGCTGAGGAGCGAAATATCGCGCTCCGACGACGGGCCGCCCATCAGGACGGTCACGTCCAGCGTCCGCGCGGCGCGATAGGCGGCCGTGTCGCCTTCCGGTTGATCGGCGGGGGTTGCCTGCATGTCACCAGACCTCGATTTCCAGCTCCAGGTAGACCTCGTGAGTCCTGTGGACGGTCTCCCTCACCATGTTGATGAGTTCCATCACATCCGACGCTTTGGCGTCCCGTTCGACGATGATGAAGTTCGCGTGCTTGTCCGAAACGTACGCGCCGCCGACGCGGCGGCCCTTCATGCCGGCCCGATCGATCAGCGCGCCGGCCGACAGGCCGCGAGGATTCTTGAAGATGCACCCGGCCGTGCCCGATCCCAGCGGCTGCGTGTTTTTCTTGTGGATCCAAATCCGCTTGACCATTTTCAGGACGCGTTGCGGGTCGTCCTCGGTCAGCTCAAACTCAGCGCCGAGGATGAACTTGGCGGTGATGTTGGTCGAGCGATAGGCGAAAGCCAGATCGTTTCGGTGTCGCGTGAACACGTCGCCGTCCTCGTTCATGACGTGGACGGTCTCGACAATGCTGCCGATATCGCCGAAGGCCCCGCCGGCGTTCATCCGCACGCATCCGCCCACGCTGCCGGGGATGCCGGTGAGGCATTCCATGCCCGACAGGCCCTTGCGAACGCAGTTCAGGACGATCTTGCTCATATCCGCCCCCGAGCAGGCTCGCAGGCACGTGCCCTCGGTCACCACGTCGGTGAAGGCGCCCTGTCCCATGTGGATCACGGCGCCGCGAACGCCGGCATCGTTGACCAACAGGTTGGCCCCTTCGCCCAGGACGTACATCCGCACGTCGTTATCGCGGCAGCGATGAACGACCTCGGTCAGGTCCTCGAGCGTCTGGGGGCGCACGAAGTACTGCGCCGGTCCGCCCAGCCGCATCCACGTGCGAGCCGCCATCGGCTCGTCATACGTTACGAGATGTTCCAAGCCACTGAATAACGTCATCGGCTACTTTCCACACATCGCCGGCGCCCATGGTGACCAGCAGGTCCCCTTCCCGCAGGTCACCTTGCAGGTAGGCGACAATCTCGTTGAACGAATCGATATAGACCGCCGCGCCCCCGTGCAGCCGAATCTGTGCGACGAGGTCGGCGGATGAGATATGGTCCTTCTCGCGCTGGCTGTCGCGGACGAAGAAGATGTCCGGAACGATCACCTCGTCGGCCAGGGCGAAGGAACGGGCGAAATCCTTCAGGAGAAAACGCGTCCGGCTGTGCTGGTGAGGCTGAAACACACACACCACCCGCTGGGGCGAGTAGGCCTCGCGCAAGGCCTTCAGCGTCGCCTGGATCTCCGTCGGGTGATGGGCGAAATCGTCCACGACCGCCACACCGCCCGAGACGGCCTTGAGCATCATCCGCCGATGCGTGCCCGCAAATGTCGGCAACAGGCTGGCGATGGCCCTCGGCGAGATCCCCGCGTGGTGCAACACGCCCACCGCCGCCAACGCGTTGTAGGCGTTGTGGACCCCCGCCAGCGGAACGATCAACCGGCAGAACGCCTCGCCGGCGAACGTCACGTCCATCACGATCTGCCCATGGTCGGCGCTGAGATTCTCCCCCCGCCACACGCAGGTGCTGGACATGCCAAACGGCTGGATGTGGCAGGTCGCCGAATCGACGGCCGCTGCGACCTGACGGTCCTCGCCGTTGACGATCAGCACGCCGTCGGGCGGCACCTGCGCAGCGAAGGCCCGAAAGGCCTCCACGATCGCGGGCAGCCCTTCGTAGCAGTCCAGATGGTCTTCTTCGATATTCAGAATCGTCCCGTACCGGCAACGGAGGTTCAAAAAACTTCGGTCGAACTCGCAGGCCTCGGCCACGAAGTGCTCGCCCTGCCCGACCCCGCTGGGCCCGCCCAACTGGGCAGCCGTCGCGCCGACGATGAAGCTTGGGTCCTTACCCGCCTGGTGAAGCACGTAGGCGATCATGGCCGCCGTGGTGCTCTTGCCGTGCGTGCCGGCGATCGCGATGCCGACCTTCCGGCTCATGACCCGGCCGAGCATTTGGCTGTACTTGACGACCTCGCACCCGCTCTGCCGCGCGGCGTGCAGTTCGGGGTTGTGCTCGTGAATCGCCACCGAGTAGACGACCAGGTCGCAATCGGGCGGCAGGTTCTCGCCGCGCTGGCCGATGGCGATGGTCGCGCCCTGTTCGGCCAGGCGTTCCAGCGGCCCGCCGCTGGCGCTGTCCGAGCCGCTGACCGTGGCGCCGTGGGTCATCAGAATGCTGGCCAGCGCCCGCATTCCGCTGCCACCGATGCCGATCATGTGAATGCGCAGGCCGGCGAACGGATTGTCGCTGCAGCCTCGTTCGGCCGGTCGAAGGTTTGGATGACTTTGCATACGAATCCTGTCGCTGCCAGTACCGTCATGACGGCACAGGCCGCTAAATCGCCAACGGCAAAATAGGCTGTAAGTGGTCCCTTCTTGGAATCTTATCGCCACGACACGGCAGATTTCTTTAGCTGCTTCCAGCCGGTGAAATAGGGCCCGTCGTCAATCGGGCCGGCCGCACAGCCACTGGGCGACCTCGCGTGCAGCTTCCGGGCGAGCCAGGGGCCTCATGGCCCTGGCCATCGCACCCAGGCGGCCGGAATCTCCAATAATAGGCAGCAACGTGCGCCGAAGACCCGCAACGTTAGCTGCGGTTGCTTTGGCATCCTCGCAAATGACAGCCCCGCCCGCCTCGACCAATGGCTCGGCGTTGAGGTGCTGATGGTGGTCTTTGTGCCACGGATACGGCATGAAAACCGCCGGCGTCCCCGTCGCCGTCAACTCCGCCACCGACGCCGCCCCCGCCCTGCACACCGCCAGGTCCGCTGCCGCGTAGGCCAAGTCCATCCGCCGACAATAGGGCAGGCAACGAATGCGAAGATGCGACCCCGACCCGTTGGTCTCGGCCAGGCCCTCACCCTCGGGCCCCACGATCGCCAGCACCTGCCACTGCTTCGCCAGCGAACCAAGCTCCTCGATCATCCCAGCCACCGCCGCGTTGATCGTCGCCGCCGCCTGGCTGCCGCCGAACACCAGCAGCGTCTTGCGCTTGGTCAGCAAGCCAAAGTGCTTGACGGCCTCGGAGCGACTCGCCGAGACCAACTCCCCCCGCACCGGACAGCCCACCGGATGGATCAACCCCCGGGCCGCCGCCGGGAAATGCTTCGCCGTGGAATCGAACTGCGTAAAGATGGCCCCCACGTGCCTTGCCAACGCCCGGTTGGCCTTGCCGGGAACCATGTCCGGATTCAGCAGGGCCGTGCGGTACCCCGCCCGCGCCGCTCGCCAGACCGCTGGGCCCGCCGCGTACCCGCCCGTCCCCAGCACCGCCCGGGGGTGCAGATTGGCCAGCAATTTGCGCATGCGCCGCGACGAGGCCATCACCGACCACAGAAAGCCCGGCCACTCTCGCCACCGATGCGGGGTCGGGCGAATTGTCTGACCGACGACGGCATAGGGGGTGGGGTCCAGGATCTGCCGATCGATCGGGCGCGACGAACAGACGAAGACGATCTTGGCCTCGGTGTCGATCTGGCGAAGCTGCTCGGCCACGGCCAGGCCCGGAAACAGATGCCCACCGGAACCGCCTCCGGCAAAGATGTATAAGCTGGACCTCACGGGTGACAGAATACCGCCGCCGAGAGAGGGAGAAAAGCCACTTTCGAAGCCCCCGCCGAACTGCCCAGTCGCCCAGCTACCTGCAGAAGAACTCCTGGAACTCGATCCGCTCGATTTGCTGGCGCACTTGATCCATCTCCGCCTTTGTCAGAGGCGAAAACGGTGGACGGACGGGGCCGCAGTCACGGCCCGTCAGGGCCATCAACGCCTTGCCCCCCGGAATCAGGCCGAACCGGCGCAGCACCGCCAACATCTCCACGCCACGGACCTGTAGGTTCTGAGCGGCGCCAAGGTCGCCCGATTTGAAGTTCTGGGTGATTCGCAGGCACAGCGGGGCTGCAAAATTGCACGTCACACCCACCAGGGCGTGCGCGCCCATTTTCAGCCCGGCCAGAAACAGGTCGTCGCGCGCCAACAGCAGATTACACTTCTTACCGTGGGCGTCCACACACCGCCCGAAGTCGGTCAGGTCTTCCGACGTGAACTTCACCCCCGCCAGCGTGGGGATCTGCTCCGGTGCGGTTGCCAGGAACTTGACCATCGGAAACGATACCCCCGTCAGTTCCGGGTAGTGATAGTAGTAGAATGGCAGCTTGGGCGCCGCAGCGGCTACCTTGGCCAGGAAGGCGATGAGCTGCTCCATGTCCTTGGGCTTGAAGTAATACGGCGCGACAGCCGCGATGGCGTCGGCGCCGGTCTTCTGGGCGTCGCCAGCCAGCGCCTTCGCCGAGCGCAGGCACGTATGCCCCACATGAACGATCACCTTCAACGAAGGCCTGGCCGCCTTGACCCATCGCCGCGAGACCGACAAGCGTTCTTCCGTGGTCAACGAGGCGAACTCACCCGACGTTCCGTTGACGGACACGCCGTTAACGCCGTTGTCCACCAGCATCTCCGCCAAACCGTCGATCATCTTGAGGCTGACCGTCCCCCTGGGCGTCATGGGGGTGTAGGTCGCCGCGATGAGGCCGCGTAGCATCATATCTTTTCCACCAGGTCAGGGCTGTTGTGGCGAGACGAGACCGAGACGATCAGCGCCGCCCCCGCCGCTGTCAGCAGCAGCGACGTGCCGCCCGCCGAGACGAACGGCATGCTGATTCCCGTCGGCGGCAGTGCTACCGTGTCTACGGCGACGTGGAGAATCGCCTGAAGAACGATCATGAACCCCAACGACCCCGCCAACAGGCGGCCGAACCGGTCGCCGCTTTCCAGCGCACTTTGCCACGCCGAGCAGATCCACACGACCCACAGGCCCATCAGCGCCGCCCCGCCGACAAACCCCCATTCCTCGCATAGCGCCGAGAAGATGAAGTCGGTGCTGTCTTCGGGCAGATAGCCGAGCTTGAGCGTCCCGGCCCCGGGCCCCTTGCCCAGCCAGCCCCCCGTCAGGATCGCCAGCAGCGACTGGCGAGGTTGGTACGCGCTGGGGTTCGACGTCGACCACACGTCCATCATCGCCGTGATGCGGGCCCACCGCGCCGGGCTCCGCATCACCAGCACGTAAAAGGCCCCTGCCGCCGGCGCCGCCAGAGACATCAGGTACTGCCACGGCGCCCCAGCCAGCGCCAGCGTCGCCACCGCCGAGACGCCGATGATCGCCGCGGTACCGAAGTCCTGCGTCACAACCAGCCCCACACACACAGCGATCAGCAGCATCGCCGGAATGAAGACCTTTCTGAAACTTCGCACATCCGCACCCGCCCGGGCCAGCCATGCCGCCAGGAACACGGGCAACGCGATCTTGATCAACTCCGACGGCTGCAGCCCGATCTTGTATTGAGACGGCCCGATGCGAATCCAGCGGAAGTCGTTGCCCACCGAGCGCCCGATACCGGGGATAAACACCAACACCGCGCAGATCAGGGCCAGGGCAAGCAGGCAACCGGCCACGACAGGCCTGTTTCGCTCGCCGCCGATCAGGCGTCGGTAGTCGACCCGCCAGGCGACCAGGAGCATCATCGCGGCAGCGGCGGCGAAGATCATGTGACGGATGGTCGACCGGGCATACCAGGCCCCCGGCTCGACGACCGAAGCGGTCGCGCTGTGGACCATCACCACGCCCAGCGCCAGCAGCGACAGAGAGGTCAGGATCACGACGCGCCCGGTGCGGTTTCGCGCGAGAGGCAGCGCATGAGGTTTGTCCGGCATCCGTGCCATAGACTCATTCCTACATCTGTTATCGTTGTTTGCCCGGGCGCAGCTTTAGCCCCGCTGGAAACACCGGCGGCAGGGAGCGGGTGACGTGAGATCCGACAGGTTATCTGATCAGCCCGTCGGCCGATCCAATGGGGTCCCGCCACAATCGCTGGGATAGGAACGTCGCCAAGGCCAGCGTCGCGAAAAGGATGCTGAGGATCCAAAAGCGGATCACGACCTTCGACTCGGCCCAGCCGGCCAGGTGAAAGTGGTGGTGAATCGGTGCGCAGCGGAACAGCCGCTTGCCCTCGCCGCCGCCTGGGGGTTTGGTGAGTTTGAAATAGCCCACTTGCAGCATCACGCTGGCGGCCTCGATGACAAAGACGCCGCCGGCCAGCAGAAGGATCACCTCCTGACGCGTCACCACCGCGATGTAGCCCAACAGCCCCCCCAACGGCAACGAGCCGGTATCGCCCATGAACACCTGCGCCGGGTGCGCGTTGTACCACAGGAACCCCAGACACGCCCCCAGCATTGCAGCGCAGATGACGGTCATTTCGGCCGCCCCCGCCACGAGAGGCACTCTCAGGAACTCCGCCCACGCCGCCACGCCGACCACCCACGACAACAGCAACAGCACGGCGCAGACGCTCGTCAGGCACCCCGTCGCCAACCCGTCCATCCCGTCGGTGAGATTCACGGCATTGGACGCCCCGACCATCGTGATGACCGCGATCAGAGTGTAGACCGGCATCGCCAGGGCGATCGGATATGGAATGAACGGCAGCACAAGCCCGTGCGCCGGGTTGATGGTGGCCCCTTCGGGGGTGCTCTGGCTGCCGTACCGCCAGGTCGCCCAGGCCAAAATGACGGCGCCGGCGATCTGGAAGAGGATCTTCTCCCAGCTCCTCAGCCCGTCCCGGCCGGTCGCGCCGGCGATGCGCCGCAGTTTCAGCCAGTCGTCGACCCCGCCCAGAACGCCCAGCCACACCAGCCCAAACAGCGACAACCGCACGTACATCTTCGCCAAGTTGCCGAACAGCAGCACCGAGACAAGAATCGCAATCACCACGAGGGCGCCGCCCATCGTCGGCGTGTTGGATTTGTGACGGGTCAGCTGGTTCAGATCGGCGTGGTCGAACACCGGGCGGTCGCCGAGCTTGCTGCGGATCAGGAAGCGGATCGTCCGCGGCGCGGCCAGCCAGACCAGGACAAAGCCGACCACGCCCGCACCGACCATGCGAAGAATCAGTTGCTCTTCATTGAGTAGCCAAGAAAACAAGACGCGCCTCCTTCATTTGTCGAGGGCGTGTTTCAGGCGAAGGCCTGCCGGATCGGCTCGACCAATCGCTCCATGGCCATGGAACGGGAGCCCTTGATCAGGACGACGTCTCCGGGCTTCAGCAACCCAGCGATCTCTCGTCCGGCGTCGTCAACGGAACTGAACTGCTTGGTTGCAACGTTCGCCTGGGCAGCGCCCTGGGCGATATATCGACCCAACGGCCCCACGCCAATGAGCAAATCCACGCCCTTGTCGATCACCTGCCCACCGACGGTCCGATGGAGCCCTTCGGCGTCTTCACCCAGCTCCAGCATATCGCCGAGGACCAGCACGCGCCGCTTGGCCGGGGTCTGCGCGATGACATCCATCGCGGCGGCGACGCTGTCGGGGTTGGCGTTGTAGGTGTCGTTGATGATCGTCACCTTGCCGGCGTTGATCCGTTCCAGGCGCATTTCCAGGCCCTCCACGTCGGCCAGCGCGGCGATGGCCTGGGCCTCGCTGAACCCGAACCGCTGGGCGACCGCGATGGCCGCCAGCGCGTTGAAGGCATTGTGACGGCCCGGCAGGGGCAGGGATACCCACACCCGGTCGTTGATCTGGAACCGCTGCCCATCGCCCTGCGGCTCGTAGCCCGTCAGCCGAAGTTCGCATGCATCGTCGTCGCCAAAATGGATTCGCCGACAATCGTAGCTCACCATCGCCCGGTCCAGGGCCGCCTGTCCACCTCGTACGATGGCGAACCCATCGCTCGCCAGAGACGCCAGCAGCGAGGCCTTCTCGATCGCCACGCGGTCCACGGACTCAAGCTTTTCCAAATGGACCGGGCCCGCGGCCGTAATCACCGCCACGTTGGGCTGGATGATTCGCCCGAGCGTGAGTATTTCGCCGGGCGCGCTGGACCCGACCTCGCAGATCACATAATCGTCGGCGGGCTGAACGGCCAGTAGCGTCAGCGGAACGCCGATGGCGTTATTGAAGCTCTTGGGGCTGGCCGACCCCTGATGCCGCCCCAACAAAATGTGGTGGATCATCCGCTTGACGGTCGTCTTGCCGTTGGAGCCGGTCACGGCAATGACGGTGGCGGGCACCTGCTTGCGGTAGAAGGCGGCCAACTCCCCCAGAGCCGTCCTCGTCTCCTCAACGCCGATCAGCCCGCCGCCATAGATATCGATGATGTCCTTGTCCAGCGGCACGTCGCGATCGACGATCGCCGAGATGCATCCGGCCTTGGCGGCATCGAGAAGATAATCGTGACCGTCGTGCTTGTCCCCCTTGATGGCCAGGAACAGATCGCCGGGCCGGGCGGAGCGGCTGTCGATCGTCACACCGTCGACGCTCACGTCGGCGCCTCGGCTGAGCCACCGCCCGTGCACCGCCAGGCGAATCTCATTGGGCGTGAATGCTTTCACCGCTGTCCGCTCCCATTGGCCAGGATCTCCGAAGCCACCGCCGCGTCGTTGAAGTCGATTCGGCGGTCGCCGATCACCTGGTAGGTCTCGTGTCCCTTGCCCGCGATCAGGACGACGTCGCCGGCCTGGGCTTGGCCGATGGCTTCGGCGATCGCCGAGCGGCGGTCGACCAAGACCGTTGCGCCCCGGCGATGCGAGTTGTCCAGGCCAGTCAGAATCTCGTTGATGATGCTCGGCGGGTCCTCGGTGCGCGGATTGTCGGACGTAATGACAAGCTGATCCGCGAAGTCCTGCGCGACGCGCGCCATCCGCGGCCGCTTTGTGCGGTCGCGGTCGCCGCCGCAGCCGAATACCAGAATCAACCGCCCCGCCGTGATCGGGCGAAGAGCGCCAAGCACGTTTGACAGCGCGTCGTCGGTGTGGGCGTAGTCCACAAACACCGAGAACGGCTCCTCCGACGCCACTCGCTGCAGCCGACCCGGGATGCAGTCCGTCTTGGCCAGCGCGTCGGCCACCGTCTGCAGATCGACGCCAAGGGCATCGGCCACCGCAGCGGCGGCCACACAGTTATAGACGTTGTGACGGCCGATCAAAGGCGTCGTCATGGCCATCTGCCGCTCGCCGGCGGTCAGCAGAAACTCCGTGCCGCCGATGTCGACGCGATCGATTCGGGCCCATACCTCTGCCGCCGACGACAGGCCGTACCAGGTCACCGGGGCTTGGCTGGCCTGTTCGAAAAGATCGCCCGCGGGGTCGTCGCGATTGATGACGGCCACGGCATCGGCCCGGAGCGACTCGAACAGGCGCCGCTTGGCGGCGACATAGGCCTCCGGCGTGCCGTGGTAATCCAGATGGTCGCCTGTGATGTTCGTCAGCACGACGACGTCGAAATCGACGCCCGCCACCCGATGCTGATCCAGCGCGTGGGAGGAAACCTCCATCACCATGTGCGTTCCACCTGCCGCGACGGTCTCGGCCATCATGGCCGCCAGGTGAATCGGATCGGGCGTGGTGGTAGTGGCGGGCTCATGTCGGGCGCCGGCCTCGTAGCAGATCGTCCCCAACAACCCAGGCCGAAAACCGGCCGATTCCAGGATGCGCCGAAGCAGCCACGTGACCGTGGTCTTGCCGTTGGTGCCTGTGACGCCGACGACCGACAGGGCCCGTCCGGGATGGCCGTGGATCGCCTGGGCCAGCGGCCCGATGGCCTCCCGCGTGTCAGCCACCACGGCGTGAGGGATGCCGGCGGGTACCTGAGCGGCGTCTTCGCAGATCACCGCGGTCGCCCCGGCCTCGGCGGCAGAGGCGATAAACCGGTGCCCGTCGGCGACGGCCCCACGGATCGCCACAAAGCATGCGCCCTTGCCCACCTGCCGCGAGTCGTCGGTCAGCGCCGTCAACTCGGCGTCACCGCTCAACGACTGCGGGGTGATTCCGGCGTCGGACAGGAGTTCTGACAGCAACATTCCAACCGGCCTTTCGATGGCGTCGGACAAGCAAATCGCTCGCCCCTGCCGCGGTGCGCACACGGCCCGCTCCGGGACTGAAAGGCACTTTACCATAAATCGCAGCCATCCGCTGTATGTCGCGGCCGCCGGCTGCCTTGCCCCAGCTAGCGTGCGCGGGCCAGTTGCTCATCCGGCGCGTCGGGGGGAACGTCCAGATACGCCAACGTCCGGCTGAGCACCTTTCGAACGTAGGGGGCGGCCACTTTCGACCCGTAGTACCCCTTGGATTTGTCCGGCCAGTAGACCGAGATCAGACACACCACTCGCGGCGACCGGACCGGGGCGCCGCCGACAAAACTGCCCGTGTAGGCCCCATCCACATACCCGCCGGGGCCTGGAATCTGGCCGGTTCCCGTCTTGCCGAAGCTGCTCCAACGGTCCAGTCGGCAGGCTTTGCCCGTGCCGCGCTGGACGACCTGCTCCATCACAGCCACCGCCTGGGCCGCCGTCCGGGCCGAAACGACCCGACGCACCACCTGACGCTCGCTGCGCCACACGACCTGGTTCGAGGCGTCGCGGACATGATCGACCAGTTGCGGGCGCAGCAACTGCCCGCCATTGGCCAGCGCCGAGAACGCCATCACCAGTTGCAGCGCGCTGACGGATATTTCCTGGCCGAACGGCACGCGCCGCAGGCTGTAGCCGTTCCATTGGTCCGCCGGCCGAACGATACCGGCCGACTCGCCCGGCAGACCGATGCCGGTCTTGGCGCCAAATCCGTACCGCATCGCTGCGGCGTGCAGGCGGCCGTTGCCAAGCCTCTCACCGATTTTGGCCATGCCGATGTTGCTGGAGAACACCACCACGTCCTCCAGCGTCATCTCCCCGAATGCTTTGCCGTGGTCGGTGATCCGTCCGCCGCGGCGGGCCGAATAGCTGCCGTCTTCACAATCGATGAGAGTCTGATAGTTCGCCAGCCCCTGGTCGACGGCCACCGCCGCAAAGAGCGGCTTGGCCACGCTGCCCGGCTCGAACGGGGAGCCGATGGCCCGATTCGCCCGGTGGGCGGCCTGGGCCTCCTGATACCGATGCGGGTCGAAACTGGGCGCCGAACACATCGCCAGGATGCGCCCGGTCGTCGGCTGGACGACGACCCCAACGCCCCACTTGGCTTCGAAGGTATCGACGGCCTCGGCGACGGCTTCGGCGAGGTACGATTGAATGGCCAGATCGATCGTCAGGTAAACGTTGTCGCCGTCGTGCGGCGGAATCGTCTCGGCGGCGGCCAGCCAAATCGGGCGGCGCTGGGCGTCGGCGACCATCACCTCGCGCCCATCCACCGCGGCCAGGTGCTCCTGCAATGCCAGTTCCAGCCCACCCCCCGCCTCGCCATTGCGACGCCGATAGCCAAGCACCGTCGCCGCCAAGGCCCCATTGGGGTACTCCCGCCGCCACTCATGGCTGATCCCGACGGCGAGGCGTTTCAGCGATTTGACAGCCTGGACCTGGGCATCGGCCAGATCGTGCTTGATCCACACAAACCGCCCGCCACGACGCGCCATGATGATCTTTCGAACGGCTGCGGGGTCCATCTCGACGGCCTCGGCCAGTTCACCGACAACGGGCCCGAGCTGGGCGTCGGAGATCAGGGCCGAGTCGACGTAGCAGCCCGGCGACTGTTTGCTGCCGGCCAGCAACCGGTAGGTCTGCCCGCTATGGGCCCAGATGCTGCCCGGCCGGGCGGGGATGGGGACCACCATGCGCTGCTGCCGCTCGACGTACCGGACGGCCGCAGCCTGGCCGCGACGGACCATCGTCGCCAAACGAACGGCCAGGACGGCCATCGTCAGCAGCAGGACGGTGAAGAGGAAATTCAGCCGAGCAAGGGACCGTCGTTCGAAGCGGCTTTGGCTGTTCGAAGATTCTGGCGACATGGCAAGGGCGTTGGCCTATCGAACGGCCGAGCCGGCGCCGCCTGAGGAATCCGATAATTGAACAACTGTCCCCGAGCGGTCGGCCAAATCCAGCGACCCGACCTGAACGATCTGGCGGATGCGCCCCGGACTGGTGACCTCGCCGAGGAGAATCTGCTGATCCCACAGCTGGCGGCGAAGCTGGACCTGCTGGCGGTCCAACTGGCGGATCTCGTGGCGCGCACGCACCTCACTGCGACGAAAATGAACCAACGCCGTCGCCACCGCCGCCAATATCACGATCACCATCATCCAGCGCATCGCAGCCGTTCCTCGCACCGTCTAGGGGATAATAAGTTCAACGCCAACAGGCACATAATCTGGATCGGCAATCCAGCCGCGGTTGGCGTTAAGCAATCTTTGGACCGCCTGGGGGCTGTCGTCGCCCATCAGCCGCCGGGCGATGCTCGTGAGGGTGTCTCCCGCCTGGACGGTATACCGCCGCGACGAACGGGTGGACGTGGCGGCGCCCATGCGGTCTTCGAGTTCGGCCATGGTCAGTTCTTCGGTCTGCCAAACCGTCGCATCGGATCGCGCCTCGTCGGTCCCGCCGCTCGACGGCAGCGGCGGGATCACGAGCACCTGCCCCACCGCCAGGGTCGACTCATCCGGAAGCTTGTCGCGGTTGGCATCGTAAATACGCCAGTACTCGTCCTCTCGCCCCACGCCGTAGATCTGCGCTGCGATGCGTCTGAGCGAATCACCTGAGCGGACGGTATAGGTCTTCGGCCGCCTTGGGCGCACAACGGCCCTGTCGCCGTCACCGCGGCGCGCCATCAGCGTCCCCCGCTCGCCAGTCTCGCGACTTCTCTCGGAGGTCAACTCGCGCGCGGGTGGCCGCGATCGATGCACGATCGGCGCCCGCCGCTCAACGATACGAACAGGCGCTCGGCGCGCACGCTGGGCGTGTTCATACGTCGCGAGGTCCCGGTCCGAATCCCGAGCACCCTCCACCGTGCCTTCGGGGGGCGTGGGGTTGGTCAGTTCGCTGAGAATCAGTCCAAAGGCGAGGATGAACAGCAGCCCCACCAACAATCCGATTCGCGTGTCCCGTGTCATGTTCTTGGCTCCATCCAGACAGCCACGGTCATGCAGCGATTTTTATGATCGCACGGAGCTTTGCCGATCTGCTCCGCGGGTTGCCTCGGACTTCCTGTTCCGTAGGCACAACCGGCTTCTTTTCAACCAGAACTGCTCGGCCTGTCGCAGACCAAGACACAAACGCCTGCTTTACAAGCCGGTCTTCCAGTGAATGGAAGCTAATAATTCCCGCTCGACCGTGAATAGACAGGATTTCCGGCAATAGTTCAAGTAATCTTGCCAACTTTTCTAACTCGGAATTTACCACTATTCGCAAGGCCTGAAATGTCCGCGTGGCTGGGTCGACGCCCCGGCGCCGGTGACGGGCGGGCGCCGGATATGCACGGCGCACGATCTCGGCCAGTTGCCCCGTTCGCTCCAGGGGCCCCATCTTGCGAGCAGCGGCAATGGCGCGCGCGATGCGGCGGCTGTATCGTTCCTCGCCGTATTTATAGATCATGTCTGCGAGGTCCTTCTCGTTCGTCCGGTTGACCAGGTCGGCCGCCGTCGTCGTCAAACGATCGTCCAGCCGCATATCCAGCGGGCCGTCCGTCGAAAAACTCAGGCCACGCTCGGGGTCGGCCAACTGGTTGGACGAAACGCCCAGGTCGGCCAACAGCACGTCGGCTGAGGCAACGTTGGCCTCGGCCAACACGACGGCCGTTTCGGAAAAGTTCGCGCGAAACAAGCGAACCCGGTCGCCGAAATCCTTCAGATGCTCCTTGGCGAGCCGCAGATTGTCTTCGTCCACATCCATGCCAATCAGTTGTGAATCCGGCCCGGCCGCTTCCAGAAGTGCCCGGCCGTGCCCGCCAATCCCCACCGTACAGTCGACGAGGACTTTAGGGTGTGCGGGACAAAGTAGCTCCGCCACCTCGTCCCGCAGTACGGCCGTATGAACGTCGCTGCGGTCCATCGCAACCCATACGCCTAGTGCTTCGCTGTTGCCGCATGGAGTGCCTCGACGACCTTGTCAGACAGCTCAATCCCGGCATACACATCCCCCAGCGCTCGAACGCGGTCAAGCCTTTGGACTAGCTCCAGCAGGCGCTGCCGATGCCAATCACTCAATTGCACTGGCTCGGTCAGGCTTTTCCGCAATTCGTCGAGTGTGACCGTGCGGCATCCTTGCCGCGACGACGACTCGCTCGAAGCATTCTGGGGGATGAGCATGTTCGGATTCCTTTCCTACCGGGTGCGGCTGCTCTGTATCGCTGCCGACAGCGGACATCCCGCATCCACCGACTGCGACCATCTGACATCTATGCGGTTGTCTTCATTCGCCGTCGCCCTGCTGCAGGCGATCCGCCGCTTCGTACAACGCCTCACCTAGCGTGGGCAGTTCTTCAGCGACGCGGCGCTCGTATTCATCGGTCGGCCAAATCTCAATGTGGTCGTCGTTGCCGATCAGCGTGATCTTCTTGTCGATCACGGCCCGCTCCATGGATTTCTCCGGCAGGACGACCCGGCCCTGCGCGTCCGGCTTCAACAGCCGGGCCATCGCGAACCACAGGTCGATCTTTCGCCGGTCCCGTGTCGGCAACGCCGTCCGCTTCATCGTGCCCACAAGCTTCTTGTAGTACCGATCCGGATACAGCCAAAGATGCCGGTCCGGGCCGAGAATCAGGATGAAGTTCGAGCCATCATCTTCGGTGTTGATCAACTCCCGAAGAGACGCACTGATCGACAAGCGATTCTTGTCGTCGATCGACTGCTCAAACTCGCCTACAAAAAGCGGCACGATGTGGGCCTTTCTGGAACTAACTGGGACCGAGAGGGAATCTACACCATTGCCAGGGAAACACAAAGCAAAAAAAACATTTTCTTCCCGTCGAGTTTTTCCCGTCCCACGCCAAGCGGACGTTGGGGCCACTGCCGCCAAACCGCTTGGCACTGCGACCGACCCGATCTCTCAAGTCCTAATTGCCAAATGCGTTACAGGGTGGCAGTTGCGCGGCCCTAGCGGCCTGCACGAACGATATCCTGCCACATCATTCACTATCGACCATCATAGCTTCAGATGCTGAGCGTTTCTCGCCCCTCAAAGCCGCTTCTCAGGCCCTGTGCCCCGCGCCAATTCCTCGTACAGACGAGCGTGTCTGGCAACGTTCGTTTGGATGCTGAACTCGTCTCTGATTCGCCGGTGTCCGGCCGCTGCGAGAGTGTCCCGCAGATGCTCATCGGCGGCGATCATCGCCATGGCGTCGGCCAGCTTGCCGGGATCTTCCGAGGGAACCATCACGCCGGTCAGGCCCTCGACCAGAACATCACCGATGCCGGGCACGTCCGCAGCGACCGCCGCCAGCCCGGCCGCCATCGCCTCGCCCAGCGCCAAAGGCCAGCCCTCCCATCGGCTGGGCAAGACGAAGAAATCCGCCGCACTCAGCACGGCGGTGACATCGCCGACAAATCCAAGATAGCGGCACAGCCGGCCGGCGTCGCTTCGGCAAAACCGTTCGACCCGCCCGCGCTGCGGCCCGTCGCCGGCGATGACGATGTGCAGACTGCTGCCCTGCTCCGCCAGCCGCCCGGCTGCGGCCAGCAGAACGTCGATGCCCTTTTGCGGATCGAGTCGGCCCACGAACACAGCCACGGGGTCCCCCTCGCCGATGCCCCATTCACTTCGCAGCCGCCGCCGGGCTGCATCGTCGCGGACGAACGCGTCGACGTCGATACCGTTGGCGATGACCTCGTAGCACTCATCGGGCAGCTTGCTTCGCCGGCTGTGCCACTGCATCACCGATGGCGAAACACACACGATCTTCTCGCATCGCCGCCGGGCCCAGCGGGCGAACGCGAACTGCCACGGCCGGAATCGCCGCTCGGCCACGTGGACCGTGTGCACCAGATGTGGAACACCCGCCTTTGGCGCAGCCAGCCGCCCCGCCAGGTCGGCGTGGAACAGATGCGTGTGCAGCAGCTCGATTCGCTCCCTCCGAAGCCACTTGACGAGCTGTCGAAGCTTCAGCGGCAGCAGCGGGTTGAACTTCCCGCCGATATCGAGGACTTTCACCTTCACCCCGGCTGATTCGAGCTTCTCAACAAACGCCCCACCCCGCAGGGCAACCACCTGAACGTCGAACGTCTCGCCGTCCAGGCGCGTCGCCAGTTCGTAGACACATCGCTCCGCCCCGCCGGGCTGCAGCTCCGTAATAAGTTGGCAAATGCGAATCACCATGGCCGTCCACTGCAAGAAGAGACGTTGCCCTTTTCGTTAAATCCGAAATTCGAAATACGAAACAAGCACGAAATACGAAATTCGAATAGTGCAGACAGCTACGAATGATCCATGCCGCTGTGTTTGGGGCATTCGTGCTTCGGATTTCCACCGCCGCCTGTCAACTCTTCGCCGCCGCCACCATCTCATCGACCGTGGTTGCCGCTGCGGCGCAGATGCGGTCGGCGGCGCCGTAGTAGACCGTCATCGTCCCGTCGGCATCGACGATCAGGCCGTTGTGGAACACGCAGTTGCTGAAGACGCCCTTCAGTTCGTAATCCGCCTGCGGCTCGAGGATCGGGCTGCTGCTGCGGGTCAGCAGCCGCTCGGGATGGGCCAGATCGCTCAGCATCGCGCCGAGGTGATAGGTCTGGTCCGCGTCGGCGGCGTGGTAGATCTCCAGCCAGCCGTCGGGCGTCCTGATCGGCGGGGCGCCGCAGCCGACGCGGTCGCCCTCCCACGTGCCTGGCGTCGGGGCCAGCGTCAGGTGGTGTCGGCCCCAGTTCAGCAGGTCGGGCGAGCTGGCCGTCCAGATCGACGCCGGGGAGAACTCGCTCTTGTAGGGCCGATGGCGGCAGACGTACAGGCCGTCGATTGTCTCGGGGAAGATGCACACGTCCTTCTGCGTCGGCGGGAAGATCACGCCGTGCTTTTCGAACGTCACGAAGTCCGTCGTCGTCGCCAGCGCGACCGTTACGCCCATTTCCGAGACGGCTGTGTAGGCAATCAGGTACCGGCCGTCGATGAACGTGATCCGCGCGTCCTCGCAGCCCTGGGCCTCGTAGGGCGTCGAAGGACGAATCGCCGGGGTCGGGTCGAAGGTGAAGGTCACCCCGTCGGTGCTGCGAGCGATTCGCAAATGCGACATGCTCGAAAGCACGAGTCGGCCCCGGTAATACCACGCTCGGTTGTCGCGGCGGTCGAGGTCGGGGTCATCATGCCGAAACTGCCGGATATCCAATTCGCCGGTGTCGGCGTCGAAATGCACCGAGGCCACCGACCCGTCAACAGGGATCGGCCGCTCGCCCACGCGGACCATCAACAGAATCTCATCGCCGAAGCGAACGGCCCCCGGGTTGAGCGTGCAGTAGATTTCCAGATCGTCGCGCGTCGGCTGGAGGTCATCGGGCGTGAGCAGCGGGTTGGCGTCGAGGCGTTCTAGCGGCATGGCGGTCGGCAGTATACCCCAAACCGACGGAGATGCTCAATCGAGCAACCCCATAGCCAAGGGCCTGTGAGGTTCAAATTCGAAACTCGAAATCCGAAACAAATTCGAAGCACGAAGAAACCAAAGAATGCAGCTCACCCGTTGCCTGCGCTCAAGCGGGTTATTGATCTGCGCTGCCGGGGATCTACACTGGCGTGATATTTCAGGAGAGTGCGCATGGAACTGACAACGGTGCCGGAGTTCCCGAAGATCCTCGAACGCTTCGAGGCGTGGTGGCAGTGCGAGATTATCGACCGCCCGCTGGTCAGCCTGTCCGCGGCCCGACAACGCGAGCCGCGCAACAAGCCGCCCGAGAGAACCTACCCCACGCTCCGCGACCGGTGGCTGGACGTCGAGTACCAGCTTGATTGCACGGAGGCCAACCTGGATGGGCGCGTCTTTGTCGGGGACACCTTCCCGAGTTACGATCCCGGCGTCGGGCCGGAGATCTGCGCCACCTGCTATGGCTGCGAGCTGGAGTTCAGCCCGGGCACGACCTGGGCGATCCCCATCGTCCAGACCTGCCAGGACGTGCTGAAACTGACATGCGACCTGAATGCGTTCTATTGGAATTGGCTTCGGGCTTCGACGGATGCGTCACTCGAGCGCGGGCGGGGCAAGTGGATCACCGGCCTGACCGACATGCACACCAACGGCGATCTGCTCGCCAGCCTGCTCGACCCGCAGCAGTTGGCGCTGCTCTATGCCGACGACCCCAAAGGCATCGACGCCGCCTGCGACCATGTGCGGGACGACTTCGCGCTGATGTACGACGACATCTACGACCGCATCGCGGCCGCCGGTCAGCCGTCGACGAGCTGGACCCCAACGCTGTACGCCGGAAAGAGCTTCGTCCTGCAGTGCGACTTCATCTGCATGATCTCGCCGGCCGACTTCCAGCGGACCATCCTGCCGATGCTGGACTATGAGATCGCCCATCTCGAGCGGAGCATCTATCACCTCGACGGGCCCGGCGCGCTGGTGCACCTGGACGCGCTGCTGGAGACCGACCTGAACGCCATTCAGTGGGTCTTCGGCGCCGGACAGGGCAACGCCAGGGATTGGATCGACGTCTACAAGCGCATCCAGGCCGCCGGTAAGGGCGTGCAGATCTTCGCCGACGATTTCGCCGAGGCCAAGCTCCTGGCCGAGCACTTAAAGCCCGAAGGCGTGTGGCTGTGCATGGGCAAGCAGTTCCAGCCGGATGAGGCCGACGCGATCCTAAACTGGGCCCAACGCTGGGCCGCCGGCATGGAATAGGCTCCGGCTTGGAGGGATGGGCACAGTCGCGTATCGCGCGGCGGGGCTGAGACCTGTCCGGCCAGGTATTACGCGGCCCTGTTGATGGTTGGGCCCCAACGGGGTCCCTTGTGTAGCCCAGGGCGTAGGCCGTCAGGCCAAGCCCTGGGTTATCGTCGGTGTTGCGGCAAGCCCCGTAAGGGGTGTCTTGGCTTTGTCGATCATGGGCATGAGACCATCATTGAGGCCATCGCATCCAAGCAGCCGGCGCGATCTGGCCCCTCAAGGCGCCCCGTTGGGGCTTTCCCGTTGGCCGGCTCATTCCCCAGGGCTCGCCGTTCGGCTGCTCGCTGCGCTCACACTCACGGCTTCGCCCTGGGCTAAGCAAGACGGCCCTTCGGGCCTGAACTGACGGCTCGGTCGCTACGGATTTACGTAACGCCGGGCTGGAATAGGCGACATCAGTCGCTGTCTTTGGGGCCTTTGCCCGTCAGGCGCGCCCAGAGTTGGCCCGTCGGCCCGGCCCAGAAGCCCTCGCTAATCGAACACGTTTGGCCGTTCGGCAGGTAGTAGGTCCACCTGCCGATCAAGGCGGCGATCAGCAACGACAGGTGCCCGGCGACCTCGACGGCCTCCTCGAGCTTGGAATGGATGGGCCCCTCGCCGGGGACAAATCGGAACACGCGTCGCTCGATGAACTGGGCCAGTAGGAACGTTGCTGCGGCGGTGATCACCCACACCACATGTCGCCGGTCGGCCAGCGGGCGTTTGAGCAGGTCTCGCCAGATCCACGCCCAGATCCCGCAGACTATCAGAATCGGCGGGGCCGAGTTCTTGATAATCGGCGACCAGTTATCGTCCGACCAGTGCAGTTCCCGCAGCAGCAGCGTACCGGCGACAACCGTGAGCACCATGTGCAGCGGATTGCGCGTTCCCATGCACCGGACCCAGAATAGGAACGCCGTCGCCAGCGCCAGCCGCGGGGCAAGCCAATCCAAGCGTGTGTCGAGGCGGATATGGTTCAAATCGGCGTTGCTGGGATCGATGCCGCCGTAGTATCGACTGGCCAAAGCGATCAATCCGACGGCCGCCGGGCCCAGCAGCAGCGGCCAGAAGTGAAACCAGCGGAGCCGGCCCCGCATGTTTTCTGTTATCGATTCGCTCATATAGGGATCTCATCCGTCAGAATTCGGTTGGGAAGTCTCGTACGTTCTTAGCCGACGCCCCCATATGTGTCAACCGCCTTCGCCCCAACGGGATTGTGGGCGTGTGGGCGCTACCGGTCTTTGGCGGCGAGCCAGGCGTCGATGGCGGCGGCGGCGTTGCGGCCTGAGGCGATGGCCCGCACCACCAGCGAGGCGCCCTCGGCGGTGTCGCCGGCGGCGAAGACGCCGTCTTCGCTGGTGTGGTGGTCCCGCACCATCACGTTGCCGCGGTCGTCTAACTCCAGGCCGAACTGGTTGACCAGGCCGGTGTGGGGGACGTGCAGGAACCCCATCGCCAGCAGGACGAGGTCGACCTTCATGGTGAACTCCGAGTCGGGCGCGTCGGTCATCGACCATTGCCCATCGGCCGACTGCTCCCAGGCGACCTCCGCGCCGTGCAGTTTTTCGGCCCGGACGCCCCGCCCGGAAAGCTTGGTCGTCTTGACACACCAGCGGCGGCGGCAGCCTTCCTCGTGCGAGGTGGTCGTCCTGAGGACCGTGGGCCAGTCCGGCCACAGGTCCGATTCCGCCCGTTGGTCGGGGGGCTTGGGTAGAATCTCGAACTGGTGCACCTCCTTGGCCCCCTGGCGAATGGCCGTCCCCACGCAGTCGCTGCCGGTATCGCCCCCGCCAATGACGACCACGATCTTGTCGTGGGCGGTGATCTGCTCATCGGAGGGGATCTCATCGCCGGCGTTGATACGATTCTGCTGCGTCAGGTACGTCATCGCGAAATGCACGTTCTCGTAGCTCCGCCCCGGCGCCGCCAGGTCGCGGGGCTCGCCGGCGCCGACGGTCAGGCAGACCGCATCGTAGGACTTGCGGAGATAGCGGGCGGAGATATCCTCGCCGACGGTCACCCCCGCCTGAAAGACGACACCCTCGGCCTTCAGTTGCTCCAGCCGGCGATCGAGCGTGCGCTTATCCAGCTTGAAGTCGGGGATCCCGTACCGCAGCAGGCCGCCGATGCGGTCGGATTTCTCGAACACGACCACGCGGTGTCCCGCCCGCGCCAACTGCTGGGCGGCGGCCAGACCCGCCGGGCCCGAACCGACCACGGCCACGCTCTTGCCCGTCGCCTCGCGCGGCCGAAGCGGGACGATCCAGCCTTCTTCGAACGCCCGCGTAGCAATTTGAAGCTCGATATGGCGAATCAGCACCGGGTCGTCGTTGATCGTCAAGGTGCAGGCGGCCTCGCACGGGGCCGGGCACACCCGCCCGGTAATCTCGGGGAAGTTGTTCGTGGCGTGCAGAATCTCCGACGCCTCGCGCCATCGCCCGCGATAGACCAGGTCGTTTATCTCCGGAACGCGATTGCCCAGCGGGCAGCCCGCGCCGTGGCAAAACGGCACGCCGCAGTCCATGCACCGCGACGCCTGGCGAAGCATCGCCTCCAGCGGCAGCGGCAGATCGACCTCGAACCAGTCGCCGACGCGCTCCTCGACGGGTCGATGGCCGACCTCCTCCCGGCCGTGCTCGATGAAGCCGGTCGGCTTACCCACGGAAGACCTCCTCGGTCACCGGCGTGGTGTCGGTGTCGCGGTCCTCGCTGTCTCGCATGCGCTGCAGCACCTGGCGGTAGTCCAGCGGGATGACCTTCACGAACTTGCCGACCATATCCGGCCAGGCCCTCAGGATCCGCTTGGCCTGGCGGCTGCGGGCCCACTCGGCGTGCTGGCTGATCAGTTCGTGCAGCGTCCGGCGGTCCTCCTCCTGCCAGACGTTTTCCAGATCGACCGTGTCGAGGTTGCAGAGCGTGTCGAACAGTTGGTACTCGTCGAACACATACGCCACGCCCCCGCTCATGCCGGCTGCGAAGTTCCTGCCCGTCTGGCCCAGCACGACCACCACGCCACCGGTCATATATTCGCAGCCGTGGTCGCCGATGCCCTCCACCACCGCCGTGACGCCGCTGTTGCGGACGGCGAACCGCTCGCCCACCATGCCGTTGATGAAGACCTCTCCGCTGGTCGCCCCGTACAGCAGCGTGTTGCCGGCGATCACGTTGTCGCAGGGCATGAACCGGCACTCGTCGGGGGCCAGCAGAACGATCCGCCCGCCGGAGAGGCCCTTACCGACGTAATCGTTCGCATCGCCCAGGACCCGCAGCGTCACGCCCGGGGCCAGAAAGGCGCCCAGGCTCTGCCCAGCCGAGCCGGTCAGGTTGATCTCGATCGTCCCGTCCTTCAGGCCCTTGGGCCCCCATTTACGGACGATCCGATTGCTCAGCATCGCCCCGATGCTTCGGTGGAGATTGCGGACGGGCAGATTGATCACGACGGCCTTGCCGCGGTCGATCGCCGGGGCCGCCTGCTTGATAATCTCGTGGTCCAGGTGGTCGGCCGTTCGGTCGTTCTGCTTCCGCGTGCGGCGACAGATGACGCCCTCGTGGTCGTTGAGACCGGCGAAGATATTGCCCAGGTCCAGCCCGCGTGTCTTGAACCGGTCGACGGCCTTGGAGACGTTCAGGCGATCTGCCCGGCCCACCATGTCGTCGAAACGCCGGAAGCCCAGCTCGGCCATCAGCCGGCGGACCTCTTCGGCGACGAACAACATGAACCGCTCCAGATGCTCGGGCTGGCCCGTGAACCGCTTTCGCAGGTTAACGTCCTGCGTCCCGATGCCCACCGGGCACGTGCCGAGGTGGCACTTGCGCATCATCACGCAGCCCAGCGCCACCAGCGCCGCGGTGCCGAAGCCGAACCGCTCGCCGCCCAGCATCGCGCCGATCACCACGTCGCGCCCGGTCTTGAGCTGCCCGTCCACCTGCACGCGAACACGGTCCCGCAGGCCGTTGAGCATCAGCGTCTGTTGCGTCTCGGCCAGGCCGAGTTCCCACGGCACGCCCGCGTGCTTGATCGACGACAGCGGACTGGCCCCCGTTCCGCCGTCATGGCCGCTGATGAGGACCTCGTCGGCGCCGCCCTTGACCACGCCGGCGGCGATCGTGCCGACGCCGACTTCGGCGACGAGCTTGACCGACACCTCCGCGTCGGGGTTAGCGCATTTCAGATCGTAGATCAACTGCGCCAGGTCCTCGATGGAGTAGATATCGTGATGCGGCGGCGGCGAGATCAGCGTCACGCCCGGCGTCGAGTGGCGCAGGCGTGCGATTTCGTCGGTGACCTTATGGCCGGGCAACTGGCCCCCTTCGCCGGGCTTGGCGCCCTGGGCCATCTTGATCTGCAGCTCCTTGGCCTGGGAAAGGTATTCGACCGTGACGCCGAACCGCCCGCTGGCGACCTGCTTGATCACACAGTTCAGCACGTCGCCGTTGTCGCTGGGCTCGTAGCGGGCGGGGTCTTCGCCGCCTTCGCCCGTGTTGCTGGCCGCTCCGAGGCGGTTCATGCCCGCCGCCAATGTCTCGTGGGCCTCTTTGGAGATCGACCCGTGCGACATCGCTCCGGTGCAGAACCGCTTGACGATCTCCGAGGCCGGCTCGACGTCCTCCAGCCCCACGGACTTGCCGGGGGCGAACTCGAACAGTCCCCGCAGCGTGCAGGCGGCCGTCGACTGGTCGTTGATCGCCCGGGCGTACTGCTCGAAGGCCTCGGCGTCGTCCAGGCGGACGGCGTGTTGAAGACAGCTAATGGTCTGCGGCGTCCACAGGTGTCGCTCGCCGTCGGTGCGGAAGTGGTACTCGCCGCCGTAGTCCAGATCCAGCGCTTGGGTCGGCGGGTCGACATACGCCGCCCGATGCGGGGCCAGCGCCTCGGCGGCGATCTCGGCCAGGCCGATCCCGCCAATGCGGGAACTCGTGCCGGTGAAGTAGTCGTCGATCACCCCGCGCGAGATGCCGATCGCCTCGAACAATTGCGCGCCGCAATAGCTGCGAAGGGTCGAGATGCCCATCTTGGACATCGTCTTGAGGATGCCCTTCTTGACGGCGGCGATCATGTTGTCGATGAGGCTTTCCGGCTCGATCTCGCTGGGCAGTTCGCCCTCGCGCTGCAGCTCATCCACGATCTCCAGCGCCAGGTAGGGGTTGATGGCACTGGCGCCATAGCCGCACAGCAGGCAATAGTGCATCACCTCGCGGACCTCGCCGCTTTCGACGACCAGCCCCGCCTCGCTGCGCAGCCCGCGAAGCAGCAGCCCATGGTGAACGGCCGCCACCGCCAGCAGCGATGGAATCGGCGCGCGGGTCGCCGAGAGATTGCGGTCGGAGACGATCACCAGCGACGCGCCCTCGTCGATCGCCTGGGCCGCCGAGCGGACAAGCTCGTCCAGCCCCGCTTTCAGCGACTCGCCGGGGTCGTCGGTTTCGGCGTCGAACAGCGCATCGACGGTGCCCACGCTGAAATCGGCCCGCCGCACGTCCCGCAGGCGGTCCATGTCGTCGTTGGTCAGGATCGGATGGGACAGCTTGAGCTGGCGACAATGCTCGGGCGTCTCGGCCAGCAGGTTGTGCTGCTTGCCGGTGAATGTCATCAGGCTCATCACCAGCCCTTCCCGCAGCGGATCGATCGGCGGGTTGGTGACCTGGGCGAACAGTTGCTGGAAGTAGTCGAACAGCAGCCTGGGCCTGCCGCTGAGGACGGCCAGGGCGGCGTCGTTGCCCATCGACCCGAGGGGCTCCTGGCCGTTGCGGGCCATCGGCGCCAGGATCATGTGGAGATGTTCGCGCGTGTAGCCGAACACCCGCATGCGCTGGGCGATGGTGGCCTGGTCCGACGGAATCGCCCGCGAGCCGTGCAACAGCCCGCGAAGATCGATCCGGTTAGAGCTGAGCCAGCGGCGATAGGGCTTCTGGCGCGAGATCTTGCTCTTGATTTCGTTGTCGGTGACGATGCGGCCCTCGACGGTATCGACGAGGAACATCCGCCCCGGCTGAAGCCGCCCCCGCATGCGGACGCCGTCGGGCGGGAACTCGACCACGCCCGTCTCGCTGGCCATCACCAGCAGGTCGTCGGTGGTCACGGCGTAGCGGCACGGGCGAAGGCCGTTGCGGTCCAGCGTGCCGCCCACGATCCGCCCGTCGGTGAACAGCACCGCCGCCGGGCCGTCCCACGGCTCCATGATGGCGGCGTGGTATTCGTAGAACGCTCGCTTGTCGGTGCTGATGTGATACGCCGCGCCGAACGCCTCGGGGATCATCATCATGATCGCGTGCGGCAGCGACCGCCCGCCATGGGTCAGCAGTTCGACGACGTTGTCGAACCACGCCGAGTCGCTCCCGCCGGCGGTCAGCACCGGCACGAGGTCGGCCATGTCGCCGAGGTGGTCGCAGTGCATGTGCTGCTGGCGCGACAGCATCCGGTTGGCGTTGCCCGAGAGCGTGTTGAACTCGCCGTTGTGGGCGATCATGCGGAACGGCTGGGCGAGCCGCCAGTTGGGGAACGTGTTGGTGCTGTAACGCTGGTGAACAATCGCTAGGGCTGTCGTCACCCGCTCGTCGGTGAGGTCCGCGTAATAGCCGAACAGCTGCGCGGCGTGGAACATGCCCTTGTAAATCAGCGTCCGACAGGACAGCGAACAGATGTAGAAGTCGGCGGCCCGGTCGCCGAGGTCCTCGGCCACCATCCGTTCGGCCCGGCGGCGGGCGAGGTAGAGCTTGCGCTCCAGCGCCACGTCGCTCACGGTGCCGCCGGCCACGATCACCTGGCGGACAAAGGGCTCGACCAGCCTGGCCGTCTCGCCCAGGCAGTCGGCGTCCGTCGGCACGTCGCGCCAGGCGAGCACCTTCAGGCCGTGGTCGCCCAGGGCCTTGACCAGGAGTTTCTCGCAGTGCTGGCGGGCCTTCTTGTCCTGGGGCTCGAAGATCATCCCCACGCCGTAGCCGCCGGGCGGGGGCAGCTCGATCTTCAGGCGGGTCGCTTCACTGAGGAGCATCGCGTGGGGGATCTGCACGAGCATCCCGGCCCCGTCGCCGGTGGTCTCGTCGCCGCCGGCGGCCCCACGGTGGACGAGGTTGGTCAGCACGCCGCGGGCGTGGGCGACAATCTCGTGATCGGCCCGGCCGCTGATGCGCACAACGGCACCGATACCGCAGGCATCATGCTCGCGGCGGGCTTCGTACAACCCGAGGGTTGGAACGTCCTGTGGTCTCAACATCATTGGAGGCGTCAGCCAACTGGAGTTGGGGGACCTGAGCGCACAATTGCCTGTCCGCCCACCCATTTACAAATCGGCAGGAGATCACCCAGGATTATACACTCCTGCGCAAAATCGGCTGCGCCAAATGTTGACGCCACGCGGGACAAATCCCCCCCGCGACCAGTAGTCCGTAACACGTAATTTGGTGGGTGGCACAGGTTGCTTGCAACCTGTGTTGGTGCACCTACACGGCTTGCAAGTCCGCCTGTGGCGGATGGCCACCCGTCATGTTAGCTGTGACAGAGCACTAGCCGATGGCGTCGTTGCCCTCCTCGCTGGTGCGGATGCGGACGCACCGCTCCAGCGGCAGAACGAAGATCTTGCCGTCGCCGATCTCGCCCGTTCGAGCGCCTTTGACGATGGCGTCGATGGTCGCCTGAACGTAATCTTCGTTCACGGCAATCTCCAGCCGGACCTTCTTGAGCAGGTCCACCTCGACATCGACCCCACGATAGGTCTCGTGGTACCCGCGCTGCTCGCCGCAGCCGAGGGCGTTGGTGATGGATATCTTATAGATCTGGTTGGCATACAGGGACTGTTTGACGTCGTTGAGCCGCTCCGGCTGGATATAGGTAACAATCAGTCTCATGGCTAACGCCTTTCGCTATTCGGTGACAAAGACCTGGAAGCCCGCGTAGGATTCCATCCCGTGCTCGCCGATATCCAAGCCGCGCAGTTCCTCGTCCCTGCTCACTCGCAGACCGACGGTCTTCTTGATCGCAAGGAAAACAATGCCCATCGCCGCTATGGCGAACGCCGCGCAGGCGAACGTGCCTAACGCCTGAATACCGAGCTGGGTAAATCCGCCGCCGTAGAACAGGCCGTTAATCCCATACGCCGGCGCGCCGAACAAGCCCACCGCGAGCGTCCCCCACAGACCACAAATACCATGCACCGCCACGGCGCCAACAGGATCGTCAACCCTAATTCTATCCATCAGGGCCACGCCCGCTACCACGACCACACCGGCGACGCCGCCGATCACAATGGCGGCCCATGGCTGCACGAACGCACAGGGCGCCGTGATCGCCACCAGCCCCGCCAGCGCGCCGTTCATCGTCATCGATAGGTCCGGCTTGCCATAGAGCACCCACACTGTGATCATGGCCATGATCGCGCCCGCCGCTGCGGCGAGGTTGGTGTTGGCGGCCACCAAGCCGATGAGTGACTCCTTGCCGACAACGCCCAGGGTCGAGCCGGGATTGAAGCCGAACCATCCGAACCAGAGAATGAAAACGCCTATGCACGCCAGAGGGATCGAATGACCGGCGATGGCCTTGGTCTTTCCGTTGTACCTGCCGATCCGGGGACCCAGCAGCACCGCCCCAATAAACCCCGCGCAGCCACCGGTAGCGTGGACGACGGTCGAACCGGCGAAATCGGCGAAGCCAAGCTTATACAGCCAACCCCCGGTGTTCCAGACCCAGTGCCCGATGATGGGATAGACCACTGCACTGATGACAACCGTGAACAACAGGTACGACTTGAACTTCATCCGCCCAGCCATCGCGCCGGAGACGATCGTGGCCGCTGTTCCGCAAAACGCCGCCTGAAACAGCCAGAACGCCCAGATGGGCACGTTCGTCGCGCCATCGCCGACGGAACTTAGCCCGAACCCCGAGAAACCGATGAACCCGTTAAACTCACCAAACATCAGCGCATAGCCAACCAGGAAGAACATGATGCTGGCGACGCTGAAGTCCATGAAGTTCTTCATCAGAATATTGCAGGCGTTCTTGGCGCGCGTGAGGCCCGTCTCGAGCATCGCGAAGCCCGCCTGCATGAAGAACACAAGAAAGGCCGTGATCAGCACCCAGACGGTGTCCAGCCCGACGATCTCGGAGACAACCGAGGGGCTATCTTCCTCGGCCCCCGGCGATGCCTGGGGGAACACGAGTAGAGCTCCGATCGCCACAAGCACCAGTAGCATCCAACGCGGGTGTTTCATTGTCAGTCCTTTCCAAACAATCCGCGGTCGTCATAATGCCGGCGCGAACAAACCACTGCCCCGGCAAGAACTTCTTGCCATGCACTGGACATAACACATGGCGTGCCAATGTCGTGCAAGAACCATAACACGACTGACTTACAGATGTTACAGATTTGGATGCAACCCACTTCCAAGGAAAGGAAACAACAAACTTGTATTGAATATGCCCGCTATATACAATTCTGTAACTATCTTGTCAATAGGTAACAAAACGGGCTTTCTGGAAAAAGTGACATGGCTAACAGCACAAATGTGACCCCGTCGACCGCCACGAGCCGACACCCCAATGAGCTAGACGCCCTCTACCGCATCAGCGGCATGCTGGCGATCGGGGCCGGGCAGCAGCGGTCTACACTGGCTGAGATACTCGATGTTCTCGACAGCGAGCTTGGTATGCGGCGAGGGACCATCATGCTGCTGTCGCCGGATGAGCAGGAACTGCGGATCGAGGTCGCCCACGACCTCGCCGACGGCCGCCGCCGGAATATCCGTTATGCCGCCGGTGAGGGAATTACCGGGCAGGTCATCCGGACAGGCCGGCCGGCCGTAGTGCCGAAGATCTCCCAGGAACCGGCGTTTCTCGACCACCTCCATGAGCGCCGAAAGAGCTCCGAGGAGATCAGCTACATCTGCGTGCCCATCGCCGTCGGCAACGAGGCGATCGGCGCCCTGTCGATCGACCGCGTGTTCGATGAGGCCGTCTCGCTCGACGAAGACGTCCGCGTGCTCAGCATCATCGCCAGCATGATCGCCAACGACGTCAAGGCCCGCCAGGCCCTGGCCACCGAACGCGAGGCGCTGGAGGAAGAGAACCTGCGCCTCCGTCACCAGCTGGCCGACACGTTCCGCCCGGAAAACATCATCGGCAACTCCAAGACCATGCGCGAGGTCTACCGGGCCATTCACCAGGTCGCCCCCACCGACACGACCGTCCTGATCCGCGGCGAGTCCGGCACGGGCAAGGAGCTCGTCGCCCACGCCATTCACTATTCCAGCCCGCGCGCCAATGGGCCGTTCGTGAAGGTCAACTGCGCCGCCCTGTCGGAAAGCCTGATGGAGAGCGAACTGTTCGGCCACGAGAAGGGCGCCTTCACCAGCGCGATCGAGACCCGCCGCGGGCGAATCGAAGAGGCCGAAGGCGGCACGCTGTTTCTCGACGAGATCGGCGAGTTCTCCCTGCCCACGCAGGTCAAACTGCTGGGCGTGCTCCAGGATCGCCAATACGAGCGTGTGGGCAGCAGCAAGACGTTCAAGGCCAACGTCCGTATCATCACAGCCACCAACCGCGACCTGGAAAAGGCGCTGACTGACAAGGAGTTCCGCCAGGACCTGTACTACCGCATCAACGTTTTCCCGATCCTGCTGCCGCCCCTGCGCGACCGCAAGGACGACCTGCTGTTGCTGGCCGACTGCTTCGTCGAGCGCTATCGCCAGCGAATGAGCAAGGATGTTCGCCGCATCAGTACGCCGGCGATCAACATGATGGTGGCCTATCACTGGCCCGGCAACGTCCGCGAGCTGGAGAACTGCATCGAGCGGGCCGTCCTGCTCAGCACCGACGGCGTGATCCACGGCCATCACCTGCCGCCGACGCTGCAGACCTCCGACGCATCCGATACGATCGGTGAAGGCACGCTGGCCGACCGCGTGGCGATGGTCGAACGCGAGATCATCGTCGACGCGCTGAAACGCGCCAACGGCAACACCGCCGCCGCCAGCCGAGACCTGCAGACGACCGGCCGAATTCTCCGATACCGTATTCAACAGCTCGGTATCGATCCCAAAGGCTTCGCCCGCACTCGATAATCCACCCCTGCACGTGGCTACTCGTCGGCGGTCGAGGGCGGCCGGGCTGACGTGTCGAGGGCCTGGCGGGCCTCGGCGGCGATGGGGCCGTCCGGGTCGAGACGGATGGCGGTCTCCAGCGCATCGGTCGCTTTGTCGGCATGGCCCATGGCTGTGTGAAGCTGGCCGATGCCCAGGTGTGCGGCGGCGAAGTCGGGATTGATCTCGATTGCCTTGCCAAAGGCCTCCAGCGCGTCGTCGGTCCGGTCGAGGCGGGCATACGTCTGACCCAGGCCGCGCCACGCGTCTTCCCACTGGTCGTCGATCTTCAGCGCCGTTCGGTAGGCGGCGATCGCCTCGTCATGGCGGCCCAGTTCCCCCAGCGCATCGCCCATTCCGCAATAGGGCGCTGACCAGTCTTCGCTGCAGGTGTGGGCCTCGGCGTACGCCTCGAAGGCGCTGTCATAGCGGGCGAACTGTGCGTACATGTCGCCCAGCACCATCAACGTATGCCCGCGGTGACCGGCCGGGTCATGCCGCTCGTGCTGGATCGCCAGCGCGCTGCGATAGGCCTCCGCCGAATCGTCGGGGCGGTTCAACTGTCGGTACACCTCCCCCAGGCCGTAGCACAACTCCAGCGTCAGACCGTGGGCCTGGACCAGGTGCTCGTAGTGCGCCCGCGCCGCATCATGGCGGCCGAGCTGGCTGTTGAACCGGGCGACCCCAAGGTTGGCCGAAAGATGCTCGGGCCAGATCTCGAGGATCTTCTCGCAGGCGGCCAAGGCCTCCTCAAACCGCCCCGCCCGATCGCAGATATTGCCCACCTTCTCCCACGCGCTGATATGCTGGAACTTGTCGTCGGAGGCAACCGCAGCTGCCGCCTCACAGGCGGCGACGGCCTGGTCCCACTGCTCCAGACGGTCACAGGCCTCCGCGGCGCCCATGTGGGCGTCGAACGAGTCGGGGTTGATCTCAAGCGCCTCTTGGTAGGCCTCCAACGCCTCGGCCCATTCGCCCTCACCCGTCAGGAAATTGCCGCGATGCACGTGGGCCCGATCCCTGTGACCGGCGCGATAAACAACGTACGCCGTCAGGGCGCCCACGACCAAGACCGCCGCAACAAGTTGAGGAATCATTTCGTCCATTCAGAAAACCGCCACACAGCCGCGACGCGTCGGCCCGGTCGTCTTGTGCTCACGGGCATTATGCTCGGTGTTTGCACTGGCGTCAAAGATGTCGCATAATTACGTGGCCTCAGCCGGGCGAGCCGCAGATTGAGCGTGGTCTCCCCCGCGGTCAGTCAGTCACCTCCAGGTAATCTGAGTGGGAGATACATCATGAACCGATTACGATTTCTTGCACTCGCCGTTGCAGCCGCCCTGCTACTGACAAGCGGATGCGCAAGCCGCATCTTCAAGGAAACAACCGAGTTCGGCGGCAGAGGCTCCTACATGCTCGTCAAGCCGACCTCTGCCGGACTGTCGGGCAACGCCTTCGCCGACTACACGGACTTCGAGTTAACGAAACTTGGCGACAAGACGGGCGGCCAGACTCCCCCGCAGGTATTCGCGACAATGCCAATGGCATTCTACGAAGCGCTCGCCAAGGCGAACCTGCCGAGCTCCGGCGGCAGAACGCTGCTGATACGCGGCGATATCTGGCACTACGAAAGGGCAGGACTGTTCGGCCAGGTGTCCGGCCCGTTCGAAGAGGCCCTGGCCCGAGTCGAATTCGTCGACAAGGCCAGCGGACGCGTAATCGGTGAGGCGAACATCGTGGGGCGAACGAAGACCTCCCGAAACCAGGGGCCCGAGGAAAAGGGGCGTGGTCTGGCTCGCGGCATCGTCAAGCTGATCGACGACCACTTCCCCGCAAGCCGTAAGCCGCCAAAGACCGACTCTTGACCGTTGGATGCGCGGTTTGAGGGGACCCGACGGATCGCGCCCAAGGCGCGCGGGGCGCGTGCGCGCCGGCCCTTGCAACACCCGGACGAATCGCTACGATATCCACCTTTCTCGACTGCCCGGCCCGGTCGGGAATTGCTAACGCACAGATAAACCAAGGTCCGATAACTGCATAAAGGATTTCTGTCCATGGCTAGGAAGATCAAGGGCGTTCACGCTCGTCAGATTCTGGATTCGCGGGGCAATCCCACCGTCGAAGTGGACGTGCACCTGGACGATCGCCACTTTGCCCGCGCGGCCGTGCCCTCCGGCGCATCGACCGGCGAGAACGAGGCCGTTGAACTACGCGACGGCGATCCGGCCGTCTACCGCGGCAAGGGCGTGCTCAAGGCCGTCGAGAACGTCAACACGACAATCGCCGAGTTGGTCGTCGGCAAGGACGTGGGTGACCAGGAAGGCATCGATCGCGCGATGATCGACGCCGACGGCACACCCAACAAGAGCGCGCTGGGCGCCAACGCGATCCTGGGCGTCTCGCTGGCGGTCGCCAAGGCCGCCGCCATGTCGACCGGCCGCCCTCTTTACGCCCACCTCGCCGGCGACGATGCCGTCACGCTGCCCGTGCCGATGATGAACATCCTCAACGGCGGCAAGCACGCCGACGGCACGGTCGACTTCCAGGAGTTCATGGTCCAGCCGTGGGGGGCGACGAGCTTCTCCCAGGGCCTGCGCATGGGCACGGAAGTGTTCCACGCCCTCAAGGACGTGCTGAAATCCAAAGGCTACAACACCGCCGTCGGCGACGAAGGCGGTTACGCGCCGTCCCTCAAGAACAATGACGAGGCGCCGGAGCTGATCTGTCAGGCGATTGAAAGGGCCGGCTACACGCCGGGCAAGGATCTCTGGATCGCCCTGGACCCGGCGGCCAGCGAAATGGTCAACGAGGCCCGCCAGCGAGGCAAGGAAGGCTACTGTTTCTTCAAGTCCGACCCGACCCGCATCGCCACCAGCGACGAGATGATCGACATGTGGTCGGCGTGGGTAGACAAGTATCCGATCCGAAGCCTCGAAGACGGCCTGGGCGAGGACGATTGGGCCGGCTGGGCGAAACTGACGACCAAGCTGGGCGAGCGAATCCAACTCGTCGGCGACGACCTGTTTGTCACGAACGTTTCGTTCCTGAAACGCGGCCTGGACGAGACATCGGCCAACAGCATTCTTATCAAGCTCAACCAGATCGGCACGTTGACCGAAACGCTGCAGACGATCGACCTGGCCCACAGCAACGGCTGGACGGCCGTGGTCAGCCACCGCTCGGGCGAGACCGAAGACACGACCATCGCCGACTTGACGGTGGCCAAGAACACCGGACAGATCAAGACCGGATCGGCCTGTCGGACCGACCGGGTCTGCAAGTACAACCAACTTCTCCGCATCGAGGAACAGCTAGGTGACAGGGCAATCTACGGCGCATCGACATGGAATAAGTCGTAAACGCACCCGCTCTCCCGAAGGGCTCAAGGATCTTGGGCCTCGGGTCGGCGCGTTTGGGTTCTGTGTAATCGGCGCGCTCGCGCTGGCTGTGGTAGCCGCGACGGTTCTCGTGCCCGCCTACGCCAGTCTGCTGGCCGTGCGGTATGAGCGTGAGTCGCTGGCGGCTCGCAACGCCGACATGGCCGCCCACCTGGTCGCCGGCCAGCGCATGGTCGAAGCCGCCCAGCAGGATACGACCTTCATCCAGCGCTTGGCGCTGAGCCAGGGCGAGTTCGTCCCCGCCAATCGGCGTGTGCTGGCCGGATCGGGCGACGGACAACTCGCCACGCCCGACGTCGTCGCCCCCACCCCCACTCTCCGCCCGGCCGCACCGCCGCGCTGGCTGACAACAGCCGCCTTCCGCCTGTCGCGCCCGGCGACGCGGCGAGGCCTGCTGCTCCTGTCGGCCGGTCTTATGTTGACCGCCGCCGTCACATTCGCGCCAGCCTCGACGCGCAAGAATGCCCCGTCGTCCGTGTGATCCACCCCGCACTCCCCTCCCAGCGCTGGCCCAGAGCCACGGGCAATTTCATGTAGCGCCGGTCGGCGCGGCTCCTGTCCCGCCGGATCTACGACCTGTCCGGCCAGTTCTTGCTTCGCCTTGTTGATCGTTGGGCCCCAACGGGGTCCCTTGCTTAGCCCAGGGCGTAGGCCGTCAGGCCAAGCCCTGGGTTATCGTCGGCATTGCGGCAAGCCCCGTAAGGGGCGTCTTGGCTTTGTCGACCATGCGATCGAGACTCTCGTTGAGGCCATCGCATCGCAGCACCCAGCGAAATCGGGCCCGTCAAGGCGCCCCGTTGGGGCTTTCCCCTTTGGCCCGTCCATTCCCCAGGGCTCGCCGTTCGGCTGCTCGCTGCGCTCACACCCACGGCTTCGCCCTGGGCTAAGCAAGACGGCCCTTCGGGCCTGAACTGACAGCTCGATCACTACGGACTTACGTACGCCCGGCCTAGCTCATCAGCTCCGATTTGCGCGAGTAGAGGACGGTCCGCAGTTTCTCCAGTGCGCGGATTTCGATCTGGCGGACGCGTTCCTTGCTCAGGCTCAGCCGCCCGGCGAGCTGTTCGAGCGTCTTCGTATCGTGTTTCTCGTCCAGGCCGAAGTGCCCCACCAGGATCGTTCGCTCGGTCGCCGTCAGGTGGGTCAGCACCGCGTCGATACTCTCGCGAAGTTCGCTGACCTTGATCTCCTGCGATTCATACATCTGCAGGCTGGCGGCGATGTCCAGGGCCTCCTCGTTGCCCGTGGCGAAATGGTCTCGCTGAATCTGCTCCTTGGGGACCGAGCGGGCGAAGTTTCGCATGATGGCCCAGGATGCATACGTGCTGAATCGATTGCCGCGGGCGTAGTCGAACTTTTCCACCGCTCGCATCAACGAGACGTTGCCGTCGCTGATCAGCTCGAACAACGTCTGCGCGCCGCCGGCGTGTTTCTTGGCGATCGACACGACCAGCCGAAGATTCGAGCGAATGACGCGATTCTTGATGCTGTTGGCCTGCAGCAGGAGCCGCTCGACCTCCTGGAGGTCGCGGGTGTGAATGCGATTCGGATCGATCGACCGGCGCAGCCTGTCGGCCTTGTGCTTGAGGTAATTGTACCGGCGGAACAGGTCCCGTTCCTCGTCGCGGCCCAGAAGCGGCACACCGTAGAGCGACCGCAGATAAGGCGGCAAGTCCCCGGCGGCCGGGGCCGCGACCGTCGGCCTATTCGACGGCGGATCCGAGCGGATCTCGTCCGCCAGGACCGCCGCATCGGCGCCGGGCAGGTCAAACTGCGGATTGTGAATGTAGTCGATCGGGCGGTCGAGCAGTTGCTGGGCCCGCATTTCGTTGACGACGCGGTAGATGCTGCCTCGCGTCCGCTGGAACTTCTTGGCCAGCGTCGGCACGGGCGCACCGGTCAGGAACGCCCGGTAGATGCTCTGCTTGTCGCCATCGGTCAGGGCGCCGGACAACTGTGCGAAGATCGCCTGGTGCGGGTGATCCTGATCGTGCCGCCGGATCGTGTAGCGGATCGTCTCGACGGCCCGACCGGTGCGGGCGGCGAGTTCCTTGGAGACGTCCGAGAGGCACGAATGCTTGACCGCCACGAGCCTCCGGGCCCACCGCAGGATCTGATCGCGCTCCTGGTCGCTCATCTGGGTAAACCGAGCCGACCGATCGATCTGTGCGGGGCGGGTCTGGGTAAACCACAGCACGGAGCTTTCGAGGAACGCGATCCGGCGCTTGCCGTCCGGGAAGATGAGCCGCCGGGCCGGCAGACCGGCCTTTCGCCATCGCTGGATGGTCTTGGTCGAGACCTTCTGCCGCTTGGCCAGTTCGGCCGTATCGCAGGCCCCCTCGTCATAGTCGCTCACCCGCAATTCGGTGCTGTCGCAGATGTCGAGCATCAGCAGGAGCAGGTCCTGTCGAAGCGACTGGCCCGTCAATTTGTCCTCGCCGCCATCGGCCGCCCCGCCGCCGTACCCCGTAACCCGAAATAGAACGAAGTCAAATGGGTATTCCTGGGCCGGGTCGATAATGCGGAACAGTTCCTCAGCCGCGTCTATGTATTTCTTGCGGAGGCGGGCCAGCCCGGCGGTCAGTTCGGCAGAAAGCTTCTGCATAGACTTGTTTTGGTACTTCCTCACGGCCAAGTCCTTTCCGCAAAGCTTACAACCACTACCCAGAGAACCGCTCGATCCCCGAGGTCAGGCCCCACTGAGACCATTATCCCCTCAACCCGCCCCAGTGGCAAGATGTTTCATGTCAAGCTTTTGTAAGTGCTTAAAACGTGTCCCCAAAACTAACTGTCGCAAAGACTTGGATCGTAAGCCATGGCAATAAAAGGCGATCTGATTCCAGCCGGAAATGGACCCCGACGAAAGACCAACTGTCCAGTGACATGAGGGGACCTAGCCGCCCAGCCCCATGGAGGCGTTGCTCAGCCGCCCTCGCCGCCCTGCATCATCGCCGCCATCGCCTCATTGATCTGCTGGTAGATCTCCACAGGCTTGGTCCGGGGACCGATCTCCCCCTTGGCCGCTCGGACGATCTCTCTCTGGGCCGTGAACATCTCTATTATCATCTGCAACCCCTCCGGCGGCATGCTGAATGTCGCCGCCATGTCAACCAGCCACTTGCCGCCCTGTCGGACCAGGACAACCGGCGGAGGCTCGTCAGGGACTACGCAGACCGCTTTATCACCGTCGACCTGGCACGTCATTTTCGCCAACTGCTCATCAGAGGTCGGATCGGCCAGTGGATCGATCATTTCTGGGTTGATCCCGCTGGCCGTCTTGGCCTCTTCGACGGCTTCGGCCCCATACGAAGCGACCATGGCGGCATCCAAATCGATAAACGCCTGTGCGAGATCCATCATTACGCCCATCGCCGCTTTGCCTGAATCCGTCATGTCGGCCAGGACCGCTGCCTTGTCGACCTTGTTCATGTTCGTCATGAACCGTCGGGTGGTCGCCTTGGCGGCGGCCTCGTCCGGGTCGCCAGCTCCGCCGGCCGACGGCTTGGCGCCCCCTGACGGACGGGCCACAGCCGCTTCGCCCGGTGCCAGCGGCGGGATCTCGGGATGGTCGGTTCGGGCCGATTCGTGAAGCTGCTTGGCCTTGGTCAAATGAGCGGCGTCGCCTGTCAACTGGTACAAGCTGAACTGCGCCGTCGCCGACTCGGCCCGGTAGGCCCACGCCCGATCGCTGTCGGCCTCGTCGATGGCTTGGTCGAATGCGGCGGCCGCTTTGGTCAATTGCTCACGAGCCTCCGCCAGCGCGGCGTCCCGATCGGCCAGATAGGAGCTGACCTTGCCCACCATCTCGGCCGGGTCCACGGGCGGCTGGACGGTCGCCAGCGCCCACGTGATCTGCCCGGCCAAGTGATCGACCTTGTCCCGCAACTGGATCTCCCCGGCCAGGATCGCGCCGATGGCCATCCGGGTCTCGGCCTGCTCGGACAATATCCTGGGGGTGACGGTCTCGGCGAGGCCCTTGGCCTGTTCAAAATGGTCCAGGGCTTCCTGATAGGACCGGACGGCCTGGGCCTCTGCCGCGGCGAGAGTGTCCAATGCCGCCGCCAGGGCGTCCACATTCTCGCCCAATGCCTGTTGGGCCTGGTCCAGCTTGGTCCGAGCGGTCTGGGCGTTGGCCTTCTGCTTGGCGATCTCTTGGCGCCGAACGGTGAGGGCGGCGTCACAATCCCTGATCTGCTTGGCGGCGGCGGACTGTTGCAGCAACAGATGGCTGTGCTCCTGCCCAAGCAGATCGGCCTCGCGTTGGGTGGCGGCGATCTTATTGCGGAGTTCGTGGATCTTCGCCTCGATCGCCAGCGCTTTGACCCGCAGAGGCTGGCCCTGGGCGGCGGTCTCGGCATCGCGGCTGGCGGCGCGGAGGGTCTGGGCCTCGGCCGACCGCGTATCGATCTGGCCTTCAAACGTCGCGATCGTCTGCTGGCGCGCGGCGATCTGGCGGGCCTTTTCGGCGGTCTGGACTCGAACGGTTTCCTGCCGCTTGTGGGCGTCTTGCTTCATTTCCTCGATCTTGCTGGTATCGGCCGCGGCAAGCACCTCAAAGAATGCCACCGCCTGAGCCTGCCGATGAACACTGTTGGCCGCCGCCAGGGCCACCTCCAAAGACTGATAGACGCCGACAAAGTCCGTTTCGTCGTCAGGATCCTCGCCGCTCAACCGCCATCGGGTCTGTGTTGCCTGTCGCTGGTAATAGGCGCCTCTGAGCATGTCAAAACGGCCCAGCATCTGCAGGCCGACCGCCCGGTCCACTGGGGAAGCCTTGGGGTGTTTCTCCAGGGCCTCAAGCACCGGGGCCTCGCCCTTTTTCAGCACCTCGAGGGCCTTGGGATTCGGCGATCGAAGCGACTTCTGGGCGATCGTTCCGGATCGGGTCTCTTTGATCCGCGCAGGCAGCGGGGACAACTCACCGCTGGGGCTGCGATAGAACGGGTTCCCCAGCAGCGACGATGCCTCGTGCCACGCCAAGCCGGCCTGATCGACACTCTGGAGAATCTGCCGACTGCCACGGCGGGCAGCGCTGGGCGGCAACAAGACCAAGCCCACCACGACAACAAGCATCACAGCTACGCTCAAAACGATCGGAAGTATATTCTTGGCCTGCACCACGGGTCTCCAAAAAAAGTCCAGGGCGTCACAGGGCCTGGGCGTACGGTTTCGACCGGCCTAACGACGCACTTCTATCACCTGCATCGACCATTTTCAACACACCACGTCTATGTTTTCACGTCATCCCGGCCGCACAATCCATCGCACACCCCGCCAATCGCCTTCGCCAGGCGCTCGTAGACGTCCACTCGGCGGACCGGCGCGCAGAGCACCAGAAACTCTCGATGGATCTCGGCGCTGACGTGCAGGTCGTCCAGGTCGCCGCACGCGTTAGCCAGACGCTGGACGGCCTCTTCGCTGCCGTCACAAAGCCGCCCGCCCCGCATCACCCGGCTCTGGCGGACCGTCAGCGGCGCATCAACTGCATCCCGCCCGTCCCACAGCGTCACATCGCCCAGGCCGCTACCGATCTCGGCCATCACCGCGCTGGTGTATCGGGTATGGCGGTGGATGCCGTGGCCGACCTCGTAGAGAAAATCGAACGCGCGCACGCGCCATCGGCCCGATCGGCCATGAGAGACGTTCTCGGCCCGCGGGCTGTGCCCGGCGCTGAACAGCGCGAAATCGCCGAAGCCCTGGGCGATATCGAACGGATCGGCGGCGGCGAACTCCAGCCCGAGCTGGCGGCCTACCCTTGCCAAACGTCGGCGACGCCAGTGCTGCCGGACCCCCATCACGGCGAAGACAATCACCGAGGCGGCAAGAACACCTATCAATAGCCCTGTCAATACTGCGTGCACGCGCGTCATCCCGAGCGAGGGTTAGGGCGCCGGCGGGTCCGCATCGTCGGGCCCGGTCTCGGCATCGTCCGCCGGGGGGGCCGCGCCGCTATCAGAGGATCCCTCCTCCGACGCGTCGGCGTCCGATGCCCCCGTGTCGGCGCCTTCGGCGTCTTCAGGGGATTCGGGGGCATCCTCGTCGCTGGGGGCCGACAGGAAAGGCGGAACGTAGTTCAGGTTGTACATCGGGTGGACGGGCCCGTGAAGGGCGCTACGAATCCACGTGTGGATCTGCTTGTAGCCGCGGTCGTCCTTGCCCGAGAAGATCGGCCTGATCGCCGATCCCTGGACCAGCGGGTGCTTGAATCGAGCCTTTTCCGGGGGTAGGCCATACTGCAGGATCAGCGATTCGACCGGGCGATTGCGGTCGATCAGTCGAAGGTCCTCGGCGGAGACAAACAAATCGAGCACGAGAAAGTTCGTATAGTTGGTCCGCACCGAGATTGGATCCGTCGACGATACCGCCCTGGGAATCAACAGACGAAAGCCCCCCGCGCCCGAGGCGGCCGCGTGGCAACTGGTGTCCGCGCACGAGCCGGCCCGTTGAAGCATCGGCCAGATGGGCCGCTGGAAATCTCTCATGAACTTCAGCTCGCTTGTGATCTGCATGTCGTTGCGAATGCTCTGGTTCTCTCGGCCGATGTTGTCGAGGATGAATTGAAGCTTGCGGGCGTCCTTCCATCGGCGAAACTTCTTGCCGTCAAAGTTGTCCACGCCCTCCATCATCGACGCGAACCGCTTCAGGACGTCGTCGCGGAAGCGGACGCGAAGCTTGCGGCGTTCGGCGTCGTCGAAGCGGACCTCCGCCAGCCGAATTCGAAAAACACCCTCCATGGGCACGAGCGATTCCGGCGGCACCACGCCACCACCGCCGGGCCTGGCGCCCGGACGGACCACGGGCGGGGGCGTGTCGTCGATCTTGCTGAGGCGCTCCAGCTCTCCATCGACCCTGCGGATCAGAAGCTTGGCCTGATCGTCGTCGTCGCGGAGCTCCAGGACGTGCTGAAATTGCTGCTTAGCCAGTTCCAGCATCTCCTTCTTGAGAGCCTTGTCCGAGAGCTTCAGCATCATGGCCCACCGGCCGAGTTCGAGATGTCCGTCGGCGTCATCGTCCTTGATCTGCTCGCGCCGTTGGTCAAACTCTTCCCTGGGCTCGAGCTTGGTGATGATCTTCTTGACCTTGTAGTGAGGGATGAGCCGCGGGCCAAAGCGGGTGAGAACTTGGTACCCCTCCTCGGTCTCGGTCACTTCGCCTTCCAGCTGACCACCGTCCTTGAGAATGACAATCTTGATCTCTGCCCAGGCTATCCCCGCAGCCAACAAACAGCCGAGCACGATGATCCATCCGTATCGCAACATAGGTCACCTCTTTACCAGCCCCGAACGTTCCGCCCGAAATCGGGCGGGCCCGGTAGCCGAATGCCGTCCATGGTCTCTATCGGCAAAAGGCGGCAGTGGGATTCGAACCCACGCATAACGGATTTGCAATCCGTCGCCTTAGTCCACTTGGCTATGCCGCCGCAGTGTCGGTGTATCATAGGCATCACGGCAGCATGGGTCAATCGCTGCTACCTGCCTGTCCGGACTTCGGCGAGCCCGGTCGAGTCGTAGGCAGGTCAGAGCCCCAGGGCTCGTTCAACTTTATCAGATGCTCCTTGGCCTTGGATTCGATGGCGGCAAACAGGCTGGCCTTGCCGCCGAACTGTCCGTTCGTTTCGTAGTCCAACTGAATGATCAGCCGGATCACGCCCCGCAGGCCGTCCGCATCGTCGGCGTAGGCCGCCAGCGCCGCACGGCCCCGCTCCAACTGCGCCAGCCAGTACAGGTCCCCGAACGCTTCCGGATCCGTTCTGCGAATCAGGTTGTCGTAGGTCAGCAGCCCCTCCTCGTACTTTCCCAGGGCCACCTGGCATCGCGCGACGCCCTGAATATTGACCGGGTCCAGCGGCACGGCGACGAGTTGACGCCGCTTCTCCCGCCGGTACCCACCCCTCAGCACCCGCAGGAGGATCGCGGCGGCGGCCTTACGCTTCGACGCGTCGCTCTTGGCGTCGGCCTGAACCTTCTGGAGATTGTCCCTCGCATCGCGGACGGCCACACTGGCGGGATGGTCCGGCCCGTAGCCGGCCTGCTTGAGGCGCTCCATGAACTGCTCGGCCAAGCTCATCAGTTCGGTCGTGTTGATCTGCTTGGCCTGGGCGATCTCGTTGAGCTTGCCGACGTGTTTCTCGTAAGCGGCCTCGATCACCTTGATCTGCCCCTGGCGATCGATATCCCGCAGCGCCGTGCATGCCTGGAACAGCTCCAACGCCAGATCAGGCTTGTCGACCTCGTAACGTGCCTCGGCCACCATCTGGGCCAGCCGATAGTTCTCAGCCAGGGCCTGCTGCTGTTTGAAGTCGATTCCCTCGGCCAACATGCTGGCCAGTTCGTAGTAGCCCTCCTGGAGGTTCTTCAGGGAACCGGCCGCGGTGGGATCGTAGCGGGCCTTATTGATGCCCTTGCGGACCTGGACGGTAACCAGTCGGATCAGTTCGGCCCCTTTGTCGGGATACTTGTCGTAGAAGTTCTTGACCTTAGTGACCGCCTCGGCGACACGGCGCTCCTTGACTAAGACGCGGATTTCCAACTCGAAGCTGTTTTCCAATATGGTCGTGCCCGGCCAGCGATTGCGGAGCCCGACCAGTTCGTCCACCGCCAGGCCCGCCTGGCCCAGGGGCTCATACAGAAGCTCAGCGGCGCGGAACTCTGCATCGCTGCCCCACTCGAACAGGTCGGCCCGCAGCGCGTCGTCACCGGCCCGCTCGGCGTTGCGGGCGGCGTTGGTGGCGTCGTTGCCGTAGGCCTTGAGCTTGGCCCGAACGGCGAGGGCCTGGGCATCGCTTACTTTGGCCAACGTCATGATCTCCAGGATCTCCGCGCGCTTTCGCAGGCCCAGGTACCGCGCCTCCATGTGCTCGCGGGTGTTCGAGCGGCCGCCGATCTCCGCGGGAACGCTCTCATAGGCCTCGATCGCCTTGGTGCACATGGCGATCTTCTGGTCGGCGTCGTTCTCGCCGCCGGCCAGTTGGGCGTACTGCCAGCCCAGATCCATGTACCATTCGGCCAGTTCGGGCTTCGCCTCCCGCCAGGCGGGCTGGCTCAACAGAAACGCCGCCGCCTGGATGAATACCTCACGACTGCGATGCGAAATATGCTCACCCGCCTCCTGACGTTCGTACAGCACCTGATACGCCAGACGAACGGCATTCTCAGCCATCTGGGCGGCGCGCGGGTTGTTGGGGTCATCTTTCAGGATATCCTGCGCCAGTTGAAGAAAGTCCAGCGCGGCCTCCTGGCTCTCGCCGATCACAGCATTGATGATGCCCTTTTCTTCAAGCACCTGATCGCGGAGAGACTGGGACAATGGATCGGTGCGCTCGAGAATCATCCCCAGCAGCTTCTTCGTCTCGTCCAGGAGTTCCTCACGCTGCTTCGGCTGCTCGGTCTGAAAGGCCTCGACGCGTTTTAGCTTGGCCTTGGCCAGCAGCACCACCGAAGAGAGTTCCTCATCAGCGCCGCCACGGTACTTCTTGGCGATGATCTTGTAGTATTCCTGCTGATAGCTGGGGTTGGCCTCTTGCTGGACCAGCGTCACGAGGGCCTGTTCGGCCTGGGTCTGAAGCTGTCCCTGTCTGGACGGATCGGCAAGGGCCCAACGCTGATAGAGGTAGTGGCCCAGCATGGCGCTGTTGAGGCGGACCTCCCAGGCGTAGTCCTTCCCGACCAGCTGCAGAGCAGCGGCTGAGAACTGCGCCAGCGCCGTCTGCGCTTCGCTGAACTTTCCCTGCTCAGTCAGCGTGCGGGGCATCTCGAACAGCGCGCTGAACCGCAACCCCAACTCGGTATCGGCATCGCGAACGATACGGAACTTGGCGATCGCCTCGTCATAGTTGCCTGCCTCGCGCAGACACATGCCCGTCAGCAGGATCGATGCGAACTTCACACCGTGGGTGTCTTCGCCGCCCGCAAAGTCCCCCACGCGATCGATGGCATCGGTCAGCAGACGCCGCTTGGCCGTCATCTCCTCATTGGTGGCCGGGTTGATCGCCGCGGCGCGGTAGAAATTGCTCCAGGCGGCCCGATAGTTGACCTTCAGTTGCAGGTCCTCCAACTCGGGCATCACCAGAATGAGATACTTGGAAGCGTGCGGCCCCCCGGCACCCAGCAGCTTCCGGATCGCGTCCTGGATATCTTGGTCCAGCCGCCTGAGCGTCCGAACGGGCGCCTCGGTCCACTTGACGACCTCCTCGCGGTCGGCGTCGCCGCCGCGCAGGTATCGCAGCCGCTGGTTGCTAGGCCCGCAGCGCAGGCTGACGATCGTCCAGGCCTTCTTGAAGGTCAACTGGAAACGTTCGAGCTTCTCCATGGGGTCGCCGCCCGGCTCGATCGCGTCGATCTGGCCGGTCAGGGCGTTGATCGCCTGCTCGAGCAGGCTGTTGCGCTTGTCGGAACTGATCCCGGGCGCCGTCGCTTGTGCGATCAGCGCATCGGGGCCCCCGCCTGAGCCGGCAATGTAGTGGTCCAGCAGCTCGGTCATACCGAACTGAATCAACTGCTCGATGAGCGCATCCGGCGGGAGGCCCTGGTAGGTGCTCTCGCCGTCGTCGTCCTGGGTCCAGCCCACCCCGGTCGGCAACAACAAGCCGACCGCCAGGGCCGCCACACATAGTCGCCATGAAAATCGTCGCATCGTTATGAGTTCCTTCCGTCTTGGATGGACGGTTCGGTCGTCTTGTCCGATCGCGCCTCAGTCGATGGAGCGGGGAAACTGATCGTATTGAATCCGGCCCGCACCGCCTGGTTCAGGGCCTCCACCGCGTATTGCCATCGAACGTTTCCTGCCGGCTCGATGCTCACCGGTGTCCGGCCGGTCAGGATGCGTCGGCGGGCCAGCAACGCCGCGTGCAGGGCGTGTGGGCTGGTGATCGCCTCGGCGGCGCCAGTGAGTTCGTAGACCGCGCCGGCGGCGCCGGCTGGGTGGATCCGCAAGTGGATCGGACGGCGGAGGGTATCCATGGCCGTCCACGGCACGTCCGGTCTCGGCAATGCCCCGGGCAGTTGCCCTTCCATCTGGCGAAACGTAAACGTCAGGATGAAAAACACCAGCAGCAGGAAGGTCACGTCGATCATGGGCGTCAGGGGGGGCTGGAACGATTTTCGCTCTCGCTGGGCGGCCGCCCGCGACGCGTCGGCCGTCGGCCGATTCGTTTGCCTTGTTGTCGATACGCTCGCCATAGGCCGCCTCCCTGCCGCGCGGGGGTGTGCCTGGCCCGCGCAATCACGGCCGGCCCTATGAGACCGGCGCAAATCCGATCGTCTTAAACCGGGCTCGGACCGCCTGGTTGAACACTTCCACCACGTATTGCCACCGGACGACGGCGTCCGGCTTGATAATGACGGGCCCTTCCTTGGACTTCAGCACCTCCTGGCGTCCGATCAGGATCTTGTAAAGCTTCTCGGGGTCCTCGATCCGCTCGTTGACGCCCTCGATCTCATAGACCGCCCGCTTGCGGGCGTCGACGGCGATGATTCGAATTCGGATCGGTTTGTTCAGCGTCTGCCTGGCCGAGACCCCGCCGGTGCCCCTTTTGGGCAGGGCGCCGGGGATCAGTCCTTCACTTTCACGAAACGTGAACGTCAGGATGAAAAACAGCAGCAACTGAAACGTCACGTCGATCATCGGCGTCAGCGGCGGCTGCATCGTCACGGACTCTTTGCGCCGTTTCCGCGGCGGCTCGTGGTGGACGATGGCCTCTTCCGAATGATGGTCGTCAGTCATGGCAGCCCTATCTCTTCTTATTCCTGGCCGGGTCGGTCACCGCGGTGATGTTCATCTTGGTGATGCCCGCATCGGCGGCCGCGAGCATCACGGTCTGGACGTCAGCGTATTGCACGCGGTAGTCGCTGCGCAGCTCGAGCGAAAATTTTTCACGCTCGCCCTCGGGCACCTTTTTCAGGTCGTCCTTCAATACCCGCACGAGAGCATCCATGTCGTCGACAGGGACCTCCTTGCCGTGGACGACCCATGCCTCCGCCCGCGAGGTGTCGATGCCGACAGCTTTTTCGTCGGTCTTGTCGCCGGCGGCCGAGACGACGTTGACGATGACGGACCACTCTTTCATCTCTACCGCCTGAGTTACGGTGGGGTCGGCCACTTTCAGCTTCGCCAGTTCCTCCGAAACAATCTGCCCGGTGATGATGAAGAAGATGATCAACTGGAACGTCACGTCGATCATCGGCGTCATGTTGAAGTCAACTTTCTTCGGTTGCGGTCTACGCTTGGCCATCGTTGCCTCTCTACCGGGCGAACGGCTGCCGGCTAGCTGCTTTTCTTGGCCGGGCGAAGCTGCGAGATCATTTCCTGCGCCACGGTCATGCCTTCACTCGTCAGCCCGTCGATCCGGTTACGCATGATCGTGTAGACCGACAGCGCCGGTATGGCCACGATCAGGCCCAGCAGCGTCGTCACCAGGGCCACGCCGATATCGCCGGCCATCTCTTCGGGCCTGGCCTGACCTTGCTCGACGATGGAAAAGAACGCGCCAATCATGCCCCACACCGTACCCATCAGGCCCAGCATCGGGCCGATATTGCCGATGAGGTTCAGCCATTCGATGCTGCGCAGCATCTTGGTGGTGCGCTCCTCGGAGGCCTCTTCCAGTGCGCGCTCCATGGCCCCATATCCATAGGACGCCTGCGACAGCGACCCATTTATGACGTGGGAGATGTAGCTGGGCTCCTCGCTCGTCACTTCCAGCGCCTCGCGGTACTGGCGGTTCTCGAACAGTTCGCGCAACTGGCCTATCACGGGTGTCGGGAGGATGGTCTCCCGCCGAATATCGATGAAGAATTTGATGGCCAGGCCCCACGTCAAGAAGTTCATCGCCCACAGGACGTAGCCAATGACGCCGCCACCGGTGACCAGCACCTCGAAGTATTTGGTCGTTTTCACCCCTTCGTCTGCTGCCTGCGCCAATATTGCCCAGTCGATCATACTACCAGTCTCCTTCGCCTGTCGTGTCATCCAGCCGCAACAGCGGCGGTCCGCATGTGCAGCGGCGGCATCTTCGGTTCAGGCCGTTCCGTTTCGGCGGCCCTGTTAGTCGGTCTTATCCATTTCGGCCAGCGCCTCGGCCGCTCGTTTGGCCATCGGGCTGTCGGTGTAGCGACTTCGCACGGCGTCGTACGCCTGGCGCGCAGCGCGAGTGTTGCCAAGCGCCGCGTTGACACGGGCGGCCTCAAACAGCGCTTCGGCGGCTTCGGTCGTCTCGGAAAAATGCGCAACGACGGCCATGAAATTCACGCCCGCAGCCAGCAGCAGCGCGCGGGCCTCATCGCCGTCGGCATGGTCGGCCAGCGTTCGCTTGGCCTTGCCCAACAGCAGCAGCGCCTGGGGAAGCAGCTCGGCCTCATAGGCGTCCAGATCTTGCTCGATCAGTTCAACGGCCCGGGCCGCCGTACCCGGGGCGCCCACCAGTGTCTCGGTCGCCTTCAGCCGGGCCGCCAGGTCGCCGACCGGCGCAGGCGTCGTCTCGTCGGGCGTCCCCTCGTCCGGGGCGTCCTCATCGCTATCGCCTGCCATCAGCGTCCCCGCAAGCCGGGCCGCCTCACGAGCAAGCTCCTCCTCGCGTCCTTCCAGTTCGTAGAGCTTCACCAGAAGCTCGGTCACCTGGCGGCCCCGATCGGTGGTATCTTGCTCGGGTCGGTTGGCGGTCAACACCTCAATCGCGTTGGTGTTGGCCTGTGAACCCACCGGGCCCAACGTCCGGGGCATCAGGGCCAATGCACTGGCCGAGCCCTTGGTGGCCCGATAGATGGCTTGCCATTGCTGCAGGGCCTTGTCGATCTGCCCGGACCGCTCCATCGCGGCCAGGCGACGATAGGCGATCAGATCCGCCAGCCAGTCAACCTGGGCGCTTCGCAGGGCCTGGCGATAAGCCTTCAGGGCCTCGGGGTCCTGACCCGCCTGGAAGGCCTTCTCTGCGGTGTTGAAGTCCACCCGGCCCTCCAAGGCAATGAGCGTGACCTCCGAAATCGCCCGGCGAACGGTCGAGCCGGCCCGCGTGCGGAAGACCAACTGACCGTCTTCCATACCGGTCACCGTCGCGCCGCGGTACGGCAACTTACCGAGCCACACCTCATCGGCATGGACGACCACAGCGCCTATCCCGATCACAAGACAAATAATAATGATCCGTGTTGTTTGCATGCCGGCTCTCAGTCGTAGACCTCGTCGGGACTTACATACTTGTATCGGCCGCCGTTTTCCGTTGCCAGTTTCTGCAAGACTTTCTCAGCCAGCGCATCCGGCTGTGTCGAGTACAGGAATGTATGGATCATGACGCTGCGCATCTTGTTCATCTCATTGACGGTCCGGAGGACCTTCTCGTTGTCGGGGAAGACACCGTCGGTCAGCAGATAGATGAGCTTGCCGGCCTTCTTCTGGTCGGCGGCCTTGAGCACCGCGAAGGCTCGCGTCAGCGCCGGCACGGGGTCGGTGGTCCCTTCGGCCGGATCGATATTGTCCAGAAAGTCCGCCGCCACAACCTTGAACCGCTTGTTGGCGGGGGTGAGCCTCTTGGGCACTTTCTCCAGGGGAGGCCCTTCGGCGAACATGATGATGTGAAAATCCTGCGCCGGCCGAAGCCGACTGATCGACGACAACATCTCCAGGCGCAAGACATCGAAGTTGCTCACGATGGAACCCGATCGGTCAATCAGCCAGACTATGTGGTGGACGTTGCCACCCGAGCCCAGGAAGCCCGCGGGCCCGCCGCCCCCACCGCCG
>DRGC01000023.1 GCA_011050235.1 Phycisphaerae bacterium | reverse complement strand
GGCTGGGCCGGAGGGGGCGGAGGGGGCGGCGTCGGCGCCGGTGGCGGCCAGCAGAACCCCTACCAGGCTTACATCGACGCGGAAAAGAAACGCCGCAAGGGACTCAGGGCCAAGAAGAAGAAGCTCGGCGTCGAGCTCAAGAAGCTTCGCCGCAAATACAAGAAGGTCGACCGCGAGGTCAAGGGCATGGAGCAGAGCAGCACAACGCTCATCGAGAAATCCGGCGGCAAGCTGGCGCTCAAGCCGCCCACGTGGCCCCCGGGCTCGGCCAACCCCCCGCCAGCCGAGGTAGCTGGCGGCAGTGGCCCCCCTGCCGCTGGCGGAAATGAGGCCACCCCCGCGGGCGGCGGCGACACGCCAGCCGAGCCGGTGGAAGTTGTCATCGACAACAACGACATATCCAACATCTCCGGTGTCGGCAACTGGAATGTCGTTCAGTCAGGCCAGGGCGCCGTCAACGGGACGCTGATGCATGACGGCAACGCGGAGAAAGGCAAGATGGAGTTGACCTATACGGTGACGCTCCCCAGGGCCGGCAACTACAACGTGTTCTTCAACAATATGGGCCACCCCGATAGCGCCACCAACGTCCCCATCGAGATCGTCCACGCTGACGGCAGTACGTCGGTCCTGATCAATCAGCGAGCCGGCGGCATGGGATGGATCAAGATGGGCTCGTTCCGCTTCACCACCAGCGCCCCTGCGAAGGTCATCCTCCGCACCACCAACACCGACGGGTACGTGCTGATGGATGCGGTGAAGTTCGTCTCCCCATAGACCTGACCGACCGCCAGGCGGCCGCCAGCCGGCTCGATCGATAAACGCAAAGGCCCCGATGGGAAAGGAGCAAACCCATCGGGGCCAAAGTCTAAGGAGAAGGAGGAGACAAGATATTCTCTTCTACACCTCTTCTACGCCCCCGCCCGGGCCCCGGTTCGACAAAACCTCACGATTTCTTGACACAAACCAAAGGCGGCGAGTTCTCCCAAGTTTCGTTCTTATGGAAAGGAATGAGCCTATTGCGTCAGGGCCGCATCCGCGATTGATAGCGTCGATGGCGCAAGGTTGATACCGTCTGACGGGCAATCTTGTTTTCCGGCAGCAGCGCCGCGCCCTTTTCGGCCAGTTGGATCGCCAGATCGATCTCGCCCCGCGCGGCGTGGACGTGAGCGAGCGCCAGATACGCCGGCCCGTACTGCGCGTCCAATTCCACCGCGTAGGCCGCCAGCTTGCGGGCCTGTTCAAAATCGTCGGCGCCGTTGGCGCCAAGAAGACTCGCCCGAAGCTGATGGGCCATGGCTCCCTGCGTCAGCGCCTCGCACGCCAACAGCCGCGCCGATCGACTCGCAACGTTGATCGCCATCGCTTCGTCGGCTTGAATGGCGACCTTGCGGTAGCTGCCGATCATGCCCTCGACGACCCTGGTCATTTCCTGCCGCCAAGCAGCGTCACGCTGATTGGGCGGGCGGACCGTCAACCGCTCCAACTGCTCGAGCAGCCGCCCCGCTTCCAGCGAGCCGGCGTAACCGCGCTTGAGCAGTTCGGCCACGCGCCGTTCCCGTCGGAGGCGTTGCCGGTCCGCCGGGGACACCTCGCCGAGGTGGTTCAAGACGTCCGATCCGTGTCGATCGGCGATCTCTGTCATTTCGATGAGGTTCTTGAACCACAACGGCCGGGGCCCGGTCTGCGGCACCTTGGCGCTGGCGAACTCCAGTCGCGGCCGATTGTCGCTGTGGATCTCCCCGCCCGCGGCGTAGGCAGCCAGCGATGTCTCGTCCATCAGCAGACAGTTCAACAGCACGGCGGGCTCTTCCAGGTCGACCTGGGCCAGGTCGTCGCGAATGCCCGGATCAGCCAGACGATTGCGGAACGTCGCCAGGTCAAGTTCGAGCGGGCGCTGCGTGCCGATCAGCACAACGTGCTTGTTCATGCAATTCGTGCCGAACCACATCGTCGCATACGGGAAGACGTCCAGGAACGACGCCACGATCATCCGCATCATGTCGTGATCCAGCGCAAACAACGGCGTCCAGACGCTCATCACGCCGTCGGGGCTAAGGCGGGCGCGGCAGTCGGCGAAGAAGTCCCGGCTGTAGAGGCTGGCGTTGCCAGCGTAGCCCGGATGCACCGAGTCGTCGAGGATCAGATCGTAAGTGACATCGGTGGCCTGGATGTAGGTGCGGGCATCCTGGATGAACACGCGATAGCGTGGGTCGTCGAACACGCCGCGGCTTAAATCGGCAAAATGCGCCCGGGCCGCCCGCTGGACTCCCTCGACCAACTCACAGCAGTGAATGTCTTCGAACCCGTGCAGGCTGAGCGAGTGCGAGGTCTGGCCACTGCCCATGCCGATGGTCAGCACGTTCCTGGCCGGTCGGCCGTTGAGGGCCTCGAACAGCAGTGCGGGCAAATGAGCCTGCGTGATCTGCGTGGTCTTGAGCATACGGCTCGTACCGGCGACGTCCACGCCGTTGGTGGCGATAAACCGCCGCCCGTCTGCGTACTGACCGACGAAGACGGTGGTGTCCGGCCCTTCTTCGTAGTAGAGCATCTTCACGCCGCGCTCGGCCGACAGGGAACTCGGCACGAACGTAACATTCGGCGCCCCGCGGACCAGCAACACCACCACCACGACCGCAGCCGCCGTCGCCACCAAGCCGCGCCGCGCCGGACGCATCCGCGGATGCGTGACCACGACCGCCAAGCCCAGCAGCAGGTTCACCGCCGCTAACACCAGCACGCTATGCTGCATGCCCAGTAGCGGAATCAGAAGGAAGCCGGCCGCGGCGGCGCCCGCGATCGAACCGACCGTGTCCAGACAGCCCATAAGCCCAATACGTCGGCCCATGTGTTGCAGGTCGCGCGTGTAGATGCGGCTGACCAGCGGGAACGTCGCACCCATCAGCGTCGCCGGAATCAGCATCAGCAGCGCCATCCACGCAGCGCTGACGGCCATGTGCGCCCGCCAGTCCGGAAAGCTCCGTTCGATCGTAATCAACCAATCGGCCGACGCTTTGAACAGCGGTAACAGCGTCAGCACCGATAGCGCGATCAGGATCTCCACCGCCGCCACCCACGACAGCAGGTCCCGTCGCCGGTCCACCACGAACCGAATCAGATAGCTGCCCAGCGCCAACCCCGCGATCACGGTCGCAATCACCAGGCTGTAGGCGTAGATGTTATGAACGACCTCGATCGCCGCCAGCATTCGCGTCCAGACGACTTCGTAACCCAGCGTGGTGAACCCCTCGATCGCAAACACCCACAGGACGATAGTGTAGACGTAACGCGGATACTGCGGCGAGCCGCTTGCGCCGACTGATGCGGTCGGGCAGGCGTCTGTCGCTGCCGTCGTCGCTTCGGCGGCGCCGCTCTTGCGCTGAAGCAACAACGCCACAACGCCAATGGCCAGGCTGACGCCCGCGGCGGCAAAGCCGCTCTCGCGTACCCCCAGCGCCTCCATCAGCACAAACCCCGCCGCCAACGCCCCCAACATCGCGCCGAAGTTGTTGGCCGAATACAACGAACTCATGTCCGTACCCAGCCGGTCGGCTCGGCGGACGAACACCTTGGCGATCACCGGCAACGTCGCCCCCATCAGCGTCGTAGGAATCAGCAGCACCGCAAACGCCAGCACGAACCGAAGCACGCTGAACGTGTACCAACTAGCTGACGTCGACCCGTGAATGAACAGCGCCCGGTCGATCAGCACGTACGCTTTCGTCAGGGCGACCAGCAAGAACGGAAACGCTAGCGCGAACACTGCGATGCCGAACTGCAGCAGCGCGAACAGCCGTAACGGCCGCTCGTGACGGTCGACCCATCGCCCGCCGACGTAACTGCCCAACGCCAACCCGGCCATGAACGCCGACAGAACGGTCGTCACCGCCAGACTCGTCGCGCCGAACACATGCACCAGCATCCGGTGCCACACCACCTGATACACCAACGCCGCAACGCCGGAAAAAAAGAACAGAACCACCAGCAAGGGTTTCATCGCGTCTCCAATCGCGCCGCCCCGCCGCGGCGGACCAGAGACTACCTCACGGGTCTGCCACCATCAACCGCACAAACAAGAGGCGGTGGGTCGGGAGACCCACATCGCTCTTTCCATTGGTTTCACGAAACTGACAGGCCGGTTACTTCTTGGCCAGGACTTCGGCGACTTGCTTCTTGGCGTCTTCGCAGGACTCGCGGATGGAATCGGCTGACTGCGTGGGGTGGCAGCCGAGGCCGCTGAAGTAGGGCGACGCCTCTTCGCACACCGGGCAGATGCCGGGCTTATATTGCACGTAATCCGGCAGGGGCACGCCGACGAGCGTCTTGCGGTCTTTCTGCATCTTCTGGAAGACGACCTCCAGGTAGTTGGTCTCGCCGTAGTTGCCCAACTCCTTGGGCACGCGGATCGGATACACCCAGTAATTCGGCACGGTGTCCGGGTACACGTGCGCGAGCTTCAGGCCTTCGACGCCGGCGAGCTCCTGCTCGATGATGGCGACGTTCTCGGCCCGGACCTTGTTGTACTCGTCGATCCGCTCGAGCTGGGCCAGAGCAACGGCCCCCTGCAGCTCGCCCATGCGGAAGTTGTGGCCGAACATGAAATGCCCGCGCGTCGACAGGCCGCCCAGCGGCTTGGCCTGTGGGGCCTCGAGCCCATAGCGGTACCAGGGCATGCCGACGTTGTGGAACATGACCGCCCGCTTGTAGATCTCCGGATCGTCGGTGGCGACGATGCCACCCTCGCCCGAGGTGATGTGCTTGGACTGCTGCATGGAGGCGCACATCACGTCGCCCATCGTGCCGGTCTTCTTGCCCTTGTAGGTGGCGTCGTAGGCCTGGGCGCAATCTTCCAGGACCATCAGGTTGTGCTTCTTGGCGACGGCCAGGATCTCGTCCATCTGGGCCGGCACGCCGTTGAGGTGGACGACCATGACGGCCTTGGTCTTGGGCGTGACAGCCGCCTCGATGGTCTCAGCCGTAATGATCAGCGTCTTGGGATCCGTATCGGCGAAGATCGGAATGCAGCCGATCGACACGACCGGCATCGACACGAAAATCGGCGCCGTGGCCGGGCAGATCACCTCGTCCCCGGGCTCCAGGCCCAGCGCCGCCAGGGCGACTTCTTCGGCATTGGTGCCGCTGGAAACAGCCAGCACATACTTGCGGCCGAGATGCTTGGCGAACGCATCCTCAAACCGCGAGACGAACGAATCGTCGCCCATCCCGCGCCACAGGTCCTGCTTCTCGATAACTTCGGTTAGGTACTGCAGGTCTTTCTCACCAAAACAACGAACTGCCATGATCGTCTCCTTTTCGAGATCGGTAAGTCGCTGTGTTTCTAACGCGGCGGATTAGGAAATCCGCCGCGCACGTGTTCGCCACCCATAGCGGGCAGCGCCAGCCCTGCGTAGCTTCAGCGAAGCATGGGGAAGCTGCACAGTATCCGCCCACACCCCTCCCCCGTCAAGGCCGGCGCAGCTGTTCCAGTAGGGTCAGGCTTTCGGCGTCAGATGAATCACAAGCCCTTCGTCCATCGGCAGTGTAACGGTCTTCTGGTACACGGCCTCGTAGTGGGGCGCGAAGGCTTGTAGGCTGATCTTATGCGGAGGCAAGTTGTCGAATACAACCTGCCCTTGATCATCCGTGGCCTCTTGACAAGGATATGCTGGCTCCTTCAGGCCGACCAACACGTCTGGAATGGGCTTGCCCGTCTGCGCGTCCAGGCACGTCACTGTCAGCTTGCAGGGCCAACTTGCTGTGAAGGTCATGGGCCGGCCAGGACGGCCTTGACGCATCATGACAGACTCGATGTTATGGAACGGCCGACCTGGGGTATCCTCGTAGGCGCTCAGGTCGAACTGGATACGCCCATTGGCGGGCAAGCGAACGGGGAAGACACCGTCGGCGTCGGACACTCGGATCTCTCCTAGAGCAACCCATTCGTGCATCCATTCTATGTAGGTCTTGCTGAGTACGCGTTCCGGCACGGGCTGACCGGCGTCATCGACAACGACGACCTCCACCTCCACGAGATCCCGAGCATCAAAGGTCACACGCCGGTCATCCGGCCCGATCTCGACGACGCCACACAGCCCCTCGTCGCTGTTCGCCGTGACACACACGGGGCCTTGAGCGGGCAACCCCCCGATTTCAAAGCGCCCGAGGTCGTCCGCTCGCATTCCGTTCAGCGACAGTTCAAGAGGTGCGCCGGACCAACATGCCAAGACTCGCGCCTCGGCGGCGGGCCCGCCGTGTCGGTCGATGACCTCGCCCGAGATCACGCATCCCCGCTCCAGTTGAACAACCAATGGCTCGTTCGACGTAACGTCCAACAACTTCGACCTCGCCTGAAGCCATCCCCCATGACTCACGGACAGATCATGGGGACATGCCGGCAAGCCGCATGTCTCGAAACAGCCGTCCGGCCCGCTAGTCGCCCAGGCCCCGAAGGCTTCAAGGGGCATTAACGTCCTCGCCGCTGACCCGGACGGAGTGGCCCAGATGCGGGCTCCCTCGACTGGACGACCCGTTTCGGCGCAGATCACCTGCCCGCTTAGGTGCGGGCCCTCGGCGAGTTGAATCGTAGCCCGCGCCACATGCCGTTCGCGAGGCAGCACCGCGGCGTCTGCCAGAACTTGCCTGCGATAGTCACTGTGACGGATCTCGGCTGCGCACTGATGGCCGGGCGCCAAGTGTGCATGCAGGCCTTCCGCTCGGCACAGCCCCCCCGCATCGGTCCTGGGCCACTTGGACCAGCGTCCTTCGTCCATCACGCGTCCCACCAGCCGCTCAACGCCGCGCACGCCTTCAGGAGGAATGATGATCTGAGCGTCCCGGACCGGCTCTCCCCGTTCGTTCTCGACCGTTAGCTCAAGGGCGTAGCCTTCCTTAAGCGAGATGTCGATTTCGTAGCGTTGGCCATCGCTCATCCGCAGACGACGATGGGGGGATCGCCCCGGCTCGACAGCCGTGCAAGTCTCGCGGGCATGATGGGCGTGGCAACATTCGTAGAGCAGTTCCGCCCGTTGCCCCCGTCGCCATTGAATCGAACACTGGTAGTGACCATCGGCATCGGTGCGAGTCTGCCCGTTACCCACCATACCGCAGGAAGGATCCCTCAATGCAAGGCGCACCTCGACGCCTTCGATCGGCTCGCCGGTCGCTTCGCTGGTCACGCGACCATGCACCACGGCCAAGCTGAGCTTCTCTCCGGCGGCGGCTTCGACGTGGCCCTTGAGTTTGGCCCAGCTTTCGAAGGCATAGCTCATCGCCAGAGCGAACTGAGCATCGTCCAACTTCACGGCCGCTGACAGGATATCCGCATCCGAGGAGTCGGCGAACTGGCGAAGCTGCCGCAGAACTTCGCAACAGGCAGGATCGCCGCGCTTGTGGGCCTTGAGCAGGTCCTTGGCCTGGTGCTTGAGTTGGGTGAGATTCGCGTTGGGGGGTAGGGACGTAGGCACGGCACACCTTCCTTTCCAATTGCGCCCAGGGCCTGCCTCCATGGGCGGAAAAGAAGGTCAGTTGTAAACTCCCAAGAAGGTGAACTCAGTTCTTCCCGCAGACCGGGCGGCAGCCTTCGACCACCACCGGTATTATCGCTCCGTTCGTCGCAACGGTCAAGGCCGGCGCAGGAGCGGCTCGATCTCCTCGGTCAGGTCGGCGCCGGGCCATACCTTCTTCAGCAGCTTGCCGCTTTGATCTATCAGCAGGCTGGTCGGGTAACTGGTGATCCCGTAGGACGCCACCATGGGGCCGCCCAGGACATAGCGCTTGGGAAAGCCCGGGATGTGGGTCTTGGTCGCCCCATCGATGGCCACACGGAACGGTATGTCCCGGCCGCCCCAAAGCTCCTTCTTGACCTCGCGACACTTGGCCGATAGTTGCCGCATCGACTTGACCG
>DRGC01000022.1 GCA_011050235.1 Phycisphaerae bacterium | reverse complement strand
GCCCTTGGGCGGGCGCGGGGGCTGGGGTGATTTCGGCGCCGGCGCCTCAGGCGGCGCGGGCTCTTCGCCGGAGGCCATCGCCGACAGCGCATCGAATGCGTCCTGCTTCTTTTTTGATTTGTCGTCCGGGCTCACGCGCATACTTCCTTCAAAGCGGTCTAAACAGTAGAATCTTAGTATCTCCGAAGTCGACGGCAATATCAAACCCGCAGCACCCAGAGGTGTGCGATGACGGTTCGATTGCCCTGTCGGGCTGGCAGTTTCTATGACGCGTCGGCGCCTGTCTGTCGCCAGGAGGCCCAGAGCTTGTTGGCCGCGGCGAAGGTGCCCGCCGACAGTCCGGATGGGATGGTGGGCGGCATTGTTCCCCATGCCGGGTGGACCTACTCCGGGGCCCTGGCGGCCACCACGTTCAAGGCCCTGGCCGGTCAGCACAACCCGGCGACGGTCGTGCTGCTTGGGGCGGATCATTTTGGTACGTTATCGGGGGGCGAGGTCTACGACTGCGGCGCGTGGGCGACGCCGCTGGGCGAGGTGGCCGTCGACGAAGTTCTGGCCGCTCGTATCGTCGCCGCCGACGAGCGCCTCTCGGCCAACTGCCCAGCGCACGCGCGCGAGCACTCGCTGGAGGTGCAGGTCCCGCTGGTCCAGACCCTCTGGCCGGAGGCGAAGATCGTGCCCATCCTGGTCGCCCCCTCGCCCGATGCCGTCCAGGTCGGCCGGGCCGTCGGCCGGGCCGTCAGCGACAGCGACGGTGATATTGTCGTCGTCGGCAGCACGGACCTGACCCACCACGGCGGGCAGTTCGGTTCGCCGGGCGGGCACGGCCGGGAGGGGGTGGACTGGACGGTCGCCAACGACCGGCGGATGATCGACCTGATCGAAGCGATGGAGTCCGACCGGATCGTCGCCGAGGCCGCCGCCAACGGCAATGCCTGTGGGGCCGGGGCGATTGCGGCAACCATTGCCGCCTGCAGCGAACTGGGCGCGACGACCGGTCGATGCCTGTGGTACACCAACAGCTACGAAGTGCTCAAGGAGCTCTACCCCGGCCACGGCGACGAGACGACGGTGGGATACGCGTCGGTGGTGTTCGCGGGAAGAGAAAACTGAAAGCTAAAAGCTGAAAGCTGAAAGACAACAGCAGGGCATCGACGCTTGTTTCTTCCTTTCAGCTTTCAGCTTTCAGTTTTCAGCTTTTATGTTTCATCCGTTATGATAGTACGTAATGAGTTCCGCTGAGAAAATTGCTGCGGCCGATCTGGCCAATCTGAGCGTTGTCCGCTATCCCGACCCGCGTCTGCGGGAGGTCTGCACACCGCTGGAGGTCGTCGACGAGGCCGTTGGGGTCCTGGCTGAGCGGATGTTGGAGGTGATGTTCGCCGACCGGGGCGTGGGCCTGGCGGCGGCGCAGGTCGGGGTGACGGTGCGGCTGCTGGTGGCCTCGCCGAGCTTCGATGAGGGCGACCGGATCGTGCTGGTCAATCCGCGCATTGTCGCCGAAGACGGCTGGGAGGAAATGGAAGAGGGATGCCTGAGCTTCCCGCAGATCTTCTGCAAGATCAAGCGCCGCAAGATCGTCACCATCGAAGCGCTGGACCTGGCCGGTCAGCCGATCCGGGAAGACCTCGAGGGCTTCGCCGCCCGCGTCGTCCAGCACGAGATGGACCACCTCGACGGCCGACTCCTGGTCGACCGCATGGGCCAACTGGCCAAACTCGCCCACCGCCAGGCGCTCAAGCAGCTCGAAGCGGATTTCGTGGGCGGTTAGGTAACCCGGCGGCCGTTCAGGCGACTAATCCGAATCGCTTTCAAATCGCCACGTCCACGCGCCGCTGGTGGCGTGGCTGAGGATGTAGCGGAAGACGTTGACCTGGTGGGCGCGGTCCTTGATTGGGAGGACCCTCGCGCGTTTGCCCCAGACGCGCCTGCGGTGGCCGCCACGTTGGAGGGTGAAGGTGGCGTGTTTCTTGGCGCGTCCGACCACGGCGCGGGCGGGTAGATCCCCGAACCGCGCCAGCAGATGGAAATGAACGGCGTCGACGGATAGCGCCAGGACCTCGACCTCCTGCTTCAGGAGCATCTCGACCAGCGCCTCACCGGCGATTCGTCTCTGGTCCACGTTCAGGACGACCGCGGGTTGGCCCATGACGCCCTTGGCATGTTCGTGCAAATCGTCATACGTCCCCGGAGGCGGGGGATTCTTGTAGTCCCCATCGACGTGCTGTTTGTGATGACGGGATCGCCATCCGCGTTTGTCGCCCGGTAACCACGTCCCGTACGTGTTTCCGTTGACGTGATACCACCCGTTCCATGCGGACATGACTGTATTGTCATTTGTCGGTGTGCCTGACGCAATTGCCCTTCGTACATGATCCCACCGACGCAGTCGGTGGGCGTGGCGCCCCCAACGCCCAACGCACGCTCAATATCTACGCCCACCGACTGCGTCGGTGGGATAAGTTGCGACCGCCAACCGCGTTTATCTCCGGGTAACCATGTTCCGTAGGTGTTCCCGTTGACGTGATACCACCCGTTCCATGCTCCCATGTGTCCATTCTTTCCGAAGGCGTCGCGGAAGACAATGGTGGAGTTGATGTTGTGAGCGTGCCCCACGGATCGTGTGCGGTCCCACCGATCGCAGTCGGTGGGCTTGGAATGGGTGTCACGATGGGCGCGTGGGGTATCCAAGCCCACGCACTGCGCTGCGTGGGGACCCCGGGAATACCCTCCGAACGTTACACCGCGGAGACCTCCCCGGAATTGCGTGTTTGCACCTTCCGGCGCGACCGATAGAATGACCGCATTCGACGCGGCGCGGTTCGCGCACACGCGTGAGATGTGGATCACCGACCCATGAAATCCTCCAACGATATCCGACGCGGGTTCATTGAGTTCTTCCAGCAGCGCGATCACACCTTCGTGCCCTCCAGCGGCCTGCTGCTGGCGGAGGACCCGACGCTGCTGTTCGCCAACGCGGGCATGAACCAGTTCAAGGCGATCTTCCTGGGCGCCGAGACTCGCAACTACGTCCGGGCCGCCAACACGCAGAAATGCATCCGCGCGGGCGGCAAGCACAATGACCTGGAGGATGTCGGGCACGACTGCTATCACCAGACGTTCTTCGAGATGCTGGGCAACTGGAGTTTCGGCGATTACTTCAAGGCCGAGACGATCGAGTGGGCGTGGGAGCTTCTGACGACCGTGTGGGGCCTGCCCCCAGAGCGGCTGTACGCGACCGTCTTCGGCGGCGATGAGACCGACGGGCTCGACGCCGACGACGAGGCTGAGCGCCTCTGGCGCGAGAAGACCGACATCGACCCGTCGCATATTTTCCGCTTCGACAAGAAAGAAAACTTCTGGGAGATGGGCGCGACCGGTCCGTGCGGCCCGTGCAGCGAGATCCACATCGACCTGACCGACGACGGCTCGGGCGCGAAGCTCGTCAATGCCGGCGACCCGCGCGTCATCGAGATCTGGAACCTGGTGTTCATCCAGTTCAACCGCGACGAGGCGGGCAAGCTCTCGCCGCTACCGGCCCGGCACGTCGACACGGGCATGGGGTTCGAGCGAATCTGCATGGTCCTGCAGGGCAAGAAGAGCAACTACGCCACCGACCTGTTCATCCCGATCATCGAGAAGCTCGAGACCTTCACCGATCATCGCTACGGGGCATCGAGCGGCCTGGAGGATCGATTCGACGTCCTCGGCGAGGACGACATGGGCGACGTCGCCTGCCGGGTGGCCGCCGACCACGCACGGGCGCTGGTGTTTGCGATCGCCGACGGCGTCATGCCGTCCAACGAGGGCCGCGGCTACGTGCTGCGGCGTCTCCTGCGGCGGGCGGCGCGGTACGGGCGACAGCACCTGCACATCGACGGCCCGTTCCTGGCGGACCTGGCCCCGACGGTGATCGACCTGATGGCCGATAGCTTTCCGGAGATCGCCCAGCGGAAATCGCACATCCTGGAGACCATCGCCGGCGAGGAAGCCGCCTTCGCCAGGACGCTCGATCGCGGGATCGAGTTGTTCCAGCGCCAGGTGAACCAACTGATCGACGCCGGCAAGACCGAACTGCCCGGCGAGATCGCGTTCGATCTGTACGCGACGTTCGGGTTCCCGGTCGATCTGACCCAACTGATGGCCGGCGAGCGAGACCTGACGGTCGACATGGCCGGCTACGAAAAGGCGATGGCCGAACACCGCGAGTTGTCCTCTGCCGGCGGGGCGTTCAAGGTCGCCGGCCTGCCCGACCTCCCGGCTACGGACGATTCCGCCAAGTTCGCTCACCGGCCTGTTGAGGCGAACGTCCTGGGCTGGGTGGCCGACGGGCAGTTCGTCACCGAGGGCGAGCTGGCGGCCGGCGACGAGGCGGCGGTGGTGCTGGCGGCGACCAACTTCTACGGCGAACAGGGAGGCCAGGTGGGCGATACGGGCGCGTTGACCTGGAAAGGCGGGCGCTTCGAGGTTGCCGATGCGCAGATGGCCGGTTCGGCCGTGCTACACGTGGGCAAGGTTGCCAAAGGAAAGCTCTCAGCTGGGCAGACCGTCTCTTGTCGCGTCAATGATGTCCGCCGGGCCACGATGCGAAACCACACGGCTACGCATTTGCTGAACTGGGCGTTGCGGGAGGTGTTGGGCGAGCACGTCAACCAGGCCGGCAGCGTGGTGGCGCCGGATCGGCTGCGGTTCGACTTCTCCCACAACCGGGCCGTCACGGCCGACCAGCAGATCGAGGTCGAACGGCTGGTCAACGAATGGATCGTGGCCGACGAGAGCGTCAGGGACCAAATGCTGCCGCTGAGCGAGGCGCTCAAGCTCGAGGGCATCCGGGCGATGTTCGGTGAGAAGTATCCCGACCCGGTCCGCGTGATCCGTGTCGGCCGGGGACGAAAACTGGAAGGTCTGAAGCATCCCCTGGAGCTGTGCGGCGGGACGCACGTGGGGCGGACGGGTCAGATCGGCTTTTTCAAGATCATCGCCGAGGAATCCGTGGCCAAGGGCATGCGGCGGATCACGGCTTTGACGGGCCAGGCGGCGCTGGAATACGTCCAGAAGTTGGAGGCGACCGCCGCCTCGGCGGCCAAAACGCTTCGGATCAAGGCTGAGCAACTTCCCGAGCGGATCGAGGCGATGCTCCAGGAGATCAAGACCCTCCGCAAGGGTGGCCCCAAGGCCCCAGCGGGCGGCGAACTCGAGATCGTCGCCGAGTTGGACTGCCCGGCGGGCAAGGTGCTGGTGGCCAGGACGGGCGATCCCGATGCCGCCGTCCTGCGGACGATCTGCGACGTTCAGCGTCAAAAGGGCGCCGCCGCGGTGTTCGTCGGCGGGACGGACGGAACGAAAGTCACGTTGGTAGCAATGGTTAGCGACGATCTTGTCAAAGCGGGCAAGCTGAAGGCCGGCGATTGGGTCAAGGCCGTCGCGCCGGTCGTGGGCGGCGGCGGAGGCGGCAAGCCCACGTTGGCTCAGGCTGGCGGCAAGCAGCCGGACAAACTCCCCGAAGCCCTGGAGGCCGCCGGCCGGTGGGCGTCGGAGCGGCTCGGCTAGCGGCCATCCCGGGCGGTCGGGGGGCGATCGACTTTTGCTTGACAATGGCCCGAATGCTCTCTACCTTCTGCCTCCGTTTCCCCTTCGCCTGACCTGTTGCTGCACTGGTTGTGCAGACTGGCGGTTAGGCTGCGTGAACAAGGAAGCAACGATGCTACCCAAACGTAGACAGTCGCGTGCACGAACGCGCATCCGCCGGTCGCACCACGCGATGCGCCCGATCAACTACGCCGACTGCCCCCGCTGCAACAGTCCCAAGCTCCCGCATGCCGCTTGTGAAAACTGCGGCTATGTTCGCCCGGGCCTGAGCCTGAAGGTCGAGAAAGAGGGCTAGCGCTTGCGAATTGGTGTAGATGCCATGGGGAGCGATCGCGCCCCGGCCGTCGAGGTCGAGGGCGGCGTGGCGGCCTGCGCGCAGCTGAGCGACGATGACACGATCGTGCTGGTCGGCAACAAGCCGGCCATCCAGAAGGCCCTGGCCAGGCAGAAGGGGCCCCAGGACAAGATCGAGATCGTCCATGCCAATCAGCGGATCGGAATGAACGAATCGCCCGTGGAGAGTCTGCGGACCAAGCCCAACAGCTCCATCGCCGTGCTGGCCCAGTTGCATGCCGAAGGCGCCATCGAGGCCTGCATTTCCGCGGGCAACACGGGGGCGTTCGTCAGTGCGACCCAGATGCGGCTGCGGCGCCTGCGGGGTGTGCATCGCCCGGGTGTGGGGATCATGATTCCAACGCTGCACGGGCCGGTGGTTCTGTGCGACGGCGGGGCCAACATGAGCTGTCGCCCGCGGCACCTGTACCAATACGCCATTATGGCGTCGATCTACATGGAGACGGTCTACGGCGTCAAGAACCCGCGCGTGGGTCTGCTGTCGGTCGGCGAAGAGGATGAGAAAGGCACGGACCTGGTCCGGGCCGCCAACGGGCTGATCAAGCGGGACAGCTCGATCTACTTCATCGGAAACGTCGAAAGCCGCGATCTGTTCCACGGCGCCTGCGACGTGATGGTCTGCGACGGGTTCGTAGGTAACGTGGTCATCAAACTCATCGAGGGGATGAGCGGCGGGCTGATCCGGGATATCCTCAACAATCTGAAGGATCTCACGACATCCACGCCGGAGCTAAGGCAGATCGCGATGCGGGCGGCCGGCCAGACGCTGGAAACGTACGACTTCAACCAACACGGTGGCGCGCCGGTGCTCGGTGTCGGCGGAATTGTCATCCTCTGCCATGGCGCCAACTCCTGTCTAGGCATGACGAACGCCGTGCTGTTGGCCCACAAATACGCTCGCCACAAGGTGAATCAGCGAATTACCGAGCGACTGACTCAGGATGAGAGGACCGGTAATGGCTGATAGCTTGCGCGCAGCGGTCACGGGCATGGGCAGTTACGTGCCCGCTCGGATCATGACCAACGCCGATTTTGAGAAAATTCTCGATACCACCGATGAGTGGATTACTCAGCGGACAGGGATCAAGGAGCGCCGGATCCGAACCGACGGTGAGTCGACCCTCACCATGGCGACCGAGGCGTCCCGCCAGGCCCTCGCCGAGGCCAACGTCGCCGCCGCCGATCTGGACCTGATCATCGTTGCGACCATCACGCCGGAACTGCCCTTCCCTGCGACGGCCTGCCTGCTGCAAAGCGAACTGGGCGCAGGAAACATCCCGGCGTTCGATCTGTCGGCGGCCTGCAGCGGGTTCATCTACGCCCTGACCGTCGGCGACCAGTTTATCCGCACCGGCACCTACAAGAAGATCCTCGTTGTCGGTGTGGACGTGATGAGCCATTTCGCCGACTACACCGATCGCGGCAATTGCATTCTGTTCGGCGATGGAGCCGGCGCAGCCGTTCTGGAGGCCAGCACCGATGAGCGGGGCATCGCCTATACCGTTCTAGCCGCCGATGGTGGCGGCGCGGGCTTCATCCACGCGCCCGCTGGCGGAACGCGCCTGCCGACGACCCACCAGACACTGGACGAAGGGCTGCAGTTCATCAAGATGCAGGGCCGCGACGTGTACCGCTTTGCGGTGGAGAAAATGCAGTGGCTGCTGGGCGACTGCATGGCGCAATGTAACCTCACGCCCGACGACGTGGACATGGTGATCCCCCACCAGGTCAACATGCGCATCATTTGCTCCGCCGTCGAAAAGTACAACTTCCCGATGGAGAAGGTCTACATCAATATCGACAAGTACGGCAACACGTCGGCCGCCTCCGTGCCGCTGGCCCTGAAGGAAGCGATGGCCAACGGCAAGGTCGGCCCGGGCTCGACGGTCCTTCTGATCGCCTTCGGCGCGGGGCTGACGTGGGCTGGTGCGGTGCTGAAACTATAACAGGCGATGGCACGGTCAAGATGAAGACAGCGTTTCTATTTCCAGGTCAAGGCGCCCAGGAAGTCGGCATGGGCAAGGATCTCTACGACGCCTCCGCGGCGGCGCGGGATCTGTTTGACCGCGCTGAGGCCGCCTCGGGCCTGCCGCTCAAGACGCTTTGCTTCGAAGGTCCCGAGGAGCGGCTCAACCGGACCGACGTCGCCCAGCCGGCGATCTTCACCGTCTCGGCCGTCCTGCTGGATACGCTGCGACAGTCGCCCGACGCCCCCGCCCCCGACGTCGCAGCCGGGCTGAGCCTGGGTGAGTACACCGCCCTGTATGCCGCCGGCGCGATGGATTTTGAAACAGGCGTCAAGCTCGTCGCCAAACGAGGCGAGCTGATGCAGCAGGCGGCGACGGCGACGCCGTCGGGCATGGTCTGCGTGTTGGGCTTGGACGAGGCCAAGGCCGAGGAGTTGTGTCAGGCCGCCGCCGAGGGCCAGGTGTTGACCTGCGCCAACTTCAACTGCCCGGGACAGATCGTCCTTTCCGGCCAGGCCGACGCGTGCGAGCGGGCGGCCCAGTTGGCTAAGCGGTTCGGCGCCAGCGGCGCGGTGGCGCTCAACGTGGCCGGCGCGTTTCACAGCGCCCTGATGGCCCCCGCAGCCGAGCAGTTCCAGCCCGTCCTGGCCGAGGTGGACTTCGCCGTCCCCGCCGTGCCCGTGGTCGCCAACGTGGACGCCGCCCCGTATGCGGACGCATCGCAGATCGAGCAGAAGCTCTTATCACAGCTCACCTCTCCGGTTCGGTGGCAGCAGTCGATGGAGTATTTGCTTGAAGCCGGAGCGCAGAGCCTATATGAAATCGGCCCGGGCCGCGTGTTGGCCGGCCTGATGCGGCGAATCGACCGCAAGATGAAGGTCGCCAACCTCAACACCCATCGGGCCGTCGAGGGCTTGGTCGACCAGCCGACGGGCTGACAGACAATCAGGAGCAGACATGGCTGAGAACGGGAAAATCGCGATCGTCACCGGCGCCGGCCGAGGCATCGGCCTGGTCATCACCCGCCAACTTCTGGAAGCGGGCATGACGGTCGTGGCTGTTGACCTAAAAGAAGACCTGCTGAGCGAACTGCCGGGCAAGCTGGGCGACCCCGGCGAGAAGCTGGACTGCCGAGTGCTGGATGTCTCGGAAAGCGAAGGCTTTACCAAGCTTGTCGACGACGTGGCTGAGAAATACGAGCGAATTGACGTGCTGGTGAACAACGCCGGCATCACCCGCGACGGGCTGCTGATGCGGATGGCCGACGCCGACTGGGAACTGGTGCTGAAGATCAACCTGTTCGGCGCGTTCTATGGCACGCGGGCGGTGGCCAAGTATATGGTTCGCCAGCGCGGCGGCTCAATCGTGAACATGGCCAGTTACAGCGGGCTGGAAGGCAATCGCGGGCAGGCGAACTACTCGGCCTCCAAGGCCGGGCTCATCGGGCTGACCAAGACGACCGCCAAGGAATTGGCGAGCAAGAACGTACGCTGCAACGCGGTGGCCCCGGGCTTCATCCAGACCGAGATGACCGACAATATGCCGCAGCAGGCCAAGGACATCGCCCTGTCGCTGATTCCGCTGAAACGGATGGGCCAGCCCGAGGATATCGCCCGTGCGGTGGTGTTCCTGGCTTCGGACGCCTCGTCCTACGTGACCGGGCAGGTCCTCAGCGTCGACGGCGGCATGCACACCTAGGCCGATGTCGCCGCGGCTGATATCGCCGGGGCTGATATCGCCCTGGGCGGCATGGAAAGGATTTTTGACCGTAGGTGCAAAGGTTGCACTTGCGTGGTTCGGTTTGGTGCGGATATAGTACCGCACCGTTTACGAAGGGAATGTTATCCTAGCGCCGAACGAGGCGCGATAGGAGGTTGCAGACGTGGCCGACAACATCGAAGAGAAAGTCATTGAGATCGTTGCCGAGCAGATGGGCGTCGACAAGGGCGAGGTGACTCGCGAGACGTCCTTTGTGAACGATCTGAACGCCGATTCCCTGGACACGGTCGAACTGGTCATGGAGTTTGAAGACGAGTTCGAGCTCAGCATCCCCGATGAGGAGGCTGAAAAGATCCAGACCGTCGGACAGGCGATCGATTACATCCGCGAACACGGCAGCAAGGCCTAAGTCCAGCCGGGAATGTGCTCAATGGCTGATCGTCGCGTCGTATTGACGGGTCTGGGAACCGTTAACCCGCTCGCCAACAGCGTGCCGGAGTTTTGGGATGCGCTGTTGGCGTGTCGTAGCGGCATCGCTCGGATTACGCGCTTTGACCCCAGCGAGTTCACCTGCCATATTGGCGGCGAGGTGAAGAACTGGAAGACCGCCAAACCCGAGCAGGTCGATCAGCGGGACTGGCGGCATATGGACCTGTTCGCCCAGTATGCCGTGGTCTCGGCCATCGAGGCCGTTGCCGATTCCGGGCTCGACTTCAACAAGGCCGATCCGGACCGGTGCGGCGTTGTGGTCGGCAGCGGCATCGGCGGGCTGCTGGAGATCGAAACACAGCATGCTCGCATGCTGGAGAAGGGCCCCAGCCGGATCAGCCCCTACACCGTCCCCAAGATGATGGTCAACGCCGCCAGCGGCAACATTGCCCTGCTCTGGGGCCTGCGCGGCGTGAACTTCAGCGTCGTCACCGCCTGTGCATCCGCCGCCCACTCCATCGGCGAGTGTTATCGGATTATTCAGCGCGGCGAAGGCGACATGATGCTCGCCGGCGGGAGCGAGGTGGGCGTGACCAAAGTGGGCCTGGGCAGCTTCGCCGCTCTCAGGAGCCTCTCCACCCGCAACGACGACCCGGAGCACGCTTCCCGCCCGTGGGACAGGGATCGGGATGGGTTCCTGCTCTCCGAAGGCGCCGGCGTGATCGTGCTGGAAGAATTGGAGCACGCCCGCCAACGCGGCGCGAACATCTACGCCGAGTTGATCGGCTACGGCGCCAGTTGTGATGCCTACCACATCACGGCGCCCGACCCCGAAGGCCACGGCGCGATCCTTGCGGTCAACCGGGCCCTGACGGATGCCGGCGTCAACACCGACGACATCGACTACATCAACGCCCACGGGACCAGCACCCAACTGGGTGATATCGCCGAGACACGCGGCATCAAACGCGTCTTCGGCCATCACGCCCATGACGGGCTGCTCGTGTCATCCACCAAGAGCTCCACCGGCCACATGCTGGGCGCCTCCGGTGCGGTCGAACTGATCGCCTCGGCCCTGGCCATCACGCGTGGCATCGTACCTCCCACGCTGAACCTGGATAATCCCGACGAGGGATGCGACCTGGACTACATCCCCAATACCCCGCGGGAAGCGAAAATCGATGTCGTGTTGTCCAACAGCTTCGGCTTTGGCGGGCACAACGGGTGTTTGGTGATCAGACGTTTCCAGGGCTGACCGAGACGCTCAGCACCACCGGGCTCGCCGATGGGCGGGCGTTTTCTATGCGTTGGGGGCGGCAGCTTCGGTGACCATGCGGCGCGCCTCGGCCAGTGCGGTTCGGCGGCTCTTCAACTCTTCGTTAAGCTGGGCGTCGTAGAGTTTGTTGAGAATGCGCCCGAGCTTCGGGCTCTCCGAAAGCCCCAAGCCCAGCAGGTCTTCGCCGCTGACAAGAGGCGGCGGGGCGATCTGGTCCGGATCGATCGACGCGATCTTCTTTCGAAGCAGTTGATGATAGTCCGTCTGGCCCGTATCGAGCTCCTCGATGGCCAGCCACAACAGGCACAGCCGGTCGAACTGGCCGTAAGCCAGCAGACGCTTGATCTTGCACAAAGGCCAGTTCGGCGCCGCCTGCCAGTCGCCCCCGTGCTTGGCGATCCACTGGAGCGCCAAGCGCGTCTCGTTCGATGCCCCCCACCTGCGGCAGATTCTGCCGATGACTCGGCTCGGCAGCTCCAGCAGAAGCGCCGCCAGCGTCAGCAGGAAGTCGGCATAGTGGCCGATCTTCTCCGCGCGCTGCATCGCCGCCGGCCAGTGGTCGTCGGCGTCGAACAGTTCCGGCACGATGTGCTGCATCAGGCCGAAACGCTGCAGGTCCGCCAGGGACCGCACGGCCGATGTGTTCGACAGCATCTTGCGAAGCTCGTCAAAGACCCGTTCGCCGCTGATCGACACGATCTTGTCGGCGTTGGCGGCGAGGGCGGCTTCGGTGGCCGGATCGATCCGGAAATCCAGTCGGGCGGCGAAACGGACCGCCCGGATCAGCCGAAGATAGTCCTCGTCGAACCGTTGCTCCGGCGAGCCGATCGTCCGAAGGATGCGGGCCTGGAGATCCTCCTGGCCGTCGACGTAGTCGATCACTTTCTTGGCGATTGGATCGTAGAACATGCCGTTGATCGTGAAATCGCGGCGCAGGGCGTCTTCGCGGGCCGTGGAGAACGTCACCCGGTCGGGCCGGCGGCCATCACTGTAGGTCTCGTCGCTGCGGAAGGTCACGACCTCGACCACTTGACCGCGGTGAACGACCATCGCCACACCGAACTTCGCCCCGACCATTAACACGTGGCGAAACAGCCCTCGCACCTGCTTCGGCGACGCATTGGTGGCCACGTCGTAGTCCGTACACGGGGCCCCCAACAATTGATCGCGGACGCAGCCGCCGGCGAACAACGCCTCGTAGCCGCCCTCGCGGAGCTTTCGAAGAACCCATAATGCGGTCTGTTCACTTGCTGGGCGCGCCATGGGTGAGATTCTACCCACCGGCGGGCCGGAATGCATCCCTCTGCCGACGCGCCCCAGCCGTCCCGGCAGGCCGCCGCGATCGATTCGCCACCAGCGCCTCCACCAGCAGCGCCACCGCCACCACAACGACGACGACGTCCCACCACCGGTGCTCCTGCGACCGGGCGGCCAACTCCCCCAGCGCCGCCGCCAGGGACGGCCCAACGGCTGCGCCCCCCTCGCGATCGGCCAGGTGTGCGCGCAGCTCATCGCGGCCAAAGGCCGACAGGTCGCTCTCGCTGCCGGCGGGAACCACCGCGAACGCCCCCGTCGGCCAGGGCCTCTCGCGCGGCGGGCCGGCCACGCGCCAACGATAGACGCCCGCCCGAAATGTCCGCTCGAATGTCGCCGTCGGCCCGCGCACACTCGCCGTCAGCGGCAGATCGATCGCCTCGTCGCCCTCAGCGCCGGGCGGAAAAATGCGAACGGCCGACGCTTCGCCCGGGCCGCTTAGGTCCGGCCGAATCGAAACCGCCGCGCCGACGGCGACCGTGCGGTCGCGCTGGGCCGCCGCGCCGGCCAGGAGACTCATTCGCGTCACCATCGGCAGAAACGCCGACCACGTCGGCAGGTTGCTCCAGGACGGGCTGGCCGGGACCGCGCAGACGATCACCCGGCCGTCGCCGAACGGCTTGATCACCAGGAGCGGATCGCCGTTTTCCAGTTGGATCAGCATCCGCCCGCCCGTCGGCTGCAGCCTCAGACGGTAGTACCGCTGGACCCGAACGGGCGGGACAGGCGTCGTTGCGTCATAGAGGCCGGCGAAGTAGGCGTGCTGCACATCGATCCACGAGCTGCTTGCGGCGGGGGCGTTAGGCCCGACCTGTCCGACCGCCGGGCCGATCCTCGCCGGCAGCAGCCCACCATCGGCGGAGATCTCGTCGATGAAACGCTCGTTGTAGTTGGCCGCTGAGATGCCGGGCCCCAGGAAAAAGACCACCACCCCGCCACCGCTGGCGAACTCGGCTACGGCTTGGCTCTGGGCGGGCGTGAACTGCGGCGCCTGGCAGAAGAACACCGCACCGGCCCCCGCCCAATCGCCCGCGTCGAATGTCGCCGCGGCGACCGCTTTGGGCGTGATGGGTCCGGCCTCGGGAGGATCGAAGGGGTCCAGCGCCGCCAGCAGCATCGCGGCCGGCTCAAGCCATTTCGGCCCTGCCCCCTCAGCCACCGGGCGCACGACCGCGATCCGAACGCCTTCGCCCACATCCACGCACGCGTGTCGCCGATCGTCGACGGACAGATCATCGCTCCCATCCAGCGCCACAGCGCCGACGAGCGTCCCCGGCTGCGCTGGCCGATACGTGAACGTCACGGTCGCCGTGTCGCCGTTCTGGCCGGCGGGCCGGAGAGACCGGACCGCTGGCTGGCCGGTCGGCACGTCTTCGATAACCAGGCGGGCGCGGACAACCTGCTCCGTTGCCGACGCATTTGTCAGCTCAGCTGTCCAGCGCAGCGCCCCGCCGACGATGCCGGGCCCGGCCACCGTCAGGTCGGTGATGCCGACGTTTCGGACCGGCCCCTCACTCGTATCCACCACGGCGACCGACACATCCTCGGCTTCGCCCAGGGCCGTCAGAGCGAGCAGATCCTCGAAGCTCACCCGCTGCAGATCGCTCAGCACGCACAGCGTCTTTCGCCCGCTCCCCTGGCGCAGCATCAACAGCGCCTCGCGGACCCGCTCGGCCAGCGGCGCACGGGCGGGAACAACCGTGATCCGGTTCAGCTCGGCCCGCACCGCCCCCAGGTCGTTCGTCAGGCCGATTCGGTCGGCCGGGCCGTTCGTCGCCAGCAGCGCCACGCGCGTCGGCTTGTCGTCGCCGGCCAGCAGGTTGGCGATCTGGGCCTGCGCCCGGCTGAAGCGGCTGGTCCCGCCTGTCTGAACGGCCATCGAGGCGCTGTTGTCCAGCACGATCGCGATCGTATGCTCCCGGCCCCATCCGCCGACGGCCTGGCTGATCGGCTCGGCCACCGCCAGGGCCAACAGCCCCAGCATCAGCGACCGCAGGATCAGCAGAAGCCAATGCTGCACGCGCCGCCGCCGTGCCGTTTGCTCCATCGCCGTCTGCAGGAACCGCAGCGTCGGAAACGCCGCCTGCGGCGCGCGGACACTGGCCAGCAGGTGCAGGACCACCGGAATCGCCGCAGCCAACAGACCGATCAGCATCGCCGGGGCTGCGAACGTCAGCGCCAGAAGATCACCCGCTGCCGGATTCATCGTCGCAGGACCTTTCGGCGGCTCAGGTAGCTCAGCAGCATCCGGTCGTAGGGCGTATCGGTCGTCGCAAGCACGTACTCGATCCGCCGGTCGGAACACTCGCGGCGGTAGCGGGCGATGAACGCGTCGACGGCCTGGCGGTAGGCGTCCTTGACCGTCCGCGGGTCCACCTGAATCTGCCGGCGCGTCTCCAGATCGACGAACGACGTCATCTGGCGGAATGGGAAGCTCAGCTCGGCCGGGTCCAGCACGTGAAAGACGATGATCTGGTGCTTCTTGAACACGAAGTGCTGCAGTGCGGCCATGACCTCGGCGGGGTCGTCGTACAGGTCGGAGATCACCACGATCAGCCCGCGCTTGGCGATCGACCGGGCGAGATCGTGGCAGGTCGTCGCCAGGGCCGTCTGCCCGCCCGGGCGAAGCGCCTCCAGCCGGCGGAAGATGTGGTCCAGATGGGCGGGCGTCGAACCGAGCCCGGTGCGGAACTTCACCTCCCGATCGAACGCGACCAGACTGACGAGGTCCTGCTGGCGGGCCATCAGGTAGCACAGACACGCCGCCAGGAGTCGCCCGTAGTCGGCCTTGCTCGCCGAGCCGTCGTGTTGGTAGTCCATCGAGCGGCTGACGTCCAGCAGGATGTGCGCGCTGAGGTTGGTCTGCTGTTCGTACTGCTTGATGACGTACCGGTCGGTGCGCGCCCAGGAGACCCAGTCGAGGTGTCGCAGATCGTCGCCGGGGGTGTAGGCCCGATGGTCGGCGAACTCGACGGAGAACCCGCGGTGACGGCTTCGATGCAGGCCGGTGATGAACCCCTCGACCATCTGCCGCGCCAGCAGGTTGAGGTTCTGCAGGCGGGCGACCTTGTCGGGCTCGAAATAGAGGTACGGGGTGTGCGTCATGGCGTTTCGCTCGCCTCCGGTTGCTGGGGGCGGGCCCAGAAGCTCAGCAGCATGTTGCCGAACTCGCGCCGCCGGCAGCAGGTCAGGCCGGCCAAATCCTCGGGCAGCTCGCCGTGCGTGTCCGTCCGCAGGACCACCAGGCCGTCGTCGGCCAGGGCCCCGGCCAGCGGGGCGAACAGCTCCCTCGCCAGGACCGGCCAATCCCACCGGCGGCTGTGCGCATAGGGGGGGTCGACGAAGACCACGTCCAGCGCCCCCTCAACCGCCGCCAGCCTGCCGGCCAGCCCTCTCCGCACGTCGCCAGGCCAGACGGTGCAGCGATCCTCGACGCCGAGCGTCGCGATGTTGTGGCGGAGGCGCGTCAGCACGGCGCGGTCGCGCTCGGCGAAGATGCATCGCGCCGCCCCGTTGGACAGCGCCTCCAGCCCCAGTGTGCCTGTCCCACAATACAGGTCGGCCACCGTCGCCTCGGCCAGCCGCCCGCGCAGCATGCTGAATAGCGACTTGCTCGCCAGTCCGGTGATCGGCCGGGTCTGGGCGGCCTTGGGCGGCGAGAGCAACTTTCGCCCCTTGAAGACGCCGAATCGAATGTGCATCACGGCAAGGGCCCTCTGGCTTAGCGGCGTTGGGACAATCGCCCCGGCGAGGGCGGCGGTCGTCGGCGATTGTAGCGGATCGTTCCGGCGGAATCAGCATGCGCAGCCGGCGTTGCGGTGAGATATAATACTGGGCCGGGCTCGACAGCGCGGAATCGACGAGTACGAACAATGAGACGGTATTGGCATAGTGGCGCGATCTGTCTGGCGGCGGCGTTTGTCGGCTGCGGGCCCGTGCTGTACACCAAACCGGTGCTCACGACCGAGCCGGTCACCGAGGCCCAGCGACACTTCGAGGCCCACTGGCAGGCCGGCCTGGAGGTGCTGCGCCGGTACCAGTTCAAGATCGACTTGCAGGACCGCCGACGAGGCCTGATCCGGACCGAGCCGATGGTGGCCAGGCAATTCTTTGAGTTTTGGCGCCGCGACGCCACCTCGGCCTACGACGTGGCGGAGGCGTCGCTGCAGAAGGTCTACCTGATCGCCAACGTGCAGATTTCTCGCGTGGGGAGTGATGGCACGGACTATGTCTCCGCCGTCCGGATCCAGCGTGTGCGATCCGATCAGATCGAGGCCCGCACGACCGGGACGGCCGGCGATCAGGGCTCATTCGGTCGGGCTTCAGGGACCAGCGGCGATCGAGAGGAGGAGGATGAGGGGGGAAGCATGGTCCTGCTCGGTGAGGACCGGGAATTGGCCGAGCGAATCCTGCTCGCCATCGAAACAAAAGCGACGGCGAAGCTGGGGGACTTTTAGAACGCTTCTCCGCTCCGCCGCCCGCGCCGCCGGTCTTACATCCAGAAGAAGCTCGCCCCCAGAGCGACCAGCACCGCCCCGCCCAGAAACTCCGCCGGCCGACCCAGCGCCTGGCCCACCCGTCGCCCGATCGTCACCCCCGCCAGGGCCATCACCGCCGCCACCACGCCGATGACCATGCTGGCATGCCAAATATTCGTCTGCTTCAGGCCCATCGAGAAACCCACCACCAGCGCGTCGATACTGGTCGCGATCGCCAGCAGCGCCAGCGGCCAACCCTTCGTGGGGTCGGTCGTCCGAAGGTGCAGGTCACGCTCGACGTGGTGCTCGATCGCCTGGGCGGCGGCCCCGGGATGTGAACGCCACGCCTCCAGCAGCATCTTGACGCCGACGCCCACCACGCACGCGCCCGCGATGTACCGCCCCCACGCGCACAACACCCCCGCCAGGTTGCTGCCGATCACCCATCCCAGAAGCGGCATGGCGAACTGACACACGCCCATGCTGACGGCCAGGCGGAGCTTCTGACGCCATCCGTGCCAGCGCACGCCGACGGCCATGCATACACTCATTGCGTCCATGCCCAGCGCGACGGCGATTGCGAGAAGTCTGGCGATTGTCATGGCGGCGTCTGTTGCGGCCTCTCAGGCGGCTACTATAGCTGGTCCGCCCCGCAAGAAAACGGCGAATCCGGCGACTCAGCCGGCGCTGCCGGCGAGGGTTCCCGCTCGGTAACTGCTGCGAACGAACGGCCCGGCCGCCACGGCCGAAAAGCCCATCGCCAGAGCGGTCTCGCGCCACGCGGCGAAACGCTCCGGCCGGACGAACCGCGCCACCGGCACGTTGGCATCGCTCGGCCGAAGGTATTGGCCCATCGTGACGACATCGCAGCGGGCGCCGCGAAGATCTTGCAGGACCTGTTCGATCTCATCGTCGCGCTCGCCCAGACCCAGCATCAGCCCGCTCTTGGTGATCGGCCGCCGGCCGGGCGGGCGCTGCCTGCGCCATGTGTCGGCGCGGGCGAGAACCGCCAGCGACCGCTGATAGTTCGCCTGAGGCCGGACCCGATCGTAGAGGCGCGGTGCGGTCTCGACGTTGTGGTTGAACACGTCGCAGCCGGCCGATAGGACCGTCTCGACGGCCTCGCCGTCGCCGCCGAAATCGGGTGTCAGCACCTCGATGGCGGCCGAGGGCGTGCGCCCCCGCACCGCACGGATGGTCCGCGCAAAATGGCCTGCGCCGCCGTCCGGCAGGTCGTCCCTCGTTACCGACGTGATCACAACGTGGGCGAGGGCCAACTGCTCGGCCGCGGCGGCGACGGCGTCCGGCTCGTTCGCGCGCAACGGCTGGGGCGGGGCCGACGCGATGCCGCAAAACGCACAGTCGCGCGTGCATGCATCGCCCAGGATCATGAAGGTGGCCGTCCCCGCCGCGAAGCATTCGGCGCGGTTGGGGCACTTGGCGCTGCGGCAGACGGTGGCCAGATCGAGCGTCTCCAGCACCTTTCGCACGGCCGCCGACCGGGGCCCGGCGGGGATGGTCCTGCCAAGCCACGCCGGCAAGCGACGCCGCTTTGGAGCGGCAGCCGTCATGCGTCCATCTCCCCATCGGCCAGGGTTGGCCCTTCGTCGAACCCGCAGATATCGGCGAACGCTTCGGCAAAGCTGTCCGCGACATCCTCGACGGACACCTCGCGCCCGAGCATCTCGGTCATGCTGGTCACGGCCCCGCCGGGTCGGCCGCAGGGGACGATCATCTCGAACGCAGACAGATCATTGCACACGTTCAGCGCGACGCCGTGAAAGCTCACCCAGCGCTGAACGGCCACGCCGACTGAGGCGATCTTGGCATCACCGGCCCAGACGCCGGCCTCGCCATCTCGTCGCCGCCCGGCCAGATCGAAGCGTGCGAGTGTTTGCAGGACGGCTTCCTCCAGATTGCGCACGTGTCCGTGAACGCTCCGGCGCCCGCGGTCCAGCCGCAGGACGGGATACGCCACCAGTTGGCCCGGCCCGTGCCAGGTCGCCAGCCCGCCGCGGCCCGATCGGCGGACCTCGGTTCCGCTGTCGGCCAGTTGCTGCGGGGATGCAAGGATATCGCTCGAGCTACCGCGGCGCCCGAGCGTGATCACCGGCGGGTCGTGCTCGGTGAGGATCAGATACGCAGCCGTGTCGTCGGCCGCGACGCGTGCGACCAGCCGGCGCTGCAGGCGCAGGGCGGAATCATAGTCGCACGTCGGCAGGTCGATGCGGATCAGCGTCGTCATCGCAGCATGTGGATGGGCAGGCCCGTCCAGGCCTCGGCGGCTTCGTGGATCGTCTCGGCGAAGGTCGGGTGGGCGTGGATGGTCTCGGCGAGCTGCCCGACGGTCAGGGCGTGTCGCATCGCGACGGCGACTTCGTGGATCGTGTCGGTGGCGTGGGGGCCGATCACCAGCGCGCCGAGGACCCGGCCGTTGCTCTGGCGGGCGATGAGCTTGACCAGGCCGTCCGTCTCGCCGTAGGCCTGGGCCATGCCGCTCGCCTGCAGCGGAAAGCGGGCGACCTTCACGTCGTCGAACTCGTCGCTGGCCTCGAGTTCGCTCATCCCGACGAAGGCGACCTCCGGGTGCGTGTAGACGCACTCGGGCACGACGGACAGATCGTCGGTGGTGTCGTGGCCCGTGGCGGCGTCGGCGGCGACAATGCCCATGCGGCTGGCGACGTGGGCGTACTGCTTGGCGCAGGCGACGTCACCGATGGCGTACAGATGATCGATACTCGTGCGACACCGGTCGTCAACGCTGATGACGCCGTCGGTCATTACTGCGCCGAACTCGTCCAGGCCAAGCTCCTCCGTGTTTGGCTGTCGGCCCACCGCGATCAGGGCGGCGTGGGTGATGACGGTCTGGTCGATAGACAGCTCCGTGGTGACCGCCGTCGTGTCGGCGGACATGGTCTGCACCGTGGCGTCGGTGCGGATGTGCACGCCGCGAGCGGTCAGGCTGGCTGTGACCACCTTGACGGCGTCGGCGTCCAGTCCCCCGAGCAGCCCGTCGAGCATCTCGACCAGGACGGTCTTGACACCCAGCTCGGCGTAGAACGTGGCGAACTCGCAGCCGATCACGCCGCCGCCGACGATCAGAATGCTCGCGGGAAGTTCGTCGGTGGTGGTGGCTTCGTCGGTCGTCATCACGCGATCGGAATCCCACGGCGCGAAGCCCGGCCGGGCGGGCCGCGAGCCGGTGGCGATGATGACGGATTTCGCCGTGACGGTCTCCGGGCCTTTATCGAGGGCGACTTCGATCGCCGTTGGGGCGGTCAGACGTCCGGCGCCTTTGATCACGTCGACCTTGCGGGCCTTCAGCAGGCTGGCGACACCCTTGCGAAGGGCGGTGACGGTCCTGGCTGTGCGGGCGGCGAACGTCTCGGCGTCGAAGGCGATCTGTCCCGCGGCAAGCCCCATCGCCGATGCGTTGCCCGCGCGATAGGCCAAGTCGCTGACGTGCAGCATCGCCTTGGTGGGGATGCAGCCGACGTTGAGGCACGTTCCGCCCAGGGCGTCGCGCTCGATCAGGCAGACGCTCGCGCCGCGCTGGGCCGCGCGCAGGGCGGCGGTGTAGCCGCCGGGCCCGCCCCCGAGGATGGCGATGTCATAGCTACGCATGGTCGGATAGCGACGCCAGATCGGGTGTGCGTGCGGCGCGGACCTCGTCCAGCCGGCAGACGGGGGTGGTGGCCGGCATGGCGGCGAAGGCCTGGGGGTCGGTCTCGGCGAGCTGGGCCAGTTCGATCATGGTGTCGATAAAGGTGTCGAGCGTCTCTTTGGACTCGGTCTCGGTCGGCTCGACCATCATCGCCTCCTTGACCGTCAGAGGGAAGTAAACCGTCGGCGGGTGGATGCCGCGGTCGATCAGGGCCTTGGCGATGTCCATGGCGCGGACGCCGTTGGCGGCCTGGCGCGAGGCGGAGAAGACGCACTCGTGCTTGCAGATCCGATCGTGCGGCAGGTCGTAATGGTCGCGGAGCTTACAGCGGATGTAGTTGGCGTTCAGCGTGGCGTGGTCGGCGACGGCCTTGAGTCCGTCGCGACCCAGCATGAGCATGTAGGCGACCGCGCGGGTGATCACGCCAAAGCTGCCGTAGAACGGGGCCGTGTAGCCAACCGACTTGGGCCGGTCGTAGTCGAGCGTGTAGCTGCCGTCGTCCCGCATGCGGACGACCGAGATCGGCAGATAGTCGACCAGCCGCTCGACCACGCCTACGGGCCCCGCGCCGGGCCCGCCGCCGCCGTGCGGCGTGGCGAAGGTTTTGTGGAGGTTGACGTGGACGATGTCGAAACCCAGATCGCCGGGGCGGCATCGCCCGAGCATGGCGTTGAGATTGGCCCCGTCGCAGTACATCAGGCCGTCCACGTCGTGGATCATTCGGCAGATGTCGTGGATGTGGGGGTTGAACAGCCCCAGCGTGTTGGGGCATGTCAGCATCACGCCGGCGACGTTGTCGTCGACGGCCTCGGCCAGGGCGTCCATGCTCATCAGGCCATTTTGGTCGGACGGGATCGTCTTGATCGCAAACCCGGCGATGGCGGCGCTGGCGGGGTTGGTGCCATGGCCGCTGTCGGGGATCAGCACGGTCCGCTTGTCGTTGCCGCGGTCGCGGTGATAGGCAGCCATCATCATCACGCCCGTCAACTCGCCGTGCGCGCCGGCCAGCGGCTGGAGCGTGAACTCGGCCATGCCGCAGATCTCCCGCAGCAGCAGGTCGCACTTGTGCAGCACAGCCAGCGCCCCGCGCACCAGGCCCGCCCCGCCGGGCAGTTGCGGCAGGAGCGGGTGCAGATCGGCGAAGCCCGGCAGGCGCGCGACCTTGTCGGCGATCTTCGGGTTGTACTTCATTGTGCACGACCCGAGCGGGTAGAAGCCGCTATCGACGCCGAAGTTTTGACGCGACAGGGCCGTGAAGTGTCGCACCACGTCCAGTTCGCTCAGCTCGGGCAGCTCCGCCGGGCGGTCGCGCAGCAGATGCGGGGCGAGTTCGACGGGCGTATCGATATCGCTGCAGGTGGGGCGAACGGCCTGCCGGCCGGGGACGGACTTATCGAAGATCAGCTTCATAGCGATGCCTCCACGGCGCTGGCGAGGCGGTCGATCTGCTCTTTCGTTCGTGTCTCGGTGACGGCCAGCAGGAGGCAGTTGTCCATGCCGTCGTAATAGCGGCTCAGCGGGAAGCCGGCCGCGATGCCGCGCTCCAGTAGATGGCTGATGACGACCTTGGCTGGCGAGGGAAGCTCGAGGACGAACTCGTTGAAGAACCATCGGCCCGGGAACCGCATGCGGACGTTGCGGATCGCGATCAGCCGCTCGTAGGCGTAGTGGGCCTTGTCGGCGCACACCTGGGCGAGCTGGACCAGCCCCTGTTTGCCCAGCAGCGACAGGTACACCAGGGCGGTCAGGGCGCAGAGATTCTGGTTGGTGCAGATATTCGACGTAGCCTTTTCGCGCCGGATGTGCTGCTCGCGGGCCTGCAGCGTCAGGACGAAGCCCTCGCGGCCCTTGGCGTCGACGGTCCGGCCGCAAATGCGGCCCGGCATCTTGCGGACGTGCTTTGTGAGGCTGGTCATGAAGCCCAGGTACGGCCCGCCGAACGATAGCGGCAGGCCCAGCGACTGGCCTTCGCCGGTGACGATGTCGGCCCCCATCGCGCCGGGCGTCTTGACCAGGCCGAGGGCGATCGGATAGGTCGAGACAATCATCAGCGCGCCGTGCTCGTGGATTGCCTCACCGAGTTCGGTCAAGTCGTCCAGGCAGCCGAAGAAGTTCGGGTTGGCCAGCACGACCGCGGCGGTGTTGTCGCCGAGGACTTCGTGGATCTGCTCGCGGTCGGCCCGGCCGCGGGAGGTGGGGATTTCGTTCAGCTCGATGCCGAGGTTGGTCGTATAGCTCCGCAGCATCGTGCGGTAGATGGGGCTGACGCCCTCGTCGACGATGACGCGGTTTCGGCCCGTGATGCGCAGGGCCATCATCACCGCCTCGTACAGGGCCGTCCCGCCGTCGTAGAGCGACGCGTTGGCGACCTCCATGTCGGTGAGGCGACAGAGGGCGGACTGGTATTCGTAGATCGTCTGCAGCGTGCCCTGGCTGGCTTCGGGCTGATAGGGCGTGTAGGCGGTGTAGAACTCGCTGCGGGTGATCACCGCGTCGACGGCGGCTGGGACGTAGTGATCGTAGAACCCGCCGCCCAGAAACAGCGTCAGGTCCGTCGCGTTGCGGGAGGCCAACTGCTGCATCCGGGCGAAGACTTCCTGCTCGCTTTGCCCGGGGGCGACGTTCAGCTCGCCGCAGCGCAGCTCGGGCGGGATGTCGGCGAACAGGGCGTCGATGCTGTCGACGCCAATGGCGGCCAGCATCTCGGCCCGGTCTGCATCGGTGTGCGGGATAAATGGCATGTCGCGGCCTCTTCGAGGCGCTAGTCTTCTTCCAGCCCGGTCAGGAACGCCTCGTAACCGGCGGCGTCCATCAGGTCGTCCAGTCCGGCCGGGTCGGGCGCGGCCAGTTTGAACATCCAGCCTTCGCCGTAGCAGTCGCTGTTGACCAGCCCCGGGTCGTCGACGAGGCGCTCGTTGACCTCGACGACCTTCCCACTGACGGGCGCGTAGACGCTGGCGGCTGCCTTGGTCGACTCCATCGCGATGACCTCGTCGCCTCTGACGAACTCCTTGTCCAGCGGCGGCAGGTCCACAAAGACCAGGTCGCCGAATGCGTCCTGGGCGAAGTCGCTGATGCCGACCGTCGCCACGCCGTCGGCGAAGCGCACCCATTCGTGCTGCTCGGTGTAATTCAGATCATCGGGAATGTTCATCATTGTGCTCCTGGCCTGTCAGCGGCGGTTACAACAATTCGTGCAACGGCTGAATCCGATCGGCGTATGGGTTTTCGTTGAAGCGAAATCCAGGTTCCCGGAAACGCCCGCGGAACGATTGTACCTTCTCGGTGATGTCAGCGTCACGACCGATTACGGTGGTTACCTATAGGTCCTCAGCGTCCTAGATGGCCGGCAACGACGACGGCTGAGACGTCCTTGCCGCGCACGTCGACGCTGACGTTGTCGCCTTCGACGAGGCGACCGTCAACGTAAGCCAGCGCAATGGCCCGGAAGTCATGTTTGCCAGCTTCGGCCAACGCCACCGGGACCATCGTGCCGCTGGTGACGACGCCGACGGGCCGGCCTCCTTGGCTGATCGCGGCGCCTTGGCGGGCCACGCCGCGCCCGGTCAGTGCGATCGGGCGAATGCGTCTCGGCAGGGCTTGTTGCTGGGCTTCGATGGCTGCTCGGCCGACGAAGGCCCGTTCGGTCGACAGGTCAACGCCCAGCCGTGACGCCGGAGACGCCAGGATGGGGATCTCCTTGCCGTCGGCGTCGAGGCCGAGTTCGTGGCCGTACAGCGGCAAGGCCGCCTCCAGCCGCAACGTGTCTCTTGCTGCCAGGCCCACCGGTGTCGCGCCCGCTTCGACCAGGGCGTCCCAGACGGTCTCGGCCTGAGCGGCTGGGAAGAATAACTCAAAGCAAACCGGCTCGCCGGTGTAGCCCGTGCGGGTGATGAGGGCGGTTGCGCCGGCGAGATGAGCCTGGCCGGCGGCGTTGCGCTTGGCTTGGGGCAAAGCGCCGTCGGTCAGCCGCGCCGCGAGCATCTCCTGCGAGGCCGGGCCTTGCAGGGCGAGCATCGCGATCTCGTGCGTTACGTCGGTCAGGTTGACCTCGCCGAACTCGCCGGCGGCAAGCAGACCTTGGAGATGCGCCCAGTCCTTAGCGCGATTGGCGGCGTTGACGACCAGCAGATACTCGTCTGCCGCCTTGCGATAGACAAACGCGTCGTCGACAGCGCCGCCGGTCGGCGTGGCGATGAGGGTGTACTGTGCGGACCATTCGGCCAGGGCGGCGGCGTCGTTGGTCAGGGCGTGTCGCAGAAACGCCAGTGCGCCGGGCCCGACAACGCTGAACCGGCCCATGTGAGAGACATCGAACAGGCCCGCTCCCTTGCGCGTGGCCAGGTGTTCGGCGACGGGGCCGGTGGGATACTGGACGGGCATCTCCCACCCGGCGAAATCGACGAGCTTGGCGGCGAGCGCGACGTGACAACCGTGCAAAGGCGTTCGAAGCAACTCGTTGGCGGCCGTGTCGCTCATTGAATTGTCCGGCCCCGAGTGGCGGGGGCGATTAGCTGTCCCAGTACGCTTTCAGCTTGGCCAGCCCGTCGCGGATATCTGGAACGTCGATGCCGGAATAGGCGAAGCGGATGTAGCGGTTGGTCTCGCCCGGCAGGGCCCGGCCGAAGTGCAGCCGTGTGCAGAAGGATACGCCTGTCGCTTCCAGGGCGTCGCGGCGGAAGGCGTCGTAGTCGTCGAAGCCGCGGCGCTTCATCAGGTCGGTGACGTTGGGGAACAGGTAGAACGTCGCGTGGGGGCAGAAGCAGTGCACGCCGTCGATGGCGTTGAGGCCGTCGACAGTGACGTCGCGCCGCTCTTTCAGGATTTCGAGAATTGTCTCGGCGCCGGACTGATCGCCGGTGAGCGCCTCGATCGCGCCGTACTGGTTGAAGTGGTTCGAGCAGGACTCATCGTTGACGTTCAGCTTGGCGATGACATCGACGATTTCGGTGGGCCCGACGGCCGCCCCAAGCCGCCAGCCCGTCATGGCGAATTTCTTGGCGAACGTGTAGAGGATCAGGCAGCGCTCGGCCATATCCGGGAGGGAGGCGAACGAGCGGCTGGCGCCTTCGTAGCGGATGTCGAAGTAGGCCTCGTCGACCAGCACGGTCAGGTCGTTTTCGAGGACGATCTGGCGAAGGGCATCGTACTCCTGGTCGGAGCATTCGGCCCCGGTGGGGTTCTGCAGGTCGTTGATGATCAGCAGTTTGGTCTTCGGCGAGATCAGCCGTCGCAGGCCGGCGATGTCGATCCGGTAGTTCTCCTCCCCCTCGGTGTAGCCGTAGGCCAGCGCCTTGCCGCCGTGGAACTCGATCATCGATTCATAGATCGGGTAGCCCGGGTTGGGGTAGAGCACCTCGTCGCCGGGGTTCATCATCGCCAGGATAAACTTGCCGATGACAGGCTTGCCGCCCGGCTGGATGGCGACGTTGTCGATCGTGTAGTCCGCGGTGTGCGAGGCGTTGATGTCGGCCGCCAGCGCCTCGCGCAGCGGCGCAATGCCGAAGTTGGAGCAGTACCCCGTCTTGCCGTCGATCATCGCCTTGTGGGCGGCCTCGATGATGTTGGCGGGGGTGATGATGTTCATGTCGCCCAGGTGGAACGGGTAGATCTTGTTGCCCCGGGCGGCGAAGGCGGCGGCCTCGGCGGAGACGGCAAAGGCGGTCTCGGTCCCCAGGCGAGCGACACGATCGGCAATCTGAATGCTCACAGTCAAATCCTCACATCATTTCCAGGCCGCGGGTCCTGTCTTGCGACGCTTTCTTGTACCGCCCGGCCGGGAGGATTTCAAACGGTTCGGCAATCTGCCGCCCGGGCGCATGAATCAATCGCAAGCGGGGTTAGATCCAGCGTTTGATCCAGGATCGGATGCCGCCGGAGGCTTTGACCATTACGAGGGGTTTGTCGCAGCGTTGGGCGATCAGGTCAGGCAGGGAGGCGCGGGTCACCTGGTGGAGCAGCGGCTCGCGGGTGCAGCCGAGGATGACGAGATCGTGCTCGGCCGCTTCGGCGAGAATGGCGCCGGCGACGTCGTTGGACTCGACGACGCGCGGGGTGATCCGCTCGGGCGGCAGGGCGAGGCGGTCGGCGTGGTCGCGGATGAACTCGTCCAGATCCATGGGCTCATCGCCGGGGCGTGCGACCGTCAGGGCGGTGACCTGGCCGGTCTCCTGCTCGGCGAAGATGGTGGCCATCTCCAGCGCGTAGGCGCTGTAGGGGCCGCCGCCGATGGGCACGAGCACGCGAGCGAACTCGCGGTTGCCGCCGCAGTTCTTGAGCACGAGCACGTTGCACGGACAGCGTTCGATGATCGGATCGATCGTGCTGCCGAGGCGGAACACCTTGCCGGGCCTCCGGCCGTGCCAGCCCAGGATCAGGAGATCGACGTGCTTGTCCCGCACGGCGCTGAGGATGCCGCGAGCGATGTTGCGGCAGTACCGCATGGTCGTGGTGATGGGGAACATCGGCGCGAGGTACAGGAGCGTCTCGGTTATGGCCTCGCGTCCGGCGAGCATGTATTTGTGGGCGTCGCGCAGCGGGACGTTGGGCGGGACGGGCACCATGTGCAGCAGTTGCACGCGGGCCGACTTGGCGCCGGCGAGGCGGTAGGTCATGCGGACCATCTCCAGCGCGTTGGCCGGGTTGGCGACGGAGACCATGATGCGATAGTCGTCTCCCTTGGGCTCGGGGGCCTCTTCGAAGACGTGGATTTCGTGGTCGGCGGCCGGGGCGCGCTTGCGGGCATAGAGCAGATAGAACAGCACGCCGGCGGGCACCCATATGGCGGCGATGAGGACGGCCGCCTTGCTCTCGGCGAAGATGCCGCCGGCCAGGGCGATCTGGCAGACGATGGCCAGGATAGGAAACAGCGGGAACAGCGGCATGATGAAGCCGTATTCCAACTCGTCGCCCATGTTCAGGCGAATGCGAATGACGCAGAGGTTCACCATGAAGAACAGGCACAGGAACATCATGCTGGCGGTGGCGGCCCCGTGTACGGGGTTCATCAGCACCGAAGCGGTCAGCACGATCACGGCTGTGAACGTCAGCGCCACATAGGGCGTCTTGCGGCGGGTGGAGATGCGGGCGAATGCCGGCGGCAACATGCCGTCGCGCCCGAGGGCGAACGACGCGCGGGTGGCCGAGTAGATCGTCGCGTTCAGGGCCGAGGTCGCCGAGAAGATCACCGCCAGCGCCACCAGCGCCCCGCCGACCCCACGGAACGGAATCAACTGCTCGACGGCGGCGGTGAAGAACGGCTTGCCCCCTTGCTCGGTGGCCGTGGCGTAGGCGGCCATTCCGCCATCGGCCGATCGAATCGCCACCACCGATGCGAAAGCCACGGCCAGATACGTCACCGTGACGATCAGAACCGAATAGAGCATCGCCTTGGGCAGGTTGCGTTTGGGGGCGACGGTCTCGTCGCCGGCCTGGGCGATCACCTCGAAACCCTCGAAGGCGACGTAGATCACGCCCATTGTGCCCAGCAGCTTCCACCACCCGTCATCGGTCAGGAAGGGCTGGAAGTTGGCCAGCCGCTCGGGCCGGACAAAGGCCGTGACGATGCCGGTGACGCCGATCCCGGCGACCAACAGCATCTGCAGCACGGTGAAGATGGCGCCGATCTTGGCGGTCTCGCTCGAACCGCGGTAGTTGATGTAGACAAACGTGGCGGCGGCTGCGACGGCGATGATTTTGACGACTCCCTGCTGCTGGTCCGCGCTTAGATCCCAGCCGAACATTCCGTTGAGGAAGCTCAACGTGAACGTGGCGAAGACCACCGCATAGAACGCCCCGGCCAAGGCGCTGGCGAACCATTCGGTCCAGCCGGCGATGAAGCTCGCCCCCCGGCCGAAGCCGATGCGGGCGAAGTTGTAGGCCCCGCCCGCGCGCGGAATGGCCGAGGAAAGCTCGGCGAAACTCATCGCCGTAAACAGCGCGATCAACCCGTTGAGTGCGAACGTCAGCAGCAGCCCGCCGGGGCCGGCCCCGCGAACGGAAATGCCGATGCCCACAAACACGCCGGCGCCGATCATCATGCCCAAGCCCATCATGATGACGTGAAACAGCTTCAGATCGCGCGAGAGTTCGCCGGCAACGGGGGGGGCGCCGGGCGCGGGCGCGCCGGCTGCGGAGGGCGCGGGGTCGCTACTCACTGTGGAGGGCCTTTTCGATCTCGCGGGCGGATCGGCCGCGAGAGTGGGCGATCCGTTCGATGCGGCGTCGGCACCAGAACGTCAGGACCACCAGCAACACCACGACGACGACCAGCAGGATGCACCCGATGACGATGTTGACATCCATGGGCCTCAGTAGAGCACAGCGCGGCCCGGCGGGCAACGGCCAATGGCCCACGAGCGTGTGTGTGCTCGCGGGATCCAGCGATGCGTCGCCGACTAATTCCTGCCGGCGAACAGCACGACGTTGCGCATGATCCGAAAGGCCGACACGGGGTCATACCCGTCGACGGCGCGCGAGGGATAGCCGACCAGCCCGCCGGTGACGTCCTCGCGGCTGTAGATGACGCCCGGCCGGTCCTTGAACAGGAGCGCCTTCAGTTGCGGGCGGGAGCTCTTGATGAATCGCCGCGTCACCGAGCGGAAACGGACCCGCCCGATCGTCGCATTGGGGATGTTGTACACCGGCGAGGCGCCGGCCAGCGTCTTGAGGTCATCGTCGGGGAACATCTTCCTCAGCATACTCTTGACGCTCTCGTCGAAGGTCTCCGAGCCGCCGCCGGCGTCGATGAAGATCGTCCCGCCGCTGACAACGTGCTTCTTGATCGCGTCCATTTCCTGGGCGGAGAGGTTCAGCGTTTCCGTGCCGGTCAGGACCGCCAGCTTGCCGGTGTAATTGGGTAGTTGCGTGATGGCGATGGGCCCGAGGACGTTGACGTTGGTGGCGGCCCTTTCGCGCATCAGGTGGACGAATCGCTGATAGGCCAGCGGTTCGGGGTCGTAGTTGCCGCCGTGCTTGAGTCGCACGATCGTGGCGCTGCCGCCTGCGAAGGCCTGCGCCGCCGCGGGCGCCTGCGGCGCGGAGGGCGAGGCGGCCCCGCCGCTCCGCTGGGCGAGGAAGGTCCCGCTTTTATCGGGCTTCATGAGCTGTGTGTTCAGCAGGCTCTCGGGGATGCTGATCCTCAGGCCTTCGGGGGTGACGACGGTCACGCGCCCCGGATCGGTGGGCCGGGGAATCTGGGTGCCGTCGGCGGCCTGCATGCCGGCAAACTTGCCATCGGCCGGCCGATAACTCTTGCCATCAGCCGTGAGTATATAGATCCAATCGACCGGGCCGGCCGCGGCGCCTCCGCCTCCACCGCCCCCGCCGACGGCGACAGGTCGGCGGCCGCCATCGCCTTCGCCCAGGCCGGGGATATCCGGGGCCGACAGCCAGGTATTCGTGGCCCGGTAGGGCAGGTTCTCCATGCTGTCGATGACGTACAGGACGAGGTTGGTGGCGGCCTCGAAAGCCCATTTCTGGCTCTCATAGGCGCGCGTTTCCCAATGCACAGCCAGGTCCGAGTCGGTGTGGATCGCCAGCGGACGGATGCCGTTGCTGACGATAAAGAACGTGGGCTTGCCGGGCTTGAGCTTGTAGTTGCAGGTGTAGATCGGGTGGTCGGGCGGGCACTCGATCAGCTCATACTTGGGGAACAACGTCTTGTAGAACTGGCGGATGGATGTTGTGAACTGCGGGCCGTTGTGCTCGGTGACACTGAGGATCGTGCCGCCCTGGTTGACGTAGGTGCGCAGTTTCTCCATGGTCTCCTGGTCGAAGACACCCGCCGGCGGGGGCGGCGCCGCGCCGGGGGCGGCGCCCGGGATGATCGGGGGCGGGGCGCCCGGACCTAGCGGCAGCGCCCTGTTGCCGGAGATGTAGATGAACGGCGCATCGCGCCATTCGGAGACAGGGGTGTCCATGCGAATGATCTGCCAGTTGACGTCGGATTCGAGCTTCTTGCTGATCCATCGCGTTAGGGACGCCAGGTCTCGCGGGCGATTGTCCCAGTCGCCGTTGAACTGGAGCTTGTTGAACAGCACGGGCTGCTTGCCGCGAAGCAGGAACAGCAGGGCGAAGGCGGTGTCGGCCTCGATGGCGCCGAGCTGGATCTTGCCCCCTGCGTAGTTGCGGGTGATCTGCTTGTCGAGCGTCGTATGATCGTAGCCGTTCCACGAGCCTTTGAGGTTGACTTGTCTGTTGCCAATGGCGACGCCCACGTCGCTTTTTATCTGTCGTTTTATCAGCATCGACGCGCCGAATCGGTACCAGTCCTCGTTGCCGAAATACTTGTACCCGCTGGCCAGCGCGGCGCGTTCGACACCGTAGATGTAGTAATAGTGCCACACCATCGTGCCCTTATCGGGCGCGAGCATGGTCTGTCGGAAGTTCTTATCCAGCCAGGCGAGGGCCCTTTGGATGGACGGGTCGAGTTGGCCTCCGGTGCAGTTGATCACCGACGGAGGGGAGGGCAGGTTGTCGACGCAGATGTAGAGCGTCGCCAGGCCGCCGACCGACATGGTGGGCTGCATTCGCCGGCCATAGTATTCCCCGGTGGCGACGCTGTCATATCCCCACCCGCCGCCGGCCAACTGGTATCTCTTCCAGTGGTTCATCACGCTTCGCCAGTACTTTGTGGGAATGTCCAGACCATTGAGCGTGACGGCCCACATGCCCAGCACACCGTACTGTGCATTGGAGTGGTCCCAGTCATTGCCCGCGCCTGGATCGTAGCCGAAGGTGCCGTTGATGAGCCCCTTGGACAGCAGGCCGGCGTCGTGCTTGAGGGCGCGCAGATATCGGTCGTTCGTCTTTCGGTTGGCTGAGTACCAGACGTTGGCTCGCAGTCCGACCGCATAGGTCTTGGTGGTCCTGGTCTTGCCCAGGTACTTGATCGCCGCTTTCATGCGGAGGTCCTGCGGGTTGATGCCACTCTCCAGCAGGGCGTAGGTAATCAAGGCCGTCAAGCCGGGGTTCTTGTCGGCGTGATTCGGAAACGGCGGGTCCTCCCAACTGCCGGACTTGCTGTGTTTCTTCTGGAGGTTCTGCAGCGACAGCAGAAACTCCTGGGCCAGTTTGATGGACTCGTCGACCTTGCGGCCGAACTCGGGCCCGGCGGCCATCTGGGCGTTGGCTGGGACAGCCAGCGAAAGACAGAGGGTCAATACGATGAGGGAAGCTGAAGCCATGCGTCGCATGATTGTCTCTCCTGAGGCGGGGCTGATGCTTATTGGATCGCCGTGCGGTGTCCGGCATGCCCGACAATCGTCGTATGTCACTGCGGGCCCGGGCGAATCGCCCAGGTTGTGCAAATGTATTATATACCCAGTTCGGCCGGGGGATACAAGCCTGTCCAACAAGCATAACGACCGGGCGGGCAAGCTATTGCCGCATGCTGGGCCTCCGGGCCGCGCTCCCGGCCCCCTCGGCCTGTGGCCGGGCCGCCCTCGACGCAGGCGCCGGTCGACGGTATCATCTTAAAGCGAAGCGGCTGTAAAGGTTAGGAGCTGCGCGTGAGACACGTCCTTCTTGTCATTGTGTTGGCCATGACCCAATTGGCGGGCGGCTGTCGGCGCGAGACCGGCGCCGAAGCCAAGGCCAGGTCCAAGGCCAGGTCCGCCGCCAAGGCCGAGTCGTCGGTCCTGGAGAAACTGGCAGGCCAGGACGAGGCGGAGCGATGGCAGGCCGTCGTCGCGCTGAGTCGAGACGGTCGACCCAGCGGCCGGGCGAGGGGCCAACTCGAGCGGATGACCCGCAGCGCCAACCGGCGGGCGCGGTGTGCGGCGACGGTCGTGCTGGCGAAGATCAAACCGGCCGACACCAACCGGCTGGCGGGGCTGATCGAGGCGCTGGACGATCCCCACCGCGCCATGCGCGTGGCGGCGGCGGAGGCCATCGTCGCCTTTGGCCCGGCCGTCGAGGGCGCCACCACCGCGCTGATTGGGGCTGTAGGCTCCGACGACACCAAGGTCCGCGTGTTGGCGACCGAGGCGCTTGTGAAAATCCAACCGCCGACAGAGCAGATCGTCGGCGTGTTGGCCGATTGCCTGAACGACGAGTTTCGTCCGGTGCGATTGCATGCGATTCGGGCGCTGGTGGCGATGGACATCGCCGCTCCCGGCGTGATCCCTGCGCTTCGCCGGGCAGTGGCGAGCGGGTCCCGCGAGCTTCGCCAGGCGGCGCTGGAGGCGTTGATGGCCGCCGACCTGACAACAGAGGGCGTGGTGGATGCCATTGCAGCGGTGATGTCGGTGGACGACCCCAAGTTGCAGGCCGACGTCATGGACAAACTCTTGGTCGCCGATCCCGCCATCCCGGGGGTGACGGCTGTGTGGAGCATGGGCCTGGACAGCCTCGACCGCAAGACGCGGGTCCGCGTCATGCGGGGCCTCCGGACCGCCCCGCCGCTACCGGATGTGATCGACTGCATCATCAAGGCCGCCCGCGACGAGGACCGGATGATCTCGGCGATGGGCCTGGTCCGCATCGGCGAGCTGGGGCCCCAGGCCAAGCGAGCGGCGCCTTTGTTGGTCGAGATCATCACCGGGCCCAGGAAGGGGCGCCATATGTACACCGTTGACGTTCTGACGCACATGGCCCAGGAGGATCCCACCCTGGCCCCGATGTTGTGCAAGGTGCTGCTGACCGAGGAGGGCGACGTCCGCACCAAACTGGTCACGGCGGTCGGCCAGGGGGGGCTGCGGGCGAAGGAGCTGGCCGGTGTGTTGGGTGATCTGTTGAACCATCACGAGACATCGGCCGAAATCAGGAAGGCGATCGTGGCGATTCTGTCCAGGCTGGGCCCGCCCGCCGCCGCCGCGGCGCGGCAATTACGCGCCGCCGCCGAGCGGGCCGACCAGCCGGAGGCGCTGCAGCGGGCCATCGAAGACCTGCTGGCGACCTTTGGCGCCGAAGACGAACCGGCCGATTCCGATCACTGAGGCGGCCGTGTTGCATTGCTGTGATGGCTGGGGCATAATGGTTACCGGCCAGCGAGACGCGCCATCGCGCAGCGATACGGCGCATTTCTTGGCCCACCGTTTCCTGTACTGGGACACTTGGCGAAGAAGGGCTTTCGGGCCGGATTGGAAAGGGGCATCGATGATGAGTCGCCTGACGATCGGTGTATCTATTGTCGTCGTAGTGTTGTGCATTGGCGGCCCGGCCGCTGCGCAGACGGACTTGTCCCAGCGCGTGGACACCGCGATCGAGAAGGGGGTGGCTTACCTGTGGGGCAGACAGCGTTCCAAGGGCGGATGGGCGGAGTTTGGCAGGGGCGGCGGCGGGTACAGCGACCAAAAAGGCGGCCTCAACGCCCTGGTGACGTATGCGCTTCTGGAATGTGGCGCCGACCCCAAGGAAGAGGCCATGGCCAAGGCGCTGAAACACCTGGCCAAGACAAAGGTGCAGACCGTTTACGTGCGTGCGGTCCGGGCGCACGTGTGGCATTCGGCGAATCGCGGCGCGAGCGGCCGATATAACAAGCACATCAAGCAAGATGTCGCCGCCCTGTTGAAGATGGGCGGACAGGGGCGCTATAGTTACAACCCTACGAGGACGGCCAATGGCGGGTGGGATAACTCCAACAGTCATTACGGCACGCTTGGCGTCTGGGCCGGCGCCGACAACGGCCTGAAGATATCCAAAGCTTACTGGCGCAAGGTGGTCGATCACTGGCGCCTCGAACAGAACGGGGACGGCGGCTGGGGCTATTCGGACCAAAGAGGCCGTCGGTTTCCCGGGGGGGAGTACTACTACAGTCGGAAGACGCAGGCAACGATGACGGCGGTGGGCGTCGCGACGCTATTGATGTGCCTGGATTTCCTTCCGTCATCGGCCAAACAGGTGCGGGAAAACAAGTGCGAGTTGCCGAGGTGTATCGTCGACGGGCTGGACTGGCTGGACGATAACTTCAAGCAGACGATTCAGAAGCCGAGTTACGGGACAGCGGCCTGGTATACCTATTACTACCATGGGATCGAGCGTGCCGGCCGGGCGGGCGGGCGAAAATACTTTGGCGGGGTGGACTGGCACAAGGTGTGCGCCGAGGACTTGCTGAGCAGCCAACAGGCCACCGGCGCCTGGGCCGATCGGCACGCGTCAATCGCTGGACGGGGCTTCGACATGCCCAGCAGCGAAACCACCCTGATGAACACGGGGCTAGCGCTGGCGTTCCTGGCGCACGGGCGCCAGCCGGTGCTGCTGAATAAACTTCAGACCACAGGCGACTGGGATAACCGGCCTCGCGATCTGGCGGCGTTGACCCGGTTCATCCAGCAAGACTCCGAGCAGCCCAGCCGCTGGCAGATGGTGCCGGTCGGCACGGACGTCGCCGAGTGGCGCGACAGCCACATCTTGTATCTGACGGGCCAGGCCTCCATGCCCATAACCGCTTCGGCTTCATCGGCCAACCCCCACACCCCCCAGGCGCTGACGAAAGCGAATATCGACAAGCTTCGCGCCTACGTCCAACAGGGCGGTGTGCTGTTTTCCATCACGCAGACCGACGGCGAGGCGTTCGGAAAGTCGGTCCGCGGGCTCTACAAGAAACTGTTCCCCGACCGCGAGTTGACCCAATGCAGCCCCGACCATCCGATCTATACGTCCCGCTATCGGCTCAAGCCGGGCAAAGTGACGTTCCATGTCATCGCCGACGGCGAGAGGCCGTTGGCAATCCATACGGATGACGACCTGTCCATGCATTGGCAGATGGGGAGCACCAGGACGCAGGCGTGGGCGTTCGAAGCCGGCCAGAACGTCGTGGCCTACGTTCAGCAGTTCGCCGGCGAATGGCGGGAAATTGACGCGACCGATCAGGTCGAGGCGGTTGACGAGATCGATGGGGTTGATGAGGTCGGCGGGGATACAGGCGGCGCGGCCGGGGCGGTCAATTGGATCTACATCGTCACCCCGGAGGGATTGATCGTACCGGCTCCTGGCGAGTTCGCCGGCATGAAAGTCGCCGACGCCAATGGCAAGATGATCCAGGTCCCCCGGCCTTTAGACCCGGGCCGGGTGACCGTCATCGCCCCCGGAGGCGTGAAGATCAATATTCCCGAAAACCTGCTGGACACGCAGATCCCCAGGCCCGACGGCGCCGGGACATTCCTCGCCCGACGGCCGGCCAGCGACAAGACGGACTGACCGGCATGCCTCTCAGCCGCGGCTGGCGCCGGGGAGGGGGCGATCATCTCTTCATTGCGGCGAGTTCGAGTTGTTTCAGCAGGGCTTCGAACTCCTTGTACGTCTCGGAGGGTTTGGAGTTTCGGCTGCGGCGCTTGGGGAAGGTGATCAGGGCCTTGGACAGCATGGAATGGGCCTTCTTCTGGACCTTCAGTTCCGTAGCCAGCCGCACGGCCAACTGCGTCGCCGGGATGATCACCGATCCTTCCTTCGCGTAGCGAACGATCGGGCCGATCAGCATCTTGAGGGCCTGCGGTTTCTGGTCGGCGGCGACCATCTCGTTGGCCAGGTCCAGAAGGAGCTTGAACTGCAGATCGGGCCGGCCCGTGTAGAGGTTCAGCGCCTTGCTGTACAGCTTCCGCCGGCTGGCGAAGTCCTTTTGCGGGTAGGAGGCCAGGAAGGTCTTGAGGCACTCGAACGTCATGTCGGGGTGCTTTTTGAGGACCTTCAGCATGATGTTGAACCACTTGAGGGCCTGCGCCTTGGTCAGCTCGTTCGTGCGGAAATGCGCCATCAGCACGCGCCAACCTTTGGGCATGTAAGGGTTCGCGTCGAGCGCGCGTTCGACCAGGGCGACCGACAGGTCCGGCTCGTCGGCCTGGAGTTGATCGGCCAGGCGGATCAGGATGCGCGTGAGTTCGTATTTCTCGTACGATACCGACAGGCCGTCGAACATCATCGCAATGTGTCGGTCGAGGATGGTCCCGCCGGTCTGGGGGTTTTGCACGTCGCCGGTGTAGTAGTAGTCGCGGAGGTATCGCCCGGAAAAGTGCAGCATCGCTCGCCCTTTGTACGAGGTCAGGTAGCCCAGCCAGGCGTGGCTATTGCCGTAGCGGTTCACGCCGCGCACCGACATGGCCGGGACGCTAAAGCACTTGGCCACGCGCGAGGCAAAATACGCCTGGTCGCCGCACACCCCGCCGTACCGCAGCAGGTTCTTGAGCGTGTAGGCGCGCGTACCCAGGCGGCTCTTCTTCTTCGCCAGCTTGTCCCTGTCGTAGGTCACCCTCCGGTATAGGTCCCCGACCTGCACGCCGCGGTTAAATTTCTTGTGGGCCCACGCTCGCTCCTTGGCGGCGACCCCATTGTCGATGATGTAAACCTGCATCGGCCAAGGTAGCTTGTTGGGCGGGTACGCGAACCGCCGGCTCTTGGGCGGGTTGCTGTAGTAGTCGTAGATATCCCGGTAGGCGACCGGAGGGGGGAACTGACCGGCTGCCACGCCCCAGATGATGATCCCCACCTCCCGGGTCGCCATGGCCGGCTGGTCGTAGACCACGGCGATGGCTGTGGCCAGGTGGGCGTACTTTATCACTCGCTCCGGATCGATCGACCGCAGGTCCTCGAAGATCTGCGCCGCCTGCGTGATGTTGTCTCTGGCCGGATCGAGCGCGCTGATGAAAATGTTTCGCACGCGCTTGTCGGCCTCGAGCAGTTCGACCAGCGCTGGGGGAAACTTGTAGGTCTCCACGTAGGTCGCCGTCAGGGATTCGAGATACTCATCCGCCAGTTGCTTGGCCTCGTCCCTGGTGAGAGTCTCTTCAAAGAGCATTCTCTGCTCGTCGGTCAACGTCACCGTCGCCGGTTTCGGGGGGGCTGCGACCGCCGGCATCGCCAGCGCCGACACGAGCACCGCACTGAGCAGTATTGTGGATAGATACTTGATCATTGCCCCATTCCTTAATAACGGCCTCCCGCAGCCCGGCTGGCCCTTCATCGCATCGGCCCCGCGTGCGCCAAGGTCCCTGCGCGAAACGCCCTGCCAGGCCCGGCGGACACGTATGTTCGCCAGCGCCTGAACTGGAACTGGATTATACGCGCTGCTGGCGCTGTCGGGAAGCCCCGGGCGGCAATTTTTCCTGTGACCGGTCAGACGATTTGTGCACTCAGCGCCTAAGAAATCGCTCCGTCGGCCGTTATCATTAATGGAGCCCCGGGCGGGGCTAGGTTGTGGAAACGGGCGCATGAGGATCGACAAGAACGCGGCAACCTGGGCCGACCAGCAACAAGCGATGTGGGTGCGATCGGTCCTGGACCAGTACGAACGTCCGCTGCTGCGATACGCAGCCGGGATCGTGGGGGATGTCGATCGCGCCCGCGACGTCGTGCAGGACACGTTCCTGAAGCTGTGGCAAAAGCCGCCCGATCGCTCCGGAAACCATGTGGCGCAGTGGCTGTACACCGTCTGCCGCAACCGCGCGCTGGACGTGCGGAAGAAGGAGCGACGCATGATACCCCTGACAGACCATGACGACGGAGGTCGCCCCGCCGGCGATCCGTCGCCGCCGCAGGCGCTGATCGATTCCGAGACCGCCGGGCAGGTCACCGCCGCCCTGGCCGTCCTGCCGGAAAACCAACAGGACGTGCTGAGGCTGAAGTTCCAGAACGGGTTTTCCTACAAGCAAATCGCCGGCATCACGGGGCTGAGCGTCTCCAACGTCGGCTACCTGATCCACGTCGGCATCCAGGCGCTGCGCAGCCAACTCCACACCCTCGGCCTGCTGGGGACCCAAAGGACCTGACACCATGACCGATATCAACGAAACCAAACTAACCGCCTACGCCCTCGGCGAGCTTGACGCCGCCGAAGCGGCCAAGGTCGAATCGCACCTGAAAGCCGACCCCGACGCCCAACAGACCGTTGACGAGATCCGCAGCGTCGCCGGTCTGCTGCAGAACGAGCTCGCCGATGAGCCAACGCTGGAGCTGACCGACCGCCATCGAAGCGCCATCGAAGCTGGGCGACCCAAACACGTCTGGCGCGACCGATTCATCCGCGCTTGGCCTCGGGTCGCAGCCATTCTCGTGGTCGGCCTGACGGTCGCGGTTGTCGCCCTGGCCCTTCGTCCCCCGCTGGCGATGCCCCCGCTGGCGCGGCCCATTCCCAGTGGGGGTGCCGGGGAGCCATCAGGACGAGATCAAGCCGTCCTTCTGGCGCTTCAGCCTGAGCTTCGGCAGGACAAGCATGTCGTGGATGCCTCAATCCCCGAGGGGTCCGAGTTGCCCTGGGATGACCTCAGCGGGGGCAAAGATGATGGTCGAGGCTATTTCGGCCTCGCTGATAGTGGAATTGACCCCGGGACAATTGTTCTTGGTACAGATGCTCTTGGTACAGAGCTTAGGGCCGGCGAGGAGGGAGAGTTCGATTCTACGCTCGGCTGGGGCATAACGGGGCTCCAGGCAGATGGCCGCGTGACCACCGTCGCTGGTGAGTATGAACGGGGCACCCCCACAGGGCGCAATGGGCGGGTGGCCCCGGCTGGCTTGGGCGATAAGGGCGAGCGGTATGTGACCGGCACTGAGTATGGTCTTGGCGAAAGGCCTCCCATCCTCGGCGACATTCCCATCTTCGGCCGGTTCTTCACCGGATCGGGAGACAGAACGGGTGGCGCCCATCGTGGCGGCGAAGGATCGGGTCGGACTGTCACCGGTCAAACTGTCGAAGTTGCCGAAAAGATCAAGGAGCTCCGGGCGGGCTTCCGGGGGGGGAGCCGGCCTGCCGATCAGGGCGTGGAGTCGGACAGCGTTGTCCGCCGGCCGGCGACTGTCGATCCGCGGAAGGTGATCTACACCGCCACCATGCGGATCGCCACCACCGAGGCCGAACTGGCGGTCAGCCGGACGCGGCAACTCACCGAGGCGCTCGGTGGGTACATGCAGCAGATGACCAAGAGCGCCATCATCATCCGCGTGCCCGTCACGTCGTTCGATGCGGTCCTGGCGCAACTGGCCGAGATGGGCACGGTCGTGGAGCAGCAGATCTTCGGGCATGACGTGACCGAGGAATACGTGGACCTGGAGATTCGGCTCAAGACCGCCAAGGCCATGCTGACCAAGCTGGTGGAGCTGCTGGACAAGGCCACCGACGTCGAAAAGGCCCTGATGGTCGAGCGCGAGATCGGCCGCGTGCAACTGGCGATCGACCGGATCGAAGGGCGGCTGAAGCTGCTGGCTAACCGGACGGCCTACGCGACGATTACCGTCAACTTCATCCCCGCCCAGCACGTCCCGACCACCATGAAGGTCCGCCTGCCGTTTAGCTGGCTGGGCGAGCTCGGCGTGGAAAACCTGATGAAGTTCTAGGCCTCGCCGACGAACGAAAGGACGCAGACCATGCGATATGCATATTGGCTGATAGCGATTGTCATCTTCGCCGCCTCCGGCTGCGAGGCCCCGCCGGCTGAGCCGATGCAACTGCCCGCGGATTTCGTGCAGTTGAAGTCGCCGGGCAAGGGCTACGAACTTCGCGCCGTCTCGGCCGAGGGGGTCGTGATCGGCCTCCGCCGCCAGGACAACCCCAAGAACGGCACGCTGGAGTTCTGGAGCAAGGCCGTGCAGAAGGAGCTGGCCACCCGCGACGGCTACAAGCTGATCAAGAGCGAACAGGTCGCTACCGACGCCGGCCACGCCGCCGCACTGATGACGTTCGAGGTGGCCAAGGAGGCCACGCAACTGACCTACATGGCGGCTGTCTTTATCATCGACGACAAGGTCCTCGTCGCCGAGGGCGGGGGAGAGACCGCCGCTGTCGAAGCGGTCAAGGACGACCTCCGCAAGGCCTTGCTCAGCGCGCATTAACTTGCGTGCGACACCTCATGCCTGCAAGATACAGGGGATGGATTTCTACGACGCGATTGCGGGCGATTATGGGACGATTGTCGATGCGGCCGGTCGGGCGGCTGGGATCGAGGCGTTCATCGGCGCACTGATGGATTCCCACCCGATTCGCTCGGCGCTGGATGTCGCCTGCGGCGCGGGGGCCTATACGATTGCCCTGGCCAAGCGCGGTGTTCGCGTGACCGGGGCCGACGTGTCCGAGGCGATGCTGGCCGGCGCCCGCGCTGCCGCCGATAGCGCCGACGTGCGGATCGATTGGGTCTGCGCGCCGATGCAGACGATCGCCCGCCGCGCAGCCGGGCCGTTCGATGCCGTTCTGTGCATGGGCAACAGCATTCCCCACGTGTTGGATGACGCCGGGCTGGCCCAAACCATCGCCGGCTTCCACCAGGTCCTCGCCCCCGGTGGCGTGGCCGTCATTCACCTGCTCAATTACCAGCGGATCCTCGCGCGGCAGGAGCGGATCGTTGGCGTCACCCGCCGCGGCGACAGCGAATATGTCCGCTTCTACGACTTCCTGGACGGGCGAGTGCGATTCAACGTGCTGCAGATGCAATGGGACGGAGAGCGCTGCACACACGAACTGCACAGCACGGAGCTGCGGCCGTATCTGGCCGATGAGCTTGCCGCGGCGCTATCGGAGGGGGGCTTCGCCGACGTGTCGGTCCACGGCGATCAGCAGTTCGGCCCCTTCGATGCGGCCGAATCCGACGTGCTGATGCTCGTCGCCCACAAGTAGCATGGGCGTCTCGCCCATGCAGAATGACACGGGTTGTCAGGGCCAAGCCCAACGGGCCCCTGCTCGGGGATGGCCCTGAGACGCATGGGCAAGCCCAACGGGCCCCTATCGGGGATGCCCATGCCACAAGCTTGAATCGCGCCGCGGCGGCTGTAGACTGGTCCGACCATGAAGACACTCGAAAAATATTCGATGGGTATCGGCGACCGTTTTGGCCGGCAGGGGCGGGCGCAGTTGCAGGCGATGGTGCGGGCCAAGGCCGACGGCGTGGATATCGCCCCCGTTTGGAATAAGTCGCACCGCGAGCATACGATCCTCCACACCCGCCCCGCCGACGTTCGGGCCGAGGCCGACGCAGCCGTCGCCGCCCTGGGCTGGACGGGCGGCTATTATGTCGATGCCGACCACGTCGGGGCCAAGAACGTCGATCTGTTCACCGAGGCCAGCGACTTTTTCACGCTGGACGTGGCGGACTTCATCGGCCAGGCCGCCGACGAGGACGACGTGCGGGCGTTCGTGGATCGCCATAGCGATCTGATCGGCGTGCTGGAGGTCGACGGCATTGACGGCGGGATCGAGCTGAGCGGCGGCCGTATCGAAGCCATCGCCCGCACGTACCTGTTGGCTGTCCGCGGTGCGGGCGAGGTCTATCGCCACGTCGAGTCGGTCAAAGGGGCGGATTTCATCACCGAAGTATCGATGGACGAGACCGACGCGCCCCAGACGCCCGTGGAGATGCTGCTGATCCTGGCGGCGATCGCGGATGAGGGCATCCCGGCCCAGACGATCGCGCCGAAGTTCACGGGTCGATTCAACAAGGGCGTCGACTACGTGGGCGACGTGGCGCAGTTCGCCAAGGAGTTCGACGAAGACCTGGCCGTCATCGCCTTCGCCGTCGAGCGGTTCGGCCTGCCCGCGAATCTGAAGCTGTCGGTCCACTCCGGCAGCGACAAGTTCTCGATCTACGGGCCGATCCGCGAGGCGATCGGCAGGCGCGGCGCCGGGCTGCACCTCAAGACGGCGGGCACGACCTGGCTGGAGGAGTTGATCGGCCTGGCCGCTGCCGGCGGGGAGGGGCTGCACATCGCCAAGGACGTTTACGCAGCCGCGCTGGGGCGGTTCGATGAACTGGCCGGCCCGTACGCGAGCGTGATCGATATCGATCGACCGAAACTGCCGTCGCAGGAGGTCGTGGCGGGTTGGTCGTCCGAGCAGTTCGTCGGCGCACTGCGTCACGACCCGTCCTGTGAGCTGTTCGACCTGAACGTGCGGCAGTTACTGCACGTGGGGTACAAGGTGGCCGGCGAGATGAGCGGGCGATTCCTGGATGCCCTGGCGGAGTTCGAGGATGTGATCGCCTCGTGCGTGACGGCCAACATCTACGACCGCCACCTCAAGCCGCTGTTTGTCGGCTAATCGACGGCCTGGCGCCAACTGCCCGGCGCGATCTGCATCTTCCGCGTCGTGTAGCCTTCGGGCGGATTGGTCACCAACGACGGGTCGTGGACGATGATGGGGCTGTCTTTGATGGTGGCGGCGCCTTCGCAGATGATGACGCCGTTGACGTGGGTGTAGCTCTCGAGGCTCAAGTTACCGGTGACGTGGATCAGGCCTCGCAGCTCATTGGGGTACGTGTCGTCGGTGTCGGTGTCGCTACCCCCCAGATAGGGCGCGCCGGGCGGGTTGAAGTTGACCCCCCAATCAGCCTCATCCAGGAGATCGGTATCGCTCTTCAACTTCAGCACCAGGTCGCCGTCGACGATCAGCGTCGGGTAGTCGACCCGAAACGGTCGCATAAACACCGCGTCCTGGATCGTGACTTCGCCGCCATGGGTGCGGATGATGAGCGTCCCCCGGATGCGGGCGCCCTTGATTACGAGATTCTGCCCGCCGGTGTCGATGACGTAGACACCATCGGGGCTGGCCGCCCCCCAGGGGTTGAGCATCGGCGTCAGGACGAACGTCTCCATGATGCTGACGTAAGGAATGGTTTCCGCCAGATCCTGGTATTCCTGGGCCACCTCGGGGTCGGGCAGGTCCTTGGCCGGGGCCGGCACGGTTTCTGTGCCGGAGATCCATCCCAAGTTGATGATGCTGGCGGCCCCGACATCGCCGAAAACACCGCCGCTGACGGTCAATGTCGCGTTGGTGGACAGCGGCGCGCCATCGACATCCAGGATGCAGCCGAAGTAGACGGTCACGTTACCGCCGGCGTGCAGGCACGTCGCCAGCGCCTCCAGTGGTTCGTGAATGACCTCCAGCGTCACCTGGGTCTTGTGTCTGGCCGCGCCTTTCGTGCCGGTGGCCGTCAGGAGCACGTCGTCGTCCGGCGAGTTCGCGATGTCGCCGTCGGCGGGGTCCGTGATCACCACCGTGGCGATGCTGGAGCCAATATAGAACCCCAGCGTGCCGTTGTAGCTGTCGAGCATATCTCGCCAGTTCTCATTGGTGTGGATGAGGTACAGGCCGCCCTCGATGGCGTTTTGGGCCTGGAGCTGCGCCGTCGACCAGTCCGAGTCCAGTCGAGCCGACCGCCCCTGGGCGCGCGTCATTCCCACCGCCGCGATGGCGATGATGCCCACCAGCACGGTGGTGGCCAGGACCGACACGTATACGGTCCCGTCAGAATGGCGTTTGGCATGTGGCATGGGGTTGCTAGGGCGTCAGCTCATCTTTCGCGCGGGTGCGAATGGCGACCAGTGACGCGATCTCGTTGTCGTTGACGTCGACGCTGACGGTGATCCGTTTGATGCCAAGATCTATCGCCGAAGACCCGTTGAGGTTCATCGGGTCGGCGTATTTCACCGCCACACGACGCCGGTAGTCTGCAAACTGGGTCAACACCGTGCCGTCCTTGAGCTGTGGCGGCGATCCGGTCCAACCGGCGTAGTCGTCCACATCGTCGAAGGTCGTGCGCGTGCCCGTCCATTCGCTCGCTTCCAGGCCGATTGCGCCGGTGACGGCATCTTCGTAGGGCTGCTGGAGAACTTCAGCCATCAGGGCCTCGGCCAGCAGGTAGCCCTGGCGGAGCCGCCCCACGCGGAACTGCGTCACCCGCGATGCACCCACCGCCGTCAGGGCGCCGACCAGCATCACGCCGACGATGGCGACGGCCACGACGGCTTCGACCAGGCTGAATCCGCGGCGGGTCGTCATTCGATGGCCACCTTCGGGTTGTTCAACAATACCGCGGCTGTATGGACGGCCGCGGCGGGCTCGGGGCCGCCCTGGAGTGTCAGGGACACGCGTTGGATGAACTGGCGGGTCACCGTGCCGATGATGTCGGGGGATGTGTACGTTCCGTAGACAGTGAATCCCATCGACATGCCGCCGTCGGCGCTGAAGGACTGTCCGCCGTTCGTTGTCATCAGCAGGTAGGTTGTCCCCCCGCCCGACGAATCGACGCCGATAAGTACATTGCATGCCTGGGCGCCGGAAACGTGTTTGATGACCAGGCACAGGCCCTGATCGGGCTGCAGGCCGGTCACGCCGGCGAACGTGACGGTCTCGGAACTGTAGGAAGACGAACTCATGTCGATTTCGTAGACTGAGTGTTCTTCCAGGACCTGGTCGCTGGGCAGGCCGCCGGCGTCAGCGGCGCGAAGCTGGACGGACACCTCGCCAGTGTCCGAGCCGCTGATGCGGGCCCAGAACTCCACCCGGGTGACCGACCAACTGGTGGCGTCGGCCGGTAGGGAGGGCTCGAAATACTGGCCGAGCCAGTCATCGGGGGTGATCGTGAAGGCCATCCATGATGAACCGCTGTCGGTGGCCAGCAGGACCTCGGAGCTTCTGCCTGCGGGGACCTCTTCTTCGACCGTGCGGGCACCGTAGTCCAGGGCGAAGGCGTAGACGTCCTGCAGGACGGCGACGTCCGATCCGCTATTGAGTTGGCGGGTCAGCGGGTCGCCGGGGGCGCCGGCCCAGGTGTAGCGAATGGTCTCCGGCAGGCCGTCGTCATTGCGGTCGCCGACGGTGAAGGCGACGGCGCCGGGCTCGGCCCTTGCGATGGCCGTGGCGTATTGCAGTTCGGTGACGATCTGCTGGGCTACTTGGGCGGCCCGGAGGGTTCGTTGAGCGGGGCTGTCGGCGGTGGGCAAAGCCTTGACGGCCAGCACGATCGCCGAGGCCATCGCCACGGTGATGACGGACAGGATGGCCAGGCTGACGGCGACCTCCATCAGCGTGAAGCCTCGCCGTCGGTGACGGCGGCGTGGTTGGATCGTGCGCGGGGTCATTCGACGCTCACCTGTCCGGTCTCGCCATCCAGAACGACCGTCATGTAGACGCCGCCGGAGACGACGACGACCTTCCCGCCGGAAGCCGGTGTGCCGAAGCCGTTAAACGTCACCTCATCGCTGCCGCCGAAGTCAGCCGAGACGAGCTCCGCATCGTAGGGGTCATCAGCCAGCGCGACGGTATAGGTCTGGCTCGGCCGATCGCTGTCGGCCAAATCGGTCAGCTCGTAGGAGTTGGCGTCGAGGTCGAAGACGACCGACTGGCTCGCGCCGGTGGTTCGGGCGCTGCTTCGGGCCAGCTCCAGATCGGCGCGGATGCGCCATGCGGCGGCTTGGGCGCGGTAGCGCGACATCGAGGAGGCGTAGCGGGGTGAGACGATGGCGGCCACGACAGCCAGGATCGCCATCACCAGGATCAGTTCGAGCAATGTGAAACCGGGACGCCCGTGAGCGCCCCGGCTGTCGTGTCTGCTGATTGCCATCGAGCCCCTCCTGTGGCGGCGGCGCTTTGGCGGCTGCGCCGCAGGACCGACAGAAGTGCTGCTTCAGCCAACGTCGCGCAGCGGCTTAGTACTGATTGAACGGCGTGCCTGCAGCGTCCTTTTCCGTGGCGTCCGTGTTGGACAGGATGCCTCCGGTGCTGGCATCATAGATCCAGCCAACGCCGACGCCATCAGCGGCCGCGATGCCCTTTTCGCCCTTCTTGGCGCCGACAGGCAGGGCCGGAATCGCCCGGACATACGGGCCAAAGTAGTACGTCGTGTCCTTGGTGACCGAAAACGCCGTGCCCGCCTTGTCGGAATACTGGATTAACGCGTTCTCGATGTTCACTACCGACGGGACCTCGCCGTTGTGCTCAGCAACGAACAGATCGATCCCGCTTCGCAGCACGGCCAGATTCGCCTTCAGGGCCGACTCGGCGGCGCCTTCCGACCCGCGGCTCATCCGCGGAATCGCGATCGCGGCGATAATGCCGAGAATCACGATCACGATAACCAGTTCGAGCATGCTGAAGCCATGGCTCTTGTGCTTCTTACGTGAATGCATGTTCCTGTCTCCTATTGGACTTACCAGTCGATGAACAAGCCACGAGATGGACAAGCCACGACTGGCCCTTCGTCACAATCTTAATCGTCAAGTTGCAACGGGGACTTGAGCGATCAATGAGATATTCTTTTGGCTGGGGGCATTCTATAACACTTTTATATACAGTATGTTGTGCGTCTTATTGGGCCTGTCCACTCGCCGGCGCTAGTAATTGCAGGACAGGGGTCCACTGGCGTCCTTTTCAGAGGAAGTTTCGCCCGCCCGAATCGCTCTGCTGGCGAAGTCGGGTCGTCTCTTGGCCAGATGGCCGACACCGGCGCTCACCGATGGCTGCGCGATCGCAGCCGTAGTTCGACGCGGCCCTGGTCGGACTCGAACACCGCGCCGTCGTCGGTGACTTCCACGAGTCGATAGCCGTCGAACTCCTGGCCGACCTCGACAATATGCCCATCAATCAGGGCCCACCCACCGTTGTCCCGTCGAATGGTTGATTTCAGCCGATGACGTTGGATGAATCGTTCAGCTGGCGACATTTGGACCGGTGCAACAGCGACAGGCTGGGAGGCCTTGGGTCCGGGCTCGGACGGTTGGAGCTCAGCCAGCCAGGCCGGCGAGGGCGAAAGGGCCTCCCGGACGGTCGTGATATCGAATTGCCGGACGTCGTTGAAACGGGCCAAGCGTTTGGCCACTGAAGCGGTCGCAGCGGGCGGCTCGGTCGTGGGCGGCTGGGGGCGCCCGCTGGGTGTCGTGTGGACAGCGCCCGCCTGCACCTGGACCGGCCCGCTGGCCCCCGGCGCCAACAGCACCCGATCCACCAGCAACCCAACCGCCGCGACGGCCAGGATGATGACATACACTTTCTGTGACTTGTTAAGCTTCATGCCAATATAATGATAGAATTCGTTCGGCCCGGAGGCCTCGCAAGAGCCTATTTCATCGCGGTTTGTGTTGGCGGCGCCGCATGCCAGTGCAGGTTAAAGCGGAACGTTCCGGTCGCGGCCGGCGCGGCCGCATTCCCGCTGAGTTCCAGGGATTCGGCGCCCGTGTCCGGCAGGGCCTGCCTCAGTTGATGCAAGAACACGGCGCATTGACGGTACGTCCCATTGCCTGCCAGGAAGATGGGCACAGTTTCATAGTGCTCGCCCATCAAGGGAGCGCCGGGTTTGATCTCGTCGATCTGCAAGCCCGCCTCGATGGCCAGTTCGGAGATCCTAGCCAACCGGCTGTTGACGTTGGCGCTGGGCTCCAGGTGCAGGGCGCTTTGGGCTAGTCGGGCCTCCACGGCGCCGTAGTCCTTCTTGACGGCCATCAGAATCCTGTCGGCTTGCGCCAAGCGGCTCTCCTGGGCGGCCAGTTCGGTCCGCTGCACCTTGGCGACGGCGCGCTGGCGAAGCCCCCCCCGCACGGGCCCCAGGACGAACACGCTCGTCAGCACGACCAGAACGGCCGCGCCGATCAGGTCGACGCGCCACTTCGTCCATGTTGTCTCAAGGGAGGTCACGGCGACTCCTCGGGCTGTGTTCACCCATCAGGCACCCCAGGTCGAAGGCCACCGCCACCCCCGTCAGCAGTTGGCGACGCTTGGTGCGCAGGATCTTGACCTTGTCGAACAGGCCGGTCCGCTCCAATCGGTCCACGAAGTGCGACACATCTGCTTGCGTCCGGCCGAATCCGACCAGGGTGACAAGGTTGGTGGCCGTCGAGGCGGTCGGTCGCGGCGGCCGCCACGGCTGGCCCGGCATCTGGGGCAACCGAGGCGGGGGGACAATCTTGGGGGCCGGCTGAAGATCGAATCGCGTTAGAAACACATCGTCATCGAGACAGTCGGCCACCGCCGCCAACAGGATGCTCCAGTCGGGCTGGTCGGCGACGGCCCGATTGGCCTGCAGCATAACCCTCGCGACGGCCAGTTTGTCTTGCAAGCGCTTGGTGGCCCGCTCGTCGTGATCGATTTGCTCGATGGTCGCAGCGGTTCGGCCGGTCAGTGCGTTGGTATCGTCATGCCATAGCGCGCTGCCGCCGGTCGAGGCGACCAGCAGACCGGCCGCGTAGGCGATGCAGGCAACAATCCACAGGCGACAGCGACGGCGTCGCTGCTGAGCGGCCAGGCGGTGAGCGGGGATGAAGTTCGGACTGGTCATGGGACAGTTACTCCGTGAACCTGGCCAGGCCGACGGCTACGGTCAGGGACGGATCGCGGGCCTTGTCGCCCAGCGCCGGCGAACAGGAGACGGCGTCCATCGGCGCAACGACCTGCGTCATCAGGTGCAGGTGATCTTCGAAGAACTCGGCCACGTTGCCTGTGGCGGCGCCGAAGCCGGTCAGCAGCAGCCGCTCGATCTCGCGGCCTGTGTGTTCGCTTTGGATGTAGGCGAAGGGCGCTTCCAGGTCCGCGACGATTTCTTCCCAGTGGGTCTCCAGGATGCCGGCGATGGTTTCCAGCAGGGCCGTCTCTTCCGCCGAGCGCTGCTGCGGGGCGGTGTTGTTGTGCTGAGCCCAGACCGCATCGATCGTCGCCGGTTCGACTTCGAGCAGCTCGGCCAGAGCGGAGGCCTGGTGTTTCATGCTCACCTCAGCCATCGCGCGGTGGTAGACGATCTGTCCCTGGTGCATCATGTTCAGCACGACGGCATCCCAACCCAATGCGAGGATCGCGGTGACGCCGTCGGGGGACAGCAGCTCGCCGCACGCGCGGGCCGTGGCGTGCAACTCGCTGTCGAGGGCCTCGACATCCAAGCCGGCCTGCTCGAAGGCGTCTAGAAGCCCTTCGGCGACCTCATGCGGGCAGGCCAGGGCCATCATGTGCGTGGTGTCCTTGGTCTGGCGCTCGCCGGGCAGGTCCCAACAGGCCGTCTCGATGGAGTGGGGGTCGCAATCATGCATGCGGGCCAGTTCCGCCCGAGCCAGCATCTCCACCGGCGCGCCGGACGAACGAGGAGGCAACTCCAGCAGGCTGCCAAGCAGCACCTGGGCAGGCAGGCCCACGACGACGCGTCGGCCGACGAAGCCCTGGCGGGCCAGCACATCGCGGAGCCCCCGCACCTCCTGCGCCTCGATGGCGGCCCCCGGCCGATCGCGCGGAATCCGTACGGCGGAGTCTAGGCGCCACTGGCCGCCATGGCGGGATAGCTGGGCGGCCTTGATGAACTGCTCGTCCAGGCTGATGCCGATCGGGGATTGAGTCTTGTTCAGGTGCACCATTATGCATCTCCCTACATCATGGAGGTCAGGTCGAATAGCGGCATGAATATTCCCAGCGCCAGCGTGCCCACCAGCAGGCCCATGCCGACCAGAATGATCGGCTCGATAATGCTGGTCAGCGACCGGATGACGACCTCGTTGTCTTCGTCCAGGAAGTCCGACAGATTCAGCAGCAGCGGCGCGATCTGTCCGCTGGCCTCGCCGTTGCGGATGGCCTCGTAGACCGACGGGCTGATCAGGTCGGTGTCCTTGAAGGCTATGCTGAGGGGCTGGCCCTGGATGACGGCCTCGCGGGCGCGGTCGATCAGCTCGACATAGTGGTAGTTCTTAACGGATTTTTTCGTCAGCTCCAGGGCCTCCAGGACGGAGACATGACCTTGGAGCAACCCGCCCAGCAGGCGGGCGATGCGGGCGGTGATGAAGTCCCTCACCAGGCGGCCGAACTGCGGCAGGTGCAGGACAAGGGTGTCCAACGCGCGTCGCCCGGCCGGACGAGAGGTCCACACCATCAGCCCCACCGTCGCGGTGCCGACGAGCAGGCCGATTGCCCACCAATAGGACTGCAGGAACGCGCTCGTATTGATCAGCACGGCCGTGGTGGGCGGCAGGGGGACATCCAGCGTCTTGAACAGATCCCCAAAACGCGGAATCACGAACAGCAGCACCATGGCAAATACGCCGACGGTGATACACAACAGCAAGGCAGGATACATCATCGCGCCGGTGATGACGTTGCGGATGCGCAGTTGTTTTCGGCTGGTGATCGCCAACCAGTCGAGCATAGCCGGCAGGTCGCCGGTCGACTCGCTGGCGGCGATGAGGCTTTGGCAGACCGAATCGAATACGTCCGGGTGGGTGTCCATCGCCGACGAGAGCGGCACGCCTTCTTCCACGCGCGAACGGACGTCCACCAGGATCTGGTGCCAGCGCTCATCCTTGGCTGCCTGGCGTTCCAGCGCCTTCAGGGCCTCCACCAGCGGCGTGCCGCACGAGACCAACACGTGCAACTGACGCATGAAGCCGGAGAGGTACTTGAGCCTCTTAGACTTGCTCCGGACCTTGCAGGTGGGGGCCGTTGATGCGGCGGCCTGGCCGGTCTGTTCGCCGATTGTCGAGACGAACAGCCCCTTGCGGCGCAGCGCCTCGGTGGCATCGGCGGCGTTGGGGGCGTCGATGGTGGCCGTGACTTCCTGGCCCGTCTGATCGTAGGCTGTATAGGCCAGTTTCATGCGGCGTCCTGTTCCGGAAACTTCTCAGCGTCGTTGTTATCCTCGCTGGCGGAGATCGACAGGGCCTCTTCCAGGTTGGTCTGGCCCTGGAGGGCGATCTGGACGGCAGCCTGCCGCAGTGTCAGGGCGCCGGCGCGGCACATCGCCTCACGCAATTCGTGCGTGGGCGCTGCGCGGTGGATCATTCGCCGAATGTCGGAGGTGATAGACAGGACCTCGTACACACCCGTTCGACCGTGGAAGCCGGAATTGTGGCACCGCTCGCACCCGGTGCCGGTGCGAAAGACCTGGTCGGTTCTCCCGACCAGGTCCGCTTCCAGCATGAGGTCGTCGCTGGGGTAGTACTTGGTCTCGCAGTTGCCGCAGACCGTTCGGGCCAGCCGCTGGGCGATCACGCCCTGCAGGGCGCTGGCCAGCAGGTAGGGCTCGGTGTTCATGTCCAGCAGCCGGGCCACCGCGCCCGGCGCGTTGTTGGTGTGCAGCGTCGCCAGCACCAGGTGGCCGGTCAGGGCTGCCTGGACGGCCACGCTGGTGGTTTCTTGGTCGCGGATCTCGCCGACCATGATGATGTCCGGGTCCTGCCGCAACATGCTGCGAAGCACGTTGGCGAACGTCATTCCGACCGACTGTTGCACCTGCACCTGATTGATCATGTCGAGTTGATACTCGACGGGATCTTCGACCGTGACGATGTTCAGCTCGGGGTTTCGCAGCAGCGACAAGGCCGAGTACAGCGTGGTCGTCTTGCCGCTGCCGGTCGGCCCGGTCACCAGCACCAGGCCGTAGGACTGGTGCAGCATGCGGGTGAACGATTCCATCGCCTCGGGGTGGAAGCCCAGATCCTCCAGGCGAACGTGCAGGTTCTGTTTGTCGAGGATTCGAATGACCAGCTTCTCGCCCAGCAGCGTGGGCATGCTGGAGATGCGCAGGTCGATTTCTCGCCCGTCGGCGAAAATTCGGACCCGACCCTCCTGGGGGACGCGTTTCTCAGCGATGTTCATCTTGCCGATGACCTTCACGCGCGACACGATGGCCGCGTGCATGCCGGCTGGGGGTCGCATCAGGTCGCGCAGCGCCCCGTCGATGCGGTAGCGGATCCGCGTGCTTTGCTTGCTGGGTTCGATGTGAATGTCGCTGGCGCAGTCCTTGATGGCCGTCAGAACGGCGACGTTGATCAGGTTCACCACCGGGCTGCCGGCGACCATGTTGTCCAGATCGGTGACGGGTCCTTCGTCGACGGTCTCGCGCTCGACGACCTCCACGTCGGAATCGCCGAGGGTGGCCAGGAATGCGTTGACGTCGATATCCCCGCCGGCGTACTTCTTGATGAACTCGACGATGTTGGACTCGAAGGCCAACACCGGATTGATCTTGCAACCGGTCAACTGTTGCAGGCGGTCGATCCGCGGCAGCGACTGAGGCTGGGCCATCGCCACGGTGAGCGTATCGCCTACCTTGAACATCGGCAGCGCCATCAGTCGCTCGGCCTCTTCCTCACCGATCAGCGGCAGCAGGCTCGGGTCGATCAATCCGTGTCGCAGCAGGCAGCCCGGGAGGCCCAGCTGATCGGCCAGCATGCGGATGAGAATCGTCGGGCGGATGACGCCCTGGGCGGCGAGCGTCTCGCCCAACATCTGTCCGGTGGACTTCTGCTCGGCCAGAGCGCTGTCCAGTTGGGCCTTGTCGAGCAGGCCCTGATTGACGAGCGCTTCGCCAAGGCGGGGTTTGGGCGCCTTGTCACTCACAGGAAGCTCCTGACCGCCGCGTTGACGTCGGCAAAGTGTTCGAACGTGTGTGAAAGATTCGTCAACTCCAGCACCTGGCGCACCGTGTCGTTGACGCCGGCGATCTTCAGGGCGTGGCCGGTCTGGAACATCTCGTCGTTCACCTCGAGCAGCGCCTCCAGGCCGCGGCTGTCAACGTAGGGGATGTCCGAGGCATCCACGACGTATCGCCCCAAGCTGCGGTGAAGCAGGTCCAGGGCGCGTTGCTTGAACTGGTCGGCGTCTTCGGTGACCAAAGGCCCGTCGGGTTTGAGAACGATGACGGCCCCGTTCTGTTGTTCCTGAAGAAGCACGTTACGCGGCCTCCATGGTCGGCAGCACCAGCGTGAATGTGCTGCCCTTGTCGGGTGCGGATTGGACGGTGATGTCCCCGCCGTGCAGACGGATTACTTCGCGGGCGATCGCCAGCCCCAGGCCCGATCCGGAGACATCCAGCACGCGCCGGTCATGGGCGCGGTAGAACTTCTCGAAGATTCGTCCGGTGTCCTCGTCGCTGATGCCGATGCCCGTGTCGGTCACCTCGACGACAATCTGCTGGGGCTCAATGGCGACGGCGACGGTGACCTTGCCGCCGGCGGGCGTGTACTTCAGCGCGTTGGACAGCAGATTGTGCAGGCCTGCGATCACCTTGTCGCGGTCGGCCTGGATGACGGGCAGGTTGGGCGGCAGATCGAACGCCAGTTCGATCTCCTTGTCGCTGGCCTGCAGCACATAATCGTGCTCCAGGTCGCCGAAGACCTGGGCCAGGTTTACGTCATCCCTCTTCAGTTGAAGCGTACCCGCCTCGATCTGCGCGACCGACAGGACGTCGGCCACCATCCGCTCGAGGCGGTGGGCCTCCTGGTTGATGACGTTGAGGCAATCCGCCTGGACGGCGTTGTCGTGGGCGCCCTCGTCCAAAGCGGTCTCCACGTACAGACGAATGTTCGTCAGCGGCGCGCGGAGTTCGTGGGTTGCGTTGGCGATGAAGGCCCCGCGCGACTTGTCGGCGATTCGCTGTTGGGTAATGTCTTCGACAACAATCATGACCACGCCCGGGTCCTCGCGCCGGACCGGGCGCACGACAAAACGCAAGACGCTGGTGGCGTGTTCTCCGACCCGCTCAACTTCCACGATCGTTCGGCGGCGCATGGGCTGGTCGATGGCGGTCCGGATGGCGTCGAGGACTTCCTGGTCGCCCAGCAAAGCGGTCACATCGGTGCCGAGAATCTTCGCGATATCGGTCTGCAGCAAGACGGCCGCCGCCCCGTTGGCGTACTTGGCGCGCAGGTCCTTGTCGACCAGGATCAACCCCTGCCACAGGGCGTTGCAGGCTGCGCTGAGATCGCTGTTGTTGGCCCGGATGTCCTGCAGCGATTCGCCCGTCCGCCGCCTCGCCAATTGCTCGCGCTGCTGTTCGGTCTGGCGTATGAGAGTGTTCCAGGCCTGCGCCTCGCGACCCCAGCGGGGGTCCACCTCCATCGCTGCCAGAGACATTCGCTCGAGGTCTTGTTCGAGCAGGATCTGGCGAACGGCGAGAATCGCCCGCGCCCGCATTTGCATGTTGTGGTGCAGCAGCAGAAGCGCAATCAACGCACCTACGCTGATCGAACCGATCTTGACCTGCAGAGGCCAGGACGCCGCCGCCCCCGGATTAATGGGTGCGGTGATCACAAGAGCCGCCTCGCCGCGCCCAGGGACCCGAAGGTCGAACACTTCTGTGACCAGGCCTTCCTTGCCTTGTCCTGTTTCGAGGATCTGGCCCCACTTGCCTGGTACGGATCCCGTCCACGTGCCCGGCAGGTCCGCAAGCGCGATCTGCTTGGGGTCGATGTCGGCGACAACCTGGCCGCTCGGCAGGACGATGCGGCAGTGCTTGAGGTTATAGGTCTGGGACGTCTCCGAGACAATTCGCCGCACGGCCGACAGCTCGTTGTTGGCCATCATGATCTCTGCGGTTTGCGACAGGACCTGCCCGATACTGGCGACCTGCTCGAGCCGGCCCTGCTTGAGAGATTGCGTCTGCGATCGGATCGCCCACCATGCGGTGGTGCCCATCGACGCGAAAAAGATGGCGGCTACGAAGATACCGACCGACGCCAACGATGTCCGGCTGCGCACGAAGCTGCGTAGCCTCTGCGCAAGTGTACGAACGGGTAGTCGCTCAGCCATGGCCCATCCTCCAAGCTCCTTGAGAAAGTCTCCTTTACGGTATCGGCGGATGGGCGGCGGGCTTTAGTAAACCTTCGATGGACAAGACCTAGAATCACCTCGGCCCGGCATGGTATGTATCCTCATGGAAAACAAAGACTTGAGGAAATATCTTTGGGCTGGCAGGACTCGTTCATCCGGGCCTTCAGTGAGATAGTTAAGCGCAAGATATGATATGGACATTGGATACGTCAGAAATTAACAGGTAGGGAATGGGCCTGATGAATGCCCGCAGAACGGGAGAGAGTTTCAGCGCCGATCGGCAAGTTGCCGACGTTGGCGCTTGAGCAGGGCAAAGCTGGCCAGGGCCAGCAAGCCCAGCGTCGCCGGTTCGGGAACGCCGCCGCCTGTGGGAGCCGAGAAACCGAAGTTGGCCTTCAGGATGGCTAGGTCCGTGGCATTGACGACGGTATCGCAGTTGGCGTTGCCGCCGGCATAGCCGACGCCGCTGGCGCCGAACGTGTCTTTCATGATGGCCAGGTCGGTGGCGTTGACGACCCCGTCGAGGTTGAAATCGCCCCGTTGCGTTCCCACGCGCCCCGACCCGTCGCTGAGCTCGACCAGATTCTCCACCAGATAGATCAGGTCGTCTTCGTCGGCGTCGTTGTCGCCGTCGACGTCGAAGGCCGGGTCGCCTACGTTGTCGCATAGAAGATTGATATCGTCACTGTCGATGTCGCCGTCCTCATCGAAATCGCCAAGGGCGAAAACGACCGACCAGCCCATGTCCTGCATCATCTTCCACTCGACGCCGATGGGATCGCGAAGGCTCTGGCCCGTGCTGATCCACGGGCTCATCAGGGCGTAGGAGAGGCTGGCTTGGTCCACGTGCGCCATGCTCGAGCCTTGTGCAAACGGGTCGGGCGCGTAGATCGGCACGGGCTGGCCGTAGTAGTCATTGGCGAGCGGCCCGGTCCAGAAGACCGGATCGTCGGTGGCGTTGAAGTCGCGCGCCCGCCCTCCCCCGGCCGGGGCCGTTGTGCCGTCGCTGTCGATCAGGAACTTGTCCCACTCGGTCAAGCCCGCGTATCTCACGGGAGGCCCAACCCATCCAAAATCCTTGCGACTAGCGTCGTAGGAGTCCGAAAAGCCCAGCGAATGACCAAGCTCGTGGCTTATCACGCTGCGGAAATCGATGGCGTTGCCCGCCGGATTGCCCGACCCGAAGTTCCAGCCGCCCCCCACGCCGGCGGCCGTGATATCCAACTGGACAAAGGTGTCGAAGTTGACGGATGAGGCGTAATTGACGCCTTCGCGCCACACGTACTCGCCGGCGTTCCAAATGGTGTTGCCGTCCCACGTTCGACGACTGGCGGACCCGCCCAGCACATTCGTGCCATAACTGTCCAGCTCACTCCAGAAGACGTGCAGTTGGATCTGTCGGCCGGGCGTGTCTGTGATGTGAGATGCCCAGATGTCAACGGATGCGGCGACGTCTTGACGCTGCTGAAGGGTCCAGTCCTGATCGCCCACGACGCCGGTATCGCTGCCGCCGTCGCCGGCGCCATAGAATGACACGCTGAACGGGCCGTGGTCCTCGACGACCAAAGCCGTCGCAGGCGCCGCCATCAAAAGACAGCAAACCCAAGCCATCGCCGCCCAGCGCGATGTCTTGGATGCACAGGTAGCCGTCATCCGCAATGAGACCATGGCCTATCGTTCCTCCAGCCGGCGCGATATGCTCGTGTCCCATATTATAGCAGCTTCCACGTTTTTTGGGGACAATTTCGGCCTCGGCGCGGACGGTATTCCCCCACATCAGGCTCGGGTTTGCACCCACCTTGACGGTCCCGGCCCGGGTAAGGTACAATCGTCCCTCGCAGCTAGGCGCGCGTAGCTCAATGGATAGAGCATCGGTCTACGGAACCGAAGGTTAGAGGTTCGAGTCCTCTCGCGCGTGGTTTGACAAAGCCGGTCACGGCTCAGCGGTGTGGCCGGCTTTTTTATGCCCGTTCGGCAGGGACAACAGCTAGAGCTTTCAGCGCTCTTTGGCGGTCGCTTTTCCGATGATGGCCCCCGAGACGGCGCCGGCGAAGAAGGTTACGCCCCCGAGAAAGACCGCAGCCAGGAATCTACTGAACGCGTCCCAGGTTGTGAACTGGCTGTAGATGAGGACGCCGGCGATGGTCCCGATAAGGAGCCCCGAGACGCCCCCCAGGCCGAATCCCAAGGCTTGCCTTCGGTGCTGCGCTGGCGATGGGTCGATCTCCTGCAAGTCGGTGGGTTGGTCCGCCACTGCTTTTGCGGCTCGTGTGCTCGCGGCATTGCTCCTTCTTCTGGCAGGCGTTGCCGCCCGGCGACCCAGGTACTCGAGTGACTATTCGACCAAGTAGACGGTTCTGTCCATGCCGATCGGGCCGCTTCCCCCGAAGTTGATGCGGATGACGCCGTTTCCTTGGACGTACAACTCATCGCAGATCAGCCTCGTGCCAAACTTGTCGCCGTTGCCTTCGACCTGAACGCGGGCGACGGGGAAGTAGAGGACCCCATCGAGTTCGGACCCGCCGTCGCCGGTGATCATCCCCTCTTGGGTGTTGTCCCTCGCTTGCCAGAGCAACAGACCTTCATAGTCCCCGCTGTCCATCGGCGTGAGGTGAAGGTTGCCGGTGCCCCGGATGTCCACGGCGCCTTCATCGATATAGAACATCACGCTATCGCCGTAGACGTTTCCATTTCCGTCGATGTCTAGTCCGCTACCGCCAATGACATAGATTCCTGGCAACATCGTAACCTGCGCGCCCGCCCCTATCTTGAGCCCGTCGGGATAGTACCCGGGCTCGATGGTCACCACCTCGTTGCTTCCGAAGGTCCCCGTTGCTTGCACTGGCCCCCAATCGGCCGGCGGCGCGATGTCGGCGAGCGGGTCCGGCACGAAAGGCGAGTTCGGGTTCCACCCGCCTTGGTAGAACTTGTCGGCCGGCCGATTGGCGGGGTTGGCGACGATGTAGGTCTCGTCAGCAAGAATCGAGGCATTTCCTTGTGCATGGACGGCATCGGCGTGATTGGAGTTGATCTGGATGGCGCCGACGCCATTGGGGACAGCCGAGCGGATGTCCAGAATCGCGCTACCTTGGACCTTGAGCACGTCCTGTCCTACGTCATTCAGGACGATCAGCCCGGCATCACTGCCTCCCGCGTTGGCCATCATTGCGATGGCGTACCTCTCCAGGCTGATGTCAGCGACGCCAAAGGCTGCACCAAATGCCAGAGCCAAGCGGCCGCCAAGCGAGGTGTCTGTCCGGCGGGCGACGACCTTGACGGCATTGGGCGCGTCTACGGTCGGGGTAAAGGTGCGGCTGTCTCGGTCGTAGTACCCGATGACGATATCGCCATCGGGGTCATTGTCGGGGTTGAAGTCCAGTTGAACCATCTGCCCCGCTACGGAATTGGCCAGCGCGATGTCGATGCCTGCCTGCTGTGCGGCCTCGGGGCCGAACGGTAGTTGCTGTGTGGCTGCGAGGGCTGCGGCGTCAGCGGCGTGCTGGAGTTTTTGTATGGCCAAGGCGCTGTACCCGGCATCGACGGCAAGCCCGGCCAGGCCGATAACGACGACCGCCGTGACCGCAAACCAGATCGTGACCATACCGCGTTGGGTCCTTGGCCTCTTCATGTCGGGCCCTCCTGCGCGAAGCCTAGGATAGATTGACGCTGTCGGGCCAATCCCGGTCCGGGCGATGCCCGTCCAGACACAGTGAACTGGAATTGGCCATGAGGAGATTCCTTTCCTACGCTTCCTGTAGACATGGGCCGGTAGCCCCAAGGATCAATGAGCCTCGTGGAGCATTTTGGTCCCTCTGGAGTTCCCAGCCACAGAAGGTAGGGCATGATGTGTACGGCCATGTCAAACTTGTTCCTGAGGGGGGCCTCAGAAGACCACACACCGCGATCGACGGTCCCAATGCAGGGCCGTGGCGGAGTTGCTTGCCGGAGCGGTTTTCGTGGCGATGAGGATCCTAAACCAAACAGTGTGTCCGTGGGATGGCGTGTTGCCATGACACGGATGGGTGAACGTATATTCGTGCGAGGTATGGAAACGCAGAGTTCGTGTGGAGGACGGGAATCATGAGAACCATCGGAGAACTAGTCAAGAAGTTCGCAAGGGATGAGCGCGGTCTGGAGACGGTGGAGTATGCCATCATTGCCGGGCTCATCACGGTGGCCGCCATCGCCACCATCACTGCTGTTGGCGTGTTGGTACACCAGAAGTTCCAGTCCTTGGAGACAGCGATGGGAGGCGGCGCAACGCCTTGACCGGCGGCCTGAAATCGCCTCGGTCGCATGGTAATCAGGAGACAATAACCATGAGAACGATTCGGAAATTCATTAAGAAGCTAGTCGCTGACGAACGTGGCCTGGAAACGGTGGAGTATGCCATCATTGCCGGGCTCATCACGGTGGCCGCCATCGCCACGATCACTGCTGTTGGCGTGTTGGTACACCAGAAGTTCCAGTCCTTGGAGACAGCAATGGGAGGCGGCTCAACGCCCTGACCGGCGCCTGAAATCGCCTCGGTCGTATTGTAATCAGGAGACAATAGCCATGAGAACGATTCGGAAATTCATCAAGAAGCTAGTCGCTGACGAACGTGGCCTGGAGACGGTGGAGTATGCCATCATTGCCGCGCTCATCACGGTGGCCGCCATCGCCACCATCACCGCTGTTGGCGTGTTGGTCCACCAGAAGTTCCAGTCCTTGGAGACGGCGATGGGAGGCGGCTCAACGCCCTAGCGAGGTTAACGCTGGCCCGGCAAGGCGATGCCTGCCGGGCCGAAAGTATGGAGTTTTTCACCATGTTACAGACTGCTCTTTGGCAACATGATTTGCAGTGGGCCCAGTGGGCGGTCGTGGTTGGAGGTTCGTTGGTCGCGGCCATCACAGATGTTCGCGGCCGACGGATCCCCAACTGGCTTACCGGACCGTTGCTGCTATCCGGTTTGGTTTGGGGGTGCTGGATAGGCGGCCTGGCGGGATTGGGTGAGTCGCTGCTGGGATGCCTGGTGTTGGCATTTCCGTGTCTGATGCTGTTCGTCTTTGCCGGCGGCGGCGCAGGGGACGCCAAGTTTCTGGGGGCGGCCGGCGCGTGGTTAGGACTCACCAATAGTCTCATTGCACTGATGGGCGTGTCGATCTCAGGAATTGTGTTAGGAATGGCCTGGGCCCTGGCGACGAAACGGGCTCGCGTTGTACTGGCCAATACGGCTGCGACTGCGTCCATGGCCATACTGGCGGCCATGGGTTCGTCCGGCCCGGTCTGGGTCGACGTCGCGAAGGCATCGGCGCCGAGACCGAAGAAACAGACCATGCCTTACGGTTTGGCTATCGTCGTCGGGTTGTCGCTGGCGGCCATGGGGACGCTGTTATGGCGCGCGTGAAGAGCCAACCAAGCAGGAGGGGTGTAGCCGTGGTCGAAGCTATGATCGTCTTCCCGCTTCTGCTGACGTTGACTTTTGGAGTGTGCGAATACGGATGGCTCCTGCTTAAGGCGCAGGAAGTGGCGAACGCGGCCCGTCACGGCGCCCGAACCGCCGCCGCGGCCGAGGCCACGAACGCGGACGTCCTCAACGCCATCGATACGCTGATGGCCAGTGCGGGCCTTGAGGACACAGGCTACTCCGTGTCCGTCGATCCGTTGGACGTCATGACCGTCGAGCCCGGACAGCCACTGACCGTCGAGGTGACCGTTCCCACCGACACACTAAGACTAACAGGCATGCCACTGCCGATACCGGCAAACTTGCGGTCGTCGGTCACAATGGCCAAAGAAGGACAATAGACGAAGGATCGTCCAGGAGGAAGTATCATGCGCGCAAAATGGTCTCTAGCTGGACTCATCGTCACCGGTATGGTCGCGGCCCTGTGTGCGGCGGTGCTGGTCGCTTCGATGGGAAGGGGCCCGAGGCGGGCCTCCGGGGGGACTTCGGTCGAGGTGGAGGTGGCCCTGGCAACACAAGACCTCCGGCCAGGCCGAGTGATCGAGCAGGAACAGGTCGTCACGGAGACCCTATCCGGCGGGCAGGTCCCGGAAGGGCATCTGCCGGCCGCCCTGGTTATCGGAAGGGTGCTGACCGTGCCGATGGTCGAAGGACAGGCCTTCACCGCGGGGTGCTTTGCACAAGAAGGATCGGGTCTGCGGCTGGCCTCGGCGCTCCCGGAAGGGATGCGGGCCGTAAGCGTGTCACTGTCGAATCATTCCGGGCTCAAGGGGCTGTTGTATCCTGGCAGTATCGTGGACGTCTTGGCGTCGATCCGGGATCCCGGAAAGGGGTCCGGGCGCGGAGAAGTGGTCTCGGGGGTTTTGCTCCAAGGGATCCAGGTCCTGGCGATCAACAGTCAAACCGTGCTGTCCAAAGACGAGGGAGACACCAGGTCCGTCTATGATCGCAGCTTAACGGTGACGCTGATGTTGGACGCGACCCAGGCCGAAGCGATTCAATTGGCCATGGGGCAGGGGTCAATCTCGCTGGCCTTGCGCAATCCTATTGACGCCGAGACGGTCCAGGCCGAGCCTATGTCCCTGGGCCAGTTGTTCCGGCAGACGCAGGAACCAGACCCGATACAAAGGGTGTTTCCAAAAGAGGTTGCAGAGGATGTCCTCCCTCCTGAGCTGGCCCCCGCGGCCCCTTCTGGCCAGGCGGTCGCCGATGAACCTGAGCCGCTTTGGCAGATGGTGGTCATCAGGGGAAAAACAATCAAGAGAATAGCCCTTCCAGTGCCGAAAGTACTAGAGACGGCCGAACTGCGCGCCGAACCATTTGCGGACGAACGGACCGCAAGCGATCCCGCTGAGGTGCAGGAAAGCCTAGATCAAAATGATGGGAACGATTGAGAAGCCGAGAGCCGTGATAAGGCTGATGTGTCTGGTGGCGACGCTGACAGCCGTGGCGCTGGCGCCGGGCCGGACTGACGCCGAAGGTCAACCCCCCGACACAGAAGAGCGATCGTTGGCCGTCTACGTGGGTCATTCGATCGTCGTTGATGCTCCCTGGCCCGTTGCTCGTGCGGCCGTGACGACCCCCGAAACGGCCGACATCCAGGTGCTCACATCAACGTCGATACTCGTGCAGGGCAAGGCCGTCGGCTCGACGGACCTCATTCTGTGGAGTGAAAAAGAAGACATCTGGCGGGCGCGTGTCGATGTGCAAGTCGACCTGGGGCAGCTCCAAGCCAGCCTGCGTGAATACTTCCCCTATTCGGACCTTCGCCTGACGACGACCCAAGGCGTTGTGGTTGTCGAGGGTGGCCTGCGTCGCGCTGAGCATGCGGCTCAACTTCGTGAGATTCTTGACGCCACAGAGCTGACCTACGTTGACAAGACACATGTCTCAGGTATCCAGCAGGTACAACTGCGAGTGCGCATTGCGGAGGTCAGCCGTCAGGCCTTGCGCCTTCTTGGGATCAACGCCGTAATAACGGGCTCGGACGCCTTTATCGGCTCCGTGCCTGGGTCATCCGGCGGCGGCCCCCTCAATCCGATTAGCATCGGGGTCCCTGCCGGGACGCCTATGGCGCGGATATTGCCGTTCCAGTTCACTCAGAACATGAATGTCTCCTCCGCCGTGACGCTGTTCGGCGGCTTTCCCAACGTCGCACTGGAGGTATTCATACAGGCCCTGGCCGAGAACCAGTACCTTCGGGTGCTGGCCGAACCCACCATTATCGCCCTGTCCGGCGAAGAGGCGAGTTTCTTGGCTGGCGGCGAATTCCCGGTCCCCATCGTCCAAGGGTCATCCGCGGGCGGAGGCACGAGCATAACGGTCGAATACAAAGAGTTCGGTGTGCGCCTGCGGTTCCTGCCCACCGTTCTGGGCGATGGGCGCATCCGCCTTCACGTGGCCCCGGAAGTCAGTCAAACGTCCTCCCTGAATGCCGTGACGATCGAAGGGTTCGAGATTCCCTCCCTGCTGACACGGAGAGCGGAAACGACGCTGGAACTCAACAGCGGGCAGACCTTTGCGATGGCCGGCTTGATCAGTCGGTCCGAAAACGCCCGCAGCTCTCGAGTGCCGGGGTTGGGTGACCTCCCTATTCTCGGCGCGCTGTTTAGGTCGGTGCGATATCAAAGGGATGAGACGGACTTGGTCGTAATGGTTACGGTATCGTTCGTTGAACCGCTGTCGACCGGCGAGGACATCTCGGATTTGCCCGTCCCCGGATCGTTGCACACCGCGCCCAACGACTGGGAGTTCTACGCAATGGGGCGGCTCGCCGGCCAAACGCCGGTGCGATTGTCAGAAGCTCAATCGGCATGGCTGTCGGAAACCGGGCTCAACAGGCTGCGGGGCGCCGGGGCGTGGGCGACCTACGATCAAGCTCCCGCCCAGAGCCATCTGCCGACTCCTCGGTCGTCAATGCCGCCGGAGAAACAGATGCCGCGTAATGAGGAATCAAAAGGTGTCGCCGTCGAAACTAGGTTGCCACCCTAGGGTGCAGCCGGTGCATTCAGGAGGACCGGAGGGTGCAGAACGAGCACAGACAGTCTCTCAATGACGGCGAGCCACCCGTTGGGAACATCATCCCTGCGATTGGCAAGGGTGATGGGCCTGGCGCCTCCGAGACAGCCCCCCGACCGGGCCCGGCGCCGGCTCCCTTGAAGAGCGAGGGGATCCTCGACGCGTGGATCGAGGACAAGATCGTCATTGCGATCTCTCCGTATCCCGAAACGGCGCCTCAAGCGGCCGAGGAAATCCGTGCGATCGTCAAGCAAGCCATGCTCGACGGGAAGCTCGGCGACGGACTCCCGTCTGAGATGACGGCCAAGGCGGTCAAGGACCTGGTCGACCAGTTGGCTTCGGTCGCCCCAAAGGCTGGGCCCGAACCGGCCAACGTAGCCGAGCCCACTGAGATCGCTCCGGGCTTCGAGTTGATGCCGGAGCCGGAGCCGGAGCCGGAAGACGAGCCGATCGAGCTTCTCAGCAACGTCAGCGCCCCGGCGCGTCCCGAGTTCATGGACCAACTTGGTCTCTCGCGCGAGGATAGGCCCCAGCGCGTTCCGGTGGACCCGCCCGCCAGAGACATCGGCGTTCAGCTCAGCCTGCTTGTCGTCAGCCAAGATGACCAAACCACAGAGCGGATTTCCGCCGCCGCGAAAGCCAGTGGCGGGGTCGCCGTCTCCAGCGTGTGCGCCGACCTGTCGGAGCTTGTCACCCGCCTGGAAAAGGAGCCCGCTCGGGCTGTTGTCGTCGACCTGGGCGCCAGCCCGGCCAAGGCGTTGACTCAACTGCAGCCCATCATCGGACAGTTCCACGACAGTCGTTTCATGGTGTTGTCGGAGTTCCCCGACAGCCAACTCGTGATGACGTCCATGGAAGCCGGCGCAAGGTACTTCCTGACCCTGGCGTCTCTGGAAGAGGACCTGGCCGGCTACCTCCGAAGACTTCGCCAGAAGGAGACCTCTCAGGGAGATTTGGGAGGTATGGTGGCCACGGTCCTGTCCGGCGGCGGCGGCTGCGGCGCGACCACCATCGCCGTCAATTTGGCCAGCGAAGTCGGCCTGATCTCCGCCAAACCGGTCCTGCTGGTGGACATGGACTACGACTACGGGACGGTGTCGACCTACCTGGGCCTGACCGGGCGCTATGGCATTGCAGATGTCCTCGCTCAAAGCCAGGACGCCGACAAGGCGCTGGTCCGTTCCATCTCCCTCAAGTACAACGACGGCCTGGACGTGTTGATCAGTCCGGCCAGTGTGGGCGCCGAAACGGTCGCGTCGGCGCCTCGAGCAGAGCAAATTCGGCGCGCCGTGGAGGCCTGCAAGAACGCCTACAGCTACACGATCATCGACGCCCCGCGCGTCAGCCCCGAAGCGGCCGCCGCCTTGGCGATGGCCAGCGCCAAGACCTTCATCGTCCTTCAGCCTCAGGTCAAGGACGTTCGCACCAGCCGGCGAATCCTTCACAATCTGGTCCACGAGCACGGCGTGCCCATGGAACGACTGGTCCTGGTGGCCAATCGCTTCCGCCAAAGACGCAATGCTCTGTTGGGGCTATCGGAAGCGAAGGAAGCCGTCGGCGACGTCACCGTCGAATGCGTCAACAATGACTACGACAGCGCGGTCAGCGCCATCAACTACGGGCTGCCGCTTTCGGTGGCGGCCCCGAGATCGGCGCTGCGAAGAGACCTGCAACACCTAGCGAGAGAACTCTTGGCGGCGCGGGAACCGGCTGCCGCTAAACGGAGGCCAGCATGAACCCGACAGGATCCACGAGTAAACTCCGTAATCCCGATCTCCTTAAGGATCGGTCGGCAGGCCCAACAGGCCAGCCCACGGTGAACGTCGAGGAAGTCAAAACCCGAATCCATCATCAGTTGGTCGAGGGCCTGGACTTGGCGGAAGCCCGTCGACTTCCGATGGAGGAGCTTCACAGGGAATGCTCCCGTCGCGTGGATCGATTGCTGGATGAGCAGAAGTGCCCCTTGTCCGCATCCGCACGGGACCAGTTGCTCTCCGACGTGATGGACGAGATTTTCGGCCTGGGGCCACTGGAGCGCTTCCTGCGAGATCCGAGCGTGAGCGACATTCTTGTCAACGGGCCTCAGGAAATACACATCGAACGCCAGGGCATTCTCTCTCGAACGGACGCAAGCTTCCGGGACGATAAGCATCTGATGCAGGTGATCCAGCGCATCGCCATGCGCGTGGGGCGGCGCATTGACGAGAGCTCACCCATGCTCGATGCGCGTCTCGAAGACGGGTCTCGCGCCAACGCGATCATTCCGCCGCTGGCCCTTGACGGGGCGGCACTGAGCATCCGGCGCTTCGGGACGGTTCCGTTCGACGGTCAAGGGCTCTGTGAGCTTGGCACCTGGGCGTCGGAGATGGTTGCCTTCGTCGAGGCCTGTGTTCGCGGGAAGGTCAACATCCTGATTAGCGGAGGAACGGGTTCTGGCAAGACCACGCTCCTCAATGCCATGTCGAAGTGGATTCCGCCGCATGAACGCGTGATCACGATCGAAGACGCCGCGGAGCTGCAGCTCCAGGGAAAGCACGTCGTCCGTCTGGAAACACGCCCGGCGAACATCGAAGGCAGCGGCGAAATCACCCAGCGGGAGCTGCTCCGGAACTGCCTGCGCATGCGGCCGGATCGCATCATCATCGGTGAGGTGCGCGGTGCGGAAACCCTGGACATGCTTCAGGCAATGAACACCGGCCACAACGGCTCCATGACCACGGTACACGCCAACTCGCCTCGGGACGCCCTCATGCGCGTGGAGAACTTGATCGGCATGGGCGGCGTCCAATTGTCGGCCCGGGCGATTCGGCAGCAAATGGCGTCTTCGTTGGAAGTACTCATTCACGCTTCGCGACTGACCGGCGGCAAGCGAAAGGTGATCAGCATCTCGGAGATCACCGGGATGGAAGGCGAGGTCATCTGCCTGCACGAGGTGTTCCGTTTCAATCAAACGAGCATTCGGGAAGACGGCCACGCCGCCGGGACGTTCGAGGCGTGCGGGGTCCAGCCCATGCTCTTGGGGCGCCTGGCGGCGGAAGGCATCGAGTTCCCGGTGGGGATGTTCCGGCGCCGTCAGTTGACCGACTTCGAAAAGACCAAGAGTGATAGTGACCGTGGCTAATTCTGTGACCATTTTCGACCTTCTCCTGCCGATCGCGGTGTTCGGTCTGGTGCTGGCGTCCTGGATTGGCATCGTGCTGCTCTTGAGGGTACGCCGCCGAAATCGAGCCCAGAAGCTCCAGCAGCGGATCAATATCTCGCACCCCCATTTGGACGAGGATCGAGTTCTTCGACTATGGCATGACGGTAAGGAAGAGACGTTGGAAGTCCCGGGGGCAGGAGCGAAGCCGTCCTTGCGGGCCCGCCTAGCTCAACTGAAGGAACAGTCCGGCATCAAGGCGCCGCTGCAAGCAGTGGTGCTGGGTCTGGCAGGTGGGACGGCCCTGGTGGCGTCAGCGGTGTTGGTGATCACGGGGAGTTTTCCGGCCATGCTGGGCGCCGCGGTCACGGTGGTAACGATCGTGTGGGTCTGCTTCAAGAATCGCCTCCAGCGTCGTGTTGCGTTATTCGAAACGCAGTTCCTGGATGCCCTGGGTCTTGCGGCCCGGTCCTTAAGGGCGGGCCATCCGTTATCGGGTTCCTTCATGGTGGTGGCCGATGAAATCGACTCGCCGGTGGGGCCCATATTCGAGTCGGTTTGCCAAAAGCAGCAACTTGGCATGAAGCTGGAGGAGGCGCTGCGGGACGTCGCCACCATAACGGACAGTCACGATATGCGGATCTTCGCGACGTCCGTGATCATCCATCTGCGTAGCGGCGGCAATCTGGCGGATCTGGTCGACCGTCTGGCGACGGTCATACGCGATCGGATGCGACTGAGCCGTCGGATTCGAATCCTTACGGCCTCGGCGAATCTTGGCAAGCGAGTGCTGATCGCATTGCCCATCTTGATGTTCGGCGTCATCAATTCGATGAACCCCGACTACATGGCGCCCCTGTACGAAACGCCACAAGGCAAGACGATGCTCCTCATGGCGCTCGGAGGGATGTTGCTGGGCGCGTGGATCATGAATCGAATGGCGAAGCTGAAATACTGACGCCTGGGAGGGCTTGGAAGATGGTGACAGTCCTTGCAGCAAGTTTGGCGTTCGTGGCCGTCATCTGTGTCGGCGGCGCGATTGTCATCGAAAGGATCGCTCGGAAGAACCACATCCGGGACCTCCTGGCCCAAGACGGCACCAGTGGCATGATGGGCATGCAGACCGGCGTCGGCGGGCCAGGCTTCCTGGAGAAGGTCGGGGGCGCCGTTTCGTCCGGCAAGACGTCGCCGGACCTTCGCCAGCGTCTGGTACGCGCCGGATGCTACACTTCCAAAGCGCCCAAAGTCTTCCTCGGCGCCAAGATGATCTTGCTCGGCCTGGGTATCTGCGTCTGCTTGGCCTTGGTCATCCCCTTGCCGCTCAGTCTCATGGCCAAGGTGGGCATTGTAATCATGGTCGCTGGGGTCCTGTTCTTCATCCCCGATATTCTGCTTCACATGCGCGCCGCCAAACGGCGTCAACGGATGCACGCCAGCTTGCCGGACGTTGTCGATCTGATGGAAATCTGTGTCTCCTCAGGCATGGCGATGGATACCGCCTGGAACCTTGTGTCCGACGAGATTCGTGACGCAGATTCCGACCTCGCCGATGAGATGGCCCTGACGGATCTTGAGGTTCACCTCGGGCACCCTCGGGTGGAGGCCATGCGCCACATGGCCGAACGGACTAACGCCCAGGAGTTGAAGTCCCTGGTCAGCACCTTGGTTCAGGCGGAACGGTTCGGCACCAGCATTGCCTCCGCGCTGCAAACCTTTGCCTCGGACATGCGCGCGATGCGAAGCGCCCGCGCCGAAGAATCCTGCGAGAAACTCACCGTCAAACTGCTCTTGCCGATGATCCTCTTCATTTTCCCGGCGTTCCTTGTCGTCGTGATCGGACCTGCGGCCATCCGCTTTTATGAGATGATATCCGGCTCGTAGGTCTCTTCTGCCCTGCGGCGTGGCTCACGACGCACTTGCCTCCAGGTGCGGTCAATTCCAGCTGTCATAAATACCGAAGAAATCTCGTCTATCAGGCCGAAAACCCTAAAGAACCGCAAACTAGGCCCTTGGTCTGGAGGCAGTAATGAACAAGACAACAGCGGCAGTCATGCTATGGCTTTCGGTCGCCTTGCTAGGCTGCGACCTCGAGAATCCTGAAGCTGCCAAGGCCGATCGCCTTCTCGTGAACCTCTACGCTGACGTCGCCGTCGAGAACGCGATCATTCGTCAGCACACGATCTTCCCTTACCATTTTGAACAAGACTCGACGAAACTGAACAAACTGGGCCGGCGTGACCTGGGTGTACTGATACGTCGGTACTTGGAGTACCCCGGAAGGCTGAACGTTCGCCAAGGGCAGGTGCCTGACGACCTGTACGAGGGTCGTCTTGAGACGATCTTGCGTCATCTCAGGCAAGCCGGCGTAAGCGCCGATCGGATGAAGATCGGTGATGAGTTGGCGGGCGGAGATGGCATGCTTTCCAGCAATGTTGTCTTAATCCTTGCCGACGACCTGGATGATAGCTCCCTTTGGAAGACCGACGACAACGACGAGTAATCTCGCGACAAGAACGGCTTCATTTAGGATAGGACAGGAAGATGCGGCGAGTATCTAGCACATGCGTGGTTTGGTCGGCTGCGATCATTCTGGTGTTGACGGTAGGCGGATGTGGTGGCTCCGAGGATTGGGACCTAAATGCCTGGGACCCGGAGGCGTGGTGGAATGAAGACGCCACCGCCTCGAGCGAGCCAATCGCCAGCGAGATCCCGGACATAGACACCACTCGCCCCCCGTCGGCCCAGACACTCTATTCGCTGGCGCGTATCCTCGCGGCGCAGGGCAAAGACAAGGAAAGCCAGATCGTTCTGGTCCGATGCGTTCAGGATTATCCGAACTTCATGCCGGCCTACTGTGACCTGGCTGAGCTGTACCTGCGGAACAATCGAGTGGGGGCTGCCGTGGCAATGCTTCGGTCCGGGCTAACGGTTTCACCTGACGATCCGGTACTGCTCAACAACCTGGGAATGTGTTGGCTTCTGACGGGGGAATATGAAACGGCGTTGGCGCGGTTCACGGACGCGGCCGCAGCCGCCAACAACGACGTGCGCTATCGAGCCAACATGGCCGTTGCACTGGGAATGCTCGGTCGGCAGGACGAGTCCGCCGCCTTGTTTAGACAAGTGTTGTCTGAGGAAAACGCTGAATACAACCTCGGCGTTATCCGCGAAGCCCGAGGCCAGAGCGGTGCGTCAGTGGAAACCACTTCAGCTGTGCCGGACGAGACCACGCCTGATGCGCCCGAAGATCAGAACATGTCGGCGGTGACGGTGACCCCGGGGCCTCCTGCCGACGCATCGCCCCCGGCCGTCGAGGAATTGGCCGAATCGGCAGATCACTGACCGACGCAGCAGGGGGCAAGAGGCAACCCGAACGGGGCGGATCGCCATGGCCGGGTCGACAACGGGCCTCATGAGCTTCTCTGGGGCCCGCCGACGTGTCGCGAATTGCCGCATTCTGCGACTTTAGGACGAAGGCCTAAAGCTATAACTGCACGACAGGTATGGAATTATGGCAGTCCTCAACGCCCGTCTACGGAACCGAAGGTTAGAGGTCCGAGCCTGTCCCGTGGGGATCCTCTCACGCGTCGTTCTTCACGCAAACCCACGCCGGCCGCGACCTGACGTTGCGATAGGTTGAGTACTGAGAAGCTCCCCGCGATGGGCCGCGTCAACCGAGGCGCCACTCAATGCGCTGAACGTCCCAGTCCCGGCCCGATGACGATTTAACGGTCTCGAATCCCCAGAACTCGGTCGTGGGTCCGGCGGTTTGCGGCTCGCCGAACATGGGGTCGTAGGGAACGTAGAGCGAGCCGAACAGAAACACGTCGGGGCTCTTCTGGATCGGCGCAAAATGGATGCCGTCTTCGGACCAGTGAATCCACCGTGCGTCTTCGTCGAAGTCGTAGTTCGGGATCATGAGCATCCCGTGCTTGTACCGCCAGCAGAAATGCCCGTGCCCGATCATGATCGGGTTGCCGTCGATCTTCCGGTACGGCCCGGTGATGGTATCGGCAATGGCCAGACCGTTCTGGGTGGGCCCGTCCTTGCCCCCTTTGTAGTACATCAACCATTTGCCGTTGAGCTGCACGTGCCTCGGATTCAAGACCCGGTTGCTGTCCCAACTTTCGCCGTCATGTTCGGGTGTGATCAACACGTCCACTCCCGGCGGCTTCGTCCAAGGCCCCTCGGGCGAATCGGCCATCAGGCAGGCGATGCCGACCGGCCGATATCCGTATTTCTCGACATTGGTCGTCCACACCTCGGTGAACAGGTAGAACTTCCCTTCGTGGAACACGACGTTGACCTGTTCCAACACCAGGTCATAGCACGAGCCTTCGGGGCCGAGCGGGAGATGGCCGTGGGCCGTCCAATGGTGCGTGTCTTGGGAACTCAAGTACAGGATCCGGGACGAATCGGGCCTGAAGTCGCGACCTTCAGGTGTTTCGAAGAAATGGGGATCGCTCCACTCTCGCGCTTCGGCGCAGCGCGTGCGATCCATATCGATCATCCACATGTGGTACTTGCCGCCATGATAGATGATCCGGGATGGATCGGATTGCCAGTTATCGAGGTCCAGGCCGACGGCCTCGGGGTTGACGATCCAGCTCAGATTGCTGGACGTCCTTGTCTTTCTGATTCTCTTGAGCTCGGGCGGAATTGTATAGGCGCCCTCTGCTGCGCGAGAATAGATCCCATCGGCGCTCTCGGCTTGGCTTGTGACCTGTTCGTTCATGCAGCAGCATCCTATCGCAGGCGGCGGCTGCCAGGACTTACGCTGAGGGCATTGTACGCAAACGGCCTTCTGGCGTCACGGCGACATGACCCGGGAGATGATGGTGGCCATTTTCAGCAACGCAGTCTGTGCGTTCACGCCAGGGCTTCAAAATCCCCGCTGAGCAATGCCCGCTTCATGTCCAGGTAGTATCGAAACGCATCCCATGAAACGTCCGGCGGAACGGTATGATCGACTGTCGGAATGAAACCGCCTTCTTCGATGAGGGGAATGAGCTCCCGGAGGTGCGACCGGATTGCATCCTTTCCGCGTGAGAGCACACGCTTATCAACCCCGCCCGACAGGCGAAGTGAGCGGCCGAACTGCTTTCGCCACCGCTGGGGGCTGATCTCCGAGGCGCGTTCAATGGGCCAGATCGTGTCCACCCCCGCATCGAGCAGCAGGGGGATCAGCGGCGTCGGATCGCCGTCGCTATCGACGGCGATGTATTTGGTGCCGTGGGAACGGAAGAACTCGATGAGTCTCTTGAGGTGCGGGAAGATGAACGTGCGGAATGTCTCGGGCCCAAGGAGCGGGCCGCCCTTCATGGCCATGTCTTCGTTCAGGACGAAGCAGTCCACCTGTATCCTTTTCAGGATCGGCCGGCTGGTCTCGATGATGAAGTCGGCGAAGAACTCCATGATCTCATGCATCAGCTTGGGCTGGTCGTACCACGCAAGTGACAGGTTCTCCGTTCCCATGAACTCACGTGCGCGCCAGTAAAAACCATTGGCCGCGCAGTTTCGGCCAAGAACGAGAGGACAGGTCCGCCTTTCCCACTCCGCCAGCCGGCTGTCGAGGTGCTCCGGGCAGCGCCCCGGCGCAGATGCGGCCAACCGGGATTTGACGGCCGCGAAGTCCTCAGGCTCTTTGACGGGAAACTCCAGGTACTGATCCATGCACCAGCGCGTGCCGTAGCTCGTGCCCGCCTTCAGAGCCTTGGTGATGGCCCCGGTGGGAATGCGGGCGAAGACATACTCGTCTGTCTCCTCGAGCACTTCATACTCAATAGGAGGAATGAAACCGTAATTGACGTCGATGTACTCCCGGCGATCCAGCCCGAGATCTTCCTCACCGGCAAACCAGTCCCATGTGAAGTCCTTGACCGATTCCCCGGCCTCCTGCTCCCAACGCTCACGAGTCTGCCCCCACACGCCCAGCTCGTGGTTGGGGCGCCGGTCAGAGGACTCATATTCCATGCAGGCCAGGAAACGCTGCAGGTCGGACGTCTGGCCTGTGGTCGATTGTGTGTTCTTCTGCATATCGGCTCCGCGCGTATCAGCATCAACGAACGGCCGCACGCCACTGGCCTCCAGAGAGAAGGTAAACGCGGAAACACCGAAAATGAAGGAAAAACAGCTTGCCCTGCACCTATGCGCAGGGCAGGATCAATCCTCAATGTCTGGTGTGCGGTCGGCTGCATACCTCTGCGCCTCTTGCGTCACGAGAGGCCTTGATACGGCCAAGTGGAACACCTTTCGCACGCATTGACCGATGAGATCGCGGCCGGAAGTGGCTTGTCGGGGCGTCCTGTTTGCCAAGGATCGACGTAAGGCCCACTTCGTTGAGCTCAAGACGGACGCCGCATCAGGGCGCCGGAAGAGCGTGTTCTCGACGGCCACACATCTCCTCGTCATGGACGCATAGAAGGGTCATTCCAACGAGGGCCAGTAGACGGACGGCCGAATGCAGACTACACTTCAAGTCCTAGCGGTCAATTGGATCTGGGGGACGAAGGAAGAGGCATGCAAGCACACCAGGCCGACGCCGACACCAAGCGCGCCATCGTAGCCGAGCGTGTCGCCAGCGACGCGCAGGCGCCGCATTATCACTTCATCGCCCCCGAAGGGGTGGCCATGCCGTTCGATCCCAACGGGGCGATCTTTTGGAAGGGCAAGTACCACCTGTTCTACATCTTCCAGGACCCGGGGCTGCCCCATGGTGGGCACTGCTGGGGGCATGCCTCCAGCACCGACCTGCTGCACTGGACGTTTCACCCGACGGCGCTGGCTGCGGCTGAGGGCGACCCGGAAGTCGGCATCTTCTCCGGCGGGGCATGCATCAGCCCCGACGGCGTGCCGACCCTCATCTACCACGGTTGTGGTTGCGGCACGTGCATCGCCACGAGCGAGGATGACGATCTGATCGTCTGGACCAAGAGCCCCCACAACCCGGTGATAGCCGAGCCCGTCGAGGGAGGCCCCGGCTGGGGGGTCTACAACGTGTTCGACCCGCACCCATGGGTCGAGGGCGACACCGCCTACGTCGCTCTGGGCGCCAAGGTCAAGCCGCACGACATTCGCGACACGCTGTACCTGTTCCGCTCGCTGGACATGGTCAACTGGGAGTACCTCCGCCAGTTCTACGCGCCCAACCCGCACTGGACCGGCGAAGAAGAAGACTGCGCGTGTCCGGACTTCTTCCCCATCGGCGACCGCTACATGCTCTCGTGCATCAGCCACCCGCGCGGGGCGCGGTACTACCTGGGGCGATACGACAACGGCACGTTCGTTCCTGAGGAGCACCACCGCATGAACTTCCCCGGCGGGTCATGCTTCGCTCCCGAAAGCTTGCTCGACGACCGGGGCCGCCGGATCTTCTGGGCGTGGGTCATCGACCAACGCCGTGGCGAAGACTTCTGGTCAGAGGCGATCGGCGTGATGACCATGCCGCGCGTGTTGGCCCTGGACGCCGACGGCCAACTGCTAATCAACCCGCCGGCTGAGTTTGAGCAGCTCCGCAGCAACTATCGCGGGAAGACCGACCTTGTGGTCGACGACGGCCAGGAGCGCGCGGTGGCGGGCATCAACGGCGACGTGATGGAGCTGTCGGTCGAGGCGACGGCCCCCGAGCGGGGCCAGTTCGGCCTGTGGGTGCGGGTCAGCGAAGACCGCCAGGAGCGAACGGGCATCATCTTTGACCCCACGGAAGGTACGCTCTCGGTCGACGCCGACCACGCCAGCCTCAGCGGTAATGTTTTCTATGGCTACAAGATGATGTTGGCCGGTTGGCAGGAGGACGTGCGCATCCAGCAGGCCCCGTTTGATCTCAAGGAAGGCGAGAAACTACACCTTCGCATCTTCATCGACAAGTCGATCCTGGAGGTCTACGCGAACGGCCGCCAGTGCATCACCCAGCGCATCTACCCCACCCGCGCCGACGCCGTCGGCGTGCATGTTTTCAGCCGAGGCGGCCCCACCACCATCCACTCCCTCGACGCCTGGGATCTCGCAACCACCAACGGCGTTGCCGCCGGACAAGCGTCACTTGGTGGCTGAGATGCATCGGCTGCCGACGCCTTCAGTGAAGTGATCGAGCTTGCCTGTGACGCGGGACGAGCCCGGGCATCAACCGGCTTGTCCTGAGCCTACCGACGTGTCGAAAATTGCCTCATTTTGCCGCGTTCTGCAGCCCTGCATTGATCGCACAAACTCATAACTGCATGTCAGATATGGAATTACCGCGCTTCCAGGCGCGCGTCTAGAGAGCCGAAGGTTACAGGTCCGAATCCTCTCGCGCGTGGTCGAAGCCAAGGAAAGCCGGCTGCGACTGCGTGTTGCGGCCGGCTTTTCTTCTGCGCTCGTGGCGAGTGCTTGAGTTCAAGCCTGGGCCTGTTCGAGCAGTCGGGCAACGGTTTCCTTCAGAGAGGCCCCGTCGACGGGCTTGTCGATGTAGGCTTCCGGCTCGGTGCCCATGTACTCGCCCATTTCTTTTTCATCGAACTGCAGGCCCAACCGTTCGCCAAGCGCGGTCATCATGATGACGGGAACGGACGCCAGGGCCTCGTCCTTCTTGAGTTCCACGAACACGTCGAAGCCGCTGCGCTCCGGCATCTGAATATCGAGAATGATCAATTGCGGGTGGTGTTTGCGAGCGACGTCGAGGGCCTGCTGCCCGTCGAATGCTTCCAGAACTTCGCACGGCATGTCGGACAAAGACGCCCGCACGAAGTCGATGCAGGTCTGCTCATCGTCGGCGATGAGGACTTTTGGGATGTCGCTCATGATGGTTTTCCTTCCGGGGTTCAACTCCCGTCGTCGTCGGCCAGGGCGTGGATCGCCCCCACGACGCGCGAGACGGCCTGTCGGACCGGGGGACTGAGATCGTCCCCGACCCGGGTCTCCAACGGTTGAATGCCCAGCACGACCAGGTCGCAGCGATGCATCAACTGTAGCGCTTCGACAAACGGCATCAAACTGGGCCCGTGCGTGCCGGCGGCGACGCCGACGATGCGGTCGACGTCGACCAGGATCACCTCACCCGCCCGACCCCCGAAGTCGACCGCGTCGATCAGGATCACCGTGTCCGGGCGGTAGTTGGCGATCTTGACCACGAAGCTCTCGGGCGCGAGCCCGGCCTTAAGGATGGGCCAAGGGACCTGGTCGGTCAATTCGCGGCCGATGATGACGCCGGCGGCGTCATCGCCGTGGAGTTCGCTGCCGATGCAGACAATGACGGCGGCGGACGTCAACAGTGGGCGCAACAACGCGTACAGATCGTCCGGGGTCAACACATAGATCGACCGACGAACCGTGATTCCCTCCCTGGCGGGCGTGTGGCTACGTGGGGTCACGGTATCACTCACCCCACAATTCGCGGACGATGGAGGTCCGTCGGCAGGCCGGGCACATGACGCGCATCATGTCGGACCGCGCCAGCGTCGGCTCGCCCGGCCGCCCCGCATCGGGGGTTGACAGCTTCATGCTCCCATCGGCCAGTATGATCAGCGTGGGGTTGGCGTAGGTCTTGGCGCCGAGTTGCTCGGCCACCCAGCGCAGGTGCTTGATGGTCCCGACGATGGCCCCGCAGACCTCGCAGATCACCAAGTCGTGCTCGATGGACTCCACGAACTCGCTACGATCCAGGCCCGCCAGGTCGAACTCCTTCGACAGCTTCACACCCTCCTTGGTGGTGCAGTTCAGCTCGCACTGGCCGCAGAACACGCACTTGTCGTATCGCAGTTCCAGGCGGCGTTTGGGCGGGTCGGACTGGGGCATGTCCAGCACCTTGATCGACAGGGACGGGCACACCTCCGCACAAGCCCCACAGCCGATGCAGTCATCCTCATGGAACTCCGGCTTGCCCCGAAACCCGTCGGGCGGCGTGTGCGGCTCGAAGGGGTACTTGGTAGTCACCGGGCCGACGATGACGGCCCGGAGGGCCTCCTTCAGCTCACGCAGTTTCGGTTTCTTCACGGTCGACACTTCCTTCCGTTGTCTGTTCCTGTCGGATCTCTTCGGCCCGCTCGGAGAAGCTGTCTTCCACGCTACCCTCCCAGAGCTTCACGCCGGAGAGGTAAGCCCCCCGACAGACGGCATGGGCGGCGACGGGACTGGTCAGCAGGACGAACGCCGCGCAGAGGAGCGCTTTGACGGCCATGGCCCCGTCTGGGGCGCCGAAGGCCCGAAGCGCCACGCCCAACAGGATCATGCACGTTCCCAGTGTGACGCACTTGGTGGCCGCCTGGGCGCGGTTGTACACGTCGGGCAGTCGCACCAATCCGATGCAGCCGAACAGGTCGAACGCCAGGCCGACACCCATAATCCACATGGCAATCTGTTCAAGCATCGTAGCTCCTGCCTTCGAGATATTTCGCGAGCGCCAGCGTGCCGACGAAACTGATCAGGGCCCAGGCGATGGCGATGGTGATGTAGTAGTCGCGGCCGGTGCGCCAGGCCATCAGGCAGCAGAACCCCACCACGAGCGTGCCGAGGATGTCGATGGCTACCGTTCGGTCCGGCGCGGTTGGCCCCCGGCCGACGCGATAGAGGCACAGGGCCGATGAGAGAATCAGCACGGCGAACGCGATTTGTTCAAACGGGGTCATTCGAAGATCCTTTTCAGCAGCGGCTCGAATCGGCCGCAAATCTCGGCTGAGCGCTTCTGCGCGTCGTCGGTATCGATATTGATCCAGTGGATGTATAGATCCTGGCCGTGAATATCGACCGTCAGCGTTCCCGGCGTCAGCGTAATGCTGTTGGCCAGGAACGTCTTTCCCATGCTGCTCGTCAGCGTGGTCCGGACCTTGACGATGCCGGGGCGAATGGGCACGTCGGGATGGATCACGCGGAACATCACGTCAACGTTGGCCCGGAGGCAGTAGAAGAAAAAGTAGGGCAGGTACAGCGCGAAGAACAGCCACCGGCGCGGATTGAGGAACATCTGCATCTCCTCGGGGAACACCGCTCCCAGCAACGAGCCGATGATCAGCGAGAAGAACGCCCCGGACCCGATCACCCACGGATCGACCGACCAGAACAGCAGCATCCACACTGCAAACACCGTCACCAGGCATAGCAACCATCTCATGGTGTCAATCCTCCGGTCAGTTTACCGGCCGCGCCGAGCAGAACGTCCTCAGCCGGGCCGAACACCACATCTCGTAACGGCAGCAACGCCAGGCCCGCCACCACGCACACCACCGCCAGAAGGACCAAGCCCACGCACATCATCGCCGGGGCTTCGCGAGCGTTGGCAGCCGCGCCAGACGGCTCGCCTTCGAGCGCATATCGTTGCACCTTCACGTACATCAGCAATGTGCCGACAGCCACGCCGGCCGCAATCGCAGCCAAAACCAGCTGGCCCGCCAGGGCCAAGCCGATAATGATGATGAGCTTGGAGAAAAAGCCGTTCAGCGGCGGCACGCCCGCGATGCTCAGCGCACCGATGCGGCAGCAGAAGCTGGTCACCGGCATGCGGCGGGTCAGCCCGCCCATTTCCTTCAGCATGCGGGTGCCCGTCTGCTGCTCGATCGAGCCCGACGACAGGAACAACAGACTCTTGAAGGCTGCGTGGTTGAACAGGTGGAACAGCCCGCCGAAGATGCACAACCCCGCGATGTTGCGGTCGCCGCCGGTGGCCAGCAGATGCGCCGCCACGCCGAAGGCCAGCACGATGTAGCCCGCCTGGGAAATGCTGCTATAGGCGAGCAGACGCTTGAAGTCCTGTTGGCCCAGGGCGAGGAACATGCCGACAACCATCGACACAACGCCCAGCGCCATCAGGATGGCCGCGTATTCAGTGGTCGGCCCGAGCACGTTGAAGACGATGCGGGCCAAGGCATAGATACCGGCGGCTTTGATCAGCACGCCCGACAGCATGGCCGAGATCGGCGCCGGCGCTGAGGGGTGGGCGTCGGGCAGCCAGGCGTGGAACGGCACCATCGCCGCCTTGAGGGCCAGTCCACCCAGCAGGGCTGCCGCCGCCAGCAGGACCGCCGGGCTGGTCTGCCCGACGGCCGGCAGCAGCTCGTGCACCTTGGCCATGTTCAGGTGCCCGGTCAGCGAGTAGAGGATCGTCACGCCGACCAGGATGAAGGCCGACCCGACCGTGCCAAGGATCAGGTACTTAAAGGCCGCCTCCAGTTCCTCCGCCTCACAGCCAAAGGCCACCAGGGCGTAGGATGAGATCGCGGCGATCTCCAGGAACACGTACATGTTGAACAGGTCGCCGGCCAACACCACGCCGTTCATGGCGCCCGTCATCAGCAGGAACAGGGCCTCGAACAGCCAGACTTTGGTGAACCGCCGCATGTACGACCAGGAGAAGATGATGGAGACCAAGGCAACCATGTTGATGATCACGACCATCAGCTTGGCGAGCCCATCACAGACCAACTCGATGCCGAGGGCGGACTTCTCGTCGCCCCAGCCGCCGACGTAGATGTGGCCGATATCCGCCCGCAGCAGCGCCAGCGCGATGATGAAGTTGGCCAGCACGGCCGCACACGCCAGCAGAGAAAGGACGCGGTGGCGGCGTGGCCCGGGCGCCGAGGCGAGATCGCCGGCCGATTCGCCGCCCTCCGCCCGTCGCCGCGCCAGGCCCGGCAAGTTGGCCAGCGCGACGAGAATGAACGCGGCGCCGAACGGCACGACCACCAGAAGTGGAACCAGTGCGTCCATCGCTAGCCTTTCAGTTTTCGAATCTCGTTCATGTCGAACGTTCCGTACTTCTGGTACAGGCGGATGGCCATCGCCACCATCAGCGCCGTCAGGCCCAGGCCGATGACGATGCTGGTTAGCACCATCGCTTGGGGCAGCGGGTCGACCGAGGTCGCCGCCCAGGCCTTGGCGTCCTGGCCTTCGGACAGAATCGGGGCAACCCCGTCGCGGCGGTAGCCTACCAGCACCAGCAGCATGTTCACCGCGTAGTCGATGATCAGAATGCCCAGAATGATCTTGATGACGTTTCGCTTAGCAATGACGCCGTAAATGCCCACCACCAGCAACGCGAACGCCAACATGTAGATGGCTATGCCCATGCTCGACTCCCGGTGTCAGGTCTTGCTTTCCTTACTGGTCAGGCGGAAGGCCGACAGCGCCATGAACGCTCCCAGCAAGCCCGCGCCGACCTTGACGAAGATGGCGAGGTTAGAAATCGGAATCGCCCCGCCGGACTTCAGATGATGCGGCTCGCCCGTGGGGATGAAGTTCGCAAAAAAGGCCCCGGCCAGGAAGCCCAGCAGCGCCACCAGCAGGAACACGCCCGCCCCGGCTGCATCGGCGATGTGCACGGCGCGGTCGGTGATGACCTTGGCCGAGAACCGCCGGCCGAACGCCAGCACGATCAGCACGCCCGAGGCCGCTAGGATCACCCCGCCGGCAAAGCCGCCGCCCGGCGCCAAGTGGCCCGTCAGCGCCACGTACAGGCCGAACACCGCAATGAAGCCGCTCACCAGCCGGGCGGTGTTCTTGACGATGGACGTCATGCCGTGATGTTGCTTCATGGCGACAGGCCCTCCTTGCGTCGTCCGACCCGCCTGAGCAGCGCATACGCGCCCAGGACGGAAACGAAGATCACCGTCGCCTCGCCCAACGTGTCGTAGGCTCTGAAATCCAGCAGGATCGCGGTCACCGCGTTGACGGCGCCGGTCTCACTGACGGTCTGCTCGAGGTATTGCTTGCTTACTCCAGGCGGAACGGCCGCCCGTTTGCCATTGGCCAGTACGGGCTCGCCGAACGGTGGAATCGTGCCGTCGGGGGCGTCATCGCCGGCCAAGCCCCCCAACGCGAAGAACACCACCGCCAGCAGCACGCCGCAGGCCAACAGACACAGGCCCGTCCGCAGCAGGTCGCTGGAGATGGCCGCCGCCTCGTCGCGTCGCTTGAGGACCGCGCGAATCAGCAGCACCAGCATGATCACCTCGACCACCACTTGGGTGATGGCCAAGTCCGGCGCGCCGACCAGCAGGTCGATGACGCTCAGGGCAAAGCCGGCCGCTCCGACTGCGATCACCGAACTGAGCAGATCGTCCGCCTCCAGCGCGATCACAGCCGCAGCCAGCATGAACACGATCAGGATGACAATCAGCAATTCCACGCCCATGGGTTATGTCCTTGCCGCAAGCAGCAGATATATCAGGATGATGACCAGCCCGCCCAGCGCCCACGCGACGTACAAGCTGATCAGTCCGGTGTGCAGCCGGCGCAGCAACTGCACGAAGGTGTTGCCGTGGCGCTGCGACCAGTGGTATGGGTCCATGGCGCCGGCTTCACCGTGTTTCAGTAGCGCCCCGATGATCGGCAGTTTGCCGATCGTTTCGTAAAAGTGCGTGCCCGGCACGCGCCAGCGGTCGTCGGCCTCCCCGGCCACCTCCCCGGCCAGGAACGGGCGAACGACGCGGATACGCTTCTTCCAGGTGAACAGGAAGACGAAGATCAGACCGAGCAAGAGGCCAATGAGGATCAGTCCGGTCGTCTGCGTGGCGCTCCAGTAGCCAAGCCCGTCGGTTTGGACGGCGAGGTTGGCAGTGGTTACGTCGTCTGCCCCAGCCCCTACGACCGGGGCCAGAACGTTGTCGATCATCAGCCCTGGCCAGAGACCCAGGATCACGCAGGCGAGGGCCAGGATGATCATCGGCACGGCCATGAAGACGCTCTCCTTAGGCCGATCGGTGACATAGGCGGCGCCCTTGGGGGCCGGCGACAGAAAAGCCGAATACATGACTTTGACAAAACTGGCTAGCGTCAGGGCGCTGCCGAAGACGGCCACCGTCACCAGCGCCGCCGCCAGGGGGGGCGAGGTCTGTCGGACCTGCAGCGTGCCCTGATAGACCAACCATTTGCTGACGAAGCCGTTGAACGGCGGCATGCCCGAAATGGCCACCGCCGAGATTGATCCGCACACGAACGTCACCGGAAGCAACCGCGCCAGGCCGCCCATGTTCTCGATCTCGTCCGTGCCAGTCGCCCGTCGAATGGCGCCGCTCATCAAGAACAGGTTGGACTTGTAGATCGCGTTGTTGATCATGTGGAACAGGCCGCCGATGATGCCGATGACCGTGCCCGTTCCGATCCCCAAGACCATGTAGCCGACCTGGCTGACCGCGTGGAACGAGAGTAGGCGCTTGAGGTTGTGCTGCATCATGGCCATCAGCACTGCCGCCAGGATGGTCACCGCGCCGATGACCATCATCACCACCCGCAGCGGCCAATCGACCACGAACATCCGCAGTGAGAGGGTCGCCAGCAGGTAGATGCCCAGCAACTTATCCAGCGCCGCCGGCAGGTAGGCCATCACCGGCGTTGGCGCATCCTTGGCGATGGCTGGTATCCACGTGTGCAGCGGAATCGCCCCGGCCTTGGCTAGCGCCGCAACCAGAATCAGCGCGTAGATCACGTAACCCAACGAGCCCAGAGAACCGACGTCATGGACCTTCGAGAGCGACCAGTTGGCCGAGCCGCCTTCCAGCGTCGCCAATAGCGCCACCGCCAGAAGCAAGCACGCATCCGCAAAGCCCAAGATGCCGTAGGTTTTGGCGCCGCCGGCTTTGGCGTCGCGCGGGCCCTGGCTGATCATCAGGAACAGCATCAGCGTGACGATCTCCCAGCCGACCAGCAGCACCAGGAGATTCTCGGCCAGGCCCACGATGCAGGCCCCGCCCAGCGCCCAGATCAGATAGGCGTAGTACTTGCCCTCCCAGTACTCGCCCCGCATGGCCCGCAGGCTGTAGATCGTAATCAGCAGCGCAAAGGCCGCCGAGCCGATCACCACCACCATGCCCAGCATGGTTGTAGCCAGGTTGACCGTTAGCGAGATGTCGGGCGTTAACGTCATCCAGTGCCAGCCGAACGTCAGGCCTTGCCAGCCCACCAGCTCGTCGCCTCGGTAGAAGATACAGATGCCGCTGCCCAGGACGAGCAGACTGGCCGCCAGTGCGATCAGGCGGCACCCCATGGGCCACAGGCGAGACAGAACGTAAGCTGCGGCTCCTGCCACGAACGCAATGACGATCGGCAGCAAGAGAGGATGTGCCAATTGGTCAGCTAGTTCGTTCATGCTTCACCCGCCGAGTCCTCGGCGTCTGCTCGGTTGTCCCAAACAATGTCGTTCATTCGCACGCGCCGCGTCGGTCACGATCGCCGCATGCGGTCGGTCTTTTGCTGCGATAGTCTCACCAGGTCTGCAAACTGATAGACCTGCACGTGCGTGTCGGCGTCGACGACACGACACATCCGCTCGGTGCACGAATAGCACGGGTCGACGGCCGCCAGCGTAATCGCCACGTCGGCAATCTGCTGGCCGATGCAGGAGGCCTTGAAGGTCGGAATGTTCACGTAGCTTGGCGCCCGAATTTTGTGCCGCACCGGCCGGTTGGACCCGTCGGATCGCACGTAGTGGAACGTCTCGCCGCGTGGGGCCTCGACGCGTCCGATGCCTTCTCCGGGCGGGATTGACTCGACCTTCGCGTCGATCTCCCCGGGGCGAATCTGCTTGATGCATTGCTTGATGATCTTGATGGCCTCGTAGCACTCCAGCAGCCTCACCACCGCCTTGCCGAATACGTCGCATCCGGGAGCGGTTACCACGTCCCAGTCGACGAGATCGTAGGCCGCGTAGGGATCGTCCCTGCGGACGTCGATGGGCACACCGCTGCCGCGGGCGGTCGGCCCGACGGCGCCGTAGGCCTTGGCCGCCTCGGGGCTCAAGATGCCCACGCCCTTCAGCCGCGCGTGCAGGACGGGATCGTCCAGCACCGCGTTGGTCAGCATGTCCAGCGGCCGATGAAGTTCGCCCACCACCTTGTCGATCTCGCGGAGCTGCTCGTCGGAGATATCGCGCCGCGAGCCGCCGATCTTGGCGTTGGCGTAGTTGACCCGGCTGCCGGTGGCGGTCTCCAACACGTCCATGACGGGCTCGCGATACTTCCACGCCCACATGAACACAGTGTTGTACCCCAGGAAGTGGCCGGCCAGACCCACCCACAGCAGGTGCGAGTGCAGCCGTTCTAGTTCGTTGACGATGGTCCGCAGATAGAGCGATCGCTCGGGCACGTCGACGTGGGCGATCTCCTCGACCGCTTGGACGTAGGCCAGCGGGTGGCTGGCCGAGCAAATGCCGCAGACCCGCTCGACCACAAACGGCACCTGATCGAAGGTCTTCGATTCGTCGAGCTTCTCGATGCCGCGGTGGTTGTAGCTGAGGCGGACGTCCACGTCGATGACGGTCTCGCCGTCCACGTGAAGCTGAAAGAACTCGGCCTCTTCCTGAAGCGGGTGGAACGGGCCAATGTTGATAATCGTCTTGTGGCTCATGAGTGATCCCCCCGGTGCGCCTTGACGTCCACGTCCACGTCCGGCGGCGACTGATTGGCCGGCAGGGGCGGCCGATCCTTGATTTGGTCGAAGCTCTTGCGGAGGGGATGCAAACCCTCGGGCCAGGTGTCGTCCAGCAGCAGTCGTCGCATGTCGGGGTGGTCGCGGAAGTTCGCCCCGAGCAGATCGTGCAACTCGCGCTCGATCCAGTTGGCGGCCGGAAGCACGTTCGCCAGCGAGTCGAGCGTTAGGTCCGGCCGGGTGGCCAGGACCTTCAGCGTCACCACCACGCCTTGCGGCTCGAGCGCCCAATGATAGAGCACGTCGATCCCGTCGCGCACTTCCAGGCCGGTGGCCGTCACCAGCCGGGAGCCGTCCATGGCGAACATTCTCTCTGCGGCCTCGACGGTTCTCGCCGGGTCGACCCGCGCGATGCCGCGGCGAGGCTCGCATTGTTCGACGGCGACAACGACGTCGCCGAGGCGCTCCAGCACCTCGCCGACAAACCCCATCAGCGGCACGTCAATGCCTGTCTGCGTCACACTCATGTCCAAGCTCCTTGCATCAGTCTCCCGTCGTCACAGTGTCTTGAGGAACTCCATGCCCTTGACGGCTGCGGCGATCATGGCTTCCGGCTTGGGCGGACAGCCGGGCACGTAGATAATGATGGCGCTGGGGTCGACGGCCTTGATGGTCTCGTCGACGGCCGCGCCCATGTGATACGCTTCGGTGAAGATGCCCTGGGCGTTGGCGCAGGCGCCGATGGCCAGCACCACGCAGGGCTTGGGCATTTGCATGTAAACTTCCTGCAGGCGCGGCATGATCTGGCGGGTGCATACGCCGGTGACGGCCAACACGTCGGCGTGCCGCGGCGAGCCGACCAGGATCATGCCGAATCGCTCGATGTCGAACCGCGGCGTCAGCAGTGCCAGCACCTCGATGTCACAGTTGTTGCAGGCGCCGGCGTTGACGTGATACACCCACAACGACTTCCGCAATGCCCAGGTCGTCAGAGCCATGCGATGCCCTCCGCCTGGCCGATCAGAGCCAGCACCAACGCGACAATGGCCACCGGCGTCAGGCCGAACCAGAAGACCTTCATCGTTTGGTCGATCCGCAAACGCGGGTTGGTGTTGCGGATCAGCACGACCAGCACCACCAGCAGCACGTACCGGCCGAGGAAGCTGAGGAACCCCCACCACGCCTGCCTGTACAGGCCTCCCCAGAATACTTCGACCAGCAGCAGCGGCATGACCGCCAGCATCATCGCGCGCGTCATCAGCCAGTTGGCCAGCGCCGGCCCGGAGTACTCGACGTACACGCCGGACATGATTTCGCACTCGGCCTCGGCGACGTCGAAGGGCACGAGCCCGAGTTTGGCCTGCATGCAAATGATGGCGATCAGCATCGCCAGCGCGCCGGAGATGCTGAAGACCACGGGGCCAGTCTGGGCCTGGGCCGTCACCAGCCCGCCGAGCTGGAACGTCCAGCCCGACCGGGCCACAGCCACCAAAATCGCCAGGAACATCGGCAGCTCGTAGCTCAGCAGCAGCTTCATCTCCCGGCTGGCGCCCACCGACGCGTGCGGGCTGCCGCTGGCCGACGCCCCCAACATCGTCATCAGCGCCGGGATGGCCAGCAGGTAGATCACCACGATCAGGTCGCCCAGGAACGGACTGGACGGGTCCCACAGCGATCGCCACAGGATGGTGGCCGCCACGGCCATGGTCGCCAGGGCGATCACCGGGGCCAGCAGGAAGCCCGTGCCGCGGGCGGTGACGGGCATAAGCGTTTCCTTACCCATCAGCTTGATGATGTCGACCATCGGTTGGTACCACGGCGGCCCGACGCGCCACTGGACGCGGGCGGTGACCTTCCGGTCCACCCATTTCAGCAGCAGACCCAGCAGCAGCGTTCCCAGGCCCGCACCGATAAACCAGATGACGATTTCACTGGGGTTCATCGCTTACCTACGTTTGTATGGGTTGTCGGCCGTCGTCCTGCCGCCGATGGTCTCGATGCCGAGCTCCTTGGCCCGGTGCTCGTCGGCGTACGTCAGCGCCCCGGATGGACACGCCGCTACGCAGCGCGGCACGCCGCGCGTGGGCGCCTCCGGGGCGGTGCGGTCGAAGCACAGGTCGCATTTGGCGATCTGATGGCCGCTCATGCGTTCGTTGCTGCGGAAGCCCGTCGGCACCCCGCCGAGCTGCGTGGGGATCACGCCGAACGGGCACGCCTTGGCGCAGGAGCCGCAGCCGATGCACCGGAACAGGCGGCGGCGCACCACACCGTCGTCGTCGCAGATCATGGCCTCGGCGGGGCAGGTGTCCACGCATGAGGCGGCCTTGCACTGGCGGCAGATCACGGGCAGCAGGGCCCACCCGGTCCGAGCGGCGTCGACGGACGGCATGTTGGTGTGACTGTAGTGACACGCCGCGGCGCACGAGCCGCACTCGATGCACCGGTCCAGGTTGATCAGGACGCGCTCGTCCACCGGTTTGTGCGTTGCCGATTCCATCATGATACACGGAGGTCCACAGCTACGGGCTCGGCGCCCAACGCGCCGGTTTCGTCTTCAATGAAGCTCTGCATCAGCGTCCGCGCGTCGGGCAGGCCCTCCGAAAGGACCACGTATTCGCCGTCCAGCTCGGGCGTGTAGCGGGCGCGGGCCAGCATCTCTTGTTTGCCGGCGCGGACGGTGACCACCGCCAAATTGGCAATCTTCAGTTTCTGAGCGTAATCCGCGCCGATGCGAAGGTCCGGCAGTTCCTCTGCCGCCGCCTGCCACGAGCCGTGGGCCGACCACATCCCACAACCGTGGTGGCCCGCCCGCCGCGCTAACAGCAGCGCCGGCGACGGCGAATGACCCAGCAGGGGCGCCGGCGCCGATGCCGACGTGACGCGCTGCAGCGCAGCCGACACATCGGCCGGCTTGGCTTGGCTGACGCCCGCCTGGCGAGCGAGCGCGGCGACCCATTCCGATGGCGACGGGATACCGATCGGTGGAGCCAGCAACGGCTCAACATGAACCAGCTTCGAGCCGCCGGCCAGATAGGTCCCCGCCCACTCGCCGGGCATGGTGATCGGCAGGACGAATCGCGCGACCTCGGTGGTTGGGTTCGGCAAGGCCGCTGCGGCGGCGAAAAAGCCGCCCCCTCGCCAGCCGAGCATGCCGAGCTGATCGTATCCAAGCGCGACGCTGATGGTCGAGTCGTCCGATATCGCTTCCGCCAGCCCCGCGCCGCCGAGCGCGGCATTGAGTCGCACCGCGGCGAGCGCGTTCAATCCGACCGTCTGAACGGCCAGCCCGCCCCCTTTGTCCGCCGCCAGCGTGCCGGCCAGTTGGCCGATCCGCCGCCAGTCTTCCCCTCGGCCGTACTCGGCCGAGACGATCACGCCCAGACGCTTGCACGTGGCCAGCGCTCCCCCGGCCGCTGCCGCCGACGGATTCTCCCCGGCAGGGCCGAGTAAGTCCGCGTCGACCTTTGCGCCGGCGACCTTGGCTATCGCGGCCAGGGCCTCCAGTTGCCTGCCGACCGCGACGTCGACCCGATGCGTGGCGAACTTGGCGGGCGTGCCGGCTGCAGCGTCCAGGGCCACGATCGCTGTTTTCGACTGGGTCTTGCGCCGATCGAACACGCTTCGTGCGCAGATCGGATTGGCTGCGAAGGCATCCCCGATGATCAGGAAACCATCGCAGTGGGCAAGTTGATCGTCGGTCAGATAGTCGGCCCCGCTTTCTTCAGCTCCCAGCAGCACCGTGTGTTCGGCCGGCTCGACCACGAAGCAGAAACTCGCCTCAGGCCAGTTGGCGCACCACGCCGCCACCTCCAGCATTTGCTCGATCGGAACATGGGCGTCCACCAGAAACACCAGTTTCCGGCCCGCCGATTGGGCCAGAATTGCGCCCAGAGCGTCGGCCATGCTGATGGCCTTCAATTGCCCGTTGTCGCGCGAGGCCGGAGAAAGGATTCGCTGCGGATGACCCAGCAGCTCACCCAGCGCGCTGCCGCGCGGGCACAGGCCCGCCTCATCGGTCAGCGGAAACTCACTTCGCCAGCGGTCCGGCCCGGCTGAGACGACCTGAAGCTCACACGCCGCCGGGCAGAGCACGCATCGCGGGGAACCGTTCTGTCCGCTATCCGCCATCCGTCGCTCGATTCCTAGAAGACGTTCGGGTAGTCCTTGATCTTCGCGTAGTTGATGTCCGGCCCGTCCTTGCAGAGATAGAACGGCCCGATGTTGCACCGCCCGCACTTGCCCATCCCGCAACTCATGCGGCGATTCATCGACAGGAAGATCTGGTCGGGCGTGAATCCCTCATCCAGGAGCGTGAAGGTCGTGAACTTCAGCATCACGCCGGGTCCGCACACGAAAGCGTGCGTGTTGGCCTTGTCGACGTCCAGGTCCTTCAGCAGCGTGGTGACCACGCCGGTGTGTCCGTCCCAGCCGTTTTCCGGTTTGTCGATGGTGCAGGCAAAGTCGACCTTCTTGTGCGTAGGCCAGTCGTCGTACTGGATGCGGTAGAGCAGCTCTTCCATACAGCGAGCGCCGTACTTGATGCTCATCCGCTTGACGCCCTTCATGTCGCCCAGCAGCGCCAGGATCAGCGCGCGCAGCGGGGCGAGCCCCACGCCGCCGCCGACGACCAGCACCTCCTTGCCGTCCAGCTCCTCAATGGGGTAGCCCTTGCCGAAGGGACCGCGCAGACCCAGCGTCTGGCCCACGGTGCATTCGTGGAAGCGCTCGGTGACGGCGCCGGTCCGGAGCACCGTGATCGCGAGTCGGCCGGGGTCGCTTGGAGAACTGGAGGGGGTGAAGGGCGCCTCGCCCACGCCGGGCAAGGTCAGTTGGATGAACTGCCCGGCACGGAAGGCCATGGGCTCGTCGGGTTCGAGAATGAATGTCTTGATGGTCGGCGTTTCGTCGATGACGTCGGCCAGCTTGGCTGGGATGGGCATGTAGGGGTTGCCGCTAATCATCTGCTTAGCTCCTGCACGACCTGACGAATGTCGATCTTACCGAGACACGCATCCACGCAGCGGCCACAGCCGACGCAGCCGAGCATCTCGTATTGCTGCGGCGAGTAGGTGAACTTGTGCAGCACGCGATTGGCCAGCCTCCCCAATAGCTGGGGGCGCGGCGTGAGTTTCATGTGCACCCCGCCGGCCATCCGGTCATACGAACTGAGCAGGCAACTGTCCCACGTCCGCACGCGCTCGAACCGGTCCGCCCCGAGCACCTGATCGTAGAGATAGAAGCAATGGCAGGTGGGGCAGATGTTGGTGCAGGCTCCGCACTCCACGCAGTCGGCGGCGAAATGCTGCCAGTCGCCGTCGTTGTCCTTGGGCAGGGGCGTGGTCGCGTCGTCAGCTGCGTCGAACTCGAGGTCGTCGTTTTGACGCTTCAGACGCTCGACCATCTGCTGGCGCTGCCGGTCGCGCTGAGCGAGTTGCTCGGCGGTTGCCTCTTTCAGTTGATTCGGCCCGCACTCGTCCAGGAGTGCCCGTCCGCGGTCGCTCCGGATCTCGACGACAAAGCCGCCATCGACCGGTGAGAAGTTCAGGTCGAATCCTTCCGTCGCGAACGGCCGCCCGCCCACCAGCGGACAGAAGCACGAGTCGGCGCAATCGACGCAGTCGCAGGAGACGATCATCAGCGAGCGTCGCCGTCGGTCGTAGAAGGGATCCTGGAAATCGTCCTGTTGGAAGACGCGGTCGAGGTACTCCCGGGCGCGGAGTTCGCAGGCCCGCACGCCCAACAGGACGATATCTTTCTCGGGCTGGGTGGCTTCGCTGTCGGCTAGGTCGCCATAGCGGCCGAGGGACTCGCTGGCCGGCATGAGGAAACCCTTGCCGCTTTGGGCGGCTCGGGGTTTGAAAAAGGCCGACACACACGCGTCGGCCTCAGCTTGATCCCAGGCAACTTGGCTGGCGGCGAATCCAATGAGAGCATGTGTCTTTCGATACTGCTCAACAAATCCCACTGCGGCATTTTGAGTGACAAAGCTTGCCATTGCAGCACCTGCTGTGAAACGAATAACAGTCGGGTCGACAAAAGCCCCCCCCGTCAACCTGTCTCTATCGTCTCACTCTACTGCGCTGGCTCTTGACGTGTCAAGGATTTACATATAAATCCTCCGTAAAGTACCTGACGGAGAGGAAGTAGGGGCGAAATCTACGTAACGTGCTTCACGTACAGACGTTAGGGTAGTACTGGCGATCGACAACCCCGACCTTCACACGTACCATTGGTGCACAATAAGGTGACAAAAAAAATATTTCTCCATGATATCATCGAATCAAGATGGCCGACGATGCCGTTTACTTCGAGCGTGGGCCGGGGACACTGACTGTTACCGATGGCGAGCTGTTCGAGCGATCGGCCTGGTTCACCCACGTCCGATGGATCTTTGGGCTGTTTTGCCTGTTGGTCTTGCTCGTCAGTTGGTTCGGGTTCGGCGTCCGACTGCCCTTGCGCTACCAGGCGGGCGCGAAAGGCGTCTAGCCGCCCAGCGCCTCCCGGGCCTCCAACAGCGACACCACGTGCGCCTGCTCTTCGCAGGTGATGTCATCGACGACGGCCTTGCCGTCTGCGCGAATCAACAGACGCATCTCGTTGATCAGGTTCAGCGTGTTACGCTCGTACCCCAGCGCCACCTCCAGAAAGGCCAGGTCGGTCTCGCACGCTTCGGCCATCGCCCGGGCGCTGGCCTCGTCGGGAAAGGCGCGGTCCCGCGTCAGGGCGCCCAAATAGCTGGCGTACTGCCCGGAGTACTGTTCCGGCGGCTTGATTTCGCCCAGCTCGGCCAGCATCTTCTCGAAGCGCGCCTGGTGATAACGCTCCTGGTCGGCCATGTCGGCAAATGCCGCCTTCAGGTTGGGGTCCTCGGCTCGCCCAGCCGCGGTGGCGTAGAACGCGCTGCCGGTGCGCTCGTCTTCAACCGCGACTCGGACCAGTTCGGCTACGTCGAACAGTTCACCCATCGTCGATCCCCTACCTGACGGAAGCTCATGCGATTTGGCGTGGGTGTGCGTTAGCCGCGGTCGCGCCGTCACTCGCGCCCGACGGCCGGCTCAATGACTCAGACCGCCTCGATTGTATGTCCCCCCACGTCGCCCGATCAACAGGATTCTATGGCCATGAGCTTGTCTGGAGCTTGCCGACGTGTCGCAAATGGCCTCATTTTACTGCACTCTGCAATCTTTGGACGAACGCCTAAAGCCATAACTACAAGGCATGTATGGGATTGACGCAATTGCCGGCGCGCGTCTACGGAACCGAAGGTTAGAGGTCCGAGCCTGTCCCGTGGGGATCCTCTCGCGCGTGGTTAACAAAGCCGGTCACTACCTGACGTTGTGGTCGGCTTTTCTCTCGCGCTGAGTGGCGAGGCCGAGGGTTGGGCGTGTCTAGGCCTGCCGGGGCGCGCCAGACCTGCCCCCCGAAACCTGCTCCAGGTTGAATGAGATTCTCAGCGATCCCGAGGACGAAGTCATGTCAACGGCTTAGGATATCCCCCTGTGTCATCACGAAAGATGGGACGGACAGGACTATCCCGGCAACATTAACACCGAAACACCGAGACAATTCCTGTGCATAGCGGACATTATATCTTATTACCTTCTTGGCGGCCATCTTAGAGGCCCTGGTTTCGCAACGCTTTTACAAGCGGACAACATAAGCGGATAGTTGGACGAGGGCATCTTTGCACTTCAGCCGCTGGGCAGACCAGGGCTATCGGTGGATGCTGTGTACTGCGGCATCCCAGCCCCGGGCCAGCGCAACCATAGACTGTCCTGAGTATAGATATGGGTCGGGAGCCACAGACACCTTGTGCCAGTCCTTTGTTCGAGTCGCTGGAGGTCCGGAGACTGTTGTCAGCGGGCCTGGATATCGTCTTGGTCGACAACCAGTTGTCGGCTTACGAAGAGCTTGCAGATGCAGCGTCCAACACGGCTTATGTCGTCGTCTACGACGGCGCAGAGGACTCCGCCGGAGACGTGATCGACGTTCTGGAGGAGTTGGCCACGACGGAGAATAGGCGGATCGGGTCACTTTCGATCCTATCCCATGGCGAGCGGGGCGGCTTCGCGCTGGGCAATGAATGGATTTCTAACGACACCTTGGCGGAGACGGCCTGGGCGTGGCGGGGGCTCGCCGAATCGTTTGCCGACGGAGCCAACATTTACATATTCGGCTGCAACGTTGCGAGCGACTCCGGCGGAGGCCGGGCGCTGCTCGATAGCTTGGCCGATCTGACCGGAGCCGATGTGTTCGCCTCAGACGATCTGACGGGCCAGGGCGGCGATTGGGTCCTGGAGGCCGCTTCCCACGGGGGGGAGTGGGCCTTGGCGACAGGCCTGTCCATCCCCTTGGACACGGGGATCTTGTGGGAGTACTCATTCAGTCTTAATAGCCCGCCGGTCAGTAATGAGTTCCGCGTCAACACCACGACCGATGGCGACCAGGATCGAGCAGCAGTGGCCATGGACGCCAGCGGCAACTTCGTGGTCGTTTGGAAGAGCGGAATCCAGGATCCGGACGGGTCGACGGGCATCTACGCCCAACGATACAACGCGGCGGGCGTCGCCCAGAGCAGCGAGTTCCGCGTCAACACCACGACCGACGGCGACCAGGATGAAGCGGCAGTGGCCATGGACGCCAGCGGCAACTTCGTGGTCGTTTGGACCAGCGGGATCCAGGATCCGGACGGGTCGGCGGGCATCTACGCCCAGCGATACAACGCGGCGGGCGTCGCCCAGGGCAACGAGTTCCGTGTCAACACGACGACCGACGACGATCAGGATCAAGCGGCGGTGGCCATGGACGCGGACGGCAACTTCGTGATCGTTTGGAAGAGCTGGATCCAGGTTCCGAACGGGGCGGCGGGCATCTACGGCCAGCGGTACAACGCGGCGGGCGTAGCCCAGGACAGCGAGGTGCGTGTCAACAGGCCGACCGACGACAACCACAGCCAACCGGCAGTGGCCATGGCCGCGTCCGACAACATCGTGGTTGTTTGGACCAGCGGGATCCAGGATCCGGACGGGTCGGCGGGCATCTACGGTCAGCGGTTCAGGGGGACGGGCCCACGCCAGGGCAGGGAGTTCCGGGTCAACACCACGACCGATGGCGACCAGGATCAAGCGGCAGTGGCCATGGACGCCAGCGGCAACTTCGTGATCGTTTGGCAGAGCCGGATACAGGATCCGGACGGGTCGGCGGGCATCTACGCCCAGCGGTACAGGGAGAACGGCGTAGCCGAGGGCAGCGAGTTCCGGGTCAACACCACGACCGATGGCGACCAGGATCAAGCGGCAGTGGCCATGGACGCCAGCGGCAACTTCGTGGTCGTTTGGACCAGCGGGATCCAGGATTCGGACGGGTCGGCGGGTATCTACGCCCAGCGATACAACGCGGCGGGCGTCGCCCAGGGCAGCGAGTTCCGCGTCAACACCACGACCGATGGCGACCAGGATAACGTGGCGGTAGCCATAGATTCAGATGGCGAGGTCGTGGTCGTTTGGACCAGCGGGATACAGGACCCCGACGGGTCGGCAGGCGTCTACGGCGCCCTTTGGGGCAGACCGATAGTGACCATCGCCAGTGGGGACCTGAACTATATCGAAGATGACGGCGCCGTGGCCGTTGACAGTGGCCTTACCGTTACTGACGTGAACCATACAGATCTGGCGGGGGCGACGGTCAGCATCAGCAGCGGCTACGTCAGCGCCGAGGATTTTCTGAGTTTTGTCGACCAATTAGGCATCAGGGGCAACTGGGATGTCGGCGCCGGCGTGCTGACGCTGAGCGGCATGTCGTCGGTGGCCAACTATCAGACTGCCCTGCGTTGGGTGACCTACACCAACATAAGTGACGCTCCGAATATGACAGGGCGGATCATTAGCTTTATCGCCACCGATGGGAAACACTATAGCGACCAAGTTACGAGAGGCATCACCATTACGGCGACCAACGACGCTCCAAGTGTCAGTGACGACACGTTTTCGATAGCCGAAGATGCCGCCAACGACGATGCGGTTGGCGCGGCCTCGGCCTCCGACCCCGACGCCGGCGACAGCTTGACCTATTCGATCACGGCCGGCAACGGCGACGGCGTGTTCGCCATCAACAGCTCCACCGGGCAGATCACGGTAGCCGACAACAGCAACCTGGACCGCGAGACCACCACCAGCTACGCCCTCATCGTCCAGGTCGAAGACACCGGCGCCTTGATCGACACGGCCACAATCACGGTCAACGTCACGGACATCAACGATACCACTCCGGTGATCACGGCGTCGCAGAGCTTCGCTGTCGCCGAGAACGCCGCCGACACCATCAGCGTTGGGACGGCGCTGGCCACCGACGCCGACACCAGCGGAAGCCTGCAGTCCTGGACGATCACGGCCGGCAACGGGGATGGCATCTTCGCCATCAACAGTTCCACCGGCGAGATTACGGTCACCGACAACAGCAATCTGGACCGCGAGACCACCGCCAGCTACACGCTGACGTTGACGGTCGGGGACGGCGTGAACACCTCCGCCACCGAAACGGTGACCATCAGTGTTACCGACGTCAACGAGGCTCCGACCGTCAGTGACGGCACGTTCTCGATAGGCGAAAATGCCGCCAACGCCGACGTGGTCGGCGCGGCCTCTGCCTCCGACGTTGATGCCGGCGACAGCTTGACCTACTCGATCACGGCCGGTAACGGCGACGGCGTGTTCGCCATCAACAGCTCCACCGGACAGATCACGGTAGCCGACAACACGAATCTCGATTACGAGACGACTACCAGCTACGCCCTCGCCGTCCAGGTCGAAGACACCGGCGCCTTGACCGACACAGCCACGATTACGGTCAACGTCACCGACGTCACCGACGTCAACGAGGCGCCGACCATTGACAATCAGAGCCTCGGCGCCATCGACGAGAACTTGGCTGGCGGCACTTCGGTGGCCACGGTGATAGCGGCTGACCCGGATGCGGGGGATTCGCTTACCTGGTTCATCATCAGCGGCAACATGGGCAACGCCTTTGTGATCAATAGTTCAACGGGCGAGATCACGGTCAATAATCCCGCAGCGCTGGACTACGAAGCGAGCCAGACATTTTCCTTGACCGTCCAAGTCCAGGATGCTGGAGGCCTGACGGATGAGGCAACGGTTACAATCGATCTGAATAACCTGGCTGACACTGCCGATGACTACCCGAGCGAGGATGATGCTGCGACAAGCGACGCCGGCTCCGATCTGTGGGCTGGCGATCTGCAGACGCCCCGCCCCAATCCGGCCGCCCAACTGCCCGATATCCCTCGGCTGGTAGACACGATGCCGGCAGTTCTGATTGTGCCTCCCCCGGCCGCGCCAACTCCTGAACAGCCCGCACAAGATGAGTCCCAACTGGATGCCCCCCGGCCGGACTCTCAGGCGCCGGCCAATCCAGATGACGACCGTTCCTCCCCGGACGACGCAGCGCAGGAGGACCTGGCAAGCAGCGACGGAGAGTCTCAGGCCCCCGTCGAGCCAGCGCCCGGGGATGGCGAAGGCATCGCGGAGACAAGCTCTCGCCAACGGCCGCAGGCCCCCAGCGACGTAACGGAGCGATCGCAGGCCATCGTCCGCAGCGTGAGAGCCAATAGAGAGATAGCACAACAAGTGGCCGCCATGAAGGGGCAAATGGACGATTCTGTGCACTCACAGGAGCGGAAAGAAATGGCGGTCGCGGGCGCGACCACCGGAGTGGCTTCATCGCTGACGGCCGGGTATGTGGCCTGGTCACTGAAGACGGCGTCGCTCTCGGCCAGTACCACGTCAGCCGAGCCGCTGTGGCGGGGGTCCAGTTCTCTTGCAGGGCACAGGCGATTTCGCCGAAGAAGTCTATGGAGGCGCTGGCGAAAGAACGGATAGGACGAGAACGGCGGAGGATTTGAGTTCCTCTTTGACCCCGCGACAACACCCGGCGCGGGCAAGCACAAGAGAAGCCTAAAGCGATGATAAGAGTGCCGTCTACAATGCGCATAAGTCTGGGGTTGGTGCTGGTGACGACGAGCATCCTGCTCGCCGCCAACGCGATCGGTCTTGTTCCTGACAGATCACAGGCCGCTCTCGATGCACGGAAGCAGCTATGCGAATCGCTGGCGGTTTTGTGGGCGGTGTCCGCCCAAGAGGACGACCTGGCGGCGACCCGGGCGACGATGCAGTTGGCCACGGACGGAAAAGCAGGCATTCTCTCGGCTGCTGTCCGTTCCGCCGATGGGGCGATTCTGGCCGAGGCGGGCGACCATCAAAAGCACTGGGCGGGGCACTCTCCCCAGCAGTCGACGCTCACACACGTGCAGGTGCCCATATTCAAGGGCAACACCCGCTGGGGTACAGTCGAAGTCCGCTTCAACGAAATAGGCCACAAGGGAATCCTGGGGTCTTGGGCCGGGATCCCAATCGCCCTGATTGTCTTCGTCGCGACGGCAGGACTTGTTGGGTACCTGCTTGTCATGAGAAGATCATTCCAGCCAGTTGCCCCCTCATCCATTGTGCCCTTGCGTATCGAGGCAGGCGAAGGGGAGGGCACGACAATCTCGCTCCGTGCGGCGAACTCTCTGATGTTCGCCCTGGCTTACCGCGACGCTGGCACAGCAGAACACAGCCAACAGGTCGCCCGTCTCTGCGTTGCGACCGCCCGCGAGCTGATCCCGCCCAGCGAATGTTTCATGCTCGAAGTTGCCGCTGACCTGCATGACATTGGCAAACTGGGCGTGCCCGATGACATCCTTCTCAAGCCCGGCCCGTTGACGGAAGAAGAAGCAAGAGTCATGCACAGCCACCGCCAGAAGGGCGCAGAGATCATTGCCTTGACCTTCTCATCGCCGAAACTAATTGAAATCGTCCGCAACCAGCTCGCCTGGTACGGCGGCAGCTTTCGGGACCCCAACCTGCCTGTCGGCGACGATATTCCGCTCGAAGCGAGAATACTCGCCATTGCCGACGCATTCAGTTCAATGGTTTCCCACCGCCCATATCGGGAGCCCAGAAGCTGCGAAGAGGCCATCGAAGAACTGCGCTGCTTCGCAGGGACGCAATTTGACCCCGAACTGGTAGATCGTTTCGCAGAAGCGGTGATGGATCGGGACCACAGCAGGAACAGGAGAAAGCTCGGGGTCTCCAGAGCCGTCAAGCTCGAGATCGGTCAGGAAGTCGAACGGCTTGTGGACGCTCTGAGCGACTGCGACTTCTCCGGCGCTTCCACCATAGCCAGCCGACTTGCCGCCACAGCCACAAAGCAAGGCTTCGACCGGATCGCAAGCCTCACTGCCAAGATCGCAAGATCTGCCAGCCAAGGTCCCAACCTGGACAGGATTGCGCAACTGATTACCGAGTTGACGAGCATTTGCCCTTTAAGACCCACCAGGGAGGCGAGTAGGGCCGCCGCTCGAGAAGATCATTGTCTGCAGACCCGACGATCGACGTAATGCACTTCCAGCCCCTCCCCACGGGCGATGACGGGACCATCAGCTTCGAGACGTTCGTCGATTGCCTTAAAGGCCGAGATGATCCGCTCAGCAGTCTCTTTCGGGAACATCTTCTTCGGTGGCAGGAACAGGCCGGCGGCGTCAAGCCATAGTGAGAGGCATGCGTCTGAAGACGGCCTTCTATGGGTACGCAGGCGGCAGGGCTGGCAGATCGGGATCTTGCCGGGCAAGCTGGACCACTCGTTTCGCAAGCTTCTCGCGAATGATGGGGTCTTTGGCCTTCAAGGTCGCGGCCAACAGGATGGGGTAAGCTCTGTCGACCGGGCAGCCTTGTAATGCGGTCATGAGCGCGTGGACCATGGCCCGATACGCACTCGTTCGTTCGTGGACGGTTCCCGTCAGCGAAGGATCGTCCAGACCGTTGATCGCCAGTCGATGCAGCAAGTCCTGTGTCAGCTTCAACTGTTCGGGGTCCGGATCAGTGCGGCTGCCTTTGGCGGTGGCCAGCGCCGCTTCGACGCGGATGGGCAGGTCTGCCCCATCGCGAAGGATGGCCATGAGCTTGGCTTGCCCGTCTGGTCCCAGGCGGCGAATCGCGAGCATCTCCTGGTGGATACTGCTCAACAATCGAGAGGTCTTCTGAGAACGCCATTCGGCAATGTGTTGGTCCATCACGTCAACGATCACGGGCAGGGCTGGCTCATAGTTGAGGTTGGCCAATGCCCGTGGGAGCGATCCGCGGGTGTTGGTGCGCTGTCGATACAACGCCAGGAGCACGGGCCCGGCCTGAGGATGCCGTGACTTCCCCAGATAGCGAACCACCTTGTCAGGAAGGGCATAGTCGTAGGTCTTGGCCCACTCCAGCAAGCTTTCGGTCGTCTTCTTTGGCCGTGGCGTGATCCACACCAACGCCTTGGCGGCTGTTTGTTGAACTCGCTTGCTCGGGTCGGCCAGATACGTCAACAGACCGTTTCCGACGAGTCTGCGGGATTCGGGGCCGATTTGTCGGTGGGCGCATCGCAGGTCGTCGATCATCCAATCTCGCCTGCGCGGGTCGTCGCAGGAAGCCAACTGTGCCATCAGGAAGCTCCCCACCTCGTCGCCCTTGCGTTCGATCAGGATTTTGATGACGTCACTTCCAATGCTCCGGCCTTGCTGGATGTAGGCCTCACAGACTTCCTCGAGGCGAGGATCGTCATACTCATGGAGCATCTGCAGGGCCTCTCGGTTATCAGGATAGATCTGGGCAACGTCGAATGCCCCGTCAGCCAGCCGCGGGTCATGGTAGCGCTTGGCCAGTCGAAGGTAATGGCGAGCCCTCCCGGCCACCTGGTGATCCGTCTTGACCAGCGCAAGGGCTTCGAGAATCATCTCGAGCCCGGCCGGGTCCGGCTCGTGGGTGGTTGCCAATGCAGAGGTGATTGACCAGTGCGCTGTCGCCAGTTGATCGGGCTGTGGCGATTGGGCGGCCTGTATCAACGCGTCACGTCCAGCTGGACCGAAGCCCAGAATCGGCCAGGCGGGTGCTCTGTCAATGTGTCGGAGCATCAGTGTCAACGAGCGATCCTCCCCGATGGCCGCCAGTGCGCAGGCCAGCACAGGGCTCTCCGGCGTCATCATCGCCAGGGCTTCCAGCAACGGCAGGGCTGTCGGGTCGATCATGTCGGCGATGTGTTGGCCAACATTTCGGTGGTCCGCCATCGTCGGCCCGATATGGCTCCGCATTGCCCTTCTGAACTCCTGGGTGATTGGCGGACGCATCACCTGATCGAAGTCGGCTGCGAGCTGCGGATTAGTCAGTCGAAGGATCACGGCCTCGCAGAGAAGCTTCTCGTCAGGATTGTCGCCGCCTTCAAAGCGACGTCGTAGCGTCGGCAGCGCGACATCGCCCAGGCGCAGCAATTCGTTGTGCCATACCCGCCCCCCTCCGTCGGTGTCGGTGACGATCTTGTCCAGCAGGATCACCGTCGCCTCGACGTGCCCTCGTCGGGCCAAAACATACGTCGCTTCTCGTCGGTGGTCAGACGATGAGGACGTGGCCATGTCCACCAGGTCAGTCAGCGATGCGGTCAGTACCTTCCGGGCTACTCTTGCTCGGTCAAGATGGCTCTTGTGGGTCCGGTATTGTGGGGTGGCTGGGGCTTCCAGGGCTGCGATAATATCATCTAGGATGGCCACGCCGTCCGCGTCACTGAGTCTGACCAGCGTGTCAATGACATGGCCAAGGCACAGCGTGGGACGACGCTCGAGGTGCTTACGTAATACGTCGAGAACTCGCGCATCGTCCATGTCGCCCAGTGCGCGGATGATGGGTCGGTGATAATCGCGACATGCGTCCCGCTCCGTCTCTCCGTGGGCCAGCAGGATTTGCTCCAGCACATCCAGCCCGAACGGCCGGTCGACCAACGTAACCAGCGGCAGGTACTTCAGGCTCACGCCGGAAGCGGCCCGTTCGCGGATAGTGGGGCCGGACCAGTTGCCAGCCATGCCGGCCAGAGCGGCCCGACGTCTCCACTGATGAAACGCCTCCTGCTCCGGGGCGTCTGCCGACGGATCAACCGGATTGTCCAACGCGATGAGCATGTCATGAGCGATCGCTCGGTGGGCGGCCGTCGGCTCCGAGTCGAGACGGGCTGTCAACTCCGTCCGTGCAGCCGGCCCCAGCGACAGCATCGCCGCACGGATCATCGTATAGGCACCGGACGTTCTGGAATCGCCCAGCTCGCCCCACCCGTCGGCGGTACGGAGAAGCAGGTCAAACATCACGGGGGCTGCGTCGGCGGCCTGGAGATCGGCCACGGCGAGGCAATACGCCTGGGCCACCGCCAAGCCAACGTGGTCCTTTTCCGGTATGTCGGTCGTCGCGAGCGTCCGCATCTCCGCCAGCAAGGCAGATGCGGATGAGTCCGCCCCGATTCGTCCCAAGGCCGTCGCCGCCGCTACGCGCGTCGCGGGGGCGGGTGTTTCGCGCCAACCCTCCGGCAAGGCGATCACGTCCTCCAAGGCGTCTGCCACCGGATCACCCATCGCGACCAATGCGTCGATGGCCAGATGTTTGCATCGCCATAGCATCGGCTTGGCAGTCTCCGGATTATTGAAGTGGACCAACGCATCCAGCAGGGCGGAGGTCGGCTTGTGTGGCTCACGCGTGTAGAGATGTTCGTCGAGTTGGGGCAGGGCCTGCACGAACAGAGGGATCGTCTCGCGTCCTACGATCAGCGTCTTCTTGGCCGATTCAACCCGATGGTCGAGATACTTCTCGTCGTAGATAATCTCGATCTCGCCGCTATCAAGAATACGAACTTCGCATCGACCTATCGCGCGAAGAACGCGGCGGATCAGTTCGGCCCGCTCAGGGTGATCAATCTCAAGGATCAATGCCCGCGCCAGCCACTTGTCCTGCCAGTCGGTTGCGTTGGCCGTGACCTGGAGAGAGCCCCGCATATCAGGCCCGAGTTGGATCAAGGCCCGATAGCCTACGCGATAGGTAGCCCCGCTGGATCGGGCGGTTGTTTCGAACAGCTCGGCAATGACGGGATCGATCTGCACATCCATCGCTGCAGCTTCGTTGTTGTCCGCGGATGTGCAGGCCGTATCGCCCAGGACGATAAGGGCGATCAGGACAGCCAGACGCCCAATCGATTGCCGGCACTGGCCGCAGACGGATCGGCTGAAGGTGGGGCTCTGGTGGTGATAGAATCGATGCTGTTCGCTCATGGCATGCCTCGTTGTGATTTGGTAACGGAGCAGCTGTCTCTATCCTAAGACGCCGCAGAGGAATCGATAACCCGTGGCGCCAGCGCGATCGCCAGGAAGGCAGCCAAGGCTTGTCGGACCAATCGCATGGCCGGACTGTTCCCTGTGCCCTATCTCTGGCGCCATTGTTGGATTAGACGCTCAAGGCTTCAAGACAGTTCCCTGGAATATGGCAAGAATGGCTCTGAGAGGGACCCGATTTCCGAAAGTGATGCTGGGCTGCCCGGAAGGTGCTGGCAATCGAGAGACGAACGTGCAAAGCTGCCGGACCTTTGCTGCGATGCAATCAGCAAAGAAGTGGGCTTGTCTGGGGCCTGCCGACGTGTCGCGTTTTTCCCCGTTTTGCCGCATTTTGCGACGTTGGGCCGAACGCCCGAGCTCATCACGTTGAGGGAGACATGGAGTTGGGGTGGTTCCCGACACGCGTCCACGGAATCGAAGCTTACGGGTCCGAGCCCTGTCGCGCGCGTTCGATAAAGCGGCCTCGGTCGTCTTATCTGTATCTGCCTGAAGCTTCCCGAAGGGCCGTTAGAAATCCTGGATGTATTGGATACCCGAAACTTTGTGCCCTGTGGACATCCTCCCAAGACTTTCCATATTGCCTCGTGAAATAGTAGGCAACGGCCCGATTGTTGTGAGCCGTAGCAAACTTTGGGTTGATCTCCAGGGCCTTGCTGTAATCCGAGATGGCCCGGTCATAGAGACCTTTGCTTACGTAGGCCACCCCCCGACTGACGTAAGCGGTCGCGTAGTTTGGGTTGATCTCCAGGGCCTTGTCGCAATCCGAGATGGCCCGGTCAGGGAGGTCTTTCTTGTCATAAGCGACCGCCCGATTGTTGTAGACCTCAGCGAACTGTGGGTTGATCTCCAGGGCCTTGTCGTAATCCGAGATGGCCCGGTCATAGAGGCCTTTTCTGTAATAGACGAGCCCCCGATTGTTGTAAGCCTTGGCCAACATCGGGTTGATCTCGAGGGCCTTGTTGAGATGGCCCATCGCCTCCTCTGGCCTTTTCTGCCTGCTCAGGGCCATGCCGAGGTTGTTCTGCACCTCCGCGTTTCTCGGATGGGTCTTGAGGACCTTCTTGAAGCACACGACAGCTTCGTCAACCCGGCCAAGTTGGAACAGACACATGCCTATGTTGGACCGAACGCTCGTGACCGTCGGTTCGATCTCGAGGGCCTGTCGGTATGCGGCAATCGCCTCTTCGAACCGTCGCTCGGCCATCAGATCGTTGCCGCGGCCTAAATGCTGGTAGTGAGCCACCGCCGGGGCCTCGATCGTCGTCATGTCGTCGTAGCCGATGTTCACGAATTCCGGAATGTTGACCGCCCGGTTGGCCGCCGTCGCATTGGGGATCAGGATCGCCGGGCTGTCGTTGCCGTCCTCGTCGATGTGGGTCAGGAACATCTGCGTATACGGTGTGTTCTTCTTCGAGGAGAACACCATCCACCGCCCGTTCGGCGAGAAGCTGTGCCATGAGTTCATCACAGGCGTGTTGCACCTCATCTCCCTGGCCTCTCCCCCCTCCACCGGCACGATCCACAATCGCCCGTCGGGTCGCATCAACTGCCCGTTTCGGCACTTAACGAACACGACCCACTTGCCGTCGGGCGAGACCTTGGGAAACGTGTTGCTGAAGCCGTTCCGCGAGGCGCCTTTGATCCGCTTCGGCGAGCCGCCCTTGCCGCCGTTGAACGGTATGCGGTAAAGGTCGTACTGTATCGGCGTCTCGGCCGGGTCATTGGCCCGGGTGGCTACCGGTCTGCCCTCGACGAAAGGATCCCTTGCCCTGGCGCGCGCAAAGACGATCCACTTCCCGTCGGGGGTCCACGCCGGGTCGCAGTGCACGAACTTCGCGTTATCGGCGCCGGGCAGCGCGAGCATCTCTTCCGTCTCGCGCGAGTAGTACGCCAGTATGCCGCGCGTCGGATAGAACACCTGCAGGAAGCGATAGTCCATGAAGTTCGCCACGTGGAGGGACTCGTTGACGGTTGTCACCGCAACCTGACCGTCCGGAGAAATCTGCGACAGGAATCCAATGGTCTTGTGCCCTTCGGGCTTGTCCTTGAAAGAGTTCCACGTGATCACGTTCTCCGTCGCGATCACCGTCGTCTCGCCGATGGGCGTGATCACGTAGGACCCCTTGTCGCCGGACGGGCCGTCCACGTCCATGGCCAGAGTACGGCCGTCGGCCGAGAAACTGTGGCAGTTAGCGCATGTGGGCATATCGGTCAGGACGGTCTTGCTGTCGCTGCGCGATATATCTTTCAACCGCCATGCAATGAGCGGCAAGGCGTCGTTGGCGAGCGGTTTTATGGCCCCGCCCTGCCCCGACGGCGACGGCATCAACGGCACGTCGCGGTAGAAGATCGGTGCGCCAACTCGGTCCGCAGACGTTGTCAGCGTCATCTGTCCGCGCGATATCGGGCGATCGGGATTGCTGGAGTCGAAACCAAGGATTGTGACCGTAGCCGCCTGCGTAACGGACTGGGCCTTGATCGCCGCCCACACGTCATCACTGGGCGTCCAGCTCTTGGCGGAGGCCTGATAGGCCGTGGGCTCGTACGGCTCATTCGTAGGACCAAAGCACCGCGGGTCGTCCTGGCCCTTTGGCGGCGGCGCGCCTTCGGCCAGCACATAGATGTGGCCCGAACCATCGTTCAAGGACACATCAACCAACCATCGGTCCACCTGCTTCGACGTCTCGTGCCAAAGGAACGTCACAGCGACGATCTCCGGCGGGATGATCGATTCATTCAGGGGATAATCGATGGTGATCGCCGCCAACTCATCAGCGACACTGTCGGCCGCCTGGGCCAGTGATAGGATTATCTGTTCCTTCTCGGCGTCGGCGGTGGAGACCACGTCCACGCCCACGGCGAGCACTGACCCGGACGTCGCCTGCTGGCGGCCCTGCTCGGCCTCCTTACAACCGGCCAGAGCGAATGCCAGCGACGCAATCAGAGCGGCGCACAAAACAAACCGGAGAGACATAGCCGGTCTCCTTCCGTGAACTACCTACCAAGCGTCGAGATGCGCCCAACCGGGCTAGCCGGCCGTCACCTGGTTACGATCATTATCGCACGCGGGGGTGCCGGCATCAAGCCCAACTTACCTGGCGCGTGCCGGGGCGTATCGATGGGCGCCCACGAGCGGGGCAAAGACGAATGGGGCGCCGGCATGAGGGGCCTGCCGACGTGTCGCGTCTTTCCGCATCTTGCCGCATTCTGCGGCGATGGCCTGCCCCTGGAAAACAGATCCAGGTAGAATGGCCGCCTCTGACGGTCAGGTGGCCGTGAAGGAGGCCGTTGATGATTCCGGGAATCGCCTACGCCGTCATGGTCGGGCTGGTTCGGCTTGGTGGTCGGGTATGTTGGCGTCGTTCTTGTGGCGTGGAAGGCAGGATAGCATGAGCATCGAGCGCATCTATGTGTGTCCCTACTCGCACTCCGACTGGGCGTGGATCGCCCATCGCCGATGGCATGAGAAGCGTTATATCCGAGCGTTCGAACTCGTCCTGGATCTGATGGACGCCGAGACCGGCTTTGCGTGGTTCATCGACTCGTGGCACGAGCAGTTCTCGCCGATCCGCGAGAACCGCCCCGACCTGGTCGAGAGAATGAAACCCCACGTGGCCGCCGGCCGGTTCGGGCTGGGGCCGGGGACGTTCACCAATCTCTCCCCCAGCACGACACACCGCGAAGCGCTCATTCGCAACGTGCTCTACGGCCAGCGGAAGTTCCGCGAGCTGTTCGGCGACGTGCCGTTCGAGCTGGGCAGCCACATCGACTGCGGGGGATGGTTCAGCCAGATGCCTCAGCTCATGACAAAGATGGGCTTCGCGGCCATGATGATGTGTAGGCCCGCCGAGGCCCTTGACCGCAAACACGTGCCGCGCCAGTTTCGTTGGCGCAGCCCGGACGGATCGGAGATCGCGTGCCATCGGATCAGCTCCTACGCGCTGTTCGCCTACGACCCGCAGGAGGAGTCCTCGCTGCGCGACTTCCTCACCGACGAGATCGCCAAGGCCGATACCCACGGGTCCGGCCCGGCGGCGATGGTGTGCTTCGGATGGGACGACGACTGTCTGCCTCTGGGCGAGCCGTGTTGGCAGAGCGATCTGTTCGCTCACGTCGCCGAGTGGAATCGCAGCGAGACTGCGCAGATCACGCTCGCCGCGCCGGGGCTGTTCGCCCGCGACCTGGCCGGCTATGCCCGGTCGCTGCCGGTGATAACGGGCGGGCTCAACCCGGCCGCCAGCGGACGCGTTACCGAGAACGGGCACGACAATATCTGCGACCTGCGGGCCCGCTGCAGCCTGGCGGTGACCCAGGCCGAGCGGGAGAGCATGCACTATGGCGATGTGTTCCCCGAGCAGGAAATCGAGGCCCTGTGGGAGCAGACGCTGTCGATCCATCCGCACGCAACGGCGTGGCTGTGGCAGCGGGACAACGAGCCATTCATCCTGAAGGCCAAAGCGACCGAGCAGGCGGCATTGGCGCTGCGCGGCCGAGTGCGGCGCGCCGCAGCCGAGCGCATCGGTCCGACTGGTGAGGGCAGGCCGATCGTACTGTTCAATCCGTTGCCGTTTGACCGCACCGAGTCGTGCGAGTTCTACTTCGCCGTCGACGAAGCGGGGGCGATGGGCTTTCGCGTGACGGATGGTGAAGGCAACGCGCTGACGACCCAGTTCGTCGGCGATAGCTATCGCGGCTTTGGCCACGGAGACAACCGCGATCGCATGCGGTGCGAATGGCGCATCCGGACCGAGCTAACCGTCCCGGCCTGTGGGTACGCCACCGTCTACCTGCACGTCGACAACGACGCCCAGCCGGCGAGCGTGTTCGAGCTGTCTCCGCGCCGCCTCGACATCGGCCCGTTGAGCGTCGAGATGCCCGGCGGCGTTATCGAAGGCGTCACGCACAACGAGTTGGGCCGACTGCTGGACAGGTTGGACATCGTCTTCATCGAAACCGACGACGGGCAGACCAACGCCATCTCCAATCGCAAGGCGACGCGAACGGGCCTGGACGACCCGACGCCCTGGCCGCCGGAGCCGCAATGGAACAATGAATGGCAGAACAACGGCCGGCCCGTCCGTTCCAGCGGGCTGGAGGTCGAGGAATGGTCGCTGATGGAAACTGGCCCTCTCGGCGCGCGGGTGTTCATAACCGGGGCCGTCGCCGGCAACCCGACGGAGGTGGAGCTGTTCATCCACGCCCACGGGCGTCGGATCGACTGCGACGTGCGAAGCTACATGGTCAATCCGGTCAGCGGCTACCTGGTGGCTGAGCTGAGGCCCGCCTTCGACGGCCGGCCCCACGCGGATGTTCCCTTCGGCGTCGAACCGCGAGACTTGGCCGACGAGCCCTTCGGCCCGGAGATCGTCGAGCGCGCGCACATCAAGCCATTCTGGGGCCAGTCGTGGGCCGACTACTCCGACGGCGACAAGGGCGTGGCCATCCTGTCTCAGCCGGGGCTGTTCGGCTACCGCGTCGATGGCGGCGTCTTCCAGCACATCCTCCTCAAGACCATCGCCCCCGGTCGCCAGGCCGGCGCCAGGTGGGGCAACGACACCCGGACCGGCCTGGGCCTCCAGAGAATGACGTTCGCCGCGGTCCTGCACGCCGGCGACTGGAAGACGGCCCAGCTCTATCGCGAGATCGAGACCTTCCGCGAGCCCATCGAGGGCGAGGATGCGCTCTACAAACTCACCGGCGACGCGCCCGATACGCAACGCGGTCTAGCCGTAGCTCCCCACAACGTCATGGTGTCGGCCTTCTTCAAGGACCGCGGCGCCACGATGCTGCGTATCTACGAGAACCAGGGCGCTGCCGTCAGCGCCCGCGTAGACCTGCCGGCCGCCGTCACCAGCGCCCAGATCTGCGACCTGCTCGGTGGACCGACACAGGACACCCGCACCGTCACCGTCAACGGCAACCGCCTTGAATTCGACCTGGGCCCATGGGAAATCGTGACCATACGTCTGGACTGATGCGAATTGTGGCCGCATGGCCGGACTGTTCCCTGTGCCCTATCTCTGGCGCCATTGTTGGATCAGACGTTCGGGGCCTCAAGGAAGTTCCCTGAAAATGGCCCAACTATCTCCAGGAGTATGGGAAACCAAGTGGCCTCGTGAACGTCAAAAGGATAGAATGCGTCTATCGATAATGTCCAGATTGGGGAATTGATGCCATGCACACACGCAGCGGGCTGACTGCAGTTGTCTTTGTGACGTTGGGGTTGGTCTGTCTTGGATGTGACCGGAGCTCATCAAGTAACGGGAATCTGATTGGCCAGTCATTGAGCGAAGATCAGGAGCTCTCCCGCGAAGAACTGCTAACCTACGGCATGAAGTACGATCTGGCCTCGGGCGTGTTTCGTTTCGTCTGTCCGGTTGACCAGGCATCCGCCCGCGACAGGCCGGCCAGCAAGGAAGGCAGGACTCCGGGAACTGCCAATCTGCGCGGGATCATCTACGATCGGGCATATCTGGCAGCGTTCTTTTGGCGTGTAACGGGGCCGATTTCCTGCGGCGCGGCGGAACGCTGGGTACTCCAACCTGACGGCGTCATTGAATTCCACGGCGGATTGGACGAGACATATCTGGGGCGCAGATTCAGGTACGAAGACTTGGTAGCGGTCCTGGAGGCCCGCTTGTCCGCACCGCTGGTGGTCAACGAAGTGACCATTACCGATCCAAGGCTACTGGCTAGGCTGAGGGAGTACGATCGCCTGTCAGAAGGGCGGATCGCCGAGTGGTTGCCTTGGGAAACCAACGTCCACTATGCAACACACCTTCTGCTCCGTAGCGGTCGCGTCGAGGCAGAGCCTATCTTAGCCCGGTTGATGACGGACCCAAGTCGTGGTATCAAGCTGAGCGCCATCAATGCGTGGGGAGCCCTCGGGCAGTACACGCCTGAAGGTGCGCAGATGGCCCTTGCCCAGTTGGGTGAGAATCTATCCGTTTGCTTGGCTGTGACCAAAGCGCTGGCGCGAACAAGCCCGGCCGGCGTGAGCGATCTCATCAGCGCACTGGATCATCCCAGCCGGAGGGCCAGATACATCGTGGTCCGACGCCTCGGTGAAATGGGCCCGGACGTTGCACAACAGGCAGTGCCGGCTCTGTTGAAGCAGCTGGAGGAAGTTGCAGAAGATCGCAGTGCGGTCATCAGGGCGCTGGCGAAGATGGGAGTCAGCACAGACGAGGTTGGCGACGCCATCTACCGTGCAACACACGATTCGAATTCGGGCGTCAGACGTGAGGCTCGGCGAGCCCTGGAGAGCCTGTTCGGAGACGACTGGCGGAATCAGGTTCCTGCCGCCATAGCCGAGCCCCCCAGACCCAGGCCCGCGCCCAAGAATCCGGGGCCCGGCAGGGAGAACACGCAGTACTCCCTCAATTCCGTCAGGTGGGCGCCTGAGGAGGCCGATGCGATTCAGGCCCTTGTGGACCTGGGGAACAACTGCAATCTGTGGTGGGACGGCCGCGTTATGTACGTCTTCTTCAACAAGCACAAGAAGCAACCCGACGATGCCCTGAGGCACCTGGCACACTTCTCTCGGCTGAAAGGCGTCATACTGCATCGAACGCAGTTCACCAACGAGGCGTTGAGGCATCTGAAAGGCCTGACGCAGCTTCGATCCCTAACCCTGTCTGGGGCGGAGTTCACCGACGCCGGGCTGGCCCACATTGCCGGGCTGACGAATCTCATGGCCATCAACATGGCATGTCCGAACATCACCGATGAAGGGTTGCGTCACTTGGCGGGCATGTCCGAGTTGAGGTTGCTGAGGCTCAACGGTGCACAGATCACCGATGCCGGGCTGGCCCATCTGGCCGGGCTGACCAAACTCCGGCACTTGGAGTTGAACGACACGCTGATCACGGATGCAGGCCTGGCGCACTTGGCTGGGCTGACGGAGATGACCAGCCTTTACTTGCAGGGAACGCAAGTAACGGACAATGGCCTGGGTCACCTTCGCGGCATGATGAAGTTGTGGGCCTTGGACCTACGGCGAACGGGCATTACGGACCAGGGCTTGGGGACAATCCTTGAGTCCGACTCATTGCGAGGCATTGGGCACCTGTATCTCGCCGATACCAACGTTACTGATGCGGGCATGAGCTATGTTGGGCAAATGCCTTCGTTGCAGGGAATCGCTTTGAGTGGGACGAGCGTTACCGACGAAGGAATCGATCAACTCAAAGGCCTCGAGGATATCCACTGGATCACGTTCCCTGCCTCCGCAAGAGGATCCGAACGGGCATTCAGAGAGCACATGGCAGGTCCTCCATCGGTCTCCCGCAGCGGGAGGCAAGAAGAACAATGACACCGACCGTATGGCCCCAAGACTTGACCAGTCACTAGCGGGTCGCGCGGCTTGCGCGTGGACCGGACATCGCAGCTTACGGATCGGCGATTTCGACATCATCGCCGTAGAGTCGGACGAGCTCGGCCGGGAATGTGGCGATGCGCTGGAGGTTGTCGTCAAAGGCTGCCGGGTCGTTGGGGATGATCGGGACGGATTCGAACATGAATGCGCCGGCGTAGTCGATATCGGCGAGGCCCGCCAGCAGTTCGCCCCACTCGATCAGGCCTCCCTTGTAGAACGGGGGCCAATGATCGGCGCCGTCCCAGAACTCGTGGAGGTGCAGGTGGAATAGACGATCCCCGCAGACCTTGATCGTCTCCCGCGCTCGGTCGGCGCAGGTGAAGGGATTCCGGCCGTCCTCATCCTTAGTATGGCCGATGTCGACGATCATGCCGAACTGCGGGGACCCGATCCGGTCGACGAAATCGGCGTAGTCCTGAAGATTCTCGCCGTTTTCGATCGTCAGCCGCACGCTCGTTCCCGCCAGAAGCGGCAGGACCTCGCGGATGAAGGACTCGGTGTGTTCGTTCATATCGAAATGGCAAACCATCAGCGGCCCGCCAAGCTGCTCGGCCGCTTCGCACAGGGCGAGGAACTCCTTGATCGTCCCGGTGCGGACCTCCGGCAGCGGGCATGCCCAGGGCAGATCGGGAGCGTGGAAGGAAACCACCTTGGCGCCGCTACGGTGGCAGGCATCCTTGATCTCGGCGATGTGAGCTTGATCGTTGTGGTCGAAGTGGCCGGCCATGTCGACGCTGATTTCGATGTTCAAGATGCCGGCCTCGGCCATCTGCGCCACTCGCCGGCGGCCGAACCTACCTCCATCCCAGAAGTAGACGTTAGAGGATGCGCCAAGCCGCGCCGTGATCTCGGTCATCGTCCAGGACATGAGAGCACTCCTTGTGCGTTCCGCGATGCGTGTAGGCAGCGCGGGCTTCATCCATAGGATGATGCACGATTGGCGCCTTCTCGGGGTGTTTTCTCATGGCTGATGATTGTGCGTTTCGGCTGGCTTCGTGGTCGGCCCGGCCGGTCCAACCGTTGACCTGTCCACCATCTGCATCATGGGGCACATCATCATGGGCCGCCCTCGCCGCCCATCATCTTTGCGCACATCTGCTTCATGGCCATCGGCTTGTCGGGGAGGTCGCCCATCTTCTTCCGCTGCTCGGGCGTCAGGACCGCCAAGGCCTTCTTGCGGGCTTCGTTCTCGATCTCAAGGAGTCTTGCCTTCTGCTCATCAGAAAGCTCCAGAGCCGCGGCCTGCCCGTAGATGGCGCACGGACTATCCATGAAGATCGGGGTCTGCACCATCACCTGCATGCGTTTCATCATGGCCGGGTCCATGCCCGTTTCCTGCATCATGGTCATACAACCTGTCATCATCCCTTGGGCTCGGGTGACGGGCCTCGGGCGGTCTTCGATCAACTTCATCCCGCACTTTGGACACGTACCCGCAACGGCCTTTCGCACCTCCGGATGCATGGAACACGTAAACCGGCCCGCCGAAGCCGGCTGGTCCGTGGGCTGACGGCCCATCATGCCTCCCGGGCAACACGGCATCCCAGGACTTTGCGGTTGTGGTTGGGTGGTCGCAGCTTGGCCCTTGGGGGCATCACCGGCCTGTTGGGCCAAGGCATAGACGGCCAATGCGGCAACGCCCACCATCGACAACAGTATCATCCGCTTCATGGCAATATCTCCTTACAAGAGGCAAGACTCAATTCGGTGTTTCTGTCTGCATTATACCCCGAAGGGCGGACCCACCCCACCGGCCGCGGGGGGGGAAATCGATTGCGGCAGTCGAGGGGACGATCATACCACCACCGCGATCGACAGGCACAGCCCGCCGCGCAAGAAAACGGGCGGCCGTCCGAAGACCACCGCCCGCTCAGTGATTCGGTCGCTTACTTGCGGCGTTTCAGCAGCGCCAGACCGCCCAAGGCCAGCCGCTCGACTCGAGTCGTTCTCCCGGCCGAAACGCCTTCGGACAGCTCAGTCACCTTGTGCGTCTCCGCTTCAATAGGCACGCGCCGCTCGCGATGAACAGGCTCATTGTCGCCGGTTCGGGGACGAGGGTCATGTGCAGGGGCCCCGACGCCGCTTCAAACGGCCCGCCACCGACGGTCAGTTCGAAGTAAACGTCGAAGAAGCTGTCGATCTGCCAGTTGTCGTCTGGCATGAACTCGATGATGTGCTCGCCAGTTGACGCCAGGGAGGGGCTTTCTTGCAGTATGAAGGACGTCCCGTCATCGAAGGTGCCGGTCAGGACCATCGAGATCAGTTCGATCTGATACGTCTGTGGGCCTTCTCCACTGTCGCCGCCGGGGTTGGTGATCGAGAGCGTCGTGGGAATGTCGAAGAAAACGTCGAACGAGACGCCGCCGTAGGACATTTCCACTGTGATGTCGAAAAAGGAATCGACGGCGAAGCTCTCGCCGGGGCCCGGAGGCGGGGCGGAGTTAATTGCGCTATCGTCGGCAACGAGGTCCATACTGAGAATCTCGACTTCATAGGCCGGAAAGTCTACCATGTCGTCTGACGAGTACCTGCCGGCGACGACCGGGAACAGGTCGTTGTCAACGACGACCGCTCCGTCGGCGCCCGCCGCGATCAACAAACAAACAGCCGTAATGGCAATGGCACAATTCTTCATGATGTAACTCCTCGTTTTTTAGGGTTCTCACTACCGTTAATTGTCTGACGTACTCCTTGTTACGTTACTCTTGTCCGCCACGGCGGATCTTCGACCCACCATGGCGGATCTTCGACTCGGCCCGGCAGGCCTGCGACTTCCGCCCGCCACGGCGGATCTTTGACCGACGCAGCAGGACTGCGCCGCCCAATGCCAGCCCCGAGTCACGCTCGGGACTTCCGCTTGCGCTTCAGCAATAAAGGAAGGCCTGCGGCCGCCATGACGAAAAGCGTCGCCGGCTCGGGGACGAAGATCTGGAAACCGTCGACTCCGTAAACCCCAAACGGGTCTTGGTTGGTAACGAAGAGCTGCCCGTTCGTGTAGCCGGTGTAGTACATAGCCGGCGTGGCGATGACCGGCAGGACCGAAGCTCCGAGGTACGATCCGTCCAGAGCGAACACCATCGCACGACTGTTCGGGTGATCGACGGTGATCAGCACGTCGAAGGCCTCGTCGTAGCCGATGAAGAAGCTTGTCAGTGTCGGCGAGCCGGCCGCGGCCAGATCGAGCGTGATGGGGGCTAGGAACGTCCCGTCCACGCGGGAGCGGACGAACACGTTACTGCCGTTGTTGCGGGAATAGAACCGGTCGTGATTGACGTCATAGGCCGGCTGGAGCGAAGTTGCCATCGCCGGAAGCGTGCTGACGTTCGATCCATTGAGCAGGCCGCCACCACCAAGGCCCACCGTCCACAGCCCGCCGGGATTGTTGGCGATCAGTTCAACATTGCCGGTGTTGGCGTTGTAGTTCCACGCACGTACATCGATATTGAGCGGGGTATAGGTCTGAAGCAACGTACCGGCGGCGTCCCAGACATACCCGCGGGAAAGCAGGTACCCCGTATCGGACGCGTAGTACTTGTCGGTGCCGGGGTGGTAGGCAATCGTGGACTGGGGTTCGGCCCCGTTAAGGACGACCGTGGGAACGGCGTTGGGCAGAATTGGCACGGCCCGGGCCGGCATTGGGGCCAGGCACAACCCCGCCGCGATCACGGCTGCGAGGAACCAGCGTGCTTGTGCTGCGATACGTGTGCGTCTTGGGTTACTAATCTGGTGACGTCTCGTCTGTTGAGTGTTCATGTAGCTTTCCTCTCAAGTTATGGAACTCCTTATGTAACAAGAACAGAACTGCTCCCAGCCTCGGGCCGCCCGCCTTCATTGCCGCTGTCGGGCCGGCAAACTGCATCAGACCGATCTGGATAGTACGAATGGAGTTCCGAAATGAATTGGCGCGAAAAGAGCCCTTGGACCTCCAAACCTGGATTATATTGCCCCTTATCCGCCGCGCCCAGCAGATACTCATAATAAATGGGAACTTATTACTTGACCTTGTTGCCTCCCCTAAGGTGGCAGGGCATGGAGGGTGGTTATATCACATGTGTGGCAGGGCCGTTACAGCTAGTGGGCGCCAACGGCTTTCTTGGCTTTGACCGGATCGATCGACGGACATCTGACGTCGTCGACCTTGACGGGCCTGACTTTGCCGTCATTGTCCAGCCGGTACGTCCGGGCGGCGGCGAGTGGTTGTTCTGCGGTCGGGTTTTGTGGGTTGCGTGTGGCGTTGGGGGATAAGATGGTGTTAGCTATCGGCCGGAGTTCGAACACCGTCAGGAGCCGGAAATGAAGATCAAGAGGCGAGATGATGTGCCGCTGGCGGATACGCAGGGCTACGCCGCCGTGACCAAGCAGGTCGTGCTGGGGCCCGACGACGGGTCGGACGAGATCGTTCTGCGCTACTTCAGCGTGGCCGCGGGCGGCGCGACGCCGTATCACAGCCACGACTTCCCGCACCTGGTGAAGATCGAGGCCGGCTGTGGCGTGGCTGTCGACGCCGACAAGAAGGAGTCCCCGCTGGTGGCCGGCGATTATGTCTATGTGGACTCAGACGAGATCCACAACTTCAAGAACACCGGCGACGAGCCGTTCGATTTCATCTGCATGGTCCCGTTGCGCGGCGAGCTAAGCGGCATCTCCTGCGAACTCCCGCCCGAAGGCGAATGACGCGAAAATAGGCACGGGCTCCTGTGGGGCAGGTCCGTGGACTACTCTCCCTCGGTCTGCTGCTCGTCCTTCAGGGCCTGCAGCAGTTCGTTGGCCTGTTCGGTGGTCACTCGGCGCTGGGGGCTTGTGGTGATCAGGCCTGTGATGTCCACGTTCGCCAGGACCGACCGCAGGTAGTCGGCCCGACGGCTGCGGAACTCGTTGCCTTCCAGCAGGGCCGCCCGGGCCAGGTGGATCATGTGCGGCGCGCCGTAGACGACGTTCTTACGGGTCGGCTGGATGATGCAGACGTTGCCGCGGCGGACGGCTTCGGCGACGTCGACGGCGCCGGCGCTGGGGGCCAGGATGATGCTGCGCTCCAGATCGGTGAAGTAGCCCAGGTGCATATCCGTCGAGCCCACCAGCACGGGCAGTCGCCCGGTCTTTCGCCACTGCTCATAGGCGGCCGGCACGTGTTCCCAGGCCTCCACGCCCAGCGGCCCCAGGCCTTGGGAGAATCCCAGTTCGGCCCACTTGCCCGAGCCCTCGCTGGGGTGGTTCCATTGGACGACGGCGCCCTGCGCGTGAGCGTTGCGCACCAGGTCATAGGCCGGCAGTTCCGCGTCGACCAGTTCACCGAGGGGGTAGCCGTTGAGGTGGGCCCACGACATGGTGATCTCCTGGCCGACGATCACGTTGTGGTTGTACTCGTACCGTTTGCAGTAGGCGGCCGCCAACCTTGCCCCGTCGACATTGTTGTGGTCGGTCAGGACAACGAAATCCATCGAGCTGGCCAGGCTCAGCAAGGTCACGTAGATGGGGGAATAGCTGCCGTCGGAGAAGAACGTATGCGTGTGGGTGTCGCCCACGAACAGTTTCATGCCCTCGGGGATGGGCTCTTCCAACGGGAGGTCCTCGATCTCCTTGGCCAGCGCGGCGCACATGGCGTCGGTCTGGGCCAGCGAGATTGGTACCCCTGCCGCCACGGCCGCTGCGGCGCGTCGAGCGACCTCCGCGGACGGGCTGGTCACGCGGATGATCCGCCGCCCGGTCAGAACGGCCACCCCTGTCAGCCCCTCGGACGGCTGCCAGATCCTGGCCGCCTTGCCGCCGAGCGTGGTCAGCTCGGCCTCGACGGGCAGGGGGGCCTCGAACTGGTTCCGGGCCGACTCGGCGTCGGCGACCTGTTGCACACCCACGGCCGCGATCGGCGCCGCTCCCCAGCATATCGTCACCTGGGCCTGGTCCTGGGCCCAGAAGTCCACCGTCACCTGCGCCTCCGGGTCAGCCGTCAGCGCCAGCAGATCGAACATATCGTCACCGTCGGCGGACGGCTTGCCCGATTCCAACAGGTGGAGTCTTGCCGTCAGTTCCCTGGCCTGAAAGCCCGTCGCCGGCACGTACCTGCCCGCTGCGACCGTCCTGAACCGCTCGAGGTTCGCCGCCGCCGCCAGCCAATCCACCGCCAGGAACGGCTGGGCCTTGACGATGGCGCCGATGTTGGCCTTTTCAATCCGTCCGAGCACTTCAGCCGTGAACCCTCTGGCGATCAGAACGTCCCGGCGGACGCTGCCGAGGCTGTCGCCTTTGGCGTTGAGGATCCTCGCGGTGATGGTGTACTGGCCATACGGGACGTCGTCGAGCGACCAGGTGAACGCTGCCGACTTCTTGGCGCCTAAGGCGCTGTCGGTCGACGTGAGATCGAGCTTTTGCGTAACCGCGCGCTCAGACCGCCAGTCGTCGATCAGCAACTCAACGGCCTGGGCCTCTCGCCCGATATGGAGGCCCAGATCGATTGTGATGGGGACGGTCGGATTCTCTACGGGCGGGCAGTTGTCAACGTCCAGCAGGACCTCAGACTCCAGGTCCGTCTCGGGCGAACGAACCAGCGCATCCACCAGCACGGCCGGGGCGGTCTTGCCGGGCGGGCGGCGATAGGGCGACTGATACCATGACGGGTGCCACGTCAGTGCATAGGGGACCACCTGGTCGCCATCGCGGTTGTCATAATCGATCATGCTGAACCGCACGAACAGGGGCGTGCCCGGCTCGGGGGTGATGTCATCCAGCATCGACCACGGAATCAGCGCCTCGACGGTGTAGCCGCCAGTGTGGCGTTTCACTTTGTAGGTCAGCGGGCTCTTGGCTCTGGCGGGGTCAAAGATGCGGGCCGGCTCGTCGCCTCGCGGCGGAACGATCAGGAACCGCACCCCGGGGATGGGTGGATCGTCCGGCGCGCGATCCGCGTCGCTTTGCGTCTCGACCACGGCGGTCACGCAGTCCTCGTTCCAGAGCGTTTGGGGGGGCTGATCGTTGACTAGTTCGTTATCCCAAGCCGCCACGGCCACACAGATGCCGTCGGCGTTCCAGGCGATGAACGACTCCATGCTGGCGTCGTCGGGCCCCAGCCATTCGTGGTCGCCCTGGAGATAGATGCTCAGGCTCACGGCGCGACAGGGGGTGGCCAGGCCCGAAGCCCATTCGTCGAGCTGACCGTCCACCACGAACGGTTCGGTCAGTTTCGGCACACCGATCAGCGGCGGCGCAGACGCCAAACCGGCGGGCCAGCGCCTCTGACCGGCGGACGCGGGCGACCAGAGGCACAGGGCAAGGATCGAAATAGCCGCAAGCGTACGACGATGTCGCTGTGAGTTCATGAGGGTGGGCTCCTTTGCGCGCGAGTTTTCCGCCGCGCTGCGAAGAGTATTCACCGCACAATTGCTTGTCAACGCCCGCGCCGCGGCGCGACCCTTGCCCCAAAGCGTTCGGCAGCGCCGCTGCAGCTAGCGGGTGCCGACGGCTTTCTTGGCTTTGACCAGATCGATCGACGGACATCGGACATAGTCGACCTTGACGCGTTTGACCTTGCCGTCATCGTCCAGCCGGTACGTGCCCTTCATCACCAGACCGAACCGGGGCTGGGCGACATGGATCACCGGCAGCCCGCCGCCGGAGGGGTACTCGATGGTGAACTTGAACGGCTGATGGGACTGAGTCAGCAAGTTGTGGTACCACAGCAGCTCCTGCCGCAAGGTATCGGGCAGCCACTGGTCATCGCCGAGGGGGGGCAGGTTCAGCATGCGGTTTTTCGCCATGGCTAGAAAATCCTCGCCCGATTCGAACCGCTGGCCCCGGGCGTGCGCGCGAGCGAGATGACTGGTCGCCATGGCGGTGAATATTTCGAAGTACTTCGCCCCGGTCATGTGCAGGTGCAGGTCGCGCCTGACCCACCTGCTGAACGTCCCCTGCAGGGAGATGATTCGGCGACGGGTCACGCTGGAATCCTGTCCGGTGCTGACTTGCTCAACATAGGTCGCCAGCAGCGGGCGGTACTTGCCCCGCGAGGCGTGGTTGAGGAAGAAGATCAGCGACCAGCCTTCCATGTAGATCGGCCAGATCTTCCCCTTGCTCGTCAACTCATGCCACTTCGCGCCGGTGATGTCCATGAGCCTTCGCAGGGGAATGAAAGACGACTTGTTGTCCACGGCGCTGGCGACCATTTCATTGCGAGCGATTCCGTCGACCCATCCGTCGCCGGTCCAGGTGATGTTGTTGAATACGGTGGCGTAGGACTCGTCCAGCCAGACCGGCCATTTACGGTTGACGTTGCCTGCCTGGGAGATATCGATCGCCACGAACTGGTGGAAGGCTTCGTGATACATCAGCGGACACGACATCATGAAGGATCCGAGATTGCCCTCACGGAAGATCAGCATCAACCGGGCGCCCACGCTATCGCCGCCGCCCATGAACACGCCCGGCATGGTCGGATGTCCGCCGGCAGCGACGAAATCCTGGCGGTTACTGAACAGGAACACCTGCTTGGGGAAGTTGATCGGCGAGTAGACGTCCTTGAACCGCTTGCTGTAGTAGTCGTACATCGACTCCAGGCGATGCGAGAGATCGGTGGTGGCCTCCTCGCTGAGCTGGCTGTAGATGAAGTAATGCTCCGTGCGCCGCCCCGGCAGGCCGAACTCGGGAGACAGCTCGTCGGTCTGCTCTTCCGCTTCCTCGACCGGCTGCGTATCGACCGGCTGCGTGTCGGTCGGGGTCTCATCCCCGGGCTCGTCCAGATCGTCCTCGGCCGAATCACTATCGTCGAGCTCCGCAGCCTCGGCGCCGGTCGGCTGGGCTGCGGCCGAACCTTCGTCGCCGGGCTCGATGCCCTTGGCGCTGCCGGCCAGCAGACCGAGGGCCAGACACATAAGGATGAGTACTGGGAGAACGAATCGCAGAGCGCTCAGCCGTTGTTTGATCATTGTCCTCTCATGAACTCCTGGTCTGTCTTAGCCGGGGGCCGAGGGCCGTAGTACTGATAGTAGGTACATTCGATTCGCCCATTGTACAGTTTTCGGCGCCGGTCCGCTGGCCGGGCGATGATTTTCTCCAGATCGACGCTGGTGAGCACATAGAACGACCACGTCTCCAGCGAGGCGAAGACCTCGCGCATCGAGCGGTACAGCGGCTTCAGATCGGGGCCGTCCACGAATCGCCGGCCATAAGGCGGGTTGCAGATAACGCAGCCGTAGGAGCGATTTGACGTGAGATCGGCGAACGGCTTCTGTTGGAAATGGATGTCGTCGGCCACTCCGGCGAGTTCGGCGTGGTGACTGGCCAGGCTGATGGCCTTGGGCTCGATGTCGGTGCCGATGATCCGACATCCCAGGGCGGGGCGGATCAGATCGCGGGCCCTGCTGCGCTCGTTCGGCCAGCAGCTCGCGTCGATCGCGGGCCAGCTCTCGGCGGCGAACGGGCGATGCAGGCCCGGAGCGATGTTCCGCCCGATCAGGGCCGCTTCGATCGGGATCGTCCCGCTGCCGCAGAACGGATCGATCAGCGGGCGGTCGGGGTTCCAGAAACTCAGCTGCACCATCGCCGCCGCCAGCGTCTCTTTCAGCGGCGCGGGCCCAGCCGCCGCGCGGTAGCCGCGCCGGTGAAGGTCCGAGCCGCTCGTGTCGATTGTGAGCATCGCGGTATCGTCGCGAAGAGCGATCTCGATGGCCAGCGCGGGCCCCGTTTCCGGCAGGTCGGTCACCTTGTGGGCGGCGCGGAGCTTCTCGACGATCGCCTTCTTGACGATCTTCTGGCAGGCGGGGACGGAGGAGAGTTGGCTCTTGTGGCTGCGCCCGCTGACGGGGAACGCCCCGTCGGCCGGGATCCATCGCTCCCACGGCAGGGCATAGGTCCGGTCGAACAGCTCGCCGAAATCGCGGGCCTCGAACGACCCGACCAACAGCAGGACCCGGTTGGCCGTCCGCAGCCACACGTTCGCCCGCGCCAATCCCGCCGCGTCGGCCCCAAACCCCAGCCAGCCCGGCGAGCACACCCGCGCATCGGCAAACCCCAGGTCCTGGAGCTCGCGTTTGACACACGCCTCCAGGCCCGCTGTCGAGGTCGCTATCAGATTCAAATCGTTCATGCCGCTGGCGCCACAAAGAGATGCGGCCCCAACCGGGCCGCCTTGCGTATGCCTTCGCTTCCCCCACCACGCCCATTATAAGCACCCCGGCCCTCAGACCTCCAGGTCGACCCTTGATGACGCGGGCCGGAATGTGGACCATAGCTCCCGAGGAGAAACGATATGGTTAAGAAGATTGCGATGATCGGGGCTGGGAGTGTGGTGTTCTGCAAGACGTTGCTGTCGGACCTGATGGCGACCGAGGCGTTGGCCGGCAGCGAATACGCGCTGATGGACCGCGCCGAGCCGAGGCTTCGGCGGATGGAGACGTTCGCCAAGCGGATGCTGGCTGAGAACGATGTCGACGGGACGGTCACCGCCACGCTCGACCGGCGCGAGGCGATTGCCGACGCCGACTTCGTGGTGGTCATGATTCAGGTCGGCGGGGTGGACGCGTTCGGCCATGACTACGAGATCCCGCTGACCTACGGCGTCGACCAGTGCATCGGCGACTCGATGGGCCCCGGCGGCGTGTTTCGCGGCCTGCGGACGGCCCTGGTTCTAAAGGGCATCGCCGACGACATGGCCGAGCTGGCCCGCCCCGGCGCGATCATGCTGCAATACGCCAATCCCATGGCCGCCAACTGTCTGGCCCTGGGGATGGTCACCGACGTGTCCTTCGTGGGCCTGTGTCACGGCGTGCAGACCACGCTGGACCTGATCGCGGGCTACTGCGAAGTGCCCAAAGACGAGATCGTCTACACCTGCGGCGGCATCAACCACATGAACTGGTTCCTGACGCTCACCCATAATGGCTGTGACCTGTACCCCAAGCTGCGTGAGGTGTTCGAGAAGCCCGAGTACTACAAGAACGAGAAGGTCCGCGGCGAGGTGTTCCGGCACTTCGGCTATTTCATGACCGAGTCCACCGGCCATCTCAGCGAATACCTGCCGTGGTTCCGTTCCAGCCCCGACGCCCTGAAGCTCTACTGCGACGAGCCGGCCTTCGGCGGCGAGTCCGGCGCGTACTACAAATACTCCAAGGCCCTGGCCGCCAAGTACGCCCAGCACGACCCGCTGGAGTTCGATTCAGCCAAGATCGAATCGCGCAGCGTGGAGTACTGCTCGTACATCGTCGAGGCCGTCACCACCGGCCGGCCGTTCCGCCTCGTGGGCAACGTGCCCAACCGCGGCTACATCTCCAACCTGCCCGATGGCTGCTGCGTGGAAGTGCCCACCTTCGCCGACGCTACCGGCCTGCACCCGGTGACCATTGGCGCCCTGCCGTCGCAGTGTGCAGCCGCCTGCATGACCAACGTCAACGTGCAGATCCTCGCCGCCGAGGCCGCCCTCGAGGCCGACACCGAAAAGATCGTCCACGCCGTCGCCCTCGACCCGCTGACCGGCGCCGTCTGCACGCTCAAGCAGATCCGCGACATGTGCAGCGACATGCTCGAAGCCGAGCGCGAGTGGCTGCCCCAGTTCGAAGGCAAGTCAATCCGGGCGACGCCGACGATCAGCATCCCCAAAGACTGCAAACCGGTGGACGTCCCGCTCGACCCAGCCCTGGCGATCAACAAACGCTTCGGCACCCTCATCCAGCAGAAGACGGATTAGGCGCACGGGGCCGCTTGGCGAGCGTGCCGTTGGGACGGATTGTGACGCGATGAGAGCGGTTTTGTTTCTTCTCGGTCGCCATAAATTCTCGTCTTGGGAGTTTGTCTTCGTAACAATGGCCTTATAACGATAAGGAGATAAGAGTTATGCATTCAGACAACTGTGTTCGCACGCCAAATCGTCTGGTGAATGGGCATTCACGACCAATAGGTCTGCTTGCTTGCATGATGTTGATCGTCTTGGGGATTGACTCGAGCGTGCTGGCTGAACCGCCGGCACCTCAGGCCTCTCCAGTTCGACCGACCGTCACAGCCGTCCTCACAGACGGCACGAGCGTGACCGGGACGCTGAAGAGTTTCGTTGACGGGGTTTACACGGTGAAGGCAGGGGGCAAGACGAAATCCTTCACGACGGCGGACGTCCAGAGCATTCAGTTCCAGCCGAAACCGTCGGGACGGCCCACGCCGCAAGGCGGCAACGAGGGTCTGGCTGAACTGATCAGCAAGCTCCGCAAACAGGCCGATCATCGCGGCCCGTCGCGCGGGAGGGTCGATCCTGCATTGATCGAGCAGTTGGCAGCTGTGGGGCCGGCCGCGATCGAGCCCTTGCTGGCCGAGACGAAGACCAACACCTCGCTTCGTGGGCCCGTGTCTCTGGCGTTCAAGGAGATGGGGCCAACCGTGATCCCTCGCCTGATCGAAGCCGTCCGAAAGGATACGTCTTCTTCGACGATACATACGGTGGCGTATGCCCTGAGAGAGTTCGGCCATGCGTCGCTGCCTGTGATCAGAGAGGTCCTGGCGGACGAGGATTCGGGGATGCGACTGTTGGGCATGACGGCCCTCCGGCGCAGGGAGGCCCTGACGAGGGCGGAGGCCGACGCGTTCGAAGAGCTTCTGATCGCCGCGTTTGATGACACGTCGCCCAAGGTGCGGTCCCTTGCCCCAGAGACATTCGGCCGCCTGTGTCCCACCAGCAAACGCCTCGTGCCGACTCTCATTGATGCTCTGGCGAACCAGGAGAACGAGGGTGTCCGTCGCGGCACCATCAGCGCCCTCTCGCTTGCCGGTCGCAACATGGCGGCTGGCAGCGAGGAGATGGTGCAAATTGTCGAGGCCCTGTCGACGGCGCTTCTCGAGGACACGGCCATGGGCATCCGACTGGGGGCGGCTCGCGCTCTGGGGGCGCTGGGGACGAAGGCCCAATCCGCCGCCCCAGCCCTGATGGCCGCGACCAACGATCAGGCCGAGCGCGTTGGGGAATCTGCCCGAGCAGCGCTGCATGACATTGGTGCGGCCCTCGTGGTGGCCCTGCGCGAAGCGGACGTTACGGACGCCAACGTCGTGGCGTTGATTCGGCAGTTGGGCGGGAAGGATCGGGAAGCGGCCATGAGGGCCGCCCGGGAACTGGTCGAGCTGGGTCCGGCTAATCTGGCGGCTGTGATGGTGGCGATTCGGGTCAACGAACGGAACCGGTACTGGAACATCGTGGCGGCAATGATCGGTGCATGGGGGGAGGGGGTATCGGAGGCGTTGGATGCCTATGCTAAAGACGAGAGCCCTATCGTGCGACGGACCGTTGCGGCGGCATGGGGACACATGGAGACTTATCGCCTTCCGGCCGCACTGGCTGCGTTGCTGCACGACTCGGATCCTGCGGTCGTCAGCGCCGCGGTGGACTCGCTGGTGACGCTGAGCGAACGGCCGATACCGACGTTGAGGAAGAATATCGTGCCGCTGCTGATCGAGGTACTGGCGGACAAGGACGTTCCCGAGCAGGACCGAGGAAAGGTTGTCGGCGTTCTGGCGCGGGTTGGCCTGAAGCACCCGGAGGCGACCGAGGCGCTCATCAAGGCGATGACCGAAGACAAGAGCAATCGCTTCCGCGGGACGGTAGCCAGAGGCCTGGGCCGCCTTGGCCGGCAGTTGAGACCTGGCAGCAAGGAGCTCGATCGGATCGTTCAGGCCCTTGCTGACGCGATAGAGAATGAGTCCATGCCGGATACGCGGCGCGGCGTCATTGACGCATTGGGCTACATGGAGTCGCGGTCCGAAGCGGCGCTGCCGGTGTTGGCACAAGCCGCCAATGATTCCTACGACGCCGTGGCCCAGGCCGCCCGCAAGGCGGTCACGAAGATTGAGGCAGCCGTGAAAACTCGCGATGCGCCGCCGAACGAGGTCGCCGAGGCGCCAAAGGAGCAGCCCGCGCCGGCCACAGTGTTTGCCGAGCGAGACAATTCGCGGGATGTGCGAGGCAGGGACGGTTGGTACATCTATTCTCGCAGAGACGCCGCCACCGGTCGGGTCGTCGAGTTGATCGTCTCCAACAGCCAGCCTGCCATTGTCAGCCGGAAGGGCGACGGGGAGAGGGTTACTTTCAGGCCCGGCGGAAAGGGCGGGCGGAGCTTCTCGGGCAACACGGGGCTGGTGATCCTGCGCCAAGAGGACGGCGCGATGCGGATGACACTGGTCGGGCTCCCCGTACTGTCGGTGGATCCGGTGCTGGCCTATCAGAAAGCCCTGCAGGCCACGCCCTCGCTATCGCTGAGAGATTTCATAGCCACCTCGAAGGTGCTGGCTCCCATCGGCAGCCTGCGCAGCTTCTTCGAATTCGAATAGCCAAGGATGATGTCAGTTCAGGGAGCGAACAATGGCGCTTTCGATTTCTGGGCAGATGAGCGATGAGCGTCAGGTCCGCGTTGGCTTCATCGGCTGCGGCAGCCATGCGTTTCGGAATATCTATCCGGCGTTGCAATTCTTGCCGGTGGACCCAGCCCTGGCGATCAGCAAACGCTTCGGTACACTCATCGAGCAAGAAACGGACTGAGCGTCTTGGCGCAGCAAAGCGGGCAGCGGTTTGGGGGCCGCTGCCCGGTTTGCTTGGTTAACAGCTCTTACGTTACTTCCGTCTGCGGCGCAGCAGGGCCAGGCCGCCCAACGCGAGCAGGCTCATGGTCGCCGGTTCGGGGGTCTCAACTACGTGGTGTCCCGCACCGGTGGCATCGTGCTCAAGCGGGCCGATAGGCCAGAAATCCCAATCTCTAAGTTCCGGGCCTTTGAGGAACCGATTTACACCTTCGATTATGACGGCGCCATTGTCGGGAGGGATGCGTGACCACGGGTTGCCAACGGACACCATCGGAGGGAAAGGATTCGGGGGCGCAGACCAAATGATGGGGCCGTTGAGAGCACCGATTCTGATGTCGAAGAATAGATTGAAGATAGAATCGAACATCCCGCCGTCTCCACTGTCGAACGTGATGTCCATCGTGCCGGTGCTGGGGTTCCCGGGTTGCAGCGTGACAAAGTGGAAATCCAGCCCCGCTCCCAGATCGATGGGGGCGATGCTCTGGAGTTGCAGCGCAACCAGTTCGATATCGATGGTCGCTGTCTGGCTGGGCCCTAGGACAGTCGCCGGGTCGATGCGTTCCATGATCGTGTCGACGTCGTCAGTGGGTTGCACACCAATCGTGCCGCCGAAATCGAACACGCCAAGGGGCACCCCCTCCCACTCATAGCCCATGAAGGTGCTGCCCGGCTGTGTCACAAACAGATCCCAACCGGGAGCGACGTCAAAATCGGCCAGGCTGACGCCTGATCCCACCAACAAGACACACGCGCACACACAAAGGAATCTTTTCATGATCTCTCTCCTTCTGCAGGGCTCTCCTTGCGTTCATATTGCGCAAGCCCAACGCAATACGAGACCTCGCCTGGGCGACTTGAATATCCTCTCTTCCTCGCAGGTCAAACGAGACTAGGATCCGAGGAAGAATTGGCCAACACGCATAGCGTCACGGGCCGAAGCGTTTATGTCAAGGAAAAAACATCCCACTTTCCCCATTTTCTTCAAGGGGGCTGGAGCAATCTGAGGGCCAAGTTCGCCATCGATATCCCCCAACCGTTGCCGCAAGTGGGAACCGGGAACCAGGACCCGGGCCTGCCCTCCGACTCGTCCGGCGTAGCTTCAGCGAAGCCGGAAGCTTGAGCGAAGGAGGGAACCGGGGAGCAGCAACAGCAGGCCGGCCCCGCTACGTCGTAGCCTGTTGAGAAAGCGATAACGGACAACCGGACTGGCTGCCGTGGTCCCTGATCGACCGCAACTTCCGCCGCCTGGCCGACCTGGCCCGGACCTACGACGCCGCCGAGCCGGCCGTCTGGTCCATCGCCAGCACATATCGCCCGCCCAGGCTCATCCTAACCCAGGCCGACGGAACCACCTTCGCCGGCCAATTCAAACTCTCCGGCGGCCGCGCGAAATCCATCACCCTAACCATCACCAAGCCAAAGGACTGAGCGCCGCAGGGACCAACAACGGCCCGCCACACAACACACAAGAAGGGCGCCTATTTGGCCTTGGTGCAGAGGGCCAGAAGATTGGGGGCGCGGTCGAGGGCGGCGTCATCGCCTGTGAGGAGTTGGTCGATGTGGGTCCGCTGCTGGGGAGGCAGTCGGGTCAGGATGTCGGACGTTTCATTTGCGGTCGATCCGTAACCGACGAGTTGCTGCAGCTTCATTCCGGCGCCCTCAACGAGGTGGCGAAGTTCGGCGGCTGAAAAGCAACTGTAGACCTCGCGGCCGTGTTCCGGCTTGCCCGGCGGCGTGATGCCCGTGGATAGAATCTCCTCGGCTGCGCTTGGGGAAAAATCGAAGTCCGAATCATCCGTCCCCAGCTGCCGGATCGTCCCGAGCTTGGACGTCACGTCGAAGACAATGCTCTTCGATGCGATGCGGGCCAGTTGGGTCACGGCCTGTTCGACCTGGTGCGGCGACGGCAGATAGAAGATCGAGCCGATACACAGGCACGCATCATAGGCGTCATCTGGCAATGCAGGCAGATCGGCGAACGTGCCGCACAGCAAGGCGTCGAGTCGGTCGGCCAGACCTTGCCTGTCTGCGTCCTTGACGGCAAGTTCGAGGAAACCGGCTGCCGAGTCAAACAGGGCAATGTTGTACCCGTCGGCCGCCAGCGGAAAGCTGCAGTGGCCCGTCCCGGCAGCGACATCCAACACACTTGCGGGGGTCGGCACGACCTCACGTAGGAAGTTGGTCACCGCCGACAAGGCACAATCGTCTTGATGGTCCCATTGTCCCGTGGCGGCAGCTTGTGCGCCCACCATGCACCAGCCGAAAACCTGGCCAAGCCCGCGCTCACGTGCAGCCTGGCGCGCCGCCTCTAACCGACCGATGAGTTCCTGCTGGACGCCGTCTGGTGCGTCGGCAGCGCCGGGCATGTCGAGCACGGCCCAGCGGCAGGCGCTCATCTGCTCAGCGCTCAGCTCACAGGCGCCCGAGAACGCAGCCGCCAACTCCCGATTCAACTCCTCCAGCCCCGAATTGAGATACTCGATCTGCACGGGACCAATAATAAGCGACGCGGCGCTCCGATGGAACGCCGCGCTCCTGTTGCGTTGCTCTTGCCTTTGAGCCCTTTGTGGTGAGCCGTTACCTTCGGATCTTGGTGAAGGCTTCGGTCTGGGCTTTGATGGCGCGTTCGGTTGGGAGGCGTTCGACGGAGCTGGCCCCGTAGAAGCCGTCGATGGCCTTGCAGCTTTTCAGGATGAAGGCTGCATCGTCCGGCTCGGCGATGGGGCCGCCGTGGCAGAGGACCATCACGTCGTCGCGGACCTTGCGGGCGGCGGCGACGATATCGTCGATCAGGCCCACGCACGACTCGAGCGTCTTGGCGGTCTGGGCGCCGATCGACCCGGACGTGGTCAGGCCCATGTGAGCGACGAGGATGTCGGCCCCGGCCTCGGTCATGGCGGCCGCGTCGTCGGTGTCGAAGACATACGGCGTGGTCAGCAGATCAAGCTCATGGGCCATGCGGATCATGTCCACTTCCTTGCCGTAGCCCATGTTGGTCTCTTCCAGGTTGGCCCGGAAGACGCCGTCGATCAGGCCGACGGTGGGGAAGTTCTGCACGCCGGCGAAGCCCACATCTTTGACCTGGGCGAGGAACTTGTCCATCAGCCGCATCGGGTCCGTGCCGCACACGCCGGCCAGCACGGGCGTCTTGCGGGCGACGGGCAGGACTTCGCTCGCCATCTCGATCACGATGCCGTTGGCGTCGCCGTAGGGCATAAGCCCGGCCAGCGAGCCGTGACCGGCCATCCGAAAGCGGCCGGAATTGTAGATGACGATCAAATCGATGCCGCCGGCCTCTTCCCACTTGGCGCTGATGCCGGTACCGGCCCCGCCGCCAATGATGGGCTCGCCGGCTTTGATCTTCGCTCGGAAACGCTTCAGAATGTCGGCTCTTGCTTCAGCCACGGTTAGCACTCCTCTTTTTCTATTGCGGATTATGGATTGCGGAATGCGGATTGAACAACAGCAAAGGCGCGACGAACAGATCGGGGCTCACCATTCCGCAATCCGCAATCCGAATTCCGCAATTCATTTCATGTTTTCCAGCAACGTCTCCGCGCAGCGGGTGGCGAAGGCGTCGTCGTTGACGTCGCAGTCCATCTCGATCACGGGGATGTCGTCCCGCAGGTTCTTCTTGAGCGCATCGAATAGCGCCTGGTTGGCCTCGGGCAGATAGAAGTCCTTGCCTTCCAGGTCGATCATGCTGATGCCCTTGGTTGGCAGCAGGACGGTCACGGGCGCGGTGGACAGATTGATCTTCTCGGCGAGGATGGCGCCGAGCTGTGTGCACTCATCGACGCTGGTCCGCATGAGCGTGACGTTGGGGTTGTGCTGGTAGAACGTTCGGCCTTTGAACTTGGCGGGCACGGTGTCGGGTGCGTTGAAGTTGACCATGTCCAGACACGCCGGCGTGACGATGGCGGGGATGCCGGCCTTGGCGGCCGCCTCCAGCCGCGTCGGCCCGGCCGAGAACACGCCGCCCACCAACTCGTCGGCCCATTCGGTGGTGGTGATATCCAGCACGCCCTTGATCAGGCCGGCGTCGATGAGGCTTTCCATCGTCTTGCCGCCCGTGCCCGTGCAATGGAACACGAGCACTTCATAGCCGGCGGCCTCGAGGATTTCGGTCGCCTTGCCCACGCACGGCGTGGTGTTGCCGAACATGCTGGCGACGATGAGGGGCTTGTCTTCGGCCGGAGGGACCTCCGCCTCGACCATCCCGCAGATCGCCCCAGCCGCTTTGGCGAAGACCTCGCGGCTGATCTGGTTGACGCCGGCGACATCCACGATCGACGGGACCATCACGATGTCCTTGACGCCCACGTAGCCGCTGACATCCCCGCCGGCCGTCGTCGAGACCATCACCTTGGGCACGCCCAGCGGCAGGGCCCGCATGGCCCCGCACGCTACCGACGTTCCGCCGGTCCCGCCCATCGCCAGCACGCCGTCGAACTTGCCCTCAGCGTAGAGCTTCGGCAGCAGCGCCGCTGCCCCCTCGCTCATGGCCGCGACGGCCCGGCCGCGGTCTTTGTCGGCGACCAATTTGTTAATGTCGGCCCCGCCGGCCTTGGCGACCTCGGCCCGGGTGACGTCCGGTTTGATGGCCGGCTTGCCCAGCACGCCGACGTCGATCAGCAGCGTCTTGTGGCCGCGGGATTCGATGCAGTCTTTGACAAACCCATACTCGGCGCCCTTCGTATCCAGCGCCCCAAGCAGTGCGATCGTTTTCGACATGGTTGTGATCCTTCAGCAGCTGTGCGCGGCGGGACAGGCCCGCGCCGCGCCGGTGATTGCTCTACAGCTTACCCGCGGTCCAAAGGATGCCGCGTTGTAGGATGGTCTGGAAGTTGGCGTCGGCCCAGGTGACGTTGTCGTGGCCGGACTGGAAGCAGAAGACGCGGGCGTTCTTGTGCTGGTGGGCCCAGGCGATGGTCTTCATGCACTTGTCGTGCTCGGTCGTCGCCAGCACGTGGGTGTCGGTCGGGTCGGGCATCGTGTAGGTCTCGTCGCCCATGTCCCAGGCCGCGGTGGCCGCGGTGACGGGGTGGTCGGCGTCAGCGATCTCGATGTGCAGTTGCTGCTCCGGATGAAAGCCGAACGACCGGTCCACAAGGCGGGTGATATCCGTCCACAGTTGCCACTGCGGATAGGCCAATATCGCATGGTGCAGCACGAAGAGTCCCTGGCTGGTCTCCCCCAGATGCTCCAGGGCGGCTGCGACGCCGTCGGATGGCGTCTCCATGAGCATGTGGTAGAACAGCACCGCATCGTACCCGTCGCGGATGTCCTCGGGCGAGGTGGCGAAGTCTTCCATGTGCTGGATGTAGGCGGCCACGCCGTCGAGGCCGCGGAAGAGCGTGTGGAAGTTCGGTACGTCAAACGGATGCGAGCCGGTAACGACGGCCAGTTTCACAGGATTGTCTGCCATGGGTGAAGCTCCTATTGCCAGTCGAACACGGTGCCCATCAGCGTGTTGGGCTCGTCTCGCAGGGCGTCGTAGATTCGCTTGGACTGGTCGGGGGTGACCACGTCCTGGATGAGCGGCTCGATCACGATCACGCCGCCCGCGACCAGACGGGTGACTTCGGCCAGGTCGGAGTTGTCGAAATGGCTGGCTTGGAGGATGGTGACCTCCTTGCCCTGGCCGCTGTTGAACTTGTAGACCACGTCGTCGCGCCCGGCGATGACCACCACCTTGCCGCGGCCCTTGATCACGCCGTCGCCCCAGCCGACGCCGATGATCTTGCCGAGCACGTCGGCGCCGGAATCCTCGAAGGCGATGTCGAACGGGCCGGCCTCGCTGATCGGGCCCGACCAGCTCTCATCGCCGGTGACCTGAATGGTCTGGTGCGCCCCGCACTGGGTAGCCAGGTCCAAACGGTGGGAGTCGATATCAACCACCGTCACGTGCGCCCCGCTGGCGCGGGCAGCCTGGGCGGTGAACTGCCCGATCAGCCCGGCCCCGACCACCAGCACGCGGTCGCCGAGTGTCGTCTCGGCCCGGCGGACGTCATGCATGGCCACCGAAGCCACCCCGAACAGGGCGGCGTGTTTGGGATCGATGGTATCGGGCAGCTTGATCAGCAGGCTGTTTTCCTGGTCGATGAGGAACTCCTGATGGTCCTGACTGGTGTAGACCAGGTCGCCGACCTGGATCGTTTCGCAGTCAGGGCCGAGTTCGGTCACTCGGCCGACGTTCTGATAGCCGTAGCCGTGGGGCAGGGAGTCATCCGGCATGGAGTAGTTGCCGCGGAGCAGGTTGTTCCGCTCCGTGCCGCTGGTGATGCCGGAAAACAGCGTCTGGATCTTGAACTGGTTGCCTTCGGGGGCGGGCGGATCGGCCCAGTCGCTCACAAGGACCTTCTCGCGCCGTCCATCTTCCATCAACTGCATGATGAGTGCTCGCACGGGGGCTCCTTTCGATGGCTATGAGCGACCGATTGTACGCGGCGGCAGGGGGGCGATCAATGCAGCGGCCGGGCGACCCGCGCGGCGGGGCAAGGGGCAGCCATGGATGGCAAGGTGGGGGTCGATCCCATATACTCCGCAACCAGGGCTGGCGGATGGTCACCCCGGCCGAGGTCGATTCAACCCCACGGGCGTCGAGATAATGGACAAGATCGTACTGGCATATTCGGGCGGGCTGGACACGTCGGTGATTCTGCGCTGGCTGATCGAGCGCGGTCATGACGTGATCGCCTACATCGCCGATGTCGGGCAGGATGAGGACTTTCAGGCGGCCGAGGCCCGAGCGCTGGCTATCGGCGCGTCGAAGGTCTGCATCGAGGACCTCAAGCGCGAGTTCGTCACCGACTACATCACCCCGGCGATCCAGGCCAACGCGATCTACGAAGGCCGATACCTGCTGGGAACGGCCCTGGCGCGGCCGCTCATTGCCAAGCGGCAGATCGACATCGCCGCCCGGGAAAGCGCCGAGTTCGTTTCCCACGGGGCCACGGGCAAGGGCAACGATCAGGTCCGCTTCGAGTTGACCTATTATGCGCTGAACCCGGCCATCAAGGTGATCGCGCCGTGGAAGACGGCGGAGTTCCTCGATCAGTTCAAGGGCCGGCCCGACCTGCTGGCCTACGCCGACGCCCACGGCATCGAGGTCAAGGCCACGCGCGCCAAGCCCTACAGCGAGGACGACAACCTCTTCCACATCAGCCACGAGTCGGGCATTCTGGAAGACCCCAGCCATGCCGCCGAGGCTGATATCTACTCCCGGACCGTCTCCCCAACCGATGCGCCCGACACGCCGGATCGCATTACGGTGACGTTCAAGGACGGGGTGGCCGTGGAGATCGTCAACCTGGCCGACGGGACGACGAAGACCGATCCGCTGGAGCTGTTCATCTTCGCCAACGAGCTGGGCTCCAAGCACGGCATCGGTCGGGTGGACATGGTCGAGAACCGTTTTGTCGGCGTCAAGAGCCGCGGCATCTACGAGACGCCGGGCGGCACGATCCTGCACGCAGCCCATCGCGATATCGAGGGGATCGCCATGGACCGCGAGGTGATGCGGCTGCGCGACATGCTGTCGGCGATCTTCGCCGAGCTGATCTATAACGGGTTCTGGTTCTCTCCGGAGATGGAGTTCCTGGCCGCGGCGATGGCCCGAAGTCAGGAGTTCATCGACGGGACAGTAACGGTCGAGCTCTACAAGGGCGGCGCCTATCCGATCGCCCGCACGTCGCCGTCCAGCCTCTACGACCAGGATCTCTCCAGCATGGATATCGAAGGCGGCTTCGATCAGAAGGACTCGGCCGGCTTCATCAAAATCAACGCCATTCGCCTGATGGCCCACAACGCCATCGTCAAAAAGCGATCGAAGGGGAAGCAGCGATGATCCTCCTGTCGCACAGAGATCGCCGAAGCCGACAAGCAGGAAACGTGGTCGTGCAGCCTGAAGGGCTGCAATTCATCAGCCCAGGGCGAAGCCCTGGGAACAGGGGCGCCATATATCATCAAGCCCTGAAGGGGCGCAATGACAATTGCGTGCGGCGGCTTCGTTGCGCCCTTTCAGGGCTTCCCGCCATGGGGCCCGATGACCCCGGGCGTTGCCCGGGGATGACGAATGCGAGCCCGTTGGGCTCAACAACAGCTTCGTTGGGAGGGAGATCATGAAGCTCTGGGACAAAGGCGCGCCGCTGGATAAACGGGTCGAGGCCTTCACGGCCGGCGAGGACCCGGCGCTCGACCAGGCGCTCGTGCCGTATGACTGCGCCGCCTCCAAGGCCCATGCGCAGATGCTGGCGACCATCGGCGTGCTGACCGAGGCGGAACTGGCCGACTTGCTGGGCGGCCTGGATGAGATCGTGCGCCTGCACGAGGCGGGACAGTTTGCGATCCGCCCGGACGATGAGGACTGTCACACCGCCATCGAGAGCTTCCTCACCGAGCGCTGCGGCGAAGCGGGCAAGAAGATCCACACCACCCGCAGCCGAAACGACCAGGTCCTGACGGCGCTGCGGCTGTACGAAAAGGATGCGGTCGCCGAGATCACCGCAGCCGTGGACGAGTTGATTACCGCCATAGACGGCAAGCGCAAGAAACATGGCTCAGTGGCCCTGCCGGGGTTTACCCACACGCGCAAGGCCATGCCGACGACGGTGGCGGCGTGGTTCGAGGCCTACGTGGCGGCCTTGGCTGACGACAAGACACTGCTGTCAGCCATCGGCACGATCATCGATCAATCGCCACTGGGCAGCGGCGCGGGCTTCGGCCTGCCGCTGGAGATCGACCGCGAGCAGACGGCCAAGGCGCTGGGTTTTGCGGGCGTTCAGCCGACCCTTTACTGCCAGAACAGCCGCGGCAAGTTCGAGGCCATGCTGATCGACGCCCTGGGCCAGGTCATGGCCGACCTCGCCCGCATGGCCGACGACCTGATCCTGTTTTCGATGGAGGCGTTCGGGTTCTTCTCGCTGCCGGATGAGCTGTGCACGGGCAGCTCGATCATGCCGCACAAGAAGAACCCCGACGTGCTGGAGCTCGTTCGCGGCCATTACGGCGTTGTGCTCGGCGCCGGCGTGACGATCAAGACGATCTGCGGCGGGCTGATCTCCGGCTACCATCGCGACCTGCAGTTGACCAAGGGCCCGACGATGCGAGCGCTGACCACGACGGGCCAGTGCCTGACCATGATGCACCTGGTGTTCGAAAAGCTCACCGTCAACGCCGACCGATGTGCAGCGGGCATGACGGATGAACTATTCGCCACCGAAAAGGTCTACGAACTCGTCCGCCAGGGCGTGCCCTTCCGCGACGCCTACCGGCAGATCGGTCGTGACCTGAAGGACAAATAGCGCCGGATGCGCCGAGCCCATGGCGGCCTTTGTCGGCTGCCGCCGGCGGCGCACGTGAGGAACACAAATGACGGCGACCCCCAAACGCACCTTTGTTCTCGGGCTCGATGCCCTCGTGCCGCAACTGGTCGAGCGGTTCATCGCCGAAGGCCGAATGCCCAACATCGCCAAGCTGATCGAGCGCGGCGTGCAGGCCAACGCGATGCCGGTCCTGCCGACGCACACGCCGGTAAACTGGACCACCATCGGCACGGGCGCCTGGCCGGGCACGCACGGGATCACAGGCTTTTCGATGAAGGACCGCACGCGCGAGCTGACCAACTGGGCACTGGGGTCGGATACCACCCAGGTGACGGCGGAGTTTCTGTGGCAGGCGGCCGAGAAGGTCGGCAAGAAGAGCATCCTGCTGAAGTGGGGCGGGCCGACGTATCCGGTGACGGTCACCGAAGGCGTGCAGGTGGACGGCTGTTTCTGCATATGCTGCGACCACGAAATCGCCGGGCCCAAACGCTTCAGCATGTCCGACCAGCCGACGTCGCACCCGATCGAGTGGGCCCCGGCCGACGGCTGGGCCAATGTGCCCGATTCGGCGACGCAGGCGCTGGCCGGCGAGATCGAACTCGGTAACGACGAAGACAAGATCAACCTGCATCTGCTGGCTATCGGTGCCGGCGGCGACGTGGATACGCTGTTGATCTGCAGCGCCACCGACGCCGCCGAGCCGTTAGCGACGATGACCGTCGATGAGTACTCCCCGTGGCTGACCCTGTCCTTCAGCGGCCGCGAGGGCACGGTGCGGCTGAAGCTGCTCGATATCGGCGAGAAAGCGTTGGAGCTCTACGCCACGCAGATCATGCCCACCGTCGGCGGCTGGACGTATCCCGAGAACGTCGCCAACGAACTGGTTACGAACGTCGGCCCGTTCCTGCAGCGCGTGGGCTACAACCAGCGCGGGGCGATCTACGGCGCCTGGGCCGACATGGCGACCTTGCTTGATGAGATCGACTACCAGCACGACTGGTTCGCCAGCGCCGCCAAGTACCTGTGCGAGAATTACGACCACGAGTTGTTCTTCCTGCATTCCCACGCCCCGGACTACATCCAGGACGCCATCATGCCCGAGTCCGAGCCCCTGACGGCCGGGTCGCCGGAGATCGCCGAAGAGCACCTCGGCTACGTCGCCCGCGTCTACGAATCGTGCGACCGCATGGTCGGACGGATCGTGGATAAGGTGGCGACGGCCGACGATCTGATCGTGGTCGTCTCCGACCACGGTTGTATCGGATACCACGATGTCCAGAGTGGGCCGCAGATGGTCAAAGATATTCTGGAAGATGGCGGCTTCCTGGTCTACGAGGGCGACGACCGCGAAGAGCACGTCAGTTCCAAACCCTCTCGCGGGCGTGGGGCCATCGACTGGTCGCGGACCAAGGCGATCTGGCACGACACCATGTATATCTACATGAACGTCAAGGGCCGCCAGCCCGAAGGCTGCATCGAGCCGGAGGATTACGAAGCCGTCCGCAACGACATCATCCAGGCGCTACTGGAATACAAGGATCCGCGGCTGGGCTGCTGCCCATTCACGCTAGTGATGCGGCGCGAGGATGCGGCCATGCTGGGCCTGTGGGGCGACCGCGTGGGCGACATCATGGTCTGCGTCTTGCCCGGCGGCGATTACGGCGAGGGCCACGGCAACGTGCTGCCGACGGAGACGTTCGGCCTAAGCAGCATACAGGCGACGCTGGTGATGGCCGGCCCGGGCGTGCGGCAGGGCGTGACGCTGACCCATCCGGTCTGGCTGACCGACGTCGCGCCGACGATCGCGCACCTGATGAACATCCCCGCGCCGGCGACAATGGAAGGCGCGGTGCTCAACGCCGCGCTGGAAGATGGCGTGCGATAGTGCGGCCGCCGGCAGGTCTAGGTGACAGGCTAAAGTTGGTCCCCCACGTGCAGCCGATGCTATAATAGCGTAGGTACTGGGTTCAGGCGCCGCGCGGCGCCGGGTCCGGGGTCATTGTCGAAACCGGGGAGCGACATTATGGCGAAGTTCGATTTGTACAGGGACGTCGCCGGCGATTATCGCTGGCGGTTCCGGGCGGCTGATGGGCGGGTTATTGCGGTCTCGTCGCAAGCCTATCTCCATCCGGCCGAGTGCAAGAGCGACGTCGAGTTGCTGAAGGCCCAGGCGTCCGAGGCTGTCGTGGATATCCTGGGCGAGCCGGTGAGTTTCGACTCGTCGACCACCCACCGCGGGCCCGACGCGTAAGCCCGCCCGACGTTCGATTGCCGGCCGTTGCCGTCGCGGCACGTCTGCTCGTGCCCGTAGTTGTGTGTGGGCGGCAGGCGCTTGTCGAGCATCTCGGGCAGGTCATGGGCCATGCCCCCGGTCGTCTGCCCCCGTGACACTATCGCCTTGACCCACAGGGTCATGGTGTTGGCGGCCTCGGCGCCTCCGGAGCCGGCGGGTCCACGGGCTGGATTTTCCGACCTGCCCTGTGCACAATGGTGGGCCCGGTAGTGGAGGCCAACGTGGCTTGTGTCCGAGTATGGCGGGATGGCTGTGCCTCAGGGGCGCCTTCCGCTGCGCGTGGCGAAGGATGAATCGCATGAGAAAATCACAACTCTCAGCCCTGGTGTCGGCCGCCCTGGCGATGGTGGTCCTTCTGTTTGTGCTGGTGTTGCTGTTGCTGAAGGGGTTGTGGGCGTGGATCGTTCCCGATCTGTTCCCCGGGGCGGTCGAGCAGGGGTTGATCGCCAGGCATATCACCTGGTTCGCCGCAGCCAAGGTGGCGATCGTCCTGGCCTTGCTGGGGGCTCTGCTCAAAGGGAATGGCCGTGAGCATAAGCGGCGCGTCTCGAGGTTATGAACCGCATCACCATCCACGGCGATTGCGGCGAGCTGACGATCTGCCGCCACATCTACGGACAGTTCCTTGAGCACACGGGCCGATGCGTCTACGGCGGCGCGTGGGTGGGGCTGGATTCGGACATCCCGAATACCCGCGGCTGGCGGAACGACGTGATCGAGGCGATGCAGGCGATCAACGTGCCCAACATCCGCTGGCCGGGCGGGAACTTTGCCGAGGCCTACCACTGGCGAAACGGCGTCGGCCCCGTCGACCAGAGGCCGAAGCTGCCCGGCGAGACCAACGAAGTCGGCACGCACGAGTTCATGGACTACTGCGATATCCTGGACTGCGAGCCGTACATCTGCGTCAACTTCCTGTCCGGCAGTTGTCGCGAGGCGGCCGAGTGGCTGGCCTACATGACCTCCGATGGCGACGACCCGGAGGCGCAGCTTCGCCGCGCGAACGGGCGCAGCCAGCCGTGGCGAGTACCGATGTGGGTGATCGGCAACGAGATCATGACGGTGATGACGGTCGAGTACTTCGCCAACATGTTCAACCATTGGCGCCGATACCTCGACGGCGAGTTCGTCGTCGCCTGTGGACCCAACCACGAGAACTACGCCTGGACCGACGCCATCATGGCCCTCGCCGGCGACCGCGCCGACGCGCTGGCGATGCACTACTACACGATCCCCGGGCCCTGGGCCGACAAGGGCGAGACGATCGGATTCCCCGAAGAAGACTGGTACATCACGTTCAAGAAGACGTGGTTCACCGACGAGCTGATCGCCAATCACTCGGCTATCATGGACCGCTACGACCCGGACAAGCGGGTCAAGATCGTCATCGACGAGTGGGGCACGTGGTACAATCGCGACAAGGGCGTGTCGATCACGTGGCAGCAGAACACGCTGCGAGATGCGGTGATGGCGGGCGTGTCGCTGAACATTTTCAACAACCGCTGCGACCGCGTGCTGATGACAAACATCTCGCAGGTCGTCAACATCCTGCAGGCGCTGATCCTCACCGATGACGACAACCGGCGGATGCTGCGGACGCCGACGTATCACGTGTTCGAGATGTTCAAGGTCCACCAGGACGCCACGCTCCTGCCGACCGAGACGGCGTGCGGGACCTATGCCGTTGGCGGCGAAGGCATCGAGGCGGTCAGTGTCTCGGCCAGCCGCGACGGCGACGGCGACGGCAAGGTGCACGTCTCGCTGGTGAATATCGACCCCAACGGCGATCAGGCGATTACCTGCGAGCTTCGGGGCATCGCGGCGACGCGCGTGAGCGGCCGAATCCTGGCCGCTGAGGCGATGGATGAACACAACACCTTCGACGAACCCGACCGCCTCGTGCCGACCGAGTTCACCGGCGCGACGCTGGCCGGCGAAACGCTGTCGGTCAAACTGCCGGCGAAGTCGGTGGTGGTGCTGGAACTGACTTAGAGCTACCGTCGCGCGGCGGGGCTCCTGTCCCGCCGCGCAGAAGCTGGATCACAGAGGTGGCGGGACAGGAGCCCCGCCACCCGAGGCAGTAGGAGTTGACACATGGTTTCGTTCGATGAAGCTCGTGCGATCTTGAGCGACCCGGAACTTGCGGCCCGGCGCGACACGTATTTCGAACGGATGCAGGCCGTCTTTGATGGTGGGGCCGATGACCGCGAGGAGGCGTTCGTCCTGTTCGGTGCACAAGTCGGGGTTGAGGCCGAGCCGGGCAAGGACTTCCAGGCCGATTTGGAAGCGGCTGTGTGCGAGTTGGCCGCCGAGGCCGACCTGCTGCGGGATGAGAAGGTCTTTCGGCCGCTGATCTTCAGTGTCAGCGCTTACGGCGTGCACTTCGTGGACCGCATCTTCGGCAGCCATGGCTACGCAGCCGCCGACGAGAGCCTTCGCTACGTGCACAACGACATCGGCGAGCTACCCGTCCCCGACGTCGATAACGACCCCGGCTGGAGGATTGTCCGCGAGGCGACGAAGGCCTTCCTGGCCATGGACCTGGCCGTGCCGGTGTTCGTCGGCACATGCATGTCCAGCGCGCTGAACCAGGCGATGAACCTTTATAGCGAGCGGTTCCTGCTTGGGCTGCTGGATAAGCCCGAGGGCGCCCGCCGCGACCTGCGTGTGATCGTCGACGTGATCAAGCAACTTCACCAGTGGTATCTCGACACCGTGCCGCGCTGGCAGCTTCAGGGAGCGGCCCCGACCGTCCGCGCCCAGCCCCCGGGCTACGGGCAGATCGACGGCTGTTCGACGCACCTGCTGGGCCCGGGCCAATACCGCGACTTCATCGCCGAACTGGACGAGGAAGTGCTGTCGCTTTACCCCAAGGGCGGCATGATCCACCTGTGCGGCAACCACATCCGCCATATCCGGACATGGGCGCAGATGTCGTCGCTCAAGAGCGTCCAGCTCAGCTCGGTCGCCAACGAAGAAGTCGAAGCCCACGTCCAAGGCCTGCGATCCGACCAGGTCATTTACGTCGGCCCGACCGACGTCCTGCCGCTGGAGCGGATCATGGACGCCACCGGCGGGTACCGCGTGATCCTGGCCGCGGACATCCAGCCGCCGCAGCGGCGCGAGCCCAAAATCGGCCGGGATCGCACGAGCGCGTAAGAAACTGAGCGGTCTTATGTAAGTCTCTTGTCGTGCGGGTAGCGGATGGGTCAGGCCAACGGCCTGACATGTATCAGCCTGGGGCGAAGCCCCAGGACCTTGGCATTACCGACAGGGAAGCCCCAACGGGGCGAAATGAAATGTTCGCAATGGGTTATCGATCGGTCATGGCGCTCCTTCAGAGCTTCTGGCACCTTTTGGGCCGACGCAATCCTAGGGCTTCGCCCTAGGCTGGCACATATAAGGCCGTTGGCCTTGAAAAGAAGCTAATCGAGGCCACCAATCCCTTAATCTAGGGCCATTGGTTAGCGTCCCCATATTAAAGCTGCGCGGTGGGTTAGGAAACCCACCGCGCTGCGGAGATCTGACAGATGGTTTCGTTTACCGATGCGCAGGCGATCTTAAAGGATCCGGAGCTTGTCGCTATCCGCGACGGGTATTTCGCGCGGATCCAGGCCGTCTTCGATACCGGCAGCGACGACTGCGACCGGGCCCTGGTGCTCTATGGCGCGGGCGAGAGTATCGATGCCCCGCGCGGTAAGGATTGCGCCGCCGACATCGAAGAGGCCGTCTGCAACCTGGCCGATCAGGCCGACCTGTTGCGCGATGAGAACGTCTTTCGGCCGCTGATCATCAACATCGGCGCCCACGGCGTGCACTTTGTCGATCGGCTGTTCGGCAGCCATGGGTATGGGGCGACCGAAGAGCGCCTGCGCTACGTGCAGACGCCCGTCGGCGAACTGCCGATGCCCGATCTGGCGACCTGCCAGGACTGGGCCGCCATCCGTCAGGCGACCGAAGCCTATCTGGCGCTGGCCCTGACCGTGCCGGTTTTCACCGGGCCGTGCCTGTCCAGCCCGTTGAACCAGGCGATGAACCTGTATGGCCAGCGGTTCCTGATGGCGATGCTGGACAACCCCGCCGCCGCCCGCCGCGACCTCCGCACGATTACCGATGTGATCATCGAACTGCACCGATGGCTGATCGAGCACATCCCCGCCCAGCAGCTCCAGGGCGGCGCCCCCAGCGTGCGTTGCCAACCGCCCGGCTACGGACAACTCGGCGGCTGTTCGACCCACCTGATCAGTGCTGAGCTCTATCGCGACTTCATCGCGCCGCTGGATGAGGACGTGCTGTCGCTCTACCCCAAGGGCGGCATGATCCACCTGTGCGGCAACCACATTCGCCATATCCGGACATGGGCGCAGATGTCATCGCTCAAATGCATCCAACTCAGCTCAATCGCCAACGAAGAACTCGAACACCAGGTCGAAGGCCTGCGGCCCGACCAGGTCATCTACGTCGGCCCGACGAAGGTCCTGCCGCTGGAGCGCATCATGGACGCCACCGGCGGATACCGCGTAATCCTGGCCGAGGACATCCAACCCCCGCACCGGCGCCAGCCCAAAATCGGCCGCGATCGCACGAGCGCGTAGGGGACTATCTCAAGATCTGTCTTGAGCTATCCAAAATGCGCGTTAGATTAGTCCTGTCCCATCTGTTCGGGGTTCAGCGGAAGGAGAGAAGCATGCGCAGCGACAGATGCGTGCGGACACAATTGTGGACAGCAACTATCTGTATTCTGCTTGCAGCGGCCTTGTGTTTCGTTGGCTGTCGAAGGTCGAGGAGGCCAGCAAGGACCATGACGCCTAAGAAGGCTGGCGGCCATGTGCAGGATCTTCACTGGGTTGCTGTCGTGGGTGACGCAGTCCTTACCGAGCGGCTAATAAGGGATCGAGATCGAGGGACACCATACTTAACTACTGAGATAGATATGGTGTCCCCAATGGCCCTAAGTTAAGGGCTGGACGCTTCAATCAGGGGGCCCGTCGCTGCTTCAGCCCAACGGGCTGGAATGTGTCAGCCTGGGGCAAAGCCCCAGGATCTTGGCATTGCCGACGGGGAAGCCCCAACGGGGCGAAATGAAATGTTCGCAGTGGGTTATCGATCGATCATGGCGCTCCTTCAGAGCTTCTGCGCCGTTGGACGACGCTGTCCTAGGGCTTCGCCCTAGGCTGATGCATATGAGGCCGTTGGCCTCGAAAAGAAGTTAGTAGGGCGCGACCCGATCCATCGGGACGCACGCCGGCAGTTCGTGTCTGGAGGGGAGCAAAGAAGAACGCGGCGCCCTTCTTGGGACGCCGCGTTTTGTTGTTGGGGCGGGCGGTGTTATTTGATGCGCGTTTCTTTGCCGGTTTTGGCTGAGAGGTATAGGCCGTCGATGATCTTTTGCGTGAGGATCACTTCCGAGCCGGGGATGGGCGTGGGTGTGTTGTTGAGGATGGCCTCGACGAAGCCGTGGATGGACCTGTCGTGGCCGCTGGCAGCCTGGGGGTAGGGGGCCGGGTGGGCGTCGACGTTCTGCGGCGTGCAGTCGGTCAGATGGCCGTTGAGTTCCAGTTGGACCTTCAGCGGATAGAGGCTCAGGCCGCCCTTGTCGCCGGCCAGGACCGTGCCGAACTTGTCCTCATCGAGGTTGGCGTTGAAGCTGGTCTCGATGCTCATCGTCGCCCCGTTGGCGAACCGCACGAACCCGACGGCCATGTCTTCGACGGTGTAGGTCTTGTGGTTGACCACGCCGAACATCCCCACGTGCCCGGGCTTGTCGCCGATGGTGCGGTACGACGCGCCGCTGACGGCGACCGGCTTGGGGTGGCCCATCAGGTGCATCGTCAGGTCGACCATATGCACGCCGATGTCGCTCATGGCCCCGCCACCTTGCTTGTCGAGCTGGCCGAACACGCCCCAGCTCGGGCACCCTCGCCGCCGAACGGCCTGCACGCGGGCGTAATAGATCTCGCCCAGCTTGCCGCCGGCGATCAGCTCCTTGGCGAAGAGGGCGGAGTGGTCGAAGCGGTGGTTGTGGCCGACGTGCAGCTTGCGGCGGTGGCGCTTGGCGGCGTCGAGCATCTTCTTGGCTTCGACGGCGTTCATGGCCATCGGCTTTTCGGTCAGCACGTGCTTGCCGGCGTTCAGCGCGTCGACGGTAACCGGGGCGTGCAGCCAGTTAGGCGTGCAGACGCTGACGGCCTGGAGGTCCTTGAGCTTGAGCATCTTCTTGTAGTCTGTGAACCGTCGATTCTCCGGCACGTCGAACTGGTCGCCGGCGTTGGCGAGGTTGGCCTCGTTGATATCCGCGATGGCGACAAGCTCAACGCGGTTGTGTTTCTTGTAGGCGCTGAGATGCAGGTGGGAGATGCCGCCCACACCGATGATACCGACTTTGAGGGTCTTCTTCTTGGCCACGATCTACTCCTTATTTGCTCGGCGGCGTTGGTCCGGCCTCGCCCGGCTGAACCGGCCGACAGCGGGCCCGAAACGCGGAATGATAATCACCCCATGTGCCAAACCGCAAGGACGGCGACAGAAAGCTGAAAGCTGAAAGCTGAAAGCTGAAATGGGCAGGGGGCCTGGACGGTTTTGTTTCAATGCTTTTGATTTTCAGCTTTAAGCTTTAAGATTTCAGCTTTCCGTTTTCTTGTGGGCGCAGTTATGTCACACATACCGGCCCGGGAAAACAGGAGTCACGCATGGCGACGATCAAGAAACTGGGCATCATCGGCGATCCGATCTGGGTCGGCTGGGAGTGTGAGGGCATTGCCGCTTCGGCGGTGGCGTTTCGGCGCGCCGGCCTGGTCGAGGCCGTCCGCGGCGTCGTGGACGAGGTCGTCGACTTCGGCGATATCGACGTCGATCTGCCGCCCTATGACGACAGCAATCCCAATCTGCGCAACCCGGAGCAGGTCAAGGCCGCAAGTCGCGTCATTGCCGACACCGTCGAGCAGGTCGTCGGTGACGGCTACGTTCCCCTGATAATCGGCGGGGAAGACAGCGTGATGCTGGGCATCCTCGAGGGGTTTCGCCGCGCCCTGGGGCCGCCGATCGGGCAGGTGTTCATGGACGCCCACGGCGATTTCAACCTGCCGGAGACCTCCCCGTCGGGCCTGATCGGCGGGATGGAAAACGCCATCCTCGTCGGCCGCGGGCCGGAGGAACTGACCAAGCTTTTCCGCGACGAGCCGCAACTGGCCGAAGAGAATGTCACCCTCTACGGCACGCGCGACCTGGACGGGCAAGAGCAGATCGCCCTGGACAACTCGAAGGTCCGCGTATGGACGGCCGACCGCATCCGCCAGGCGGGCCCGGCCGCGGCGATGGGGGAGATCGTCGCCGATCTGCGCTCGCGCGTCGAAAACGTCTACCTGCACATCGACCTGGACATCCTGGACGCGTCGGAGATGTCGGCCCACGTCCAGCCCGTGCCCGACGGCCTGACGAGCGACGAGTTCGTCACCTCCGTCCGCGAACTGATCGCCAGCGGCCTGCTGGCGGGCCTGGCCGTGATGGTCTTCGACACCGCCAAAGACCCCACCGGCAGCGAAGCGAAAAAGGTCGTCAAGCTGATCGCCGATTTCCTGGGCGCCTGACGTCCGCAAATAGCAATGGCGGCCGTCTTCCCGCGAGAAAATGGGTGGCATCGCCATCGACGTGCCAATATTCTGCGGGCGGCTCACACGCCCCCGCGAAGGAAACCGCCATGGACGCCATTCTCAAACTCGCCGATCAACTCGGCAAGACGATCGCCCAGTCGAAACAGGCCGCCGACTACCGCACCGCCCGCGAGGCCATGAACGCCCAGCCGGAGGCCATGACGTTGCTGAAGGATTTCACCGAGCAGTTCGGCAAGATCACCGAACTGACCCAGAAGCAGCAGCCCATCGAGCCGGAAGACAAACACAAGCTCAACGACCTGCAGAGCAAGCTGGCCGCCCAAGAGACGTTCAAGGCCTTCAGCGCCGCCCAGGTGGAGTACACCGACATGATGCGCAAGGTCAGCCAGACGCTCCTGCACCACCTGCAGGGCACCGAAGGCTGGTCCGAGCAGTCCCAACGTTAAAAAGGGGACGGAGAGGCCCAGGCCTAGCTGGCGGCGAAGTCGAAGACCTTGGGCTCGGCGAGGCGGGCGTATTCGGCGTAAGACATGCGGATGGCCTTGCGATACGTGCCCGCCGAGAACGTGATGCACTCGCACTGGGCCAGCCGCTCGTCGACGACCGTCTCCAAGCCGTAGAGGCTGCCGAAGGGCGGCTCGGCGCCGACCTTCACGTCGGGGAACAGCTCGGTTAGTTCGTCTTCGCTAACCAAGCCGCATTTCGTCGCGCCCAGCGCGCCGCTCAGCTTGGTGAAGTCGACCCGACAACTGGCCGGCAGGACGCAGAGCACATTCCGCCCGTCGGCATGGACGGCCACCGACTTGGCCACCGCGTGGCCGGTGACGTGCTCCTCGTGCGCCAGCTCCTGGGCGGTGAACGCCTTGGGGTGCCGGTGTGTCTCGAACGCCACCCCGGCCTTCTTGAGGAATTTCTCGATCTTCATCGCTACATTCCTTAATACGACATGGCCCGCCCCGCTTGCTCAACGGATACCAACCCATTATCACGCGCCACCCCGGCCAACGCCAGCCCGCATTCGCCAGGCTCGACAGCCCGCCCAGCGGGGTTACGGGTCGGCAGGCAGGGCTCCCCGGCCCCGATGGGGCGTTTACCTGGCGGCGCTGACGTTGATGCCGTCGATCAGCGCCCAGGGCACTCGGCCTGGACGCTCGTAGTCGCTGGACAGCTCGACGCCGTCTTGGAGCAGGTCGAACAGATTGCCCGCGATCATTGTGTTCTTGATGCGGCCGACGATCTCGCCGTTTCGGATCAGGTAGCCGGGCGAGAGGTTGGCCGAGAAATCGCCGCTGGCCAGGTTGCCCTGCCCAAAGCCCAGCATGCCGCGGATGTAGATTCCCTCGTCGATCGACGCCAGCATCTGCTCGTGGGTCCGCCCGCCGCCGGGGATCTCCAGCCCGTACAGGCCGCAGCCGCTGTTGCCCGTGGCCTGCTGGCCCACCATCGCGGCGGTATCGAGATCGTATAGGAACATCTTCAGCACGCCGTCGGCGACGACATGATGCACGCTCGTCGGCACACCGTCGCCGTCCATGCAGACGGCCGCAGCCCAATCGCGGTGCGGGTTGTCCACCAGCGTGATCGCGGCGTCGAGGAGTTGCTCGCCCAGGCGCCCGGCCAGCGGCGAGTTGCCCTGCGCGACGGATCGGCCGTTGATGCCCATCGTCACCGGCGAGAGGAACGCCCCGAAGACGCCGGGGTCCAGAAGGGCCTTCATCTTACCCGAAGGCGCGGGAACGATTGTCGCCGACATCCCCAGGTCGCGGACCGTGCGGTCGATGATGTACTGCGGGTCCCACAGGTCGTTAAGGTGCTTCCAGCCTCGGCCGGCGCCGGCGTGAAAGATATCGGTCCCGGTCGTGCGGACCGCCCCGCCGTGCAGGCCCCAGCCGGTGGCGGTGTTCTTGTTGACCACACCGCCGCTGGTCATCAGCAGCGACTCACTGATCGACTTGGACGAGCCGGTCTCGACATACAGCTCGTCGTCGTGGCCGATGAGGGCGTCGTTGATGGTCCGGCAGGCGTCCACCATTTCCTGGCGGGTCAGTTCGGCCGTCCGCGGCGAATAGGTTTGCACCTGCACGTATTCGCTGGGGGCCGGGTAGACGTCGAAATACACGCGGTTGCCGTGCGGCGCGAGGCTGACGGCGCGTTTGAGCAGCGTATCGAAATCGCGCAGGCGGTTGCCGCCCACGCCGCCCAGCCGGCCGTCCACGATCGCGCTGATGTGGTAGCTCATGCCGCGCCGGGTGTTGGTGGTCTTCAGCCGCCCGCCGCTGAACCTGCACGAGTGACTTTCGTGGCGGGAGAACGATAGCTTGACGCTGGCGGCGCCCAGGAGCTTGGCCTTGTCGATCCCTCGGCCGAAGAGATCGATCATCTCGTCGATCATCGAGTCGTTCATCACGTCCATCGCGTCCTGTTCCCTCATCGTCCGCCCACCACAACGTCGCGGATACGAATATGCGGCGAGCCAAGCGCCACGGGCACGCCCTGGCCGCCCTTGCCGCACGAGCCGCCGCGCGCCGGGATCCGCTGGTCGTTGCCGATCGCGTCAATGGAATGCAGCGTTTCAAACACGTTGCCGGCCAGCATGACGTCGCGAACCAGCTCGCCGACCTGGCCGTTCTCGATCAGATACCCGTATGCCGCCGAGAACGAAAACATCTCCAGTTGCGTGTTGCCGCCGAACATCCCGCAGGCGTAGATGCCGCGGTCGATGCCGGCGAACACTTCCTCGCGCGTCTTGGGCCCGTTCTCGATGAGCGTGTTGGTCATGCGGACCTGGGGGGTCTGACCCCGCTGGCCGGCGCGAGCGTTACCGGTCGGGCGGTGCTGCATCTTGCCGGCCGTCTCCAGCGAGTGCAAGTATCCCACCAGCACGCCATCCTTGATCAGGTAGGTCTTCTGCGGCGGCGTGCCCTCGTCATCGAAGGCCGTCGTGCCCGGCAGGCCCGGAATCGTGCCGTCGTCGACGACATTCAGCTCTTTGGGGCCGACCTCGCGCCCCAGGTGCACCAGGCGAGCGAGTTTCTTGTCTTCGTAGATATGGTCGCCCTCGGACAGGTGCCCGAACGCCTCATGCATGAATACGCCCGCCATCTCGGCATCGAGCACGACGGTGGACGTCCCGCCCGGACACGGCGGCGCCTTCAGCAGCGACGACGCCCGCCCGCCGACGATGTCGGCCAACTCGCCCTTGCCGCGCAGCGCGCCGAAATCGTCCCGCGATCGGAGCGCGTCGGACGCCCGCTGCAGCAGCTTGCCGTCCCGGGCCGTCGCCGACATGTTGATCGCACAGCCGGGCCTCTGCTCGCTAAAGTTCACGCCGCGGCTGGAGGCGAACGTGATCGTCCGGAACGCATCCAGGTACCCCACGTCGGAGCTTTCGATGTTGTCGTGGCCCAGCAGGATATCGTTGTACTCGCGGACGAGGGCGATCTTTTCATCGAGGCTGACGCCGCGCGGGTCTTCGGTCATCTCGACGGTGATATCCACGCCGTCGGCAGCGCCGTCGACCTCGCCCAGTTCGGTCTGGCCCCGCCCGACCAGGCGGGCCCCATCGCAGGCCTCGGCCACGGATTTGTCCAGGTCGTCCAGCAGGTCGAACGTCGTGATCCCCCAGCCGCCCTTGTGGCAAGCGCGCACAATCCCTCCGGTCATCCGAGACGAACCCACGCCCTCAACGTGGTCACGACGAAAATCCACGTTGGTCCGATCGCATTCTTCGAAGCGAACGTCCACATAGTCGGCGTTGGCTCGCCGGACTGCCTCCAGCAGTCGATCCTTCACACGAAAACTCCCAGTTTGGGGGCAATGCCGCCCCGGACACTCATCAGGGCGGAGAAGACATTACGAGAAACGGGGTAGTTTACCTAACCCGGCCGGGGCAATCAAGGACTATCCTCCCCATCAGCCTGGGCGACTGGGCGGAACAGTTGGATAGGTACAGCCACCACCCTCATTCTACCCACACGTCAATGGCCCCAAGTTAAGGGATTGGTGGCCTCGATTAGCTTCTTTTCGAGGCCAACGGCCTCATATGCGTCAGCCTAGGGCGAAGCCCTGGGACTGCGTCATCCAACGGCGCGGAAGCTCTGAAGGAGCGATATGATTGGTCGGTAGCCCATTGCGAATAGCTCATTGCGCCCCGTTGGGGCTTGCCTGTCGGTAATGCCCCTATCCTAGGGCTTCGCCCTAGGCTGATTCATGTCAGCCCGTTGGGCTGAAGCAGCGACAAGCCCCTGATTGAAGCGTCCACCCCTTAAGTTAGGACCATGACCCACACGTGCTATTCCCCATCCGAAGGAACTAGGACGAACCACACGCCTTCTTCCTCCTTCGGGTCGGGATATGCGGCAATGTACCGGCTGCTTTCGTCCCATGACCTAGCTGTACACTCATCGTCGGTTTCACCTGGCCGCTGGTCCGTGTACCAAACCCCTGTTACCTCGTAGTTGCTATCCTTGATCGTCCAGACATCCCCACCAAGAATCCGCACCCCCGCCGCTTTCAGGATTTCAACAGCAGCCAAGGCATCTTCCTTCAGCAGCCCCATCTCAGACAGGCCCCTCTCCTCAAGGGATTGCCCCGTTTCCAGTAATCTTACGTATTCGATCGGCAGTTCCACTGTTCGACCTTCCCGTTGCTTGGCTCTGGTTGTTGGCAGCGCCTTAGTCAATCTCCTGCACGAGGAGACGGTCACCAAACACGCTACGACGAGCATTAGCACCAGCCTCGTAAGGTGGGCAACTTGTTGCCCACGCATTTTCACTCGACTGTCTGTTCGTCTTTCCAGCCCTGACATGTCGCATCCCCCTCCCTTACAGTTTGTCGCTATGCTTGTAAACCTGCGTCTCGAGCTGTCGCATGTAGGCCGTGAAGCCGCTGCTGGGGTCGACGTCGGTGTCGATGGCGTTGAAGGTCATGAACATCTTGGCGTCGAGGTTGTCCAGGTAGTGCAGGGCGAACGCCTCGGGGATCGCCGGCAGTTTGGGCGAGCCGTACTCATGCTCGCCGTGGTGCGAGAGAATCAGGTGCTGTAGCAGCATGACGGTCTTGGCCGGGAACACATCGCCCAGCTCGTCGGTGAGCAGGTCGGCCTTTTCCTGCACCCAGATACAGGCCATCACGATGTGGCCGATGAGTTGGCCGCGGTCGGTGTATTTGATCGCCAGGTCGCTGGTCAGCTCGGCCGTCTTGCCGATGTCGTGCACAAACACGCCCGCCAACAGCAGGTCGCCGTTGAGGCCCGGGTACAAGGGCAGGATGACCTTGGCCAGCTTGGCGATGTTGAGCGTGTGCTCCAGCAGCCCGCCCATGAACGGGTGGTGCATCACCATCGCCGCGGGCGCCTTCTTGTAGGCGGCGACGAGCGCCTGATCCTCGGTGAACTTCTTGATCAGCAGACGAAGCGGCTCGTCGCGGATATCTCGCATGATCTCCAGCAGGTCCGACCACATCGCCTCCACGTCGCGCTGGGTGGTGGCCAGGAAGTCGGCCATGACCACCTTCTCGACCGGATAGGGCCGGCAGGCCTCGATGATGATCTGCAGCGTGCCCTTGTACTCATCGGTTCGGCCTTTGATGCGCAGGAACCCGTCGGTGGGGATCCCCTGGAAGATCGCCTCGTTGGCGTCCCACATGCGGGCCGTGACGGTCCCCGACCGATCGGCCAAGGTGGCGACGACGTAAAGGCCGCCCTTCTTGGTGGTCCGGAGGTCCTTGTCGCGCACCAGGAAGACCTCGTCGATGCTCTCGTTGGGAACCAGTTCGCTGATATATCGTCGTTCGGGGGCCATGGCGGTATTGTACCCGTCGCCGGCGGCATTGAAAACAGGCCGCTTCCTGTGTATAAGCGTCCGACTAGGCGACCCCGGAGTGCCCATGCGATACAGCCAAACGTTTATCCCGACAACGCGCGAAGTACCCGCCGAGGCGGAGATCGCCTCGCATCGGCTGATGATTCGCGCGGGCTTCATGCGCAAGGTCGCCAGCGGCGCCTACACCTACCTGCCGCTGGGGTGGCGCAGCCTGCGGAAGATCATGGCCATCGTCCGCGAGGAGATGGACGCCGCCGGCGCCCTGGAGCTCCAGATGCCCGCCCTCCAGCCGCTGGAGCTGTGGGCCAGAACCGGCCGCGACGTCGACTACGGCGAGACGATGTTCCGCTTCACCGACCGTCACGGGCGAGAAAACGTCCTGGCCCCCACGGCTGAGGAGGTCGTCACCACACTGGTCGCCGCCGAGATCAGCTCCTACAAACAGCTGCCCATCAATCTGTATCAGATCTCGCCCAAGTTTCGCGATGAGTTCCGCCCGCGGTTCGGCGTCCTTCGCAGCCGCGAGTTCATCATGAAGGACGCCTACAGCTTCGACATCTCGCTCGAAGGCCTGGAAGCGACCTATCGGAAGATGTACGACGCCTACTGCCGCATCTTTACCCGCTGCGGGCTGCGGTACGTGATCGTCGAGGCCGAGTCCGGCCCGATCGGCGGCTCGGCCAGCCACGAGTTCATGATCCCCTGCGACAACGGCGAGGACATCATCGTCCACACCGCCGACGACTCGTACGCGGCCAACATCGAAAAGGCCGAGGTCGACCCCCTCCCCAAAGCCGACCCCCTCGACGCCCCCCCGCCCGAGGACGTCCACACGCCCGACGTCGGCACGATCGACGCGGTCTGCGAGTTTCTCCACACCAAGCCCGCCGAGATGATCAAGACGCTCATCTACAGCGCCGGCGAGCGAACGGTCGTCGCGCTGGTTCGCGGTGATCACGAAACCAACCAGGCCAAGCTCTCCCATGTCGTCGACGCTGACCATATCGACCTGGCCGACGAGGCGACGATCCAACGCGTCACCGGAGCCGCGGTGGGCTTCGCCGGGCCAGTGGGTCTGGCGGACAAGATCGACACGCTCGTGGTCGACCACGGCGTGGCCGCGATGGCGCTCGCGGCGACCGGCGCGAACAGGACCGACTACCACACGATCAACGTCGCGCCGGGGCGCGATTTCCCGCTCGATGGCGACAACGTGATCGTTGCCGACATCCGCAATGCAACCGAGGGCGACACCCATAAAGGTCAGCCGTTGCAGTTTAGCCGCGGAATCGAGATCGGCCACGTCTTCAAGCTCGGCACGAAATACAGCGAGGCGCTTGGCGCAACCGTCCTGGACGAAAACGGCGCCACGCAGGCGACGCTGATGGGGTGCTACGGGATCGGCATCAACCGCATCCTGGCCGGTGCGATCGAACTGGCCAACGACAAGGACGGCTGCATCCTGCCGGTCAGCATCGCCCCGTACGAAATCGAGGTCATCCAGCTCAATTCCGACAGCCCACCGGTCGTCGCTGAGGCGACCCGCATCTACGACGAGTTGACGGCCGCCGGCGCGGAGGTCCTGCTGGACGACCGGGACGCCCGCCCCGGCGTGAAGTTCAAGGACGCCGACCTGCTGGGCATTCCGCTGCGGGTGGTTGTGGGCGATCGCGGGATCAAGGAAGGCGCCGTCGAAGTCAAACGCCGCACCGATGACAAACCGACCGCCGTGCCCGTTGCCGACGCCGTCGCCGAAACGCTTCGAATCCTGGCCGAACTCAAACAGGCCGTCGCCTGCTGACCCGCCCCGCCGCCATGGCTAAGCCGCGCAACAAGGTCTCCGACTACCTGCAATACCTCGGGCTGCGAATCTTCGAGATGTTCGTTCGCATGTTCCCCCCGCGGGTCAACTACACAACGGCCGCCTTCATCGGCAACATGCTGTTCTATTTCGATCGCCGCCATCGCGAGCGGGGGATCGAACACCTGCGGCGGAGCTTCCCCGACTGGTCGGACCGGAAGCTGCGACGCACGGCCAAGGCGTCGATGCGGAGCATGCTGTACCTGGGGCTCGAGGTGCTGCTGACGCCCGACCTGATGACGCCCAGCAGGTGGCGCCGGCACGTCACGTTCATCAATCAGGAGGCCAACCTCAAGCAGTTGCTCCGCCAGCGCCGCGGGGCGATCTATGTGACCGGCCATTTCGGCAACTGGGAAGTCACCGGTTACACGATGGCGACGGTGGGCTTCCCGGTCTACGCCGTCGCCCGGCCGCTGGACAACCCGTACCTCAACGAGCACATCCTCGGCGTTCGCGAGCGGACGGGGATGACGATCCTCGACAAGAAGGGCGTCGCCGAGCAGGTCGACGACATCCTCGACGCCCACGGGGCGATCAGCTTCATCGCCGACCAGGACGCCGGGCGCAAGGGGTGTTTCGTGGACTTTTTCGGGCGAAAGGCCAGCACCTACAAGTCGATCGCGCTGATCGCCATGCGGCACGAGGTACCGATCCTGGTGGGCTTCGGCCGGCGGATGTCGCGGGACTTCCAGTTCGAAATCGGCATCTGCCGCATCATCGATCCGACCGAATGGGCCGACAAGGACGACCCCATGACGTGGATCACGCAGGAGTACACGACGGCCCTGGAAAACATCATCCGCACCGCGCCCGAGCAGTACCTGTGGGTCCACCGCCGCTGGAAACACCGCCCCAAAAATGAACCCCCCGCCCCAGACGGTATCGCGTGAAGATAGACTTCAAATTCCAAGATACAAGATACAAAGACTGGTCACTTCGAAGCGGGAAGCTGAACACGCGCACAAACAACGGCTGATCGTCGCGTCAGCTTGTTAGAAGATCGGTTCTACCTCGCCCAGAATATCAGCAACGCTGGGAGCGCCGGACTGCAGCAGTCCGGTGGCGGCCGTTAGGTCGACCCTCACGGGCAGACGGGCGGAGGCAGCCGACGACAAGCTAATAGGCAACGGCGAGGGGACCCCACTGGCCTGGCGCTTGGGTGTGGGCAAGGAAGGGGCCGGGGTGACGGTGCTTAGCGTTGCCGCAGCCAGCGACGCGGGCCGACTGGACGTCTGGCGGCCACGCGATACCGGCTGGAGGTACAATGGCGCGTTGGCCGTCAGCGACAACAGCGCCGGCCGGCCGGCCTCGATCGATTCGACACCAGCCTGCTGACCGCTGCTCAGTGGCAGGTGTGAGTCGATGGCATATTCGTTGGTCGCTGCGGGCGGGGATAGCTGATGGATGACTGATGCGCTGGCCAGGATCGGTTCGGCCTGGGTGTCACTCTCACCGAGCAGGGGCGCTGCGCTGACGGGTAATGCCTCGCCCGGGCTTTCGAAGCCGAAGTAGGTTTTGAGGATCGCCAGGTCGATGCCGTCGACAACGCCATCACCGTTAGCGTTAGCCTGGGCCCAGCCAACGCCGGACCGGCCAAAATTGACTTTCATGATGGCCAAGTCCGTCGCATCAACCAGGCCGTCGAGGTTGATGTCGCCGTATTCGGTGTTGAGGATATCGTGGACCAGCACGTCGATATCGTCGCTGTCGGCATCGTTGTCGCCGTCGAGGTCGTAGGCGGCGTCGCCCTGGTTCGCGTAGAGCAGGTCAATGTCCAGGCTGTCGACCAGTCCATCGCCGTTGAAGTCGCCCGCGACGGCTGGGGCCAGGTTGCCAAAATCTTGCCCGTCAAGGACCTCACTTGGGCCCAGGGACATCGCGTAGTTCACAGGGACCGGCAGGCTCGGCATGTCGCCGCCCAGGCCGACAACGCTGCCGGTTACGCCGAGGGCAAAGCTACCAACAACGGCGCCCGTCGACGGGTCGATGCGATGGACCAGACTGCCGATACCCGAACCGATCGCCAGCAACTCGCCACCCACATAGGCCAGCCCACCGTCCAGCGCGCCCAGGCCGGTGGCGAAGGTGCTGAGCACCGAACCATCCGTCGGGTCGATGGCGATAATCTCGCCCGCGGCGTTGCTGTCGAACAACACACCCAGATCACCCGCGCCGGTCAGGCCGCCCATCACCGCAGCCGATATCGTCAGCATCCGGATGAAACTATCACTGGCGGGATCCCACACAGCCACCTGGTCGGGCATGTACTGGATGTAAAGCAGCCCGTCGAGGTAGGCGAGGCCCTTGATGACATAGATGGCCCCAAACGTCAGCGGGTCGGAGTCGATCACCGCCCCGGTATCAAGGTCCAGCTCCCACAGCGTGGGCGTCAACCAGTCGTTGGCATCGACATAGAACAGACTGTCCGGCCCGATGGCCAGGCCCTGATAGCCTACGCTGACTGGATTGGCCGGAGCGGCAAAGCTGTTGAGCGTGCTGCCGTCAGTCGGGTCGATCTCGTGGATCGTCATCGCCCCGCCAACCACCTCAGCGGCAAAGGCCCGCTCGTCCAAAAACATCGGGGCCGTCTGCTGCCAGCCGGCGGGCACGACCTGACGGACCTCGTAGTCATCCTGCACCAGCCCAGCGAAGCGGTAGCGCCCGCGTTCGGTGGCCGGGTCAATAAGGCCATTCTCATCGAGATCGATGCTTGCGGTCGTGGCTGTGGCCATCACCCCGCCGGTCGCCGGATCGACCAACTCTACCGTCCAGCCGTTCACGCCGACCTCATCCCCATCCCGCACGCCATCGCCATCCAGATCACCAAAGACCTGCCCGGCGACCTCCGCGTCGGCTGGCTCGTTGCCAAAGTCCAGATCCTCGTAAGTCTGCCCGGCTGCGACAGTCAGCAGATGTGTCCCACTCACAGGAAAAGTCTGCGACCAACCGGTCTGGGCGACCTGGCGAATCTCGTACTCACCAGGCAGGAGCGTATCGACAACGTAGATGCCGCTCTCAGTCGCAGGATCGATCGAACCGCTGTCATCCAGATCGACATCCATGGTCACTGCCGTTGCGACCACGTTCGACGTGGCAGCGTCAACAATCTCCACCGTCCAGCCGTTCAGGCGGCCCTCGACTACGTCCTTGATCCCATCCGCGTTGTGATCGTCGAAGATCTGGCCGATGAGCGTAGCCGATTCGATGGCGCCGAAATCATAGCCCGCCAGCGTGTCGCCATAGCCCAGTGCGATCGGATGACCCGAGCCAACGGGATAGCTCTGAGCCCAATCGACGGGCGCCACCAAACGGATTTCGAAAGCGCCGGACAGGAGCGTGTCGAAGGCGTACAGCCCAGCCTCTGTCTCTGGGTCGATCACACCGTTCCCGTTGAGGTCCGCGCTTTTGGTCATCGCCGTCAGAGCGACCGAGCCGTCGGCCGTGTCGATCAGTTCGACAGTCAGTCCATCAAGGCCTTGTTCGCCTGGTTCTCTTACGCCGCTGACATCGAGGTCATGAAACACTTGGCCAGAGATGGACCCAAGTCTTGCGTTACCGAAATCAGCATTGCTGACGACCTGGTCCGGGATCAGATTGAACTGCAGAGGTAGGGGGCCGTCGTCGTAGCTGAACACCGCCACAGAGTTGTCGGCACTAAGCGAGACTGCATAGATGTACCGGCCGCCTTGGCTGAACGCGATCTTCCGCACTTCGTGAAGTCCATCGACTCCGTCTTCATTGTCGAATAGCACGTCGAGATACGTCAGTTCGCCGCTGAGGGGGTCGCGGCGGAACAGGACGAGTGACCGGTCATCGTAGGGGCCATCGGAGCTGGAGGCGAGGAGGTAGAGACCATCGGGGCTGATGGCAAGCTCCTGGACGTCGGAGAGACCGTCGATGCCTCCTTCTCCGTCCGTGTAGGTCGCCAACAACGTCATGTCGCCGGTGGCGGGATCCCATGTGTAAGCGTTTATCGAATCGTTCCAGGGGCCGTAAACGTGCGTCCCATCCGGGCTGTAGACCGTGAAGTAATCCGGCCTCGTCGTCAAGAACGTCAACGCGCCGGTGGCCAAGTCTCGTTGGTAGACCTTGCTGCCAATGTGGAAATACTGCTCGTCTGGCGAGTAGATGAATGGGCCAGGATTCACGCCATCCAACTTCTGCACAGGGGATAATTCGCCGCTGGCCTTATCACGTGCAAGAACGAGGACCTTGCCTGCCCCGCTTCTTAGATAAACGTTCCGCCCGTCGGGCGTGATGAAGGTGTAAACAACTCCGCCCATGTCCTCAAAGAACGGGTCGTCGTTCATGTACCGGGCAACAAAAGTCAACTTGCCAGAGACGGTGTTACGCCTGAACCACCACAGAGGCACGGGCGAGCCGCCTGAGAAGTACATGTCCCGCCCATCGGGACTGATCGCCAGGGACCACACGTTGTCGGTTGTATACGCCCCATCGTTCTCGATCTCCTGGACCAGCGTCAACGTTCCCAGGAAGGGATCGCGGGCGAAGACAAAAAGAGCATCTGCGCCTACGTAGACATGCCGGCCATCCGGGCTGACCTTAACATCCCATGGACCGTAGAGATTCGAATAGCCTTGATCCTGGCGGAAAATCTGCAGGAACTCCAGTTCGCCGGAGCTGAGCTGCTGTGTCGTCTGCCGCCAGCCGACCTGTTGGATTTCCCGCACTTCGTATGGGCCGGGGGCCAGGCCCGCAAAGCTGTACAGGCCGCTTTCGGTCTCCGGGTCGATTGCACCGTTTCCATTGACGTCGATGCTGGCTGTGGTGGTCGTGGCAACGATCTGGCCGGTGTTCATGTCGACCAGTTCGATAGTCCACCCGTCCAGGCCCGGTTCGCCGGCATCATGGATGCCGTTGGCGTTGAGGTCTTCGAACTTCTGGCCGTGGATCTCGGCGGAGTCGGAAAGAAACGCGCCGAAGTCTATGTCCGTAACGTCGGGGTCACCGGAGGTGAGAACCAGGGGGTAGACGCCCGCGGGGTAGGTCTGCGAATGGCCCGACTCGACCACCAGACGCACCTCGTAACTGCCCGGGGTGATGCCATAGAACCCATAGAGCCCGGTTTCGGTTTCGGGGTCGATCGTGCCGTCTTGGTTTGTGTCGATACTGGCCGTCGTCGCGGTGGCAACGGCCTCGCCCGTCACTGTGTCGACGAGTTCGACAATCCACCAATCCCGGCCTGGCTCACCGGCATCGTGCAGGCCGTTATTGTCGGCATCGTCAAGAACTTGCCCGCTGACGTTGACGAGATCGATGTTGCCGAAATCGATTCCCGTCTCTTCGTCGCCGGATATCAGTGTCAGGTAATAGTCAACCACGTAGTCGCCAATGGTGAAGACGACAACCGTATCGTCCGTCCCACCGGTGGCGTAGAGATGCGCCAGGTCCGGACTGATCGCCACGCCTGTCAGGCCGCCCAGTCCGAAGACGTTTCCGATGCTGTCCTCAGCCATGCCGCCGCGTTCGAGGAGGTAGCCATCCTGGCCGCGCCGGAACACAGTGATCGTACCACCACCTGGAGGGAGGGCGACCGCCGCTAGTTGCCCATCGGCGGAGACCGCCAGATCGACTGGGTCGTAATACGCGCTGGCTGTGTACAGTTGTGTCAACTCGCCAGTATTTGGGTCGCGTTCGTATACCATGACTTGATCGGACCTGGTAGCGACGTAAAGGTACCGGTCCCCGTCTGCAAGAGAAATGCTTGTCGGCCCTCCTGTACCGGTGTGTTGCATGTAACTCAGCAGACCGGTGGCCTCATCGCGTTGAAAAATCGCTACCGCACTTCCTGAGGTAACGTAGACGTGTTGACCGTCCGCGCTGGCAACGATGTCGCGCGGATAGTTCAGGGTGGTGCCGTCGTAGCCGCTTCGGAGCGTCTGGGCCAATGCTAGCAGGCCAGTGGCCGGGTCGCGGGTGAAGACATGCAGAGCGTCGTCGTCGACACTGGTGACGTAGACCTGTGTGCCGTCAGCGCTGACGGTGATGCCTTGCGGATCGTTCATCCACGGTACATCCACCTCACTGAGGATCGCCTGAACGAATACCAATTCCCCCGTGACTGCATCGCGGGAGAACACGACCATGCTCCCGCCCGATGCGCCGTAGGGATTGCTGAGTGCATACACGTGTCCGCCGTCGGGGCTAATCGCCAGCGTCTCGGGAATGATCAGCCCGGTGACGCCGCCGTAATCGTTACGCACGACCGATGCGAGTGTCAGCTCGCCGGTGGCCGCGTCGCGCTGGAAGACGCTAATGGCTGCGTCATAACGCCCCGGTACGTAAACGAACTGCCCGTCGGCGCTGATGACAGGCTTATAGGATCCATTGAGGTAATCGTTGCCGTCGACGCCATCTTGAAGAGTCTCAACATGCTCCAGCTCGCCGCTGATCGCCTGCGGCGCCGATCCCTGCCATCCGGTCGGGACCACTTCGCGGACGGTATAGGCCCCCGCCAGGATGCCCTCGAACGTGTAAAGCCCCACTTCCGTTGCCGGATCAATAACGCCATCTTCGTTTAGATCGACACTGGCGGTAACGGTCGTGGCGATGACTTCCTGCGTGTCTGCGTCGACCAATTCGATGGTCCAGCCGTCCCGGCCGGGCTCGCCGGGATCATGCTGGCCATTATCATTGACGTCCTCGAAGCTCTGGCCGGCCACGGATGCGTCAAAGAAGACGGCGAAATTGGCAGGGGTGATTGTGTCGCCGGCTTCGATATCGAACCAGTAGGCATTATTGGCGGAATCCCACGAGAACCAGTGCAGGTAGACGTTCTGGTAATCGGGACCATTGGCCATCCCGAGGAATCGATCGGCGTTGCCAAGGGCCGCGACCTCCACTTCCCAGTCCATGTCAGGGCGTCCAGACTCGTCCTCGAGTAAGAACTCCGTGCCCACTGCCGTTGCGGTCTCGTCGTACCGCTGAGCCAGGACCAGTTGTACCCACGGATCTGGATGCGCATCGTAGCGGTGACGCCAGGTAATAACGAACCGCCCGGCCTTCCCCATCGCGATGCTCGGGCGGTCGTTGCTGTGCTCCTCGGTGGTGTTAACTTGGAACGGATCGCCGGTAGGTGTTCCGTCAGATGCGTACTTCCGTGCAAAGATCCCAACGGGTGTGGAGTTGCCGGACTCTCGCCATGTCACGACAAAACCACCGGCATCCTCGACGCCAACCGCGGGCGTGTGGCGGTGCATGTTGTTGACAGCAGTATCGATCCTGAACTCGCCGCCGTAGGCCGAGCCATCGGCATGGAGCATTTGGCCATAGATACCTTGGTCCAGGCTTTCCCACACAATCACGCTCTCGCCGGCGGAGTTGGATGCTACGCTGGGGTAGGCAATGGCGTTGGAATCCGTGGTGTTGACGATGAACTCACTCCCCAGTGGAGTCCCGTCAGCGAGATAGCGTCGCGCAAGGATCTGTGCTGGGTCGACGAAGTCCATGCTTCGCCACGCGACAATGAACTGTCCGTCGTCTCTTATCCCGACGGAAGCGTCTGACTGGTTCCCCACATCGTAGGTATTGACCTGAAATGCTCCTCCCCTTGGCGTGCCATCGGCCAAGAACGTCCGGGCCATTATTCGACTAGTGTCGTCGCCGATTCGGGTCTCGTCATGCCAGATGACGACGAAGTTGCCCTGCGCGTCAATTGCCACGCGAGTGCCGCCCACACGACCAATTTCGGTAGCTGGACCAGTGGGCGTGCCGTCAGGCAGGAAGGCCCTGACACACATTTCTGTGGTATCGTTGCGATACACCACGACCGCCGCGCCGCTATCATTGATGGCAATCGCGCTGGGGAAGGAGCCGGCTTGTGCAAGGAACGGATCATCTCCGAAGCTTGGCCGGAACTGCTGGCTGCCGCCAGGGAGGACGATACGGACTTCATACGGAGCCGTCGGCAGGGCTGTGAAGGAATACCAGCCTGCCTCCGTAACCGGGTCAATCGATCCGCTGCCATCACGATCATCGCTTGCCGTAGACTGTGCCCCGACAACCAAGCTGCTGTCACGGTTCACTAGTTCCACCGTGATACCGTCCACGCCCGGTTCATTGGAACTGCGAATGCCGTCGCCGTTGAGGTCTTCCCAGACTTGGCCTTCGATTGTGCCGCTCAGCAGTAGGCGGGGTTCCAGCGTTTCGAACGCCGGCCGGTGGAGGGTGCCCCAACTGTCTGTGTCCCTCATAAGGCGCCTTCCTCGTTTCAAGGCGGCCGCTGTCTGAGGCAATCCCATCTGTGCCGAGCCCCAAGACAGACTGGCCCCATCGCGAGCTAACCGAATAGATGTTAAAGCGCAACAGCAGGCATGTCAAGAGTTTTAGGGAAACTTAACTGCCAAGATACAATTACTGCAAGTTCCAAGTTCCAAGAAGCAAGTTCCAAGAAACAAATTCCAAGAAACAAGTTCCCCCCTATTGAGCGTCTACCGGCGATGCGGCCAGCCTTTGTTTCTTGCATCTTGGAACTTGGAAGTTGGAGCTTGGAACTTCCGCTTCACAGTTGTTGGTTAGGCTGTGGGGAGGGGTTGTTGGCGATTGCTTCGGTGACTTCTTTGCTGATTCGCAGGGCGCACCAGTCGTGGCCGCACATGGCGCAGTAGTCGGCGTCGAGGTCCAGGTCGCGGCGGCGGATGGCGCTGGCGCGGTCGCTGTCGAAGGCGAGGTCCATGTGGGCGGGCCAGTCGAAGTTGACGCGGGCGTCGGAGATCGCATCGTCCCAGTCGCGGGCGCCCGGGAGGCGACGGGCGACGTCGGCGGCGTGGGCGGCGATCTTGTAGGCCACGCAGCCCGTGCGGACCTCATCGGGGGTGGGCAGCGACAGATGCTCGGCCGGCGTGACGTAGCACAGGAAGCTGGCCCCGTGATACGCGGCAGCCGTCGCTCCGATGGCGGAGGTGATGTGGTCGTAGCCGGGGAACGCGTCGGTGACGATGGGCCCGAGCACGTAGAACGGCGCGCCGTCGCAGACGGCCTGCTGGCGCTCCATGTTCATCTGGATCTGATCGAACGGCACGTGGCCGGGGCCTTCGACGATCGTCTGCACGCCGGCGGCGCGGGCGCGGGCGACCAGCTCGCCCATCGTCTCCAGCTCGGCGAACTGCGCGTCGTCGGACGCATCTGCCAGGCAGCCGGGCCGAAGCCCGTCGCCCAGCGAGTAGGCGACGTCGTAGTCGGCCATGATCGCGCTGATCTCGTCGAACAGGTCGTACATGGGGTTCTCGCGCCCGTGATGGACCATCCACTTGGCCAGCAGGCTGCCGCCGCGCGAGATGATGCCCATCTTCCGCTTGACCGTCAGCGGCAGGTGCTTTCGCAGGATGCCGGCGTGGATGGTGAAGAAGTCCACCCCCTGGGCCGCCTGCTTGCGGATGACGCCGAGAATGTCGTCGTAGGTCAGGTCCTCGATGGGCTTGTCGACGATCATCGAGTACATCGGCACGGTCCCGACCGGCACGGAGGCGTTGGCGATCAGCGTTTCGCGAATGGCGTCCAGATCGCCCCCGGTGGACAGGTCCATCACGGTGTCGGTCCCGTACTGGACGGCCCAGCGGAGCTTGGTGAGTTCCATCTCGCCGCAACTGCTGTTGGGCGAGGCGCCGATGTTGGCGTTGATCTTGGTCGTCACGGCCCGGCCGATGCCGCACGGGTCCAGGGCCGCCCGCCCCGCCTCGCCGGCGGCGAGGTGAAGGCGATTGGCCGGGATGACGAGTCGGCCTGCGGCGACCTCGCGGCGGATGTCCTCGCCGGTGAGGTTCTCGCGCTGGGCCACCCGCTCCATCTGTGGGGTGATCGTGCCGGCTTGAGCTTGTTGTAGTTGTGTCATTGTTTGTTACCAGTCGGGTCCGTTGAGGTCGATTTCGCCTTTGGGCCAGTCGTCCATCGACTGGCGGCCGGGATGGATCATCGCATAGCCGTGGGGGGTGTCGCTGACCCGCGGGCCGTCGGAACCGCCCTCGAGCATCCAGAACACGTTGCTGACCGTCTGCCAGCCGAGCTTGGCGTAGAAGTCGCGAACCGTCTCGCCGCAGAACAGGAAGCCGAAGTCCGCCTCGCGCTCGATCACCTCGGCGGCCGCCCGCATGCAGGCCGACGCGACGCCCTGGCCGCGACAATCCGGATGCGAGCAGACATTGCCCAGCCCGCCGACCACCAGTTCGCCGGCGGGAGTCGTAATCGTGCGAAACAACAGCCGCACCGACCCGATTAGCTTGTCGCCCGTTCGCGCGCCCACCCAACGCTCATTATCCGACAGCGGCGTGTGCCACCACCGCTGGGTCAGGAACTCCTCGGCCGTGGGGAAGGCGGCCTGCTGCAGTTGGCGGATGTCTTCGGCCATTCGGTCGCTCAGATCGCATTCGATGGTGCAGGTGACGTCCATTGTGTTGTCTCTGTCCATGCCATCGGCGCAAGCAATCGGCCGCCCGAAGCGGCCGAAACGTTGCCCATCCTTGGCTCGTCCGGTCCGCTTCCCTACGCGGCTCGACCCTAAGGGGACTCGAAGGGCCTTCACCGATCAGGTTCCAAGGGTCGTTCTCAGCCGTCCATACGAACGGCGCCCCTAGCGGAACGTCTGGTATTCTAGCCGCGACCCCGGCTGCAGACAAGCGCTCAGGCCCCCTCGCCGGAGCCGGGGGCGGGCTGGTCGGGCTGGTGGTGGGCGGGGTCTTTGGCTACGCGACTCAGTTGGTCGCGGAGGATGGCGGCGTCTTCGTAGCGCTCTTCGGTGATGGCCTGGTCGAGCTGCTTTCGCATCTTTGTGAGCGGGTCGACGGGCACGCGCTGCTCGATCTCCGAGGCCAGCGCCCCCAGGAAGGCTAGTTCACTTCCGGCGGCGCTGGCCTCGTCGAGGCCGAATCGCTCATAGTGGCGGCGCACGTCGTCGATGGCCTCGTGAACGATGGTCAGGGCGGCCTTGGGGCGGGCGTCGGCCAGCGCCAACCGGGCGCGGGAGCGGGCGTTCATCATCAGAACGTACGGGCGATGCTGCTCCAGCAGATGCTTGTCGGTGTCTTCTTCAGCGTGCTGATAGCAGAAATCCATCAGGTCGAGATTGCGGCGGGTGTCGGCGTCGACGAGGGCGAAATCTTCCAGGATGAAAGCCGTCAGATACCGGTTGTAGTACATGGCCGCTTCGGCCCGGAGCATCTCGCACGCACGCTCGTCCAGGTGGAAGTCCTCATCCTGGCCGCTGTCGCAATACTGCTTGAGCTGGTTCTGGTAGTAGCCCAGCAGGCTTTCGAATCCATAAGGCCTCTTGCCGTCAGGGCGGCCGGTGATCTCCATCTGCAGGATGCCCAGCTCCAGGCGCAGTTGCAGCTTGTCGCGCCCGTCATCGCCCCGGACCCGCCGGGCCGACAGATGGCCGCCCTCGTGAGGCCAATTCTCCAGGATGTCTCCAATATCCTCGCTCACCGTCCAGAGCCTCTAACCGTTTCCGCCCGGCCGAACACGACGTCCGTGAACGTCACCTCCAGCACGGGCGTGGGCCCAACGAGCGTGTGCTCGCCGACGCGGACCACCCGGAGCGCGCGTGGGTGCAGCAGCGCGCCGCTGACGGGTTGATACTCGAACGTTGTCACCGTTGCGTCGGCGTCGGCCCCGGCCACCACGTGGCGCAACAAGCCCGTGCCGCTATCAACATAATAGGTAGTCACATCGGTGGCGGGGTCGATTTCTTCGACCCGAATCATGTCCAGCCCGTCCACCCGGGCCGGGGTGCTGGCCCCGAGCCGCTCGGGCGCCCGCCACAGCCGCCACGTCGCCACCGAGCGCAGTTGAATCCGTCTCAGCGCTCGTTCGATAAGCTGCCGCTGCTGCGGCTGGGCCATCGCATCGGCGCCGAGCCACCGCGCCTGGCCGTCGGCATCGAGCATGACCGACCATCGGCCGCGCGGCGAAACGCCGTCGGCCGTCAGCATGCCGGTCCGCAGATCGATAACCTGCTGCTGGCGCGTGATGTGGGCGGCCCCGTCGGCGTCGTAGACCGTCACCACCGCCGTTGCGGCGATACGGATCACCGGCCGCCACGCGCCCTCGCCGCCGATGGCGTCTATGGCCCGCTGGGCGATCGAGGGAGACCTCGAGCAGGCGGCCTTCGCTTTCGCGGCCGGGTCCACCATCCGCCCCTTCTGCCGTTGCGTCAGCCCGCAGCCGGCCGCCATCACGCACACCAACGCCAACACAGGCCAGATTCGTTTCGTTGCACAGATCATCGCACTCTCTCGTCGTTTTCGGGTCGCACGTAAACCGGCAGCTCCGCCCGCCCAACGCCCGCTGCGCCTATGAGTGAAGCTATCCGCCCCACCACACGATTGCAAGCTCACCGCCTCGGTCCGGCCAAATCGCGTGATGTTGTGGGGATCGATCATGGTCCCAATGATGCTCAGATTCCAGGCCCGGCCTGCTGAGCGAACATGTGGAGGTCAATCACAGAGAGGCCAGTGAGTGACAACTACCGGATTCGCCAGACAACCTCGTAACAGATCTTGGCCAGTGCTTTGGTCCTAGCTTCAATCTGTCGACTCGTCCATGAAGGCGCCTTCATCAATGTATCATCAAGCCAGACGCCAGCGTCGGATAACATTGCCTTCTTGGCTTTGAAGTCCTTACTTCCAAGTTCTTGGTTCAGCTCATCGCTAACACCGATCAGGTTCCCAATCTGCCCAATTGATGCGGTTGCGCTACGTAGGGATCCCTGCGGTGAGATGTGCTCTACTGTGAGGAAGTCATAGTCAACTGGTGCGCTTTTGGTGTGATGTTCCTGCAGTCTGGCTAGAATATACTGCACGAGCTTTCTGTGTTTCGTGGCTGATTTTGAATAGGTGATCTCTTGAAAGTTCGCCTCAAACTCACCGTAGGGCGGAATCCGATCTTTCAGCTTGGTCTTTAGGTCACTCAGAACGCCAACCTTATCCCTTTTTGTGCTCTTCCTTCCCAATTCCCGCGCGTGCAACGCATACATGAACGAAATGCCTCCAGATGATCTTTGGGACGTAACCGCCGTGAACACAAAGTGGAACTTCTCAATCGCCTGAAGTACACCGATCACGTGACGCCTGTCAAGACCCCCATCACGGAATTCCCTTAGTACGGACAGAACCATAGGAATCTGCTGTTGGACCTTGAACAGGTTGAGAGCGTTCAAAGCGCCTCTCATCCTTCCGTCTTGCTTAGTCCACTTTCGGAATGACGGCTCGTGGATTTCTCTGTAGAGCACCGAATCCTCATCTAGGCCCGTCAAGAAGGCGTGTGCATTACTCCCAGTTACCTTTCTCTTCAGCGCCTTGAAGACCTTCTTGACCGTTACGTATTGATACTTCGACAACCAGAAATGGTGCAGAAAGGAGTCGACTTTCATCTCTGCCTCGGAACTCTCTATCCTTTCTACCAGCCCTACCCATTTGTCCTTCGCAAGATCTACTCCCCTATTTGTGGGCTTAAGGAGCCTGGTCAGACGGCTCTTAACCAAGTCCTGAAGACGGAGATCCCTTCCTCTTGTATTGAGTGTTTCGAAGATCAGGTACGCCTCATCCTCGTCGTCAAGTGCAATGAAGATCAGTGTCAAACTGAGAATCTTGTCCCGCATCTCGGTCAGCTTCTTTGTGGCGAGTTTCTTCTTTGCAGCTTCGGTCTTGCGCTTGCGCGTCACATTGCCCAATGCGCTCTCCACGTACTCCTGAAGCTGCAAGAAAGCGTCCTGCAAACATTCTTCCTCATCTCCCATTTCAGCTCCCGTGCCCGGTTCACCGTATTTCTGAATATGCTCCTGGAGATATGGATAGGAGGTCTCGGTTCCCAAGATGTAACGGTTCTTGTAATCTAGGTCTTTCCTTTCGATCAGCTTGTGAAGCCCCTTGGCAAGCTCCGATTCGCCCTGAAGATCGAAGGCCTCGCGAAGGGCGCAGAGCATCATCGTGATTGTTGTGAGTCGCTGCTGCCCGTCCACTAGGCCGTAGGTACCATCTGGATACTTGAAGGCAACCATTGATCCGATGAAGTAATCCCCAGGGTTCTCAACGATGGCGTCTGTCAGGAAGTCCTCAACGTGTTCTTTCTCCCACGAATACGGGCGTTGAAACCGAGGTATCCTGTAGTAATCACTGCCTAGGACATCTTTAATGGTTCTTTCGATACATGTAACCTTCATGGCTGTACCCCTGATCCATACCGTGCCGAGTTCCATCGAGTGTGTCGGAGGCGTCGCGACGCCTTGTCTGGGCCATCCTATCCGCCGCTCCAGCGGGACGCAATTCTTTTGACCTTCTCGCTTATCTAAGTTCATCTGTAGCTGCCCGCCGCAGCCTTGGCGAAGGCGGGTCCATCCCTGTTCCAGTCTTCGGAGATTACGATGGCTGAGATGACGTCACACGAGCGTTTCAAACGGATGTTCGAACACCGCGAGGCTGACCGGGTGCCGATGGTCGATGCGCCGTGGGGAACGACGATCGAGCGGTGGCAGGGGGAAGGGCTGCCGAAGGATGTGGACTGGGGCGATTACTTCGACATGGATATCGATGCCGGCATCAACCTGGACAACTCGCCCCACCTGCCATGCGAGACCATCGAGGAGACCGAGGAGTACATCACCCGCACCAACGACTGGGGCACGACGTATAAGGTCTGGAAGCATGCCACCAGCACGCCGGATTTCATCGGCCACACCATCGTCGACTTCGATAGCTGGAAGAAGGTCAAGAAGCTCATCACGCCCGACCGCAGCCGCATCGGCTGGGGCCATCTCAAGACCCACTACGCCACCTGGCGCGAGGATGGCCGCTGGCTGGCCGGCAATATGTGGTTCGGCTTCGACGTCACCCACGCATGGATGGTCGGCACGGAGCGCACGCTGATGGCCCTGATCGAAGAGCCCGAGTGGATCGTGGACATGTGGAACCACCAGCTCGACGTGCAACTGGTGCTGCTGGACATGCTCTACGCGGAAGGCTACACCGTCGACGAGTTGTTCTGGTGCGACGACCTCGGCTACAAGGGCACGACGTTCTTTTCCGCCCAGATGTATCGCGACTTGCTCAAGCCGGTCGTCAAGAGAGCGTGCGACTGGGCCCACGCCCACGACGTCTACACGCACCTGCACTCCTGCGGGAACATCAGCCAACTGATCCCCGAGTTCATCGATGCCGGCGTCGACGCGCTGAACCCGTTGGAGGTCAAGGCCGGCATCGATCCGGTGGCCCTCAAGAAACAGTACGGCGACCAGCTCGTCCTGCACGGCGGGATCAACGCGATGCTGTGGGACAATATCGACGCCATCTCAGCCGAGATGAAACGCGTGATCCCCGAGGTCAAGAAATCCGGCGGCTACATCTTCTCCTCCGACCACTCCGTCCCGGACTCGGTCTCCTTCGAAAACTTCCGATACATCATCGAACTGGCGCGGGAGCTGGGGACATATTGATTCAGCAGGGCCGCAAGCGGCAGCGGGTAGTACAATGCAGATCCGCCCGGCAGCGGAGCCGGGCAAGGCTATCTGAGGAATCCCGATGAAAGGGACTGGGAATGACAAACTGGACGATTGTGTTGGGCCTGGTGTGGGTCGTTGCGTGTTTAGTCGGTTGCGATCAGGAAGGCCGGAACGCCGAGGCGCCAACGGAATCCGTAACTCGAATTGGCGTGTATGACTCCCGAGCCATCGCCGTAGCCTTCGTTGGCTCGGAGGAGTTCAAGACGGCCATGGCCGCTCTCGAAGCCCAGCATGCCGAAGCCAAGGCTGCCGGGGACGATCAGCGGGTGGCGGCGCTCGAAGCCCAGGCGGCGGCCCAACAAGAACGCCTTCACCGGCAGGGATTCGCCGCGGCGCCGGTGGATGACATCCTTACGCACGTCGCCGATCAACTGCCGGCGATCAAGGCCGGGGCGTCCGTAGAGACGATCGTCTCCAAGTGGGATCAGGCCTCCCTGTCGACCTACCCGACAGCCGAACGGGTGGACGTCACGATGGCGCTCGTAGATGCATTGGCGCCGACCGACAAACAACGCGAACGGGCCATCGAGATCCAGAAGATCGATCCGACCCCGGTGGAATAGTTGTCCGGCAGGCAGGCATGCCCGACCTGCTCGAAAGTAGCTGGGGCTTTATGGGCGACTCTTGTACCCGTAGGTGAGGATCAGTCGCTGCAGGGCATCGTCGATGTCGTAGCGTCGGCCTGTGGTGAGGTAGTAGCTCATCAGGTCGTTGTCGGCGGCGTGTTCGAGGTCGTCGGCTAGGGCGACGTTCAGGCCCTCGGGGTCGAAGACGCTGTTGGCGTCGATGCGGGCCTGCCAGTGATCGATCGCTTGCCCGTCGGCGTCATAGTCGAGGCAATAGCCCGCCCGATGGCCCAGCATGTGGGCTAGCTCGTGTCGGATGAGGGTTAGAGCGTCGAAGGCGCTCTCGGGAATGTCGTCATCCGTCGAGGGGGTCGGATCGAACCAGACCAGCCCTCCCGCGCTGTTGGCGTCGATCATGATTACGTGCGTGAGCCCCGGCGTCCAAGGCCGAACGCTCGTGCCTTTCGGAGGAAAGTTGATCGCATACCACATCGCGTAGTGGCCGGGCTCGGCGTCGTAGAACTTGAACTCCACGGCGATGGTCTCGTTTTCGGCGATCGCGCGCTGGTAGTCGGCGATAGCCCGAAGAACCACGGCCTTTCGCCGGTCGGTCCACGTATGCCCGGCGCCGTCGGTGAAGGTGGGAACAATCTTCAACCCGCCACCGACGGACGTCGAGGGCCCACAACCGACGGACGTCCACAGCAGCACGGCGCCGATGCCAATACGAAATACTAAACTCATAGGCCCATCTCCCTTGCGCCTATTGAAAACTCCCTCTGGCATATTCTGCAAGGGTTACGGATATTGCCATTGGAGATCCTCGCAAGGAAACAAGGCGCCTGACGCCTTTTGCACTACTCAAACAGCAGGGCGCCGAAGCTGTCGGGGCGGTGGAAGTTTGGGCCGGGGGTGTCGATGGGGGCCCAGGATAGCCAGTGCGGGTGGCTGGTCTTGTCGGCGCATTTGTAGAAGTTGGCCTTCCATCGCACGCCCGTTTTCGGCGGCGTGATGGTCAGGAAATGGCCCAGGATATCCAGCGGCAGGCGATACGCCACGTGCCACGTTGTCGGCTCGCGGAGTTCGGGCTCGACCTGGTGCGGCATGGACGACCAGATGTCGATGGTCTCGCACAGCTCGAGCGGCATCTGCCGGATGGTCTCGCCGGGGGCCGGCTGGAAGTGCGCCAGCATCACACCGCTGCAGTTGATCTCGAAATTGAAATAGCCCACCGACGTATCGGCGCCCGGGGTGAAGAACAGCTCCACGCAACTGTCGCGACAGACCTTGTCATGCCACGTCTCGGCCACCGCTCGGACGTACCGGTCCTCAACGCGGAAGGCGACCTGCAGCGCCTCGTCGTCATACAACACGCGGGCCTGCGTGACGGGCTGATGCTCGAAATCGCCGCCCACGCAGTGAGCGACCGGGGCGGTGTCCGCGCGATGCCACACCGCCGAATCCCACCCGCCATCCAATGCTACCGGTCCCGCTGCTTTCCGCACGCAATAGGTCTTCATGTGTTCTCTTTCGTCTGTGAATGTCGCTGCGATCGCGTGAAGAGACGGCGGATGCTCTTGCCGCCCGGGCCTGGCCTTATCAGTCTGTGGGTGTGGTCGAGCAAGGGCTTGTCCAGAAAGTGGGCCAACCGTTCGGCGTCCTCGAAGATATTGTCCTTGGCTGAATGCGTCATCACCGCGATCCGCTCGCCCGGCCGATGGGAAAGAACAAGGTTCACTTGCCACCACCCAAAGCCGCGCGTCCTGGTGACGGCCCGGTAGCCGCGGCAGATCTGCACGGCCGCGATGTCGTCGATCTGGCCGGCGGGCCAGCCCGTCAGACGGCTCAGGCCAGGCCATATCCCCTGCCAATACCGCCCGCCCGTGCGGTCCAACGTCGTCGACGTGGTCCATTTCGCCAGCAGACCCACGCCAAGGGCCAGGACCGCAAGACCGGCACTGGCAAGGGCCATACATTCGCCCACAGCTTCGTGTCTGCTGGCTAGGCCATACAACCCCACACACAGAGCCACCAGCCCGACCACCGGCGACAAGGCTGAGATGAAATAACAGGCCGGTGTTGCGACGACGACCATCCGACCGGAATGAAGCGACGACTGCGCGATCCGCTTGCTCCTGCGGTTGAAGGCGTGCGCCGACAGGACCGGCCCGGGGTCTATCTCAAAACCCAGGTCCGACTCGCCCTCGTCCGATGCCGATGCGGCGGGTGCGGCGGATTGTTGTTGATGACGATTCATTGCGCTGAGCAACGTCCAGCGGGCCTGCGACCTGACCGGCCGCGCGGTATGGCCTAGCGCGCGGCGCGCTACGCCGGGTTCAGTTCATACGTCGCGCCCGGCTGGGTGTCAAAGCAGACCCAGTCGTCGCCGTCGGATTTTGGCTCGATGGTGACAGGCACATCGTTGCCGTTCTCATCGGTCGCGCGACAGCCGCCCGGCCAAGGGCTGGCTGCGCAGCACGGCCGGCCTCGCTCGCTATGGATAGAGACGTCCTCAATGGCGCCGCTATTCAGCGAGGCGCTGACCAGGAATGCGCCCTCGGCCCGGAAGGTCGTGAAGCTCGCATCGATATCCCGCGGCCAGGCTGGGAAGAAATGGATCGCGCCGTCCCAGCTCTGCAGCAGCATCTCCTGCACCGGGGCCAGAATGCCCAGCGACTCCGACCACCCGCCGGCGAAACCGTAGACCTCGCGACTCATCGCGCGGAGCAGGCCGTTGGGTAGGCGCCATCGCGCGATGATGTCGCGCGCCGCTTCGAAGTCGCGCTCCGGCCTGAACAGCCCGCGCCGCAGCAGCACCATCCAGCGGATCGGAAAATGGCCGAAGTACCAACTCCACAGCGCGTTGTCCTTCTCACGAGCCAGCGCAAAGGGCGGATCGTCGGACCGGGCCAGGTCCGTATCCTCCCAACCCAGGAACTCCGGCGGGGTCAGCGGATACTGGCGCTTCTGCTCATCCGAAAAGCCCGCCGCCTCGAGATCGTCGATCACCGGAAAATGATCGAGCACCTCCTGCCACTGCCCAGCCAGGTCGGCGTCGACGCCCAGAACGCCGGCCGCCTGAATCGCCGACTGCAGACAGTACCGCACGTGGCGCATCACCTGGGGCCGATCGGTGTACTTGCTCTCGTCCGGCGTGAATTGGTTCTCGCCCTGGTCCGATGGAAAACCGTGATAGACGCCATCCTCGCCCTTGGTCAGAAAATCCAGATAGAACACCGCCGCATCGCGGATCGGCGGGTAGCCGACCTCTCGCAGCCATTCGACATCCTGCGTGTACAGGTAGCGGAACCAGTATTGGTTGACGGCCCAGCCGGTCATGTACGTCATCCGCGCGAACGGGCCGACGCCGTAGGGGTCGTCGGCGATGGGGAAGGGATAGCCGGTCAGTTGGATGAACGTGCCCCGACAGCCGTAATAGTCCTTGGCCAGCTTGCGGCCGAGCTCGATCATGTGCTCAAAGCCGGGGAAGTACGAATCGCCCAGCGAGAGTTGATTGGCCTCGTACGCGCCCCAGAACGGCTGCTGGTAGTTGTAGTTGGTGTGATAGTCGCCGTGCCACAACGAGAAGTCGTTGACCGTGCTGGGCAGGAAGAGGCCCGGCGCCGCCACGTCGCCGCGGAAGGTGCAGCGGCGGGTGTGGAGGTTCTCGTACCAAAGCTGTTCGAAGAATTTCTCGCCAAGCGATACGGCCGAGCGCGACCAGAACTCGGTCCCGGCCGCCAGGTTGTCCAGCCCCCACTGTTCCAAAATATCGTTGCCTGTGATGGTCTCAGCCACGGCCGTCAGTTCGGCCTCGTGGCCGCCGGGGTCGTTGCTCGTGCCGATGGCGACCGCGAGCCAGCCGCTTTCGCCCCAGCCGGGCGGCAACATCCGCAGCCGCGCCTCGCCGGAGTCGAACGTCGGCACGTCCAGGACCTCGCCGTCGGGAACGATCGGCAACAGACCGTAGCGGAAGCCCTCAGCGAACTGGAGGTCCGGGGCGAAGGCCTGTTCGACGATCCATCGGCCGTCAAGCTGGCGCGTGGTCGGCGGGTCCATGGGCGGGTTGTCGTTCCGCGCGTACTTGTCGAACATGTCGTTAGTGGTGGTGGCGCAAAGACCGGTGACGAAGTCCTTCGCCTCGGGGTCCGGCCAGCGGTAGAGGCTGAACCAGACGGCCCGCTCGCCCCAGGTGGCGTTGGCGGCAGAGGCATTTTCGAGCTTCCACCGCACCGCCAGCACGTTCGGCCGGGGCGCGACGAAGCAGTGAATCTTCAGCGTCACGCCGGAGACCCACGCGCATTCGATGTCGACCGTGCCCTGTTCGATGATCAGCCGCTGGGAGATGGTCAGCCCATGCTGGTCGGCCGGTAAGTGCAGGGACAGTTCGCCCACCGGCTTGGGGCAGGGGGACGTTCGCGTGCGGTAGCTCGGCGGGCCGTACTGGGTGAGGTCCTTCATGCGCTGCTCGTCGGGCGTGCCCTTGGTCGCCACAGCCGCGCCGAGCTCGCCGGCGAATTCCCAGCCTTCATCCCGAATGCCGCGGGCGAGCTCTTCGATGTGCATCGGCTTGGGGTCGATGTCGATCGCGTGACGGCGGTCCCAAACGTCGGTCTTCCCGAAGCGCCAAATGATTCGCTCGGCGGCCTGATAGACGCTGACGGAAAAGTCGCCATTGCCCAGCAGCAGCCCCTCTTCAGGGACCAGGACAAGGTCGTTGATTTCAATCGTGTGCATAACGTGCTCTTTCATCGCTCCAAAAACATCTCACCACAAAGACCACAAAGGTCACAAAGTGAAAAACAAATAAAGCTTCTGTTTCTACTGCTTTGTGCTCTTTGTGACCTTTGTGGTGAAGAGCTGTTCTCTACAGCGCCTTCATGCGGCTTCGCAGGTTGTCCAGCGTGATGCGGATTTCGCTGCGGCGGTTGCGGGCCATCCAGAGCTTCTCGAAGCGCCGCATCAGTTTGCGGTAGTCGGCTTTGAGAGCTTTGCGCTTGGCCGGGGTGTCCTTGCCGCGGTGGCCGAACATGGCCAGCTTGTCGGCGGCGACCGCCATGGTGTCGACCGAGTAGATCCAGTAGGCCAGCAGCTTATGCGGATCTGTGCCGGGCTTCGCTGCATACTTAGCCAAGACGCGGCTGATGTTGCGGAATCGCGGCCCGCACCGTCGGCCGTCCGCGGCCGTGATGGATTGCTTCTTCTCGATGATCTTGCCGTTGCGGCCCCAACTGACGACGGTCTTGTGATAGGCGAACATCGTGTCGCCGGGATCGATATAGAGCAGCATCCAGCACCAGAAGCCCGGCTGGGCCAGATCGCCGAGTTCCATGAACGCATCCAGGAACTCCTTCGATTCGATGTTCAGGATCAGCTTGCAGAACCGCCGCCAGAAGCTCTTGCTGTCGGCATTGATGTTCCACGATTGCTCGGCTCCGAACAGATAGCCCGGATAGGCGCACTCGGTGAAGTTGAAGTGCCCGCCGTCGCCCCAGTCGGTGTTGAGCACGCCGATGGCGCCGTAACGTTTGCCCGCCTTGGCCCAGCCGGCGATGTTGACGGCCGACTCCCACAGCCGTGGGAACAGGCAGCCGTAGCCGTTGACCGATGGGCAGACGTACGTATCCAGCCCGGTGGCCGAAAAATCCTTCACGCGGTTGAACTTCACGTCGCGACCGTAGGCCCAGTCCAACATCGTGATGTCCTTGGGAATCTCCGGGACCAGTTCCGGATAGTCGCGGACGATGTCGCCCCACATCATGACCTTTTTGCCGTGCTTGGCCGCCAGAGCCCGACAGCGCTTGATGTGCCGCAGGTAGAGCGGGCCCTTGCCGAGCTTCTTGGCCAGGGCGGCACTTTGGCCGTTGCCGAGATCCCAGACCTCGTCGCAGCACATGTTGAATTTCTTCGAGGAGAAACACGGCAGGAACTCATCGTAGAGTTCCTTGAGGAACTGGTAGCTCTCCTCCAGCGCCGGGGCCAGCGACCAGTAGTTACCATCCGCGCCGCACTCGGCCAGGTGACGATACTTGGGCAAACTCAGGACCGGCGCCAGGTGGCCGAAGCTCGACAGGCTGGGCACGAGCTCCACGTGGCGCTCGAGGGCATAGGCGTCCAGTTCGAGGATGTTGTCGGCCGTCAGAGGGCCGGCGCCTTTGCCGATATCCGGATGCCGCCGGAAGCGGAAGGTGTGCTCTATGTAATACTGCAGGTGGTTGATCTTGGCGGCCGCCAGCATGTCGATTTGCTTCTTGAAGCTATCGAGCGTCGGCACGCGCCCGCGAGCGACGTCGTAGTAGACGCCGCGGTCGACAAAGTCCGGCCAATCGTCGATCTTCACGCACGGCAGCTTGCCTTTGGGCGATTGCTGCACGATCTGCGCCAGCGTCCGCAGGCCGTGGGCGGCCGCGCGGGCGTCGTGGGCCTCCAGCTTCAGTCCGGTTTGGCTGACGGTCAGCCGATACCCCTCCGGCTGCAGCTTGGCGTTGAGCTGAATCGTCGCGTCATCGCCCAGGCCCTTGCCGCAAATCGTCACTTCGCCGCGCACACCCAGCAGCGTCAGCAACTCCGCCGCAGCCGGGCGGAACTGCCACCCGCAAACGCCGACCGTCATCTTTTGCGGCACGGCGTAAAGCCCGGTCGCCTCGGTTACCTTCTTCGGTTGGGGGATGAAGTCGAGCATGGCTTGTCCTTACTATCCTATTGGGTGCCACGCTTCTACTTGTAGAAGCGTGCTGGTCCCACGTTTGCGCCGAGGCGGGCACGCTTTTGCGACCTGCCTGCGGCAGGCAGGGCAAAAGCGTGGCACCCCAGCCATATCATCAATACGGGTTATCCAACACGGTCTGGCGCATGGCCAGGAAGTTCTCTAACGGCACGTCGTCGTTCAGTTCGGTCGACGAGCCGATCATGATTCGCCCTTCGGCGTCGTCGATGGCCTTCTTGGTCGCGTCGGCAACTTGGTCCGGCGTGCCGAACGGCAACAGATACGACACGTCGATGCCGCCGCACATGAAGATGTGCGGATGGCGGCGGTGAATCTCGCCGACATCCATGCCGGCGTTGACCTCGATGGGATTCAGGCCGTCGATGCCGGCGTCGACCAGACCCGGGAGGATCGGCATGCAATCGCCGTCGGTGTGGAACATCACTTTCATGCCCTTGGCGTGGTAGATATCCAGGATGCGAGCGAGGCGAGGCATGTAGTGCTCGTCGAACCATGCCGGGGAGAAGAACGGGCCGGAGTTGTAGCAGATGTCGTCGCCCATCATGACCGCCTCGATGCCGTGGTTGTCGGGCAGGTGCTCAAGCCATCGCACCGTCTGCTGCGTGAAGCACTCCATCTGCTGGACGATGATGTCGGGGCAATCGACAAAATAGTAGCTGAAGGCCTCCAGGCCGACCTCGCCCATGATGTTCATGAACCCCGGCGAGCCGCCGCCGGTCATCCAGAAGCACTCGCCAAGCTTGGCCTGCATGTCGCGGGCGCCCGACAGGTGGTCCTCGATGGTCTGCTGGTCGGCGGGGGTCCAGGCCGGGTCGAAGCTGTCGATCCACTTGGTCTTGGCGGCGGCGTAGGCGGCGGAGCTTTCGTAGCGGACATGGTCGGTCCACGTCGTCCAGCGGTAGACCCGCTGCTGTCGCCCGTCGTCGCGGGTGACCGTTCCTTCGGTGTCCGGCAGACGGACCGAGCGGGTCGCATCGATAGCCGGGGCGAAGGCGGTGTGGACCAGGTCGGGGGCATTGTCGGTCGTGAGCGTTTGGCCGGTGAAGTGGCCGATGACCGCATCGTTTCGGAGCAGGTCAAATATCGGCGCGCGGTCGGGCATCTTGCCCCGCAACACCGCACGCACGCGCTGAAAAGAGCCTGTCACACATACCTCCAACGGTCCGCTGCAGACCTGCGGCAGAGGATAGTCGCCCCCCCGCCCGCTCGCAAGCGACCGCCCAACTTGCAAACGCCCAACTTGCAAACGCCCGCCGTTTGATTATCCTAAGCGCTGACCAGGAGACCGCGATGTCTCAAATCCATCCTACCGCCATCGTCGATCCATCGGCCGAGTTGGCCGACGACGTGGAGGTCGGCGCTTACGCCATCGTTGAGGCCGATTGCAGCATCGGCGCCCACACGGTGTTGCGACCCCATACCATCGTGCGGCGTTACACCACGCTTGGCGAAGGAAACTTCGTCGATAGTTTCACGGCCTTGGGCGGCTGGCCGCAGGATCTCAAGTTCGACCCCGCGCAGGTGAGTTATCTGACCATCGGCGACCGCAACGTGTTTCGCGAAAATGTGACGATCTCGCGCGCCACCGGCGAGGGCCAGGCCACCACCATCGGCAACGACGGCTACTGGATGGCCTGCTCCCACGCCGGCCACAACGCCACCGTCGGCGACGGCGTCACGATGGTCAATAGCGCCATGATCGGCGGCCACGCCACGCTGGGGGACAACTGCGTGCTCGGAGGGAACGCGGCGATCCATCAGTTCGTGTGGGTCGGCGAGCGGGTGATGTTCCAGGGCTACGCCGCCAGCAGCATGCATATTCCTCCGTTCACAATGATCGTGAAGATCTCCAGAGTGATCGGCCTGAATTCCGTGGGCTTGCGGCGCGCGAAGGACCTGACCGATGAGGATCGCGCCCAGATCAAAGAAGCCTTCCGCTTGACCTACCGCAGCAGGCTGACGCCCGAGAAGGCCCTGCAGGAGATGGACCGGCACAGCGAGTGGGGCGCCGCGGCTGGGCGCTTCCGCGATTTTGTCCGCAAGGTCCTCACCGCCGAGCCTCCTTACACGCGAGGCCTGGCGCCCCTGGTGGGGCGGGCCGTGCCTCATTCCCGCCGCTAGGGCGATCTGCAGACAGCGAACTCCGACAAATACAAGTACAGCCCCCTACAATGGTACGCAGCGTTGGAAGGACACACCAATGTCTATCAGAGTTGTGCGAGCAGATGAACGCCTCTCGCATGTGGCGCTATCAGGGCAACTTACGCAGCTAGGCGTCGAGCGCGCCATGGGCGAGTTCCTCACCCACACCGCCAAGCGGGGGGTCGATACCATTGTCGAGTTGACGGAGGTGACGTTTCTTGCCTCGGCGGGGCTGGGTCTGCTGGCCTCGGTCCGCAAGCAGCTCAAAAGAACCGGCGCCAAGATGGTCCTGCTGAACCCCTCCGCCCAGGTCGCCCGGGCGATCCGCACCTCACGAATGGACATCCTGTTCCCCATCACCGACAACCTCGACCAGGCCCTGGCCGCACTGGGTATAGACTAGGGCCGCCCGTTGCCCGCAGGACGGGGGGGACAGACCTTTCTCCGCACTGCCACTTCACCCGCGCGCGACGGCCGATCTAGCGAACGTCCACCCAGCGTTGACGGGGGACGCCGGTTGTGTAGGCTATACCCAACAACGTGGCGCGGGGCCCGGGTCCGCGCGCCGTTCAAGTCATTGACCGGGCCGTTTCGGAGTGACTTTGCCGGACATCGACGCCAGAGCTTCCGACGCTTGCACATCGCCCGCTCGCCGATGGCCCACCCTCCTCGCCGGCGGCGCGATCGCCCTGGCGGTGGCGCTGGCCTATGCCAACAGTTTGGCCGGGCCCTTTGTGTTGGACGACATCGGCTCGATCACCAACAACCCCACCATCCGTTCGCTGGCTGCGCCGGGAAGGGTTTTCTCACCGTCGGCCCCTCTCACCGTTGGCGGCCGGCCCGTTGTGAATGCGTCCCTGGCCGTCAACTACGCCGTCAGCAAGTTGGATGTCTGGAGCTATCACCTCGTCAATCTGCTCATCCACCTCGCTGCCGCGTGGCTACTGCTGGCGGTGGTGCGGCGGACACTGCTGCTGCCGCGCCTGCGCTTTGGCCAGGCCGAGGCGATGTGGCTGGCGACGGCCATCGCGCTGATCTGGGCCGTCCACCCCTTGCAGACCTCCGCCGTCACCTACGTCATCCAGCGGGCCGAGTCGCTGATGGCGCTGCTGTACCTGCTGACGCTCTACTGCGTGATCCGATCCGCTTCGGGCCGCCCGCAGCTGTGGGGCGCGCTGGCTGTGGTCGCCTGCGCGGCGGGGATGGCCACCAAGGAAGTCACGGTCACCGCGCCCGTCATCGTGCTGCTGTACGACCGGACGTTCCTGGCCGGCTCGTGGCGCGCGGCGCTGCGGCGGCGATGGCTCCTGTATGCAGCCCTGGCGGCTACGTGGGCGATCGTGCTGGCGCTGTTGTCGCAGACCCCTGGGCAGATGCACCCGCTTCGCTACGCGGCCACCCAGCCGGGCGTGGTCCTGCACTACCTTCGCCTGACGGTCTGGCCCGACCCGCTGGTGTTCTATTATGCCTGGCCGCTGGCCCGGACGGCCGCGGATATCGTTGGGCCCGGCATCATCATCGCCGCGCTGCTGGCGGCGACCGTTTGGGCGCTGTGGCGGCGGCCGGTGTGGGGGTTCCTGGCGGCGAGCTTCTTTGTGATCCTCGCGCCGACGTCAACGCTCATGCCCATCGACGATCCGATCTTCGAGCATCGCATGTACCTGCCCCTGGCGTCGCTGGTGGTGATGGCTGTCTGCGCTGCCTGGGCGGGGTGGCGCCGGCTGCGGCGAGGCGCCCAGGCGGGCGGCGCGATGGCGTCTGCGCCGGCGGTTGTGGCGATGCTGCTGATCGTCGCGCTGGGCGTGCGAACCCACCTGCGGAACCGCGACTACCGAAGCGATATCAGCCTGTGGCGACAGGTTGCCGAGCAGCAGCCGGGCAACGCCAAGGCGTTCAACAATCTCGGCCTGGCCCTGGTGACCGGCGGGCAGGTCCGCGAGGGCATCGTCGCTTACGACCAGGCCATCGAGGTGATGCCCACGCTCGCGAGGGCGTACGTCAATCGGGCCGTCGCTTATAAGGAGCTGCATCGCTACAGGACGGCCCTGCTGGACGTCGAGCGGGCGATGACACTCGAAAAGGATTACGCCAACGCCTACCACGTTCGCGGCGACATCCACAGCGCCCGTGGACATCTCCGCGCGGCGCTGATCGATTACAAGCAGGCCGTGAGCCTGGGGCCGGGCCGCATCGACTCCTCGTTCGCGCTGGCGCTGTGTCACTTTGAGCTCGACCAACACAGACAGGCGATCAAGGCCTGCACCAACACGCTCAGTCTCGCCCCCGACCATCTGAAGGGCCATCTCGTCCGCGGCCTGAGCCTTCAGGAGATCGGCCTGTACGACCGGGCCGAGGCCGACTTCTCCCGGGCGGCGCGGCTGGCGCCCAACGATCCGCGGGCGTTCGGTTGGCGGGCGGCCCTGCGCCATCAGCGGAAACAGTACGACTTGGCTCGCGCCGACCTCAACCGATGTCAGGCCCTGGGCGGGAAGGCGCCGGAGGGCCTGGCCGCCGCCCTGGCTAGAGTTGGGCAGTGAGTCTCCGGCGGGCGAGGCTCAATCAACACCCAAATCTCCCCCGGCCGGCAAAGCCTCTACCCCCGACCGACCCGCGCGAGTACCATGCCCCTCGGCCGATCGATCGGCCAAGACGCATCAACCTTGTAAGGAGTCGACGTCATGGAGTTGTTGACCCGCGTGGACCTGCCGTCGGTCGACCAGCAAGTGGCCGATTTCGTCAATAAGCGCCTGCCGAAGTTCGTCGCCCCCAAAGACCCCGTCAAATGGGCGCGCGAGGCGAAGCGACTCCGCCGTGATGCGCTGGCCAAGGTCTACCTGAAGAACTGGCCCAGCCGGCTCATCACCCGCAAGCCGCCGGTGGTGTGGGGGGAGGTGCTGCGGCCCAAGGGCGCGCCCTACGTCATCCGCAAGCTGCGCTACGAGATCGCCCCGGACTACTGGGTGCCCGCCCTGATGTACGAGCCTAAGAAGCTTACCGGCGCCGGCAAGGTCCCCGTCGTGCTCAACGCCAACGGCCATCACAACGGCGGCAAGGCCACCACCTACAAGCAGGCCCGCTGCGCCAACCTCGCCCGCCGCGGCATGATCGCCCTGAGCTACGAGTTCATCGGCATGAGCGAGTTGGAATCCGACCGCGACCACAACTCGATCGCGTTTCTCGAAATGGCCGGGTTGGGCGGCGTGGGCCTGTTCTACCTGGCCATGAGCAAGGGCCTCGACGTGCTGCTCGCCCACGCCAGCGCCGACAAGAAGCGCGTCGCCATGACGGGCCTCTCCGGCGGGGGGTGGCAGACGATAGTGGCCTCGGCGCTGGATGAGCGGATCACCGTCAGCGTTCCGGTGGCCGGGTACACGACCGTTCGCGGCCGGCTGTTCTCACCGGGCGAGGTCGGCGACCTCGAACAGGTGCCCGCCGACCTGTGCACGGTGCTGGACTTCGACACCATGACCGCCATGCTGGCGCCCCGGCCGACGCTGCTGATCCTCAACGACCGCGACGATTGCTGCTTCCGAACCGACCGCACCAAGCCGCTGATTGTCGACCCCGTCCGCCCAATCTTCGACGCCTGCGGGGCGGAGTTCGCCTTCCACAACAACATCGACCCCGGCCTGCACAACTATGACGCCGACAACCGCTCACAGCTCTATCAGTTCCTGGCCAAGCATTTCGGGCTCCGCGCGCCGGCCGGCGACCTGCACACCGAGGCCGAGATCTACCCCGAGCGCGACCTGAGGGTCGGCCTGCCCGTCGAGCAGACCACGGCCATGCGGATCGCCCGCACTCGCGCTCGCGAAACCGTCGCCAAGCTCCGCACCCCCAAGACCAAGGCACAAAAAGCCGCCCTGCGGGCCAAGCTAGCCGACGTTATCCGCCTGCCGCGCTACACCGCCCGTGCAACCACCGCCGGCAACTTCGACGGCGCGGCCCTGCACCGCGTGACCATCGGCCCGTGGACGATCCCCGCAGCCGTCGACAAGAAGTCCAACGCCAAGCGCGCCGTCCTCGTGCTGTCCGAGTGGGATCAGCAGGCCGCCTTCTATCGCGAGATGGTGGCCGACGAGGGAACGGTGATCCTGGCCGACGTGCTCGGTATTGGCTGCAGCAAGGCGAACCATCAGTACCAGATGCTCGTCCACACCGTCGGCGAGCGCCTGCTCGGCCAGCAGGCCGCCCAGATCATCGCCCTGGCGCGGTGGGCCAAGAAACTCGCCGGCGCTGCCAAGGTCCGAGTGCTGACCTACGGGGCCGTCGTGGACTTGGCCGCCAACGTCGCCGCCGCCTTGCAGCCGGGCCTGTTCAGCGAACTGGAAGTCGGCATCGAAAACTACCCGCAACTGACGACCCTCTACGACCGCGAAGTCAACTACCTCGCCCTGCAAACGCTCCTGTGCCCGGACCTGCTGACCGTAGCCGACATGCCCCAAATCCAGGCTCTAGCCGAAGGCGTCAAGCTCGTACCAACGACCCGCGCCTCGGCGAGCGTGGTCCTGTAGCACCTGGCGGCCATTCGGCGGGGCCCACGCGGGAAAAGAATTGTCGCGGCGGCAGCGGCGACCTACATTGTTGACGGCGGGGTGCGCCAGGCACGTGAACCCATGAACACATCCGTCCTGAAGAATGCGATTAAGTCGGTGCCGGTGTTCGCTGCGTTGGACGATGCAGCCGCCGACGAGCTGGCTGGGTCGTGCGCGGTTCAGGCTGTCCGGGCCGGGGAGAGGCTGCTCTCGGCGGACCAGCCGGCTGAGCAATTCTATTTGATCCTGCAAGGGCAGGTGAAGGTCTTTCGTCTCTCGCCCAAGGGCGATGAGCAGATCCTCCACTTGTACGGCCCGGGCAAGACGTTTGGCGAGGCGGCTGTGTGGGCCGGCGGGAAGTTTCCGGCCAACGCGGAGGCCGTCACCGATGGGCAGCTGCTGGTGGTGCGGCGGCAGGTCATCCAACAATTGATTACGCGCAATCCCGAAACGGCGCTCGGGATGCTGGCGGGGCTGTCGGGCAAACTTCAGGAGTTCGCGGCCCTGATCGACGACCTGTCGCTCAAGGAAGTGCCCGCTCGACTCGCCGGCGTGCTGCTGGCTGAGAGCAAGCGCGCCGGGGCGTTCACGTTCGAACTGACGCAGACCAAACGCCAACTGGCCGCCCGGATCGGCACAGTAGCCGAAACGCTCAGCCGGGCACTCAAAAAGCTGGAAGCTGCGGGTCTGATTGAAGTTACAGGCCGCCAGATCGCCCTTCTGGACGTCCCAGGCCTTCAGGGACTTTACGAAGGCCAATAGCCCTTCGAAATATCAAGATACAAGAAACAAGATACAACGGCCGTCTTCATTGCGGCGTTGGCTGGGGATGCGGACCAATCTTTGTATCTTGTTTCTTGTGTCTTGCATCTTGTCTCTTTGGGAAGAACGTTTTCGGTCAATTTCGGGGCTGCCGAAGAGTTTTGGGAAAAATTGTCACTACCTTGACTTGCGTCAAGGTGTCCCGGCCGGCTGAAGGCGATAATGCTTATGGCTGGAGCGACAACCCGCCCCGCCGGGAGCTATGCGATGACCGACAAGACTGTTCGACAGATCGTTCTGATCGACGAGGATAAATGCAACGGGTGCGGCGAGTGCGTGCCCAGTTGCGCCGAGGGCGCCATCGAGATCATCGACGGCAAGGCCCGCCTGCTGGCGGACAATCTTTGCGACGGGCTGGGCAATTGCCTCGGCACGTGCCCGCAGGATGCCATCACCATCGCGGAGCGTCCGGCCGATGCGTTCGACGAGCAGGCCGTGGCCGTCCACATCCAGAGCTGCCCAACCGGCCCGACCGAGCAGTCGCACGTCTGCCCCGGCATGAAGTTTCGCCAGCTCGGCGAGCGCGGCCCCACTGCCGACCCGGCCGCGGCCGGCGAGGGGGCAACATCGCAACTGACCCACTGGCCGGTGCAGCTAACGCTGTTGCCGGAGCAGGGGCCGATCTGGGATGACACCGACGTGCTGCTGTCGGCCGACTGCGTCGCCTACGCGGCCGCCGATTTCCACAGCGGTCTGCTGGCTGGGCGCACGCTGGCCATTGCCTGCCCCAAGCTCGATGACGGCCAAGCCTATGTCGACAAACTGGCCCGCATCTTCGCAGCCAACGACATTCGATCGATCACTGTCGCACGGATGGAAGTGCCCTGCTGCGGGCTGGATGCCATCGTTCGCGAAGCTCTGACCCGCGCCGACAAGCCCCTGCCGGTGACGGTCGTCACCATCAGCACAACCGGTGAGCGGGCCGATGCAGCGGGCCGGGCCGAGCTGAAAGGAGCCTGCCGATGAATCCACAACCCGAATCGCCCCCCCCTCAATGGGACCTGGATGACTGGGAAGAGGCCCTGACGATTCACGTGGGCGTCAGCTACGTCTGTCGCGACTGCGGCAACGTGGTGATGGTGACCCGCGGGGGCGTGGGCATTTTGGACCTGCGATGCTGCGGCAAGCCCATGGAGCAGGTCGCACTGCCCGAGGAGACCAACCCATGACCGGGCCGGCCAGCCTCGGGCTGGTCTACCGATGTGGTGCTTGCGGCGCGGAGATTACCCTCCTCGTGTCGCACCACGGCGTGTTCGCGCCGCGCTGCTGCAATACCGATATGATCGTTCAGTTGCGGCGGGTAACGTTCTATGTCTGTCCGCGATGCGGGGCCGAAGTCGGTTTGATCGGCTCGGGCAGGGACGGGGCCGAGACTTTCCAGCCGCGATGCTGTGCAACCGACATGATATCCAAAGCCGCCTGACCGGCGGACTGTAACCAAGAAGGAGTTCACGATGACCATGTTCTGCTACCAATGCGAACAAACCGCCAAAGGCATCGGCTGCACGAAGGCCGGCGTCTGCGGAAAAGATGCCGACACCGCCGCGCTACAAGACCTGCTGGTCCACGCCGCCGAGGGCATTTCGCAATACGCCCATCGGGCCCGTCAACTCGGCGCCGTCGACAACGAGATCGACGTGTTCGTGATCGAGGCGTTGTTCGTGACGGTCACGAATGTCAACTTTGACGCCGAGCAGGTCGCCCAATGGGTGACCCGCGCCGCGGAGATCAAGGATAAGGCGAAGAAGCTCTACGAAGGCGCCGCCGGCAAGGACGCCGAGGCGCTCACGGGCCCGGCCCAGTGGCAGCCGGGCGGCACGACAGGGGAACTCATCGCCCAGGGCCAGGCCGTCACTAAGACCAACGCCATCGAGCGGTTTGGGCCGGATGTCGCCGGCCTGCAGGAACTGGTGCTCTGCGGGCTGAAGGGCACGGCGGCGTATGTCGACCACGCGCAGATCATGGGCGTCGCCGACGACGGTGTGTACGCATTCTTCCACGAGGCGCTGGACTACCTCGCCGGCGAGCCGACCGATGTGGGCGAGTTGACGGGCAAGGCTCTGAAGGTCGGCGAGGTGAACCTGAAGGCCATGGAGATGCTGGACACGGCCAATACCGGCGAGTTCGGCCATCCCGAGCCCACCGAGGTCCGCGTCACGCCGGTGGCGGGCAAGGCGATCCTGATTTCCGGGCACGACCTGAAAGATCTGGCCGAGCTGCTCGAGCAGACCGAGGGCAAGGGCATCAACGTGTTCACGCACGGCGAAATGCTGCCCGCCCTGGCCTACCCGAAGCTCAAGAAGCACGCCCACCTGGCCGGCAACTATGGCGGGGCGTGGCAGGACCAGCGCAAGGAGTTCGATGCGTTCCCCGGCGCGATCCTACTGACGACCAACTGCCTGCAGAAGCCCGCCGACAGCTACAAGGGCCGACTGTTCACCACCGGCTTGGTCCGCTGGGCCGACGTGGCGCACATCGACACCGGCGATAATGGCGCGAAGGACTTCTCGCCCGTGATCGAAGCCGCCCTGGCCGCTGAGGGCTTTACCGCCGACGCCGACGCCGAGACGATCACGATTGGCTTCGCTCGCAACGCGGTCATGAGCGTGGCCGACAAGGTCATCGAGGCGGTCAAGGCTGGCAAGATCCGCCATTTCTTCCTGATCGGCGGCTGCGACGGGGCCAAGAGCGGGCGAAACTACTACACCGATCTGGCCCAGCTCGTCCCCGACGACTGCGTGATCCTGACGCTGGCGTGCGGCAAGTACCGCTTCAACAAGCTGGATTTCGGCGACATCGGCGGGATCCCGCGGCTGCTGGATATCGGCCAGTGCAACGACGCCCACTCGGCCGTCCAGATCGCCGTCGCCCTGGCCGGCGCCTTCGAATGCGGCGTCAACGACCTGCCGCTATCGTTCGTGCTCAGTTGGTACGAACAGAAGGCCGTCTGCATTCTCCTGTCGCTGCTGCACCTGGGCATCCAGAACATCCGGATCGGCCCGTCCCTGCCGGCCTTCATCGGGCCCAACGTGCTGCAGGTCCTGGTCGACACGTTCAACCTGACCCCGATCTCCACGCCGCAGGAGGATCTCGAGGCGATGCTGGGCTAACGCGCTCGGCAAGACGCTGAAACCGCCATACGACGCGCGGCGGGGCTTCGGTCCCGTCGCGCTGTCTTGCGCGGGCCCTTGCGGCGACCGATCATCACAGGGTAAGCTGCATGTCCCGGCGATTCGTTGGAGGGATCGTCGAGGTCGATTTCCCCTGCGAAGGAATCCGCCATGGTCAATGTAGCCCAGACTATCGAGCAGCGCAAGCGGCGCTGGCGCGACTTCTATGACTTCGCCCAGCCGCCGCGCCACATGTTCCACATCAACTACTGGGAAACCGACCGGCCCGCCCCCTTGCCGATCCCCGAGAACCACCAGGCCCGCATCGACTACGCGTGCTTCAAGTACGAGGACGATCTGGAGCGGGCCGAATGGTTGGATGACGACTTCGTGCCCTTCCTGTTCGGCATCACCGGCACGGAGGTGTTCGCCGAGGCGTTCGGCTGTCCGGTGCACTACTACCACACCGGCGACCAGAACCCCGCCGCCCGGCCGTTGATCCACGAACCGGCCGAGGTCGCCACCCTCGATGTGCCCACGCTCGATGGGTCCACGATGGCCCGCCACTTCGACTACCACGACGCGCTCCACCGGCGATTCCCCGATGGCCCGATGCAACTGATCGATATCCAGAGCCCCATGGATATCGCCGCGCTGATCTGGGAGAAGACGGCGTTCTACCTGGGCATCATGGACGCCCCCGAGGCCGTCAAGGAACTCGCCGCCAAAACCAAGCTGCTATTGTTCGCCTACTTCGATGAGTTCTTCGCCCGCTACGGCCGCGAGTACACCGCCCACTATCCGTTCTATCCCATGAGCGGCGGGCTGACGCTGTCGGAGGATGAGATTGGCTCGGTCAACGCCGAGATGTTCGATGAGTTCTTCCTGCCGTCGCTGACGGAGCTGTCCGAGCGCTACGGCGGGATCGGCATCCACTGCTGCGCCAACGCCCGCCACCAATGGCCCGGCCTCAAGAAGATCCCCAACCTCAAGCTCCTGAATCTCGTCCAGCCGGTCGAGGAACTGCTCGACGCGTACGACTACTTCGCCGACTCCTCCTGCCAGATGCACGACGGCGCCTGGTGGCACGAGCCCGACAAATGGCTGGAACGCCTGCCCAACAACGGTTGCCGCGCCGTCATCACCGTCTCCCCCGAATCCAAAGACCAAGCCATCACCTGGGCCGCCATGCTCCGCAAAACGTGCGGCGAGTAGTTGTAGGGTGGCTCCCGACGTACGTCGGTCCCCGCCCTACAGCTATGATTAATCCTCAGAAGACCCCGTCTGCTGTTGCTGCCCCCCGGTTCCAGGCTCCTGCTTCCCGGTTCCCTCCTTCGCTGAAGCTTCCGGCTTCGCTGTAGCTACGCCGGACGAGCTCGGCCGACAGGTCTGTGGCCGCTTACGTCTACCGCACGAACGGCGCGACGGGATCGCCGTCCCATTGTGAGCAGCCGACGGGCTTCCAGTCGCCAAGGTCGTCGAAGCACTCGTTACACTCGGTGCAGGTGATGATCTCGTCGGTGCGGCCGGTGCGGACCTTGTCGGGCCACTCGGCGTCGGCGATCAACTGCCGGCCGACGGCGACCAGGTCGCATCGGCCGTCGCGGATCGCTTCCCGCGCGGCGGCCGGGTCATCCATGCCGCCCACGGCGATCACGGGCACGTCCAGCGCCTCTTTAAACGGGGCTGCCAGCTCGGCCGTTCGTTCGCCCATCGCCGGCGAGATATCCAGCACACCCACACCCGCCGCAACCAGTCGGCGGGCCATCTCCAGGCTGTCGTCGATCCCGTAGGCCTCGCCCACCGGCGTGTGGCGATAGAAGATCAACAGGTCGTCGCCGGTGGCGGCTTTGATCCGCTCGACGATCCGCACCCCGAACCGGCAGCGGTCTTCCAACGAACCGCCATACTCGTCGGTGCGCGCGTTCTTATCCGGCATGAAGAACTGGTTGATCAGGTACCCATGCGCGCCGTGCGGCTCGACGCCGTCGAACCCCGCATCGCGACAGATCGTCGCTGCAAGGGCGTACTGCTCGACGATGCCGTCGATGTCGGCCACGCTCAGCGTGTTGGGGTCAGCCTCGCTGCCGAAGGGAATCGGGAACAACTGAATCGCCGCCGCCGCGCCCTGTTCATGAATAGCCGCCACCAACGGCCCAAGCGTCTCGACCGTCAGCTCCGCGCCGATACCCGGTATGCCGGTCGCCTCGACGATCACCACGCTGGCCCCGCCGGCCGCCAACCGCCGATACCACGCCACCCCCTCAGCCGACGTAATCGGCCGACACTGAACCAACGGCGGACACACAATACGATTCCGCAGCTCAAGTGAGCCAATGCGAAACGTCGAGAAGATTTCGTCGAACGTGCTCATCATTGTTCATCTCCTGTGATGCCGATCCGACCCGCGATCCTAACCTCCCTCTAGCCGACTCGCAACCGACCAGCGTTGATCTACGCCGCTGGTAAAGCGATAATAATGGCCGTCTCTTTGGGGACGGAAGGGAGCTCGCCATGAGCGTCGAACGCGTACATCCGGATCTGCCGGTTCTGGACAAACCCCTGTTCGCCCATGCCACCCCGGCGGTGTTCGCCCTGATCGCCGAGGGACTGGCGCTGGAGTACCGGACCGGAGCTGGGGGGATGCCCGGCGGCGTTCTGTGGGCGGCCCTTCGCGCCGTCGAGCGTGGCGAGGCCGACTGCCCGGCGCTGGCGGTCATTGCCTCGCGCGACGTCGAGCGCAGCGTGCTTGGCTTTTCGGGCTCTGGCGACGATGACCTGACGATCGAGTCCGTGGAAAGCCACGAAGTGGCCAACCCGCATCTGCTGCCTACCCCGCCCTGTGGCGGCGATACCTGCGAGGTCAGACCCAGTGTGTTTATCGACGAAGACACCGTCACTGTCGGCAAAGTCATGGCCGAGATCATGGCTGAGTTTGATTTCATGACCGCCGCCAACAGCCCGTGGCTAGAAGCCGGCCATGACGTTCGAAAGATCCATGAAGCGCTTCTGACCAATGATGGCTTTGTGGCGACCGACGCGCTGAACGCCCGCGGGACGATTCCCGACGACAAGCGGGCGGTTTACGCAAGGGCATGTGAACTGGGCGAGGCGAGGGGCATGTGGTTTCTGCGCAGTGTCGATGTGCATATGGCCGCCATCGAGTTGGGGATCAGCACGCTTTCCCCGCCCCAGCAGGACGCTGTCCGCCAACAGTACCAACAGCGAGTCCAGGCCGTGATCGACCTGTTGAACTCCGGCGGATGCTCGGGCGTCTTCTCTTTCCCCGGCCCAAAGCCCTGGGGGCCCAGCGCGGCGGAGCTGTTGGGCGTGGGTCTTGCCGATCCGTCCATCCTGGCGCCCTGGCCGACCAAGAAGGACATACCGCAACTCATCGAGCAACTCAGCGACGACGACAGCGATCAGCGATGGTGGGCCATCGTTCGCCTGGCGCGACTCCGGGCCGATGCGGCCCCGGCGGTCGGCTCGTTGGCGGGGGCGCTGACTGATGAGGACGAGGTCGTTCGCCGCCAGGCTGCCCAGGCTCTCAGGCACATCGGCCCGGCCGCCGGAGGGGTTCTCGACGAACTCATTGCGGCCATGGACGGTGACGACCTCGAAGCCGCCCTGGCTGCCATCGACACCGTGAGATCGCTCGCAGCCGCAGCAACAGCGGCGGCACCGAAGTTGACGGCCATCTGGCAGGACGGTGATGCCGCACCTGGCAAACGGGCCCAAGCCCTGAGCGCCCTGGCCGGAGTCGCCCCGGACGCTCCCGCCACGCGCGCCGCCGTTCTCGCCGCGCTCGATGAGACCAACGAACCGATCCAACGGTACGCCATGTCGGCGCTGGGACACTGCGACCCCTTGCCCGTCGAGGCGATGCCCAAGCTGATTGGCATCCTGGGTGGCGAGGATCGACTGCTCGCCGCCGCGGCCGCAGGCGCGGTGGCGTTCTATGGACCGGCGGCCAAGGAGGCCACGCCCGCGCTGGTCAAGGTGCTGACCAACCAGGAGGGCGAAACCGAGCCGTCGGACGCGTATCCACGCTGGATGGCAGCCGGCGCGCTGGGCAAGATAGGCCCGCCCGCCGCAGCGGCCATTCCGGCGCTGATCGCGGCCCTGGACGGCAACAGCGCCGTCGCCGGCTCGTCCGCCCTCGCTCTGGGCGAGATGGGTCCGATCGCCAAGGACGCGATCCCTCACCTGATTGAGAAGCTAACCGATCCCAACGTCCGTCATGACATTGCCGCCGAAGCCCTCGGCCGCATGGGCCCTTTGGCGGATTCGGCGCTGCCGGCCTTGCTGAAGCTGCTGGCCGGCGGCAAGGACATCGAACGCGCCGGAGCCGTTCTCGCCATCGGACGGATCTCTCGCGCGCCGGCGGGCCTGGAGGTCATTGCCGACACACTGGCTCACGACAAGGATCCCGAGGTCCGCCTTCACGCCGCGATCGCACTGGCGGAGATCGGCCCGGAGAGCATCCCCGACCTGGCGGAGACGGTCATACCGATCCTCGAACAAGCGGCCCAGGATGAGTATGCGTTGTGGCGCGCCTTGGGGGCGTTCGGTCTGGCCCGCCTCGGGCGGATTGACGAAGGGGTCGGCATTCTCACCGAACTGCTTCAGGGCGAGGATCCCGCCGCATCATCCGTATCGCTCGCCGCCGAATTGCTCGGCGACTTAGGCCCGCCGGCCCGAGCGGCCGAGCCCGCCCTGGTCCAAGCAACCAAACGCCCGGACTTTCGTCTGCAAGAAAGCGCCCGTTCTGCTTTGAACCACATCCGCACAGCCGCCGAGCAGATGACCGAACGATGAAGGAGCCAACTATGACACAACTGATTCATCCGGACTTGCGGGTGATGGACCGACCGTTGTTTGCGAACATCACGCCCGACGCGATGGCGCTGGTTTCTGAGGGTCTGATGCTGTCCTACCGTAGCGGCTCATGGGTCGCCATGCCGGAGGGCGTGCTCTGGGCGGCCTTGAGAACGGTCGAACGAGGCGAAGCGCCGGCGCCGGCGCTGGCTGTTATATCGTCGGACGAACTGGCGCGCTGGCGAACGCGGTTCTCCGGCCTTCCTGGAGGGGAGCCGATCCCCACGCTCGACGACATGGAGATCGGTCTTTTCATGAATGCTCACAACCTGCTGCCCACGCCGCCATGTCAGGGCGACACCTGCGAGGTCCAACCCAGCATCTTCAACACCGACGAAACCATCACCTGTGGGCGTCTGTTGGCCGAGATCTTCGCCCAACACGACTTCAACAACGTCAGCACCTCGTTGTGGGCCGAGGCCGGTCACGATCTGCGGAAGATCCATGACGAGCTTTTGACCGACGACGGCTTTGTGGCCACCGAAGCGTTAATCGCCCGGGGCCGTATTTCCGACGACAAGCAATTGCTCTACGCCAAGGCCTGTGAGTTGGCCGAATCGCGGGGCATGTGGTTCCTTCGCGGCATCGACGTGCAAATGGCCGCCGTCGAATTGGGGACCTCGGAGCTTCCGCCGGCCGACCAGGATGCCGTCCGGCAACGATATGCCGATAGTGTTGAATGGATCATTGATCATGTTGAAAGCGGCGGGTGCAACATGGTTTTCTCGTTCCCCGGTCCCCGGCCATGGGGGCCAAGCGCCGCCAAGCTCTTGGGCGCGCTGCTGCCCGACCATGACACTCTCCTGGCCCCGTGGCCGACGAAGGCCGATCTGCCCGCTCTGATCAAAGAGCTCTCCAGTGATGATGAGCACACGCGCTGGTGGACCCTCGAGCGCTTGTCCCGCCTCAAGGGCGACGCGGCGCCGGCCGTCGGGAAGCTCATCGACCTGCTGCAGGACAAGGAGCCCACCATCCGCAGCGAAACCGTTTTCACCCTCATGCGGATCGGCCCGGCGGCCGCCGATGCCGTCGACGCCCTCATCGAAGCCCTCGATGATCGCGAGAACGGCTCGCCTTCTGACGTAATCACGGCCTTGGACGCGATCGGGCCCGCATCGGCGCCCGCCACGACCAAGCTCCTCGACATTATCCAGCGCAGAGACCCCCAGGTCGGACGCCCGTCCGCTGCCCTGCTGGCTCTGGCCAATATCGCGCCCGACTCGCCGCATACCCAGGCGGCGCTGCTGACGGCCATGGATGATGAGGACGAGTGGATACGCACGATCGCCATGACAGGGGTCGCCCGGTGTTGCCGGGGGACACCTCAGGTGGTCGCCAAGTTCATCGCCTGCCTGCAGGACGAAGACCCGGATACTCGTTGGGGCGCTGCCCGCGCTCTGGAGGCGTTCGGCCCGGACGCTGTAGACGCCATCCCGGCGCTGATCGAATCTCTCTGCGATGATCGGGCTGGACCGGACCCCGATGACAATTTCGCGCTGTTCGCCCGCGAGGCCGCAGCCGAGGCCCTTGGAACGATGGGCGCCCTGGCCGAGCAGGCCGTGCCGGCCCTGATGGAAGCGGTCGAGAACAAGGTCGAGTTCGTCGAAGGCGGCGCCACGATCGCACTGGGAAAGATCGGTGATGCCGCCGCCAATGTCGTGCCGATCCTCATCGAACGCCTTCAGGAACCCCAGCGCCGCAAGACCTACCTCGCCAACGCCCTCAGCTACCTGGGGCCGGCCGCCAAGGACGCAACGGAAGCGATGATCGACCTTCTCGCGAACGGCAAGACCGAGGCGCGCGCCGCCGCCGCATTCGCGTTGGGCCACATCAGCGCCGCACCGGCCACAATCGCCGCACTGACAGACCGCATGGCCGAGGACTCTCGTGAGTCCGTCCGTGCGGCATGTGCGGCTGCGCTGACAACGGCCGGGACCGACCACATGCCCGATCCAGCCCAACGCCTCCGCCCAACGATTGATGCCGTCTTGGCTGGCGATGACGCGGTTGCCCACGCCTGGGCCTCCTACGCTCTGGCCTGCCTGGATCCATCCGACCGCGGCCTGGAGCGCCTGCTGCAGATCGTCACCCCGGTGACACTGACGATGCCCTTCGGTCTGACTGTGGAACTTCTCGGGGAACTCGGCCGACGGGCGGATACCTCCGGGCCGACCCGGTCAACGATCGTCGCGACGCTTCAGGACATCGCGCGCAACGCCAACGATCACTTGAACCACCCCGCCCGGTTGGCCCTGAACCGCATCCGCAACGCGGGCAATGCTGACTAGCACACTAAGAGGATGCAGCATGACCGATTGCTCCACATCTGGCCGGCGGCGCCCTGGCTGGGGATGGGTTGAAAATCGTCCGGTTATCGCGAGAATGGCTTCCCCTCAGCTGCAGGGCCAGCGGAGGATTATCTTGAAGCGAAGTGAGAGGTCGTTATGCATCGATATGTTGGTGTTCTCGTTGTTATCGCAATCGCGTTGTCAGGTGGGTGTTCGTCTCGGCCGGTGACGAACACGCCGCGGTCGGCCATCGAGCAGTTGCTGCTATCCGGCGCGGTGGATCGGGCGTTGGAAAAGTTCAATCCGCCCAAGATTCGCGGCAAGAAGGTCTACGTCGACTTCTCGTTGCTGTCCTGCTACGACAAGGAATACGTCCAACTGGCGTCGCGCGTGCGGTTCGCCGAGTTGGGCGCGCGCCTGGTCGATGCCGCCGATCAGGCCGACTGGGTCGCCCAGGTCGCCAGCGGCGCGCTGGGCACGGAGTTCAAGTCCCATGTTATCGGCATGCCGGCCCTGCCCGTGCCGAACTCGCCGGTGGCCACGCCGGAGATGACGGCCTACCGCAGCGGTGAGCAGACGGGCATCGTCAAGCTGCTGATCGCGATCTATGAGAAGGGCCGACTCGTCTCGGCCGTCACCTGCTACGCCAAGTGCGACCGCGTCGAGAGCTTCGTATTCGGCGCAAAGTACGAGCCCACCGATGACATCCGCGACGGGTGGATCGAAGCCGACTACGAGCGCATGGCCAAACAGGGCGAAACGCCCGACGCCGACACTCCCTGACACGTCAACGCCGCGTGCTGCAATGGTGGATCTAGGCCTTCTCGAAACGGACCTCGACGTTGAAGGTCTTCTTGCCTTCGACGGTCATGACGACGAAGGCGCCGTCGGGGGTGACGTCGAGTTTCTTGCCGTCGAGTTTGGCCGATGAGAGCTTGCAGCCGGAGGGGATTTTGTAGCGAAGTTCGACGGTCTTCAGTGCGGCATCTTTGACGGCGGTGGTGATGGTGGTCTTGTGGTCGCGGTCGATCCGGTGGGCCACGTGCGTCCACCCGCCGGCCAGGGGGATAACGGCGGAGACGCTGTCGAGATGCTCGGGCACGTGCGGCTGGATCGTCAGAGTGTCGCTCGGGACGTCGGGCAGCAGGCCGCAGATGCGCGCCAGAAGGAAGTTGTTGATCAGGCCGTTCCAGGCGTATTCGATCGACCCCCACGGCTCGGCGCGCTGGTCCCAGTATTCCGGCGCGATCGGCACACGTCGGCCGTCAGCGTCCATGAAGCTCGCCTCGATCAGCCGCGTGACGATCTCCATCGCCGGCGCGTCGATCCCGGCGCGGAACAACCCCTCGGTGATGAAGTAATCCACCGTCACCGACGTGCCGACATCCCGGATGTCGCCCGGGCGGGGGTGGGCGAGCGATTGCTGGGGCATGGGCAGCGTCGTCCACATCTGCCGCGGGTCGGTCAGGACGTCCAGGAAGCGTTCGATCGGCTCAGGCGGCACGAGCGTATGGTTTTCGTAGAGATGCATGCCGTGGTTCGTCGGCATTCGGTCAGCGGCGATGCCCGGCGCGATGCCGCCCGTGGGGTCGGCGTCATACGCCTCACGCAGGCGCCGCTCGCACAAGGTCGCCTTGCGGTCGAAGTGGTCGCGTCGATCCTCGTCGCCGGCGACCTCGGCCAGGGAGGCCAGGCGCCGGTAGTAATCGAGCGTCTCGGCCGTCCATGGCTCGCCTTTCTCGGCCAGCGCCTTGCGGTCGCGCCAATCGGGCACGTTGTTGTGGTAGAACGTCCAGTACGGGCTGAAATCGATCTCGCACGCCTGCCACGCTTCGAACCCGGCGAACGTCTCGAACGATTGCTTGACCAGGTCGGCGTCGCCGGTGTGCTTGTGCAGGTCGTACAGCGATTCGGCCAGCAGCGACATCGACCCGCCGGCCCACGTGGCGTGCGACGCCTTGCCGAAATATTCCGGCAGAAAGCCGCACGGCTCCTGGACCAACGCCCAGTTGGTCAGGTTGCCGTAGGTGTAGACCTGCGGGTCGGCCAGCCATTGGCCGATCCACACGCCAAACGCGCAGTCCCAGCCGGACTGCGTGTGGACGTTGGTGATCGCCGTCGGCGCGACGCAGGGGGCGGCGTGGAAGCCCTCGCCGACATCCAGCAGGTTCGCCCGGTAGCAGAAATACAGGTAGTAGTACAGCTCTCGCCAGGCCGGGTCGCTGCAGTCGAAGCGAGGCACGTCGTAGTTGAACCAATAGTTCCACTGGAACCGCACCGCCTCGAGGTGCCTCTGCGGCGAGGCGATCAGGTCGTAGAGTTTGTGACAGCCTTCGTCGAGGTCGCGGTCGAAGGCCAGCGCCAACACCAACTCGGTCGACTCGCCGGGGGCCAGTTCGATGTCGAAGCCGAACACGTACCACACGGGGTTGCCGTAGAGCATCTCGCCGGTCTGGCCGCTCTGGCCGATCTCGCCCGAGCGGATGCGGGCGTCGATGGCGGCTTCATCGGTCTCCAGCGCCCAGCAATCCATCGGCTGGGAGGCGGTCAGGATCTTCTTGAGGCCCGTGTAGGCGTAGGCGTGCTCGTCGATCACGACGGCGCGGCGCTGCGGGTCGTAGCCGGCCTCGCTCATGCCGCGGCCTTTGCCCTTGAACAGCAGTGTCAGCCGTCTTGTCTGATCGGTGGTATTTTCCAGGCGGATCACGTCGCCGACGGCGTCGGCGCTGTTGATGAACTTGGTCTCCCGGATCGCCAGGCCGTCGATCGCATAGTGGCAGTCCATCCGGCCCGGCTGCCAGTCGACGCGGTCGACGGGCGGATAGATCGCAAGCTCGCCCGTGTCGCGGTCGCGGATGATACCGTGGGCGACGGCCTCGTTTCGCCAGAACTCCCAGTTGTGGTCGGCGTCGCTGCCGTAGCACGTGCCGTCGTAGAACCACGGGTGCGTCAGGCCGAGCGTCTCCGGCTCAGTCAGGGCGTACTCCGGGCACATCTGTCCGCCCCAGTAGCGGACCAGGTTGCCGTGCAGCGTGCGCTTGTCCGGCCGGGCCAGCAGCGAGACGAAATCCTCGTGCGGCAGGTCGGGGCGATCGACGACCGTTACCGCCCGCATCAGCACAGCCAACCGCCCGTCCAGCTCGATCAGCGCGTGGACATCCCGCTTCCCGGCGGCCCCGGCCGGCCGGCGACCGGTAACGCGGCCTGTTTGGCCCGGCTCGATCGTCACCGTTTCGCTTGCGATCTCCTGCTCGTCGATGACCAGTCGAATGTGGGCCGTCATCGGCCCCGCCCATGTGTTGGTCAGCTCGGCCGCGACCGTGAGATCGTCGTCGGCATAGACCTGCGGCGGGCAGTCCAGCACGGCGTCCACGATGGTCAGTGTCTGGTGCAGCCCGGCCGTCTTGCCGTGCACGTCGCCGACGGTGATCGTGTAACGCACGTCTTCCCCCGGGCGTTGGGGCGGGATCTCGAACGACGCCTCGGCTTCGCTTTGGTGGGGGGGGACGGTGTGGGTCTGCGTGAACCGCTGCCCGTCGCACCACCAGTCCAGCGCCACGTGCGTCAGCCACGTGTCGGCGTGGGCCCGAACGTCGATGCGGATCGCATCCAACGCCGTCGGCAGCACGGGCCCGTAGCGAATCTCACCGTGCGGCGGACGGTCGGCCTTGAGCAGCGTCACCGGCACCGACAGCGTCCGCTGATTGTTGACGGTCAGCTCGACCGTGCCTGTATGCACGCCGGCGGGCACGGCGTCGGGGTCGTGAACGTTGATCAGGCATCGCTCGCCCGGGACCAGCGGGCCGGTGAGGTCGGGCAGTTCGAGAAGCCCGTCCAGCTCACCGGTGGCCGACAGGGCCATGCTGTCGGGGGCCTTGTCCGGCGGCAGGGCGACGTCGAACTCGTGCGCCCCGGCCGACAGATCGCAAATGATCTGTGACGGCGCGACGATCAACGCGCTGGTGTCGTCGCAGAGCTCTTCGACGTCCACGGTCACCGAGATCGGGTTGGCGATGGCTTTGGTCAGCCGGTCCATCAGGGCGCCCGCGTCGCCGTCGGCGGATAGATCCAGCATCACCGCGTAGTGGCGGAACGTCCGGTTGGCCGTGCAGAGAAACTCAAAGTCCGCCAGCACCCGGTCGGTCGCCGGATGCGCCGCATGGTAGGCGGGCGAGCCGCCGGGATGAAACGCGCCCTGCTCCCAACTGAACACGAAGTCGGCGACGTCGTCGGCGCAGGCGATCTCGCCCTTGCCGAGTTTGGAATCGCTGTTCCAGACTGCTCCCCAGGTGACCCCGTCGATCCGGCCCAGCAGATCGCGCGGCGCGGGCCAGGGGCTCTTATAGAAGCCCAGTTCGTGGTCGCGCGGCCGGTCGGGCCGGGCCGCGACGGACCGGGGGTAGGTGATGGCCAGCGAGCGGCCCAAGCCGCAGACGGTCCCCTCGGCCAGCGTCAATTCGCCCAGCTTGCCGACGAGTGTGGCCAGGAGGATCGTGTTCTCGCCCAACACGCTGGTGGAGACCTTCTCAATCAGCGGCGAGTCGGAGTAAACGATCAGCCGCCGCCGCACGTCGTTGTTGCTCTCGAAATGGACGTCGTCGTAGTGCAGGTCGATCACGGCCCGGACGGGCCCGACGGCGACGACCTGACAATCGGCGACGCGCACCAGGCGCCGACGCCCCTGGAAATGCTCGTCCCAGGGGGCCGTCGCCGAGCCACCGCCGGCCTGGGTGTAGGTGCGGGCCGTCCACGATTCGCTCGGCCCATCGGCGGTCTTGATG
>DRGC01000021.1 GCA_011050235.1 Phycisphaerae bacterium | reverse complement strand
GACTTCGTGACGGTGATGAATCCCGCCGGCAATGTCGATCACCCCATCACCGCCACGCCCCTGGGCGATCTGCCCGAAGACGTTCTCGGCGTGAAACTCACATCGCCGGACGGGTCGAGCCACATCGTCCTCAGCGCCGAGACATCGCGGACTTTCACCTATGCCGGTCAGACAATCAAAGGTCAACTCGCGCTGCTGAAGGTCCAGCCCGACGGGACAACCGAACTGATCGACGCGGTCGAATAACCCAGCGTTCTGTCTATTGCACGTCTTCGATGTTCACCGGTTTGCCGGAGGCCAGGCTGCGGTAGGCAGCCTCCATGATGCGGATGGAATTGAGGTTGTCGGCGACGGCTGTTTCCGGCTGGCGGCCGGTTTCGACGGCGTCGCACAGATCCAGCAGCAAGTGCACGGCCGCTCCTTCGAAGTCGAAGGGGTTGGCGATCTCGCGGCGGCCGCCGTCAGCATCGATGACGGTCAGCGTTTGGTAATCGAGCGCCAGCGCGCCCTTTTCGCAATCGAGGGTGGCCCGGCTGCCGCCGGCGAAGCTGGAAAAGCTCTCCGACAGATTGACCACAACCCCGCTGGGAAACTCCAGGATCAGCGAGACCCCAGTGTCGGGCTTGCCCTCAACGGCTGGGGAGTTGACGCCGCGACAATAGACGATCAGCGGTTCTTCGCCGAACAGGTACCGATACCCGTCCAACCAGTGGATGGACATGATGGCCATCACATAGCGATCGCGGGTCAGCCGCCAGCCCCGGTCACGCCGTAGCCCCACGGCCGACTGGATCCAATGCAGCGGACGACCGATCTCGCCGGCCGCCAGCACCTCCTTGGCCGCGGCGAAGGTGAAACACCTCCGGAAGTTCTGATCCACCGCCGCCGGTGTGCCGGTGCGGCTGGAGGCCCCGGCGATGACCTTGGCCTCGGCGAAGGTCTCAGCCAGCGGCTTTTCGCAAAACACGGGAATGCCGGCTTCCAGCAGCGGCACGACCACGTCGCTGCGGATATGCGTGGGCGTACAGACCACGGCCACATCCACGTCGCCGTCGGCCAGCATCTGGTCCAGCCGCTCATACCGCCGCGGGATATCGTACTTGTCGGCGGTCTCGGCCAGGGCCTGTGGGTCGGGGTCCGTCGCCGCGACGACCTGCAGCCTGTCCGGATGCCGCGCGATCCCCTCCAGATGCATCGATGAAATCCCACCGGCCCCAACCATCCCTACGCGCCAGATCTTTTTCGACACGGCCGTTCTCCTTATCAACCTGTGGGCTCGCCCCTGGGCCGGCATCCTAGCCGCGCGCCCCTTCGCCCGCCAGCGCCGCCTGCCCGAGAGAGCTAAAACTTAAGGCCCGGCTTCGACTGCAAAGCCAGGCCTTAGGCCCGCGCGGCGTCGGGGGACGCTGCGCTTCAGTCGCGCGCCGCGCCTCCCCCGGAGGGGCGGGCGAGCGTATTGGTTCTATTGGCTTACAGCCGCTCACATTCCGGTGTTCCGGCGGCGGCTCTTGGATTGCGCAGAGCCTGCTCCTTCACCACGGCGAGCGGCCACACCTGCCAGGGGCATCCCGCAAAGTGCGGTGATACCCCTGCCTATGCCTATGGTTTTAACGCTCTCGATGAGCCCGTATTGCCAGGTAGGTGAGTTTTTCCCCGGCTGGCCTCGGGCCCGGCAGGCGGCCGGGTGACGGAATATCATTGCTTCGCGCCATCAGCGGACGAATAATCAATCCAAGCTCGGGCTAAGATGACACGGAAGGATCGCCCCATGAGAAAACTCGTGCGCGCGGTGCTGCTGCTCGTCCTCCTGCTGGTGGGGGCCCTCGTTGCGGCCTTGCTGTTTATCGACGTGCTTGCCAGAACCGGCATCGAAAAGGGCGCGACCTACGCCTTGGGCGTCGAGGCGAAGGCCAAGGGCGTCAGCCTGGACCTGATCGACGGGCAACTGGTCATCGGCGAACTGCTCTTGGCCAACCCCGAAGGCGGCTACACCAGTCCTCACCTGATGCAGATGGGGCGGTTCGACCTGGTGGTCAAACCCAGGAGCGTCTTCAGCGAACCGATCATTATCGAGAAGTTCATCCTCGACGGGCTGGACCTCAACATCGAGCAGGCGCTGCTGAAAAACAACGTCGCTACGGTCCTGGCCAACGTCCGCAGGCTGATCTCCGACAAGCCCCGCAAGGACGGCAAGAAAATCAAGGTCGACCGCATCGTCATCCGCAACGTGGTGGTTCACATTAGCTTCACCGGCAGCGGCCTGCTGGGGCAAACGCACACCCTGAAACTTCCTGAGATCCAGCTCAGCAACGTCACCTCCGACCGCCCCGGCGGAGCGGTCGTGTCTGAACTGGCGGCCCGGATCTTCCCTGCCGTGCTGGCGGCCGTGTTGGAACGTAGCGAAGACGTCGCCGGCGTCGACGCCGGCGCCCTCGCCAGGATCTTCGGCGACCTGACCGACCTTCTGGGCGGGGTGGATATCACCGTGGGGCCCGAGCCCACCCCCGGCGACTGAGCCGGCGGCCAGGCCGGGGAGACAGCAACATGTCAGAACCACCCGCCAACGCGAAGCCCAAGCGCCGGCGCCGCCGACGATGGCGGATCGCCCTGGTGGTGCTGATTGCGCTGGTCGCCGTCATCGCGGCCGGGCCTTGGCTGGCGTCAACGGGACCCGGCAATCGGCTAATCCTGGGGCTCGTCAACGCCCGCCTGGACGGGCGTCTCGAGGCCGGCCGGCTGAGCGTCTCGTGGTTCGGCCCCTCGCAGATCGTCGACCTGCGCGTGCTGGACCCCGAGGGGCGCGAAACGCTCACGGCCCAACGCGCCACCTGCCCGCTGGGAATCTTGGGCCTGCTGAAGAATGTGGGCCGATTCGACACGCTCGACGTCGAGACGCTCAACATCGACCTGTACCTCGATGCCGACGGCATTCCGTCATTGGCCCGGGTGCCGCGCCCCCGACAACGGCCGTCGGATGAACCGATCTCCGTGCAACCCATCGGCATGGTAGCCGTTAAGACCATCACGGTCACAGCCATCCAGCCCGACGGACGAAAGGTCGGACCCATGAGCATCGGGGTCGAACTGCGCCTGGACACGCTCAGCCGCCTCGCCGGGGCCGTCCACGTCCAGTTGGCCGACGGCGGCAAGGTGTCGGCGGAGTTCGACCTGGCCGACCTGCTGGTCGATGGGCGTTTGCGCCTCGCCGAGGCCAACGGCAGCGTGACCGTCACCACAGCCGAGCCGATCGCATTGGGGCCGGTCCTGCACTTCGCCGGCGTTCCCTACACGGTCGAAGGCGACGCAACGCTGAACGTCACCTGCACGCTCAGCGGCGGGAACCTGGCGACGGATTACACGTTCGCCGTCCAGCGCCTGCGCGAGCATACCCCCGGGGCCCCCGCCCGCCCGCCGCTGGACGCCCGGCTCGCCGGCGCGCTGAAGCTGGCGGGCACAACACTCTCCGGCAAGACGACTTTGTCTTCCGATGCTGGGCGCGTTGATGCCACCTTCGAATACGACACCTCGTCCGGGCCGCCCGCCCTGACGCTCGAAGACGTCCTGGCCGCCATCGAGGGCGGGCAGCCCATTCACTGGCCCGAACTCGCCCTCGATATCAATGGCAAGATCGACCTTGTCGAGATCGGCCGGGCCGTGCCGAGCCTGCTGAAGCTCCTGCCCGACGTGGAGCTCCGGTCGGGCGTCTTCCTTGCCGACAACCTTCAGCTTCGTGGCGGCCGTGAGCCAATGGCTAAGGGCCGACTGGCGCTGGTGGATGTGGCCGCCGACCGCCAGGGAAAGCGCATCGAACTCGGCCCGATCGAACTGACCGCCGATGTCGTGATCACCGAACAGGCCGGCTTGGCCGTCCGCGAGTTGCAGCTCAAGGCGCCCTTCGTCAGCGTGAGGGGCCGCGGCAGCCGGTCAGCAATCAAGCTGAACCTGGATGTCGACCTGTCACAGTTGCAGCGCGATCTGGGGGCGATGATCGATCTCGGCGAGTACGAAGCATCCGGCCGCGTGGAGGGGATGGTAATCACCGCTTCGCGCGAGGACGACCTCATCAACCTGGAGATCCGGGGCTACAATAACTTCCTGGTGTTCCACACCCCTGACGGGCCCGTCAACCTCGGTCGCGTCGGCATCGCGCATCGGTTCCAGATTCGCACAGCCGACAATCGCATCGCTGAACTATCCGTCCGTCAGTTCGAGTTGACGTCAAATCTGGGTGACCTTAATGCGGTCGGCCAATATCGCCCCGACGATGGCAGCTTCGATGGGACCATCGACCTCACAGGACTGGATTTCGCCCGCATTCGCCGCAGCGTCAAGTCGCTCCTGCCCGCCGACCTGCCGGTCGTCGACGGGACCGCCACCGGCCAGGTCCGCATCTCGCGGCAGGCAGGCCGTCCCGCCGACGTCGGGGCCGACTTCCGGGTCGGGCCGCTTCGCCTGAAACACAAAGGCCCGGGCGTCCAGTGGTCGGCGGCGACGGCGTCCGTCACGGCGACCGTGTCCTTTGACGAGGATGGCCGCCCTTCAGCCGTCGATGTCAGCAAGGCGGAGGCGACTCTGGACGAGACAGTCACCGCCTCGGCCACAGGTCGATACGACCTGACGCAGGGGGCGTTTGAGGCGGATGCCAAACTGGCCACCCTCGATGCCAACCGCATCCGGATGCTGGTCAAGGAGTTCTCCCCCGGCGACGACAAGACGACCGTCGAAGGGTCGATGGAACTGATCGCCTCGGCCGGCCGCGAGACCGCCAACGCGCCGGTGGTCTCATCGGGCCGGGCGACACTGACGGCCCTGAGCGTCGACGGCAAGCGTGTCACGAAGACTCCAATGAACTTCACCTGGTCGCAGTTGGCGTTTGACACGGCGACCGAGGCGTTCAGCGCGGGGCTGATCGCGCTGGACAGCGAGGTGCTGACGTTCAAGGCCGAGCGGATCGCCTTCGAGCCAGGCGAGCTGAAAATCGGCGGCGACGGGCGGCTGGAAGCGGACCTGGCCGGTTGCCTGGCCGTCGCCAAGGCCTTCGGGGCCGTCGCCAACGCGCCGGAGATCGTCGGCCGGCTGATCTGGACCGGCCGCGCCGACGCCAAAGGCGATCAGATCGACATCACCGGAAGTGGCCGCCTGGTCGACCTGCAGCTCACGCGCGACGATGAGCAACTGGACCTGCCGCACGTGACGCTCAACCACGTACTGACGCTCGACCGCAAGACCGACCGATTGACCGTCCGGCAGCTCGAACTGGCCAGTGAACTGCTGTCGTGCGAACTGACCGGCGACGTCACCGACCTTCGCGGCCAGCGCATGCTGGCGCTCCGCGGATCGTACGAGGGGTCGTGGGAGACCATCACGCGACTGCTGCACCAACTGGCGCCCGAGGCGAAACAGTCCGTCCAGTTCGCCGGCACAACCGGCGGGCCGATCGTGATCGAAGGCCCCGCCCACCGGCCGAAGCTTCGCCCTGCGTTTCACGACGTTCAGGCATCGACGGATTTTGGGTGGCAAGAAGCGGTGCTGATGGGCATCACCTTCGGGCCCGCCAAGATCAGCCCGCACCTCGCCGGCGGCCGCGTCGTCATCCCCGCAACATCGATCGACGCTCTGGAGGGCAAGGTCCATATCGGCGGCGAGGTCGATCTGGCCCCCGAGACGCCGATCTATCATCTGGCCGGAAAAGTAACGGTGCTGGATCGCCTGCACGTCGACCGCACGATGGGGCGCGAACTCCTGTCGCGGTTCAACCCGCTGTTTTCCGGGCTGGTCGGCATCGACGGGTGGGCGACGATGACCACAACCGACCTGGTCGTGCCGCTGTCCGACAAGGCCGCCGACGTCGCCAGCGGCCACGGACGGCTGGACCTGCAGGAGATGACGGTCGAGCCCAGTGGGCTGCTGTTTACGCTGCTGCAGTTGGGCGGCGACGCCGACCCCGACGAGAAGACTCGCATGGAAGTCGACGGGCTCGATTTCCAGATCCGCCAGGGCCGAATCCATTACAACAACTTCACGTTTCGATTTCCCACCCACGGCAACTTCGATCTGAAGTTCCACGGATCGGTAGGGTTCGACGACACGCTGGACCTGGCCGTCTCCGTGCCGGTCCGCACGGCGCTGCTGGAAAAGCTCAAGGTCAAGGGACCGATCCTGGAGTACGCCCGCCTGCTCGAAGGGGCGCGGGTGGACGTTCCCATCAAGGGCACGCGCACGGCGCCGAAGCTGGACTTCGTCGACGTGGACATTCAGCCGTTGATCGAGTGGGCGCTGCAGAAACTGCTGAAAGAGCGCGCGCCCAAGATCCTCGAGGACATTCTTCGCCGACTCCCGGCAGCTGAGGATTGATCGCATACAGGACCGCAACAATGAACACGCTTGACCGACTTCAACAACGCTTCCTTCGGCTGCTGAGAACCCCGCGCGAAGAATTGAACGGGTGGGCGAGGCTGCTGCAGAGGCAGGTGCAACTGTGGCGTTTCTGTGCGCGGCAACTGGGCCGAAACAATGCCCTGGCGATGAGCGCCGCCCTGTCGTTCCGGTCGATCTTCGCGATGGTGCCCACGCTCGTCCTGGCGTTTCTGATGCTCAAGTCGCTGGGCTTCGTCGGTGCGCAGAGACAGCTCTTGGACGATTTCATCCACCAGTTGGGCCTGGATCGGATCTCCTACACCAACCGACCCGCAACGCTCGAGGCGCGGACGCTCGCCGCGGTCGAGGCCGCCGCCATGCAGGCGGCCGCTGCGCCGGCTGGAGGGATGTCGATGACGTTCCTGCCCGCCGCCGCCGTGCGCGGGGCGACCGTGACGACCGCCGGCCGGGAGGTCACCGTCGCCGGGGAGATCACATCGCTCGTCGAGGAGGTCGAGCAGAGCCTTACCGTCGGCGCGCTGGGACCCGTCGGCGTAGCGCTGCTGATCTGGACGGCGCTGGCGCTGTTGATGACGGTCGAGCGGAGCCTCAACCGCATCTTTGAGGCCCCCCGCGCCCGCTCGCCGGGGCGGCGCGTGCTGCTGTACTGGTCAGTGCTGACATTGGCGCCGCTGCTGGTGCTGCTGGCGTCGCTGGCGGCCGACAAGGCGGGCCAAGCCGTCCAGGGCGTTCCCGTGATCGGCTGGATGATGGGCCCGCTGGGGTGGATCGCCGGGCTGATCGTAGGCGCCGGGGTGTTGACGTTTGTCTATCAGCTCATGCCCAACACGCGCGTGCCGCTACGGGCGGCGGCGACAGGGGCGGCCGTGGCCTTTCCATTATGGCTGGTCGCCCGCTGGGCGCTGGTGCTGTACGTCGGACACGTCGCCGGCAGAAGCGTCTACGGCGCGTTGGGGCTGATTCCGCTATTCCTGATGTGGCTGAACGCGTCGTGGTGGATCTTCCTGTTCGGCGCACAACTGGCGCACACGGCCGCCAACCTGGACCGAATGGCCTACGCCGAGCAGGACCGCGCGCACCTGTGGGGGCCTTGGGACATGCTCGCAGCCGTCGTTGCCGTCGCCCGCATCAACGCCGCCCAATCAGGCCCGGTCTCGGCCGATGACGTTGCGGCGATGCTGGCCGGGCCGAGGGACGCCGTCGACGGCCTGCTGAGGCGGCTGACGTCGGCGGGGATGATCTATCGCGTCGCCGACACCCGCGCCTACCTGCCCGCCACGCCCGCCGACCACACGCGCGTGGCCGATATTCTGCGTGTCGACTGCGCGTATGCCGACCCGCAGACCCCGCCGGGTCAGCCGGAAATCGCCCGCGCCGTTCAAAGCGTGCTGGCCCGAAGCGAGGCGGGCATTGAAAATCTCACCGTCGCCGACATAATCCATGCATAGCATCGTTTGACAGACCGGAAAGGGTCGAGCCATGTCCAGACGCTTGTCCATTGGAGCACGTGCCGCACTGGCCGTCTTGTCGGCATCCCTGTTCGTCGGCGGCTGCACCACCAACCCGGCCACCGGTAAGCCGATGCCCATCTTCATCTCCCAGGACCAGGAGATCGCCATGGGCGTCGAGGCCGCCCCGAAGTTCGAGGAGGAGTTCGGCGGGCGCGTGCCTAACGAGCAACTGCTGGCTTACGTTCGCATGGTGGGCAACAAGCTCGCCGCCGTCTCCGATCGCCAGATGCCCTACGAGTACACGCTCGTAAAGTCCGATGTTCCCAACGCGTTCGCCCTGCCGGGCGGGAAGATCTTCGTCACCGCCGGGCTGATGCGGCTGATGAGCAACGAGCGCCAACTGGCGGCCGTGCTGGGCCACGAAACCGCCCACGTCGCCGCGATGCACAACGTCATGGGCATGCAGCGACAGATGGGCACGGCCCTGCTGATCAAGATCGCCGGGAGCATGGCCGGCGAGAACGCCGGCGCCGCGGAGGCCGTCACAGAAGTCGTTGCGACAATGGCCTCAATGAGTTACAGCCGCAAGGATGAACTCGAGGCCGACAAGTACGGCATGGAATACATGACGCGGGCCGGTTACAACCCCTGGGGGATGGTCGAACTGCTGACGGTCCTGCTGAATCTGAAGGAGAGCGAGCCCGGCATGCTGGACCAACTGTTCTCGAGCCACCCCGCCAGCGGCGAGCGAATCGCCGACGCCAAGGGCATGATCGAGACCGATGACGCCTACGCGGGCTTCACGTCAACGGAGCGGGATCCCGATACGGACCGGTTCGCGCAGATGCACAAACTGCTCATCGAAACGGTAGGCGCCGGCGAGTGACGCCGGGGCGGCCAGGGATGCCGCCGGTTACGGGGCCGACAACCGGCGCATGATCCGATCGACGCGCTCGGCCCCCTCGATGGCCGGGCGGTCCTCATTCTCCGTCAACTCGGCCACCTTGCGATAGTTCTCCAGCGCCAGGCTCAGTTGCCCCCCTGCCTCGGCCACAGCCGCCAAGTCGAACAGCACCTTCACGCTCTCGCCGCGATTGGCCGCCGCCCACTGAAAATGCTCCGCCGCCCGGATGTATTCGCCTCGCCTGGCCGCGGCCAGACCGGCGGATGCGCCCGGGCCGCGCGTCCACCGCATGGGCAGTTCGACATGGATCTCCAGCGGCTGGATCATCGCCACCAGCGCATCGGCGCACTCGATCAGAAGCGTGTGAACGATGTCGTCGGCCTCGGGTACGCCGGCCGGATCGTCGGGGCGAGCCAGCCCCAACGGGCCCCAGACGGCCGGGTCGTTGCGCGAATCGTACGACCGGCGCACCTCGACCTTCACCGGCTCTCTGCTCGGACCTCCTCGCCCGATGGCAAACACGACGATCACCTCCGCCTGGCGGACCAAGCTCGGGGCGATCTGCGTGGTCGCCTGGCCCCTGGCGGGGTCCCAAACGCGGATCGGGCGCTGCGCTTCGGTGTTGGTGATGACCACGTGGATCTCCCCGCCAACGGTCGCCGACAGGCCGAGGGGATCGCGGCCCCTGCGCTCGGCATATTCAGCCAGGCGAAGCTGCAGCACCTGCGCCAAGAATAGGGCCAGTTCCTCGTTTCGCCCCTCGCGGAGCGTGAAGGTCTCGACGTTTAGCGCAGCGACATCGGCGTCGAGGGGCACGGCCGCCGGCAGGACGTGAATGATCGACAGGACCGGCGCTCTGCAGCCGACCCCAGCCGCCATGGCCAGACAGCACACGATGATCTGCCGAACGTTTCTTCGCATGGCATCACCCGGGAGAGAGGGGCGCGACGATCTCAGACGGCCACATCGTAAGACCTGCGCCGGCGGCGAGCAATCGCAAAACATCTTCCCCGCCGCTCGTTGACCTGGCCCGGCGGCGGCGCTATACTAGCGCCGACCGCGTGGGAGCTACCTCATGAAGCGACTGCTTACCTTGCTTCTGCTCGTTAGTGCGTCGGGGGGCGGGTGCGGCACTCAGCGCTGGTTGCTTGGCACCGAGTCCGATTACCTGTTCATCGCCGCCGACGCCATCACACTGCCGAACCAGGAAGTGCAGCTCCGCGCGCGTCTGCAGGGCGGTGACGCGCTTCGGCCTATGGCGGGCCAGGTCGTGCGGTTTTACCGCAACGACCAGTTGTTCAAGGCTGCCGAAACCGACGACGACGGCGTCGCGATCGTCTCGTTCACACCCGACCAGGCGGGCGATTATCGTTTCCGCGCCGATGTCGCCCCCGCCGGCATGCCCGACGAGCCGCCCGAGCCGCAAGAGTTGCTGGTGGCCTGTCGCAATATCGACTCGCCCATGGTCGTGGTCGACCTGGACAAGACCATCGTCGCCTCGGGGTTCGGGGCGGTCCTCATCGGCGACCCCGACCCCATGGCCGGCTCGGTCGACGTGCTCGAAAGGCTGGCCCGGACGTATACGATCCTCTACCTCACCCACCGGCCCGACTACTTCTCGATCAAGAGCAAGAAGTGGCTCAAGCGTCACGGCTATCCGCCGGGGCCGGTGCTGCTGTCGACGCTGACGGGGTTCTTCAAGGGTAGCGGCAGCTATAAGACCGACGCGCTGTGGGACCTGCGGGTCAAGTTCGAGGGCCTGACGATCGGCATCGGCGACAAGATCTCCGACGCCGCCGCCTACCACGACAACGGGCTGAAGGCGTTCCTGATCGTCCGGATACCAGACACCGACGTTCACGAGCCCTACGAGGACCTGGCGAACGATCTTCGCGACCTGGACAACGCCGTCCAGGTGGTCACCTCGTGGGACCAGATCGCCAAAGCGCTTTTTGACGGGACCGAGTTCCCCCGCGACCGCACCGAACGCCAACTGCGCGAGACCGCCCAGCGTCTCCGCACCGACAAGGCTAATCGCTGACGCGCGCCGACGACGAGGCCAACCATGAAAGTCGCCCCGCTGGTTATCGCATGTCTCGCAGCCGCCGTCGCAAGCGGCTGCATCCCCAGCCAACCGCTGGCCGAGGGCGAGTTGGATGCGGCCTGGTCGCTCAGCGAGAACGTCGCCGCCGCGGCCGAGTATGTCCAGCCGACCATCGCCGGGCGACGCTTCCCCGCCAAGTGGACCATTCACCAACACCCCAGCGTGATCTGGTCGACCGTCACCATTGTCCGCGCGCTGGACGAGCTGGAGACCCAGCCCAAGGAGATATCCTTCGCCGTCAGCCCCGTCCACGCCGAGGCGATGGTCAACCTGCTGGACATGGTCGGCGAGATGCTGGCGGGCCTGGCGAAACTCACCGATGCCTCCCGCAGCGGGCATAGCGAGCGCTGGGCCGAGACGATGGCCAAGACGCTCGTTCAGGTCGAGAAGATCGCCCGGATGGTCAGCCTCGACGACCTCGACGAGACGGGGGAGATGGGCAAGGACCCAACCGGCCTGGCCGCCGGTCCGCTGCTGAAAATGCTGGCGCTCTACATCAACGAGAACGCCGACGGCAGCCTGCTGGGCGACCTGACGGCCGACGATGTAGGCCGCCTGCGCACCGTGCTGACGCAGTTAGCGCTGAAGGTGAGCTTCGACCTGGCCGGACGACAACTGCCGCCCGACCTGCGCGCGGGACTGGTCAGTGTGATGCGCCAGGCCGACCGGATGGACACGCTGCAGTTAGCGCTCGATGAGCTGCTCGCCGATGCGGTCGGCAAGGCCCCGCCGTCGGTGGGCGAAGGCAAGACGGCCAAGATTGTCCGCATGATCTCGTCCTGGGGGCCGAAAAGCGTCCACTTCTTCCAGCAACTGATCGGCCAGTGGGACAAGATCGACAAGATCGAGCTGGGCCTGCGGCGGCTGGGTGGTCGGTCGGTGCTGACGATCGACATCCACGTCCTTCCGGGCAAGGAGGTCCGCGTCGCCAAGGCCATCGTCCTCCAGCCGACGCTTGTGTTCCGCGGCGGCACCCGGATCGTCCTGATGCCCGAATCGCCCGAGACGAACCAGACAATCGTCACGTTCGACCCGATCGGCGAGGGGGCGGTGGAGATGCGGTTCGAGGGGATGACGTACTCGATGGCGCGGCTGTTCGCATTTCCGCTGTCCAGCGGGGCGGTGCGGGAGGTGCGCGTATTCACGCACGTGCCCAAGCGCGGCGACAGCGTCATCAACGCCGTCGTGCTGATGGAGGCGACCGACACAAGAAAGGACCCGCGGCGCGTGCTGGTTTTTCACGACGTCCGCCGGCGGCAACAGGTGCGAACCGCCTTCGCCGTCGAGCCCGTCACGGTCAGGACCGAGCAGGCCTTCAGCTATCTCAACGCCCGCCGCCGATGGACCTATCACCGAATCAAGGAGCTGGTTCCGCGATAGCCCCTGCCGGCAGCGACGCCGGTCCTTCGCCCGCTCTCAACAGGTCGACGCCGTCCAGTTCTTCCGGCGCAGCCCCACCCAGCAGAGCCAGCAGCGTCGGCATCAGATCCACGGTCTGGGCGACGGCCAGGCGCTCGTTGGGCACGCCCGGCCCGGCCAGCAACATCGGCGTAAACATCTCCGCCGGCGACAAGCCGCCATGGCCGGAGCGGAAGCGACTCTTGAAATCCCACCCCGGCGCCGCAAAGACCACCAGGTCACCCGCCCGCTGCGCGCCGAAATAGGCCACGATCCGCTCCGGCAAGCCCGGGAACTCCGTCTCGACCGTCGCCGCCAGCCACTCGCTCGCCGAAACCGGCTCGCCGCTGAGCAGCCGCTCGTCAATTCGGCCCGCCCAGCCCAGTGGATCGTCGCCTTCGACGACGCGGTAGCGAATGCCGCCTTCATCCTGGTGGAACTCCACTTCGCCGTCGGCGCGGCGGATGCGAACGCGGCCGGGCCCGGCGGCATAGGCGACCACGTCCACGGCCTCCTGGGCAACCAGCAGGGCAGGCAGGTCCACCGGGCCGGTGGGGGAAGGATAGATCCGCACGTCTTCGAGCCCCGGCCGCTGCGGCCAGGGGGCGAAGTCCGGCTCGCCGTCATCGCGGCGCATCGGCCGACGCACCGACACAGCCGCATAACGATCCCCGGTAATATTGACCACGGCCGAGTGTCGCTGATAGGCGTCCAGTCGCTGCTCGAACGGCATTCGCTCCCACAGCCAACGTCCGGCGACGCTGAGGCCGACCCGCTCGCGTAGGAACCGCTCCAGCAGGAAGTGCCCCCCCACCGCCGTCATGCCGTGGTCGCTGACCAGCGCAATGTGCATGGTATCCAACAGTCCCGCGCGGTCCATGTCGGCCAGGACCCGGCCGATCTGCGTGTCGGTGTGGGCAATCGCCTTGCGGTATTCGTCCGAGTCCACGCCGTGCCCGTAGCCGCGAAAATCCGGCGCCAGCAGGTAGATGACGGTAAGAGCCGGCATCGCCCGGCGCTGCTGGGCCAGCTCGATCACCTCGGTCAAGCGCCACAGCGTCAGCCGGTCGACGAACTCGTACCACCCCATCATAAACGGCGGCGAGGCCGACAGGCGGTTTTCGAACCACTTGGTTGCCCCGCGATGCGCCTGAAAGAAGATCGACACCGTTGTACGGTCGGCCAGGGCCTCGTAGATCGTTGCAGCGGTGTAGTCGTCGTCGAGCGTGTTTTTCTGGTCGATGGTCTCGTAGTTGCGGCGGACCAGAGCGTTTCGGTCGAACCATTTATTGGCCACCACGCCGTGGCGACCGGGAAACTGGCCGGTGACAACACTGACCTGATTGGCCAACGTCACCGACGGGATATTGGCGACCGCGCGCGGGGCGTACAGGCCGCGATCGACGAAGTATTTCTGAATCGCCGGCAGATCGCCGGCCGTGAGCATCTCCTCGAACACCGACGCGTTGAGCCCGTCCACGAAGAACACCATTGCCGCCGGGCCGCCATCCGACGGGACGGACGAGAAATCCAGCCCGAACGTACCGACGGGCGTCTCGGCGGCCGGCACGCTGCACCCGATCGACCACAGGCACAGGCTCGCGACCGCAATGATTGCCGCACGCCACGCAGGGCGATGGTGGACAGACTGTCTCGGCATCGATATTCCTTTGCCCCAGGGATCGGACGAAAGCACTACTTCCCCATCGGCCAGGGGCCCCCGATCAGCACACCCATGTGGTCGGAGATGTCGCCCGACCGCATCAGCGGCGGCAACGGACCGATTGTGGACATGATGAAAGCCGTGCTGTTGCGGCGATTCAAGCTGCCGTGGGTCGACTCGATCGACACCGCCCCGGCCAGGCCCGACGAGCCGGAAAAATAGCCGTCCTCCAGCGAGCAGACCACGTCCGGCGGATTCTGCACGACCGTGAAGTGCCCCTGCCACATCCGCTGCAGCGGGGCCGGGTACACGTGGTCGGCCGTCGCCGCCAGCAGATCGTCCGCATCGTAGTAGCCGTCGGCGTCGGGAGTGAGCTGCTTGAGGATGTCCCCAAGCTGCAGTGGGTCGCCGCGAATAAGCTCATAGCGGTATCGCCCGTCGCGGCGGCCGATGACAGCCCGGCCGTCGTTGCCGTCGAGCACAACGACCTTCTCGCCCTCGGCGTAGCTGGTGATGTCGACCCCTTCGCAGTCGGCCAGGTCGTCGGCCAGCGCGGCGGGGTCGCGCGCAGCGAAACTGGCGAACGTCAGCAGGCCGAAGCGAATCCACACAACGTCGCGGTCATCGGCCAAGGTGCTGCGCAGGCGCCAGCCGCGATCTTTCAGGTGCGCCGCGGCCGGCAAGGGCTGGCCCGGCGTGTAGGTGTGGCCGTGATCGGACATCAGCGTCACCTCGGCGAGCCCGCGGCTCTGCCAAAGGACCTGGTTCGCCCACCGCTCGATGCGGCGGAGCGTCTCGCGGTGGCCCTCGGCGCCCAGACGCGTCCCCATCCCGGCCGTGCTGCCGAAATAGGCGATGAACTCCTGCGAATCGACCTCGTCATAACGGCCGATGGCCGTGCCGAGCTCCTTGTTGAAAACCGACGACGGCCAGACGAACCCCATCGCCCGCCACAACGTGTGCGCCTTGTATTGGATCACCTGCAGGTGCAGTTCGTTGGTCTCGGCCAAGTACGCGCTCTGGCCGCCGACCACGCGGTTGCTTTCGTGGTCGAAGTATTGCGCCTCGTAGGCCAGCGGGGGCATCTCGCCCAGCATCTGGGCCATACTCAGGTCCGTCATCGACGGATACGGTGTGATCACGCGCGACGGCGGGTGAAAGATGCGCAGATCGCCCGCCTCGTAGAGGTCGCGCACCAGGTCGAAGGTCACGCCGTCCAGAACGATCACCAGGTGACGCCCGTCCACCGGGTTGTCGTCCAGATTGACGAAGCTGTCCGGCGCGCCGTCGCCGGAGCTGTCATAGCCCAGCCGCTCCACCCGCCCGGCCGCGCCGGCGAACAGAAAGAAATCCGCCCCACCGTCGCCGTCGGTATCGTAGCTGCGGTGAGCGCCCGCCGGGCCTTGCACGGATGTCGCGGGGAAGTCGATCGGATCGGCGCAGCCGCATGCCAATACCGCCAACGCCCCCACGGCGATAAATGCGTTTATTCTCATAGTCGCTCCAGACGCGCAAGATCGATCGGATTCAGGCCCTCCGATCCATTATATTGGCCCACTGGTATCCATCGGGAATCACTGCTCATAGCGCGGAGAAAATCTCCGACTCGATTGAACCCAACCGACGGCATGTGCGACCAGGTTAGCAGACGATGATGAAACCGTCCCGCCAACAACTGCTTGACGAATGGCTCGTCATGCGGGCCCAGGACGGCGAGGCCGACGCGATGGACGAACTGGTCCGTCGCTGGCAAGAGCCGCCTCCATCACGGTCGCAACGAACTGAGACGACGATTGGGACACAGCTGATTGAAGGAGACACATGATGAGCGACAACGACAATGACATTCGAGCCGCCTTGAAGAAAGCCGACTGGAGCGGCGAGTACGACGCCGGGCGCGACCTGACCTTCCATGATATGCTGGCCGGTTCGTTCCGCGGGCAGTCGCGGTGGATGTCGGTGATGGCCTGGATCCACATATTCGCCTTCACCGGACTGATGGTGGTCGGTATTGTTTTCTTCTTTCAGGCCGACACGACGCGCGACCAGATTCTGTGGGCCACGGTGTTCTTGTCTTCAACGGTAATGGTTATGATGCTGAAGATGTGGTTCTGGATGGCGATGAACCGCAATGCGGTCACGCGCGAGATCAAACGCCTGGAGATGCGGATCGCCGAACTGGCCGAACGAGAATAGCTCACAGCCGCCGGAGATGCATGATGGACCTGCCGACGAACATCCTTTGCTGCCCGATGTGCCTGGAGGGCCTCAGCATCGCCAAGGGCGCCGACGATTCCACGACGGCCGTCTGCACCGTCTGCGAGCGCCGCTACCCGGTGACGGAGGGCATTGCGAACTTCCTGCCTAATCCGATCCCCAGCCCAAAGGGCCGCGGCCAGAGGCTGATGGAATCCGAGTGGAGGGTCAAACGGTACGAGAGCAAGTGGTGGCGCGGTGGGACACTGTTCAAACGGTACACGGGCGTCACGCTGGACGAGGAGATCGCGCTGGTCAAGCGAATCGACGCCGCCGAGGCGGCCGATACGGTGCTGGACCTGGCGTGCGGGCCCGGCATCTACACGCGAGCGTTCGCCCAGGACAGCCTCGGCCGAACCGTCATCGGTGTGGACGTCTCTGAGCCCATGCTCCGCCGCGCGGTCGACAAGGCCGCCGCGCTGGACCTGGCGAACATCACCTTCATCCATGGCGACGCCTGCGCCCTGCCGCTTCAGGACGGCTCGGTGGACGTGGCCAACTGCTGCGAGGCGCTGCATCTGTTCACCGACGTCCAGGCGGTGCTGGCGGAGCTCGGCCGCGTCGTCAAACCGGGCGGGCGATTCTCGGCGTCCCTGGCCTGGGTCGGGCGAACGCCCTGGAGCCACATCAAGGCCATCTTCGACGGACGATTCTGGCGCATGCACTTCTTCCGGCGCGAGGAGATCGAGGCGCTGCTGGACGAGGCCGGCTTCGAACCGACCGTCCATCACGCTCACGGCATCTGGATGATCGTCGGCGGCGTGCGCCGCTCGTAGCGATCGGGCCCTCGGCGCAAGAGCAGCGCCCGCCGGTTACGTCACCGTGGGCGTGAACAGCACCTTGCCCGTCTGCCCGGCAGCGAAGGTCTCGTAGGCCTCCTCAGCTCGCTCGATCGGGAAACGGTGCGTGATGAACCGATCGGTCGGCAGGCCGTCGGCAAAGAGCTGGGTAATCTCGTCGTACTCGCCCATCGGGAAGACCGTCGACCCCGACAGCGTCACTTCCTTGCGGTTGAAATGCCCCGACGGCTGAATGGTCGCCTCGTCGCACTCGCCGATGATGGCGACATGGCCGAACGGCTTGGCCAAATCCAGCGCCGCCGACAGCACCTCCGCTCGGCCGCAGCATTCCAAAACGCGGTCCAGGCCTTCGCCGCCGGTCAGCTCGCGAATCTGCTCGGCTATGTCCCCGGCGGCCGGGTCCACGACGTCAGCGGCGCCGAGCGTCATCGCCAGGTCGCGGCGAAACGCGATCGGCTCGACGCCGATTACACGGCAGCCTTTTTGGGCGGCGATCATGACGGCGCCCAACCCCATCGGCCCCAGGCCGAAAACGCCCACGACGTGGCCGGCCTCGACGCCCATCCGCTTGATCGCGTGGAACGGCGTGCCGATTGGGTCCTGCAGCACCGCCCCGTGCTCGAACGTCACATGCTCCCGCAGGAGGAGACACTGGTTCTCTTTGATGCGGACGTACTCGGCCTGAAAGCCGTCGCGCGAGAAGCCGTGCATGGAGGTGTTCGCATCGCGGCAATACACGAAGTAGCCCGCCTTGCACGGCCCGCATGTCTCGCACGTACTGAAGGCCATCATGAACACGCGGTCGCCTTCTTTGAGGCGCCGCGGCTTGTCGACGGCCACCACGGTTCCGGCCCCCTCGTGGCCCGGAATGCTCGGGCATGCCCAGTCCTTCTCGTAGAGGCAGTGCAGGTCCGTGCCGCACAGGCCGGCCGCCTCGATCCGCACAACCACCTCATCGCCTTCGGGCGACGGATCGGGCCAATCGCAGACGGCCACATTCGGGCCCTCCAGAATCTTCACACCACGCATAGGCTGTCTCCTGCAGGTCGATCAGGCCCACACGCTACCGTCGACGGGCCCGGCCCGCAACCGCCCACCGACCGGATAAATGCCCGTTTACATCGCACGGGGCGGGCGGTAGATTGCCGCTTCACGCGCCCCCAACAGGGCCGCCAAACGAAGGAGCAGGAACCGATGTCCTCGAATTCGAAAACCCGTTATGCCCACGTCGGGCTCGGCGGCCGCAGCCGCATGTACATGGAGGCCATTGCCGGCGACTTCAGCGACTACGCCGAAATGGTCGGCATCTGCGACATCAACCCCGGCCGATTGGAGCTGTACAACACCGATCTGGACCAGGCCGGCCACCCGAAAGTGCCCGCCTTCACCGCCGATCAGTTCGATCGGATGATCGCCGAGACCAGGCCCGACCGCGTGATCGTCACCACCGGGCCGGACGTCACCCACAGCGACTACATCGTCCGCGCGATGGAGCTGGGCTGCAACGTGGTGACCGAAAAGCCCATGACCACCGACGACGAGCGCTGTCGCAAGATCCTCGAAACTCGCGCCGCCACCGGGCGCGACGTGCAGGTGACCTTCAACTACCGCTACGCGCCCGCCCGCGGCCAGGTCAAGCAGATGCTCGACCGCGGCGATATCGGCGAGATCCTCAGCGTGGACTTCACCTGGCCGCTCGATACGCAGCACGGGGCCGACTACTTCCGCAGATGGCATCGCTACCGCGACAGCAGCGGCTCGCTGCTGGTCCACAAGGCCACCCACCATTTCGACCTGGTCAACTGGTGGCTGAATGACGTCCCTGAAGAGGTGTTCTGCCACGCCACGCGGACGTTTTACACGGGCGAGAACGCCGACCGAATGGGCCTGACCGGCCGATCCGAACGCTGCCTGACGTGCCCATGCTCCGACACGTGCGACTTCTTCCTGGACCTCAAGGCCAGCGAGGGACTCAAGCGTCTGTACCTGGACCACGAGCATCACGACGGGTACTTCCGCGACCGCTGCGTGTTCAGCGATGAGATTACGATCTGGGACAACATGTCCGTCTCGGTCCGCTACAGCCGCGGGGCGGTGATGAGCTATTTCCTATTGGCCTACGCGCCGTGGGAGGGCTACCAGGTCGCCTTCAGCGGCACGAAGGGCCGGCTGGAGCACGGCAGCACGCAGTTTGGGTATATCAGCGGCCACGAGAACGCCGCTACGCCCGGCAAGCTCAAAGACGAGGGCCAATACGTGACCCTCCACACCCACGGCGCCGACCCGCAGGGCTTCGAGCCGTGGACGGGTGAAGGCGGCCACGGCGGCGGCGACCCCGTGCTGCTCGATGACATCTTCCACCCCAACCCGCCGGCTGACCCACTGGGCCGAAAGGCCGACCAGCGCGACGGCGCCTATTCGATCCTCACGGGCGTGGCAGCCTACAAGAGCATCGATGCGGGCATGCCCATCAAGATCGCCGACCTGCTCGGCGATGCGCCGCTGGACTAGGGCCCCGCGACGCGACTGTTTCGGCGCGGCGGATCTACGACCTGTCCCGTCGCCTAAGGCGGTAGAATACAGCCATGGCCGCTGACGCTCACAACTACCCCGACATTCCGCGCCGCCGCACCCGGTCTGTCGTTATCGGCGATGTCACCATCGGCGGCGACGCGCCGGTGGCGGTGCAGTCGATGACGACGACCACCACCGCCGACGTGGCCGCCACCGTCGCGCAGATTGATGCGCTCGTCGCGGCCGGCTGTGATCTGGTCCGCGTGGCTGCGGCGACGCAGGAAGACACCGCAGCTCTGTCGGCGATCGTGGAAGCCGTCAACGTGCCCGTGATCGCGGATGTGCACTTCCACTTCCAGCGGGCGTTGGAAGCCATCGAAGCCGGCGCCGCCAAGATCCGTCTGAACCCGGGCAATATCGCCGACCGCGGCCAGGTGCGTGAGGTCATCGCCGCCGCCACCGCCGCCGGAGTGGCTATCCGCGTGGGCGTCAACGAGGGCTCCATCGTCGATCGGCGCGCGGGCGAGCAGCGCGATGCCGACCTCGATAAGCCGCTGGTCGATCTGATGGTCGATAAGCTGGCCGAGTACCTGGAGGTGTTCGAAGAGGCCGACTTCGGCAAGCTGGTCCTGTCGGCCAAGAGTCACGACGCCGTCACCACCATCGCCGTCAACCGCCGCATGGCTGAGCGGTGGGACTATCCGATCCACCTGGGCCTCACGCACGCCGGGCTGGCCGCCGAGGCCGCCATCCGATCGGCGGCCGCGCTGGGGGCGCTACTGGCTGAGGGCATCGGCGATACGATCCGCATCTCGTTCGCCGGCGACCCCGTCGCCGAAGTCAGCGCCGCTTGCGAACTGCTGGCCTCGCTCCGCCTTCGCCAGCGGCGCGGCATCGAGCTGATCGCCTGCCCGACCTGCGGCCGCTGCGAGATGGATATCGCCGCCCTGGCCGGCCAAGTCAAAGCCGCCCTCGCCGATATCGACACGCCCCTGACGGTGGCTGTGATGGGCTGCGTCGTCAACGGCCCCGGCGAAGCCGAAGGCGCCGACGTCGCCATCTGCGCCGGCAAAGGCCGAGCCATCCTCTACGTCCGCGGCCAAAAGATCGGCACGATCCCCGCATCGGACATCGTCCCCGCCGTCGTCGACGAAGTGACGAAGCTCAATGCCTAGAGCTACGCACGCCGTAGCTGGCAATAATGCCCATTGTCCGCGTGCGTAGCGAAGCTACGCACCCTACCCCTCAGAAGCAGTGGACGGCGGAGCTTTTGAAGGTGGCGTAGATTTGGCGGCCTGGTTCGATGGCGAGTTGGTCGAAGGATGCGTGGGTGATCAGGGCCACCAGCGACAGATCGCCGGCTGCGACGCGGACGGCCAGCAGCGAGCCCCGTGGATCCCATTCGACGACGGTGCACTTGAACTGGTTGCGGGCACTGCTGGCGAAGGGCTCTTGCGAGAGAATGATCTCTTCGGGCTTGATCCAGATGTGCGTGGTCTCGGCGGTCAGCGAACTGACGTGGATATCGACGCCGCAGATGTGGCAGATCTTGTCGTCCACGCGCCCAACGGGCAGGACGTTTCGCATGCCGAGAAAGTCGGCGACTTGTGGATCTGACGGCCGACGGAACAGCTCCTGGGGGGCGGCGACCTGGTGAAGGCGACAGTCCAGCAGGATACCCACGCGGTCGCCCAGGGCCATCGCCTCTTCCGGGTCGTGGGTGACGTGGAGCACGGCGGTATTCAGCTCGCGGTTGATGCGCTTGAGTTCCTTCCGCAGGCGGAAGCGCGTGTTGGTATCCAGGGCCGCCAGCGGCTCGTCCAGCAGCAGCAGTCTGGGCTGGACGGCCAGCGCGCGGGCCAATGCGACGCGCTGCTGCTGCCCGCCGGACAGCGTCTCCGGCCGGCGCGCCAGCAGCGGGGTGATGTGCAGCAGTTCCGCCAGCTCGGCTGCGCGCCGCTTGGCCGCCGGGCGGGCACTCCGCGCGCGCGGCAGGCCGTAGGCGATGTTCCGCCGGACCGTCATGTGCGGGAACAGCGCGTAGTCCTGGTAGACCAGCGAGAACCCCCGCTGCTCGGGCGGCAGGCCGGTGATATCGCGCCCGTCCAGCAGCACCCGGCCCGCGCTGGGGCGAATGAGTCCGGCGACGATCTCCAGCAGCACGCTTTTGCCGACGCCGGAGGGCCCCAGCAGGACGAAGTACTCGCCGGCCTCGATAGTCACCGACACGTCGGCCAGCTCGAACGACCCCAGCCGCACGCCAATCGATTGCAGGTCAAGCATGGTCGCCCCTCCTGTCGCGGGCGCCGCTGAGCAGGCGGAGCACGACAAACAGCGTCACGCAGACGGCGATCAGCAGCACCGCCACCGACACGGCGTACCGCAGGCCGTGATCGTTGAACCGTTGGAACACCATCACCGGCGTGGTCATCGGGTGATAGGCGATGATCACGACCGCGCCGAACTCGCTGATGCCGCGCGCCCACATCAGCACCATCCCCGACAGCACGCCGCGCCACGCCAGCGGAAGCGAGACGGTCAGGAACACCCGCGCGGGCGAGGCCCCCAGCGTCCGGGCAGCCCGTTCCAGCCGTTCGGGAACGGCCATGAATGCCAGGCGGGCGGCATTGACGAGGAACGGAATCGATACGAACGCCATCGCCACGGCGATCCCCGCCGTCGTGCCGACCAGCCCGCCGCCCAGCACGTGTTTGCCCAGCGGCGACTGGCGCCCGATGACGGTCAGCAGCGCGATCCCGGCGGCGGAGTGTGGGATCACGATCGGCAGGTCGATGATGCCCAGGACCAGTCCCTTGCCCCAGAACCGCTTTCGGGCCAGCAGATATGCCAGCGGCACGCCGGCGACCGCCGAGACCGTCGTCGCCGCCAGCGCCGCCAGCAGCGTCAGCTTGATCGACTCGGTCACCTCGCGGTCGGCGGCCGCCCGCGAGAGGTCCGACACCGACGTGGCCAGCACGATCCCTAGCAGCGGCGCGACGATCAGCAGCAGCACGGCCGATCCAAGCAGGGCCAGGAGCAGCCCGAACCAGGTCCCGCTACCGCTGGGCTGGAGCGACTGTCGCGTCATCGTCGTGCGTTCCCGTTGCGGCGGGCCCGGCGGGCGTGCACAGGGCCTGCAGGACCGGCGGCAGATTGTCGTACTCGTCGGCGACAGCGTCCACGCTGGGCTGGCCGTGACGCGCCATGATAGCCTGCCCCGCCGGCGATAGCAGCAGCGCGATGTAGGCCTCGGCGGCCTTGGGATTTTCCGCGGTCGTGGGGATCGTGACGGAGTACACGATCGGCTCGCCCACGCGCGTGATGGTTTCGCCCGGCCGTTTGCCCGTGACGGGCACGGCCGCGCTGCGATAGACCTCCGCCAGCACCGGCGACCGCAGGTTCACCTCGTCCGGCAGGAGGACCATCTTCAGCCCGTGCTGGGCGGCTACGGAGCGATAGATGAACAGGTAATCGATCTCGCCCATCTCCAGCAGCACCAGCAGATCGGTCTCCTTTGGCCGAATGTGCCAGCGCCGCCCGGCAAGCTTGTCGGCGAGGTGATCGATGCCGTAATGCCGCTCCGCCAGTTGGAACATCATCAAGGTCCGGTAGCCGCACGGGTCGCTGTTGGGGTCGGAGCGCCCGCAGGCGACGTCGCGTCGCAGGACGATCTCGGGCCAGTTGTCGGTCGAGATCGATTCGCCGCCGATAGAGCGGTCGGTGTAGGCGATGACCATTTCGTTGGCGGCGAAGCGGATGTTGAAGCGGGCGAACTTGAGCATGAGGAGGTTCTGGGCGACGCGGTAGTCGGCCGAGGCGAACACGTCGCCCGGGCGGCCGAGGTCGCTGATCTTGCGGGCGCACTGGCGGCTGCCGGCGGCCTCGGCCTTGACCGTCACGCCCGGGTAGCGGGCCATGAACAACTTCGAGACCTCCTGAAGCGGCACGGTCAGGCTCCCGGCGTGAAAGAGGATCAAATCGCCGCTGATAGCGTCGGAGTCTGTGGCGGCGTCGCGGGATTCGCTCCGGCAACCGGCGACGGTAACGGCCGCCAGCGCGACGCAACAAAGGATAGCCGCCCGACGCGTCATAGTGCCTCGAACAGGTCCAAGATGCGGTCCGGGTGGGTGTAGACGTTCGCCCGGCCGGGCCGAACGAATCCGCACAGGGTCATGTTCCATCGCTCGGCCGTCTCGATGGCGAACGACGACGGCGCCGAGACCGCCGCGATCAACTCGACGCGCGCGCGGGCAGCCTTGGCGACCATCTCGAACGTCACCCGTCCCGATAGCGCCATCCCGCAGCCGGCCATATCCTGCCCGTTGAGCAGCGCCTGGCCGATCGCCTTGTCCAGCGAGTTGTGGCGGCCGAGGTCTTCGGCGAAGGCGACGATCCGCCCGTCGGGGGTGAAGATGCCGCTGGCGTGCGAACCGCCCGTCCGGCGAAAGACATCCTGCATCGACTGCAACTGTTCGGTGACGGCAATCAGGCTGTGGCGGGTTATCTGCAGCGTCCGGCCGCACGGCGGGGTCTGCGACAGGGCCTTGTCGATGCCCCGCGCCCCGCACATGCCGCACGAGCTGGCCACGATCATGTTCCGCTTGGTCGCCACGCCGGACGGGTCGGCCACCTGCATGCTGACGGTGGCGGGGTCGGCCTTGCCGATCGCCACGTTGACGATGTCGTCGATCGAATCGATCATCCCCTCGGAATAGGCGAACCCGACAGCCAACGCTTCCAGATCGGCGGGCGTGCACAGGAACGTGAAGCTCCCGACATCCCGGACCATGATCGTGATGACGTCCTCGACGACCACCTGATCGGTCATCCGCTGCGGGGCGCCCGACCGCTCGTCCACACGAACCAATTCAATGCGGCAGCTCGTCTCGGCTGTCTGCGGGGTTGTTGTCTCAACATTATCCGTCATTGCATCGTCCTCATACCGCCGGATCAGCCAAAGCAGCCCAACTGACAGTGGCGGACCTTCACATCCAGATGGTCCAGCAGCTTGCCCATCTTCGTCTGGGAAATACCAAGCTTGGCGGCCAGCTCGAACGCCGTCGCGCACGCGATCGATCCGCCGGCGTAGATCGTCGTCAGATCGCTGCTTTGGCCCTTGTCGCCGGGGGCGATCGTCACGTCGCAGGTCGGGTCAGTGACCGGGTCAATGCCGATCCCCTCGGCCTCGACGAACCGGCGAAGCTGCTCCATGGCCGCCATCTGCACATGAACGCTGATTCTCATCTGGCCTCCGCGCTTTGCGTTCCTATCCAGCCGGGCTGTCGGGTTTCTCTATCTGTACGGCACAGACCTTCGTCTCGGGAATCTTCGCCACCGGGTCCAGGGCTGAGTTCGTCAGGACGTTGGTCGGCGTTTCGGAAAAATGGAACGTCATCGAGACCACGCCGGGCAGACAGGCCTCGGTGATGTGGGCCCTGACCGACACCCGGCCTCGACGCGAAGACACCTCAACAGTGGCGCCGTTGTCGATCTCCAGAGAGAGCGCATCGGCTGGATTGATGTCGAGCAGCTCCTGGCCGTTCAGCACGTCCATGCCCTGCACGTTCCGTGTCATTGTACCCGTGTGGAAATGAAAGATGCTGCGATCGGTCGTCAGAATGAAGGGGTATTGCTTGTCAGGCACTTCCGCCGAGGGCCTGTACGTCAGCGGCACGAACGACGCCTTGCCGCTCTTGGTGGCGAATCGCTCGGTGTGAAGAATCGCCGTTCCGCCGTGGTCGGCTGACGGGCAAGGCCACTGCAGCCCCTCCTGCTCGATCCGGTCATAGGTGATGCCCTGGTAGCTCGGCGTTAACGACCTGATCTCGTCCTGGATGTCCTCGGGGCTGGCGAAATCGAACCCGCTCTTGCCCATCTCTTGGGCGATCTGGCAGGTGATCCGCCAATCGGGCCTGGACTGGCCGACCGGTTGGATCACCTGGCGGACGCGCTGGACGCGCCGCTCGGTGTTGGTGAAGGTTCCGTTCTTTTCGGCGAAGCTGGCCGCCGGCAAGACAACGTGGGCAAGCTCGGCGGTCTCGGAAAGAAAGATGTCCTGGACGACGAGGAACTCCAGCGTCTTGAGGGCGTCGACCACATGGCTGGAGTTGGCTTCGCTGACGGCGGGGTTCTCGCCCACGATGTAGAGGGCCTTGATGGTCTTGCGCTCGATGTCGTCGAAGATCTCGACATGCGTCACGCCGGCGCCGGCGGGCAGGGAGCAGGCCCAGGCTTTCTCGAACTTGGCCCGGATCTCGTCGTTGTCGACCCGCTGATAGCCCGGGTACACATTGGGCAGGGCGCCCATGTCGCAGGCGCCTTGGACGTTGTTCTGCCCCCGCAGCGGATTGACGCCGGTGGAAGGCTTGCCGACGTTGCCCGTCAGCAGCGCCAGATTGCTGGTGGCCAGGACGTTATCCGTGCCGTGGGTGTGCTGGGTGATGCCCATTGCGTAGAACAGCGAGGCGGGCTTCTCGGTCGCGTAGAGGCGGGCGGCCTGCTGGATTTTCTCCCACGGCACGCCGGTGGTTTGGGAGACGAACTGGGGATCGAAATCGTCCAGCGACGCCTTGAAGGCCTCGAAGTTTTCGCATCGCTCATCGATGAAGGCTTTGTCGAACAGGCCTTCGTCGACAATGACGCGCATGATGCCCATCAGCAGCGCCACATCCGAGCCGGGCCGGTGCTGGAGGAACAGATGGGCGAAGCGGCAGAGGTCGATCTCCTTGGGGTTGGCCACAATAAGCTTCGTGCCCCGGGCGACGGCCTTTTTCATCTGCAGGCCGATGACCGGGTGGGCGGCCGTCGTGTTGGTGCCCACCGCCAGGATGCACGCCGCCCCCATGACCTCGTTGATCGAGTTGGTCATGGCGCCGCTGCCGAGGCTTTGGACCAGGCCGGCGACGGTCGGGGCGTGGCACAGCCGGGCGCAGTGATCGATGTTGTTCGTCCCCATCACCGCCCGGGTGAACTTCTGGATGAGATAGTTCTCCTCGTTGGTGCACTTGGCCGACGAGAGCGTGGCGAACTGGTCGCCGTGATACGTCGACAGTTTGTCCGCGACCAGTTGCAGGGCTTCGTCCCACGTGGCTTCGGTGAGTGTGCCATCCTTGCGGATCAGCGGCGCAGTCAGGCGATCCGGATGGTTGATGAATTTGAAGCCGAACCGGCCCTTCACGCACAGGCTCCCCTTGTTGACCGGGCTGTCGTCATCGCCGCGTGCGCTGACCACCGTGTCGCCGCGAACGCCCAGGTAGAGGCCGCACCCAACGCCGCAATAGGTGCACACCGTTCTCACCTCGCGCGCGGGTTGCTGGAACTTCTTGGGCAGCAGCGCCCCGACCGGGCACCGGACCACACACTCGCCGCACGATTCGCATCGGCTTTCGGCGAGGGGCCTGTTGGCGAACGTCCCGACGATGGTCTCCGGCCCGCGGAAAGCGAAATCGATGGCACTGACCCGCTGAAGCTCCACACATGTACGAATGCAGATGCCGCACAGGACGCACTTGTTGGGGTCGCGGTCGAAGAATGGGTTGGACGTGTCGATGGGAGAGGAGGCTTCGCGTTTGCGGAGGGCGTCCAGGCGCTCTTCGGAGATCCCAATGTAGGCGGACGTCTTCTGGATCGCGCAGTTTCCGTCCTGCCCGCAGGCCAGGCAATCGACATGGTGGTTGGCGATCAGCAGCTCCATCGCCACCCGGCGCACCTTGTCAATCTCCGGACTCTCGGTGCGGACGACGAGCCCTTCGGCCACGGGGGCCCGGCAGGCGATCGTCAGGCCTCGCCCTTCGATCTCGACCATGCACAACCGGCAGACGCCCGCGGGTTCCAGGTCCGGATGATAGCAAAGGTGCGGGATATAGATGCCGCCAGCCAGAGCCGCTTCCAGAATGGTCGCGCCGCTGTCGGCGACCACCTCGGTGTGATCTATCGTGAGTGTGATCTTGTCCTGTACCATCGGTCCGCCTTACCCGCTCAATTGTTTGTCTTGCTTTGCCTCAGCGACCGTCACCGCACCGAATGGACACGCCTCCCGGCAGGCGCCGCACCGCGTGCACCGCTCGTCGATGATTTCGTGGGTCGCCTTCTTCTCGCCCAGGATCGCCTCGACCGGACAGGCCGCCCGACACAGCCCGCAGCCCGTGCACGTCTCGGGGACGATCACAAACTGCGTCAGCGCCCGACACGTACCGGATGGACATCGCTTGTCGATCACATGCGCTTCATACTCGTCGCGGAAATAGCGGATCGTGGTCAGCACCGGGTTGGGCGCGGTCTGGCCCAGCCCACAGAGCGACCCCATCTTGATCGCCTCGCCCAGTTCGACGAGCAAGTCGATGTCTTCTGTCGTGCCCTTGCCCTGCGTGATGTCCGTCAGGATATCCAGCAGTTGCTTCGTGCCCAGCCGGCACGGAACGCACTTGCCGCACGATTCCTTCTGGGCGAAGTCGAGGAAGTAACGCGCGAAGTCGACCATGCACGTGTCTTCATCCATCACCACCATGCCGCCCGAGCCCATGATGGACCCGGCCGCGGCGAGCGAGTCGTAATCGACCGGCGTATCCAGCAGGCTCGCGGGGATGCATCCGCCCGATGGGCCGCCGGTCTGGACGGCCTTGAAGGGCTTGTCGCCCAACACGCCGCCGCCAATATCAAAGATCATCTTTCGCAGCGTGGTGCCCATCGGCACTTCGACCAGACCGGTGTTCTTGACCTGACCGACCAGGGCGAACGTCTTGGTGCCCTTGCTCTGCTCGGTTCCGTATTCGGCGAACCAGTCGGCGCCGTGCTGGAGGATCAGGGCGACCCCGGCGAGGGTCTCGACATTGTTGATGATGGTCGGCTTTTGCCACAACCCCGCGACGGCCGGGAAGGGAGGCCGCGACCGAGGCATGCCCCGCTCGCCCTCGATCGAGGCGATCAGCGCCGTCTCCTCGCCGCAGACGAACGCCCCGGCCCCTTCCTTGACCTTGATGTGGAAGTTGAATCCCGACCCCAGGATGTCCTCGCCCAGCAGGCCGTGCTGCTTGGCCTGATCGATGGCCATCCGCACCCTTTCCAGGGCCAACGGATATTCCGCTCGGCAATAGATGTAGCTCGTCTCGGCGCCGATGGCGTAGCCGGCGATCAACATCCCCTCCAACAGCGCGTGCGGGTCACCCTCCAGCAGCGACCGGTTCATGAACGCGCCTGGATCGCCCTCGTCGGCATTGCAGACCAGGTATTTCTCATCGCCCGGTGCTTCGCGGCAGAGCTGCCACTTGCGCCACGTCGGGAAGCCCGCCCCGCCCCGGCCGCGCAGGCCGGAGTTCTTGACTTCCTCGATCACCTGCTCGGGCCCGACCTTCAGCGCTTTCGTCAGCCCGGCATAGCCGTCGTGGGCGAGGTAGTGATCGAAATTGCTCGGATCGATCACGCCGCACCTGGCCAGCGTGCGCCGCACCTGATGCTTGAAGACCGGCGTTTCCAGCAACGGGGCGATACCCTCCAGCCCCTGATCGCCAAGGACGCCCAGCGCCATGCCGGCCTGACAATCGTCGTTGACGAGATAGCCTTCGATCAGGGCGACCGCCTTTTTGGGCGTGACGTTCGTATAGCAGATTCCGGGCCGAGGCGGCTTGGTGATGCAGACGAGCGGCTCGACGTAGCAGAGCCCGAGACAGCCGACCTCCACGATCGTCGCATCGATGCCGCGCCGCGGCAGCTCGTCACGAAACACGTCAAGGACCTCCAGCGCCCCGGCGGCTCGGCCGCACGTAGCCGTGCCCACAAGAATCACGGGCTTGTCGCTATCCTGCAACGCCTGCCACTGCTGTTGGGCGTTGGCCCTGGTGTCTTCAAGACTCATGCTTCGGCCGCCTCCCCTTTGCCCAGCACGTCCGTCAACCTCTTGCGTGTCATTTTCGCCTCGACCTTCTTGTTGATCATGATGCACGGCGACAGGCCGCACGCCCCGATGCAGGCCACCGTCTCCAGCGAGTACTCCATGTCCTCGGTGGTCTCGCCTTCCTTGATGCCCAGAAGCTCCTCAACCGTCTCCAGGACCCGCGACGCGCCGCGGACATAGCACGCGGTCCCCCGGCAGACCATGACGTGTTTCTTGCCGATCGGCGTGAAGCGGAACTGGGTGTAAAACGTCGCGATCGCGTAGACGCTGCTTTCGGGCACGCGGGCAAAGCGGGCGATCTCGAGCATGGCCTGCTCGGGCAGATAGCCGAACTCCCCCTGGATCTGCTGCAGGATGGGGATCAGTTCCTCTCGCTTGCCCTCGTAGGACGACAAGATCGAGCTAAGGCGTTCTTCCATGGCATGTTTCCTGTGGCCGTATTTCCCAACACAGCCTTGGTGATCTCAAGACAACCGCCATGGCCGTAAATCATTGTTCCTTCCCGGCCGACGGTACACCTGGCGGCTTATCATACCGAGTCCGGTAGACCTCATTATACTGAATTCGTGTGGGCTGCTTCTCTTACACTTCCCCCGGCCGATGACGGCTCCGGACCGGTGGTGGACGACCCCTTACAGGCCCAACACGTAACAGCCGTGTTTATAAGGACTTGCAGGCTCACTTCTCGAGTTTCCGCCTCCGGCATCCCTGGGCCAAGACCGGCCTGTGTGAATACGCGGATTGATCTTGACGGCGGTCGAGTACCTGTAGTATCATACCCGTGTTAAGCAATCGGCCTGATGGCTGGCGGTTTGTGTGATCGCCGGCGATCGACCGGTTTAGCGGTGACAGTTACCGAGCCCCCTGGGGCAGGTATGCAGTACGGTTTCGGTGACGGCCACTGGGTCGACGTATTTGATATGACCAGATGCGCTGCAGCGTCGCCTCCTCTCGGGAGGTAGCGTGGGTTTCCAAGGGCGCCGCAGCGAGGGCCGTTGATGAGATTCACCCGCTGGCGAATACCCTCGGGTCATACGCCAGGAAAGATACAGCGACGTAGAATGCTACGCAATCGATACTCAACACGTGAACGTTCAGCATCCGGCCGGCCGGCAGACCCGGACCGACTGGAGGCCGGCCGCCACAGCCCACGAAGGGCCTGAGGAAATCGATGCGTTTATGTTGCTGGGGTGAATGAAGCCGCAAACCGGCTGGGTGGTGTGTTCGCCCGGCGCCTGCATACCTTGCCGACCTCTCGGCGCGTCACCATGGAAAGGATATAGCCATGGAGTCCGTGTTGACTCTTGCTGCGAATAACGGCGCGCTGGGCGATGTGTTGACCCTCGTTGGGGCGCTGATTCTGGTGGCCCTGACCGTCGTGGCGATGAAGGTCATCGAACGCGCCCGGCGGTCGAGTTCCACCCGGGAACTCAAGATGCGCCGCACCACCGCCGAGGCCGAGGCCGCCAAGATCGTCGCCGAGGCCAAGGCCAGCGCCGAGACCGAGTTTCACACCCGCCGCAAAAAGTTCGACGAAGAAACCCACGACGCGAGGGGCGAACTGCGGACCGAGGAAAAACGCCTCGCCAAGCGCGAGGACCTGATCGACCAGAAGCTCGAAACCCTCCACGCCCGCGAGCGGATGGCCGAAGCCGCACAGCAGGCGCTCAAGGAGCGGGAAAACGCCTTGGCGGCCAAGGACCGGCAACTCAACGACCTGATCGCCCAGCAGCGGTCGCAGTTGATGAAGATCGCCAATCTCAACGAGGAGCAGGCCCGCGAGATGCTGCTGTCGCGACTCGATAAGGATATGGAGCGGGAAACCGCCCAGATCATCCAGCAAAAGCTCGAACACGCCCGCGAGACGGCCGAACGCGAGGCCCGTGAAGTCATTGTGATGGCCCTCCAGCGATACGCCGCCGACCAGACCGTCGAATCGACCGTCGCGACGGTGGATATCTCCTCCGACGACGTCAAGGGACGCGTCATCGGCCGCGAAGGACGCAACATCCGCGCCTTCGAGAAGGCCACCGGCGTGGATGTCATCGTTGACGACACCCCCGGCGTCGTGGTCGTCTCCAGCTTCGACCCCATCCGCCGCGAGGTCGCCCGCCGCGCGCTAAATCGGCTGATCCAGGACGGGCGAATCCACCCGACCCGCATCGAGGAACTTGTCGCCTCGACCGAGAAAGACCTCCGCAAGGAGATCATCGAGGCCGGGCGAACGACCCTCATGGAGGCCAAGCTCCGCGGCGTCCACGCGAGGCTGGTGGAGTTGCTGGGGCGGCTCAAGTTTCGCACCAGCTATGGCCAAAACGTCCTGCAGCATTCGATGGAGGTTGCCTTCATCTCGCAGATGATCGCCGAGGAGTTCGGCCTCAACGGCGCGCTGGCCAGGCGCTGCGGGCTGCTCCACGACATCGGCAAGGCCGTCGACCACGAGGCCGAGGGCAGCCATCCGCAAATCGGCGCCGAACTGCTCACGCGATACAAGGAACGCCCCGAGGTCATCGAGGCCGCCGCCGCCCACCATGGCGACATCGAGGCCAAGAGCATCTACACGCCCATCGTCGCCGCCGCCGACGCCATCAGCGCCTCGCGACCGGGGGCGCGACGCGACACGGTCGAGCGATACATCCAACGGCTCCAGAAGCTCGAGGAAATCGCCACGACCTTCGAGGGCGTCCAGCAGGCCTACGCCATCCAGGCCGGCCGAGAGGTCCGCGTCATCGTCGACGCCGCCAATGTCGACGACCGATTATCGTCCAAGATCGCTCGCGACATCGCGCGCCGGATCGAAGATGAGATGGAATACCCCGGCGAGATCAAGGTCACCCTCATCCGCGAGACCCGCTGCACCGAAATCGCGAAATAGATTGGGAACCGGGAACCAGGAGCTGGGAACCGGGCTAGTCCTCGGCCCGATCCGAATGACCGCGCGGCAGGGCTCGCCAAATCTCAAGATACAAGATACAAACAGCAGCCTGATCCGAATGGTCGCGCTGTGGGGTTTGTCTTTGTATCTTGTTTCTTGAGATTTGAAATTTCCACCCCACACTGCCGCTCAACCGGAAACTCCCCTTGAGCCACCATCGCCTCCGCAATAGTCTGCCTCCCCGCGCAAAGGTGGTTCAAACACATCAGGCGATGGAGACCTGGCTGGCTCCATCGCCCTTGTGGTGTTTCGGCAGCGCCTGCGGCTGTTTTGCCGATGATGTTGTCTTATTAATTCGGCCAGTTCACCTCAGAACTTTAAGCGCTGAAAAATTCGGTCCTTCACACCGCCGACCTCACAAAAACCCCATAAATACGGGCCTTTTATCACCCCCTGGTCCCACGTCCGATAACGATTGCCGGACACGCACGCTTGTTTATCGGGCCCTCTGGCCGCCGCTGATTCTACACGGCGTACGGGCCGTCGACGATCGTCACGTCGGGGGCGAACGCCTTCAGCTCAGCCAGCCGCCGGGCCGGGAACACCGCCTCGATCTCCGCGGTCGCATCGTGAAACTCCTGCCGCTCGATCTGCCCGTGCTGCGAAATAAAGTGCATCAGCTTGCCCGATTTGCAGTCGGCCACCAGCGTCACACGGACCGATTCGCCGCCCGCCCGGCGAGCCACTTCCGCCTCGAGCTTCTCGACCCCATTCCCCTCGGCCGCCGAAACAAACAGCGCCTCCGGATAGCGCGCCGCCAGCACCGTCCGCACCGTCGGGTCCATGATGCAGTCGATCTTGTTGAGCACCAGCAACTGGCTGCCGCCGTCACAGCCCAACTCGGCCAGCACGCTGTGGACGGCCTCGATCTGATCGGCCACGCGATCGGCGGACGCGTCGGCGACGTGCAGCAGTAGATCGGCATGGATCGCCTCTTCCAGCGTTGCGCGGAAACTTGCCACCAGGTGGTGCGGCAGATCGCGCACGAAACCGACCGTGTCGCTCAGCAGTACGGTCTCACCGTCGAGCAGCCTCCACTGGCGCGTCCTCGTGTCCAGCGTCGCAAAGAGCTGGTCGGCCACGAACACGCCTGCGCCCGTCAGACGGTTCATCAGCGTGCTCTTGCCGGCGTTGGTATAGCCGACCAGGCACACGCCGGGGATGTGCGCCCGGCTGCGAACCTGGCGGATCTTGCGGCGGTCGATAACGGCAATCTCGCGTTTCAACTGCGACACGCGCTTCTGCACCAGCCGCCGGTCGATCTCGATCTGCTTTTCGCCCGGGCCTCGCGTGCCGACGCCGCCGACCGCCGAGGCCGCCGTCGACGCTCCGCCCGCGATCCGCTCGAGGTGGCTCCACATATGGCGCAGCCGCGGGTAGGTGTATTCCAACTGAGCCAACTCCACCTGCAAGCGGCTCTCGCTGGTCCGCGCGTGAGCGGCGAAGATATCCAGGATCAACTCGCTGCGGTCGATCACCTTGCGCTCGACGATCTCCTCCAGGTCGCGAATCTGCGCCGGCGTCAGGTCGTTGTCGAAGATCACGACAGCCGCTTCGTTGGCCTCGGCGCGCTCACCGATCTGCTGGGCCTTGCCCGAGCCGACATACAGGCCCGGGTGGGGCCTTCGTCGCTTGGCGACGATCTCGTCCACCACGTCGACGCCCGCTGTCTTGGCCAGACTGCGCAGCTCCCCCAACGGGTCCATCGGATCGTTCTTGCTCTGCGGCAGCAGCACCGCCACGAGCAGCGCTCGCTCGGGCTGGGCGGACAGATCAATTGGTTTCGGTTCAGGCATCGATCACGTCAATCGCTCGGCAAACAATCTATTATACAGGCCTCGGCCCGTTTTCCCCCCCCTCAGCGGCCGGGCATTCGATCCGCCAGCAGGAAGATCACCGGCAGCACGAGCACGAGGAACATCGCCGCCGAAATCAGCAGTTGTTCCCGCGCAGACAAGGCCGGATCCTCTCACGCCGCAAAGACCGGCCAAGCCTAAGCCCGTCGCCTTCGCCCGACAAGACAGAAGCCCCTGACCCGCCCTTTTGCCCGCTGCGCGACGCCCGGGCGGCCGCGCATGAACAAGGCCGGCCCAGGCGGACCGGCCTTGGGATTGCGCAACTTGCCGCCCAGCTACGGGGCGTCCGGCATTGTCGCAGGTGCGGTGGCGGGCGGCTCGGCCGGGCCCGTCGTTGGCGGTTGGTCACCCTCGGCCGGGGCCGTCGTTGGCGGTTGGTCGCCGTCGGCCGGGGCGGAGGTGGGCATCTCGATGTTCACGCCCCGGCTGTCGGTCATCCGAAGGACCACCATTTGAAGCTCCGGCTGATTCTGAATCAGCGTCTCGAAGTCCTTGACGGTGTGGACGGCCTGCCCGTTGATGTGGGTGATGATCTCGAAAGGCTTGAGCCCGGCAACGGCCGCCCGCCCGCCTGATTCGACCTTGGAGATGACCACGCCCGGATCGTCGGCGACCTTTCGGAAGTACCGTCGCAGTTCGAACGTCATGTTGCGAACCGTCAGGCCGACGAACTCGGACTTCTGCCGCGGCGCCGACTCGTAGTGTGTGGGCGATTCGACAACGGTAAAGTCTTTCTTGACGATCTCGCCGTCCACGAAGAACTCCGCCTTGTACGTCTTGGCGAAGCCAAAATCGGTCAACGCCCGCGTGAACCGATTCTCCGCCGGCCGCCACGGCGGCGCGGCGCCGTCGAAGCTCTCGATCGAAAACGAGTCGAATCGATCCCACGGGAATGGGCGCATATCCCAGATGTACTCGCTGACGCGAACTTCCAGGGGCTTGGGTTCATCTTCCACGTGCAGGCGCAACAGGATCCATCCGATCTCGACGCCCGCGGCGGCGGCGGGCGATTCGTCGTAAACAAAGGAGACAATCGCGCCGGTCTCCCCGTCCCGGGTCAGCTTGGAGACTTGGTTGGCCCGGGCCAACTCGCGGCTCATCGGTTGCAGGGCCACGCCCAGCCACGCCAGACGGTTCTCCTGCTCTTCGGTTAAGGGCACGTTGCTGGGGGCCAGGTGCTCGGCGAGGTCGTCGCTGTTGACCACAGCCGCCAGCTGCGTCGCCGCCGTCGTTCGGACCGAGCCCGCGCGACGGCCGCTGCTGGGCTTTTGTCGGCGCGAAACCGGAAACGCCACCAGGCGCCCTTGCCTGTCGAACAGGAACAGGCCGCTCTCGTTGCCGGGGATGCTGGGGTAGACGTTCCGTTTCCAGCCCAGGCGGAGTTCCTGGATGCGATGCCGCAGGAAGTAGACCACGCGGTTGTCGCCCCGAACGCTGATGTCAGCCAGCAGGAGCAACTGGTTGTAGGCCTTGCGAAGCCCGTCGTCGGCCAATGTCACCGCGCCTTCCAGCGGCTGTTCGAGATCGACCAGCAGGCAGCCGTAGTCTTTCAGCGTGCCGACGAAGGTCGCTTCGACCGGATCGCCGTCGACGGAGAACACCTGGATGCGATCGAGGCGAACGGTCGCCTTCTGGGGAAGTTCGGCCAGCACGAGCACGCGCTTGGGGCCGATCAGGATGCCGATCACATTCCGCTCCGTGCCGATCTCGTTGCCCATGCCCGCCATGTCAGCGCGCGAACTGCCATACTTTTTCTTCGGGCTTCTGAACGCCAGCGCCACGCGAAGCAGCGAGCCATCGGCCCATGTCTTCAGCTTTGCCTGCAGGTCGGCCATCTGCGGCTGGTCAATGATCTCCCACGCCAGCGGCGAGCCCTTCCACGAGTCGTCGATCGGCATCTCGGCATCCATCCAGATCGCCACCGGCGTACCCTCTTCGGTGACGATCAGCACATCCGACGGCGACGGTTGGAACTCCTCGCCCAGCACGTTGCGGGCGGCGGCCGGGGTGAAGTCACGCGCGCGCGCCGTCCATGCGCCGTCGCGGATGCCGTACGAGACGATCTTGTACGGGCCTTCAGCCGATGCGTCGAACGCCAGCGGGGTGGCACCCTTCAGCGGGCGGGCCAGGTCCAGGAAGATCGCGTCGTGGCCGGCGGCGTAGCCGGCCCGTGTGGCCTCGACAACGTCGTCGCCGAACCGCACGGCAATGGACTTGACGAACCGCGGGTGGATCATCAGGTCGCCGAGAAGGACCTTCTTGTCGCCCACCAGAAAGCCGTTGCTCTCAAGCGGGCGTTCCTGTTCGATCACGGTGGCGCCGTAGCTGCTGCGCGTGCCGCCGTAGAAACGCGGCGCCTCGCCCTTGTCGAACTGCAACGTGTATTCGATCTGGACCAGCCCCGGCCGGGCCGCATCGATGACGGCCAACAGCTTTTCGGACGTCGGCGTGTCGTCATCCTCGTCGGTCTTGTCCCCGTCGGTCTCGTCCACGTCGGCTTCGACGACGGCTTCGGCTTCGGCGGTGGCCGGGGGGTCGGCCTCACCACCCACCGCTTCGTCCGGCCCCTGGGCCGTCGCCGCAACCGGCCACAGCAGAAGGCCCAACATTAGAAGGATCATTGTCGATGACCTGCGCGTCATGATTGGCTCCTTAAGACAGACGGCACATTCGCTATTCCCGTTCGTAATCCCGCGAAAAGTCCAGGACGATCTGCCGCATCAGACCGTTTCGCAACACGATGAACAGAATGCGGTGCTTGCGGTCGATGTTATCGATTGCGGCATCGTAGACCTTCTCGACGTCCTCGAGCGTCTTGAGGGGTTTTCCGTCGATTTTCAGGATGATGTCCTGCTCTTCCAGGCCCGACTTGGACGCGTTGCCCGGATGCTTGGTGCCGTAAATAAACACGCCCTCTTTGCGGTGGAAGTACAGGTCCTTGTTGTCGAACTGGTTGATCTGCTTGACGGTCATGTTCCAGCGGGGGCAGTCCAGTTCTTCGCCCTCGACCTTGCCTTTTTCGCGCGGGCTCATAGCCAACGTCAGCACCTCGCCGTCGCGCCGAAGGGTGAGGGTGGCCTCTTCCATCTTCGCCAGCAGCCCCAGCATCTGTCGGACCTCGGGCAGGTCTTCTTCGAACATCGCCGTCACCGGCTGGCCGTTGATCGCCATGATCCGATCGCGCGACCGCAGGCCGGCCCGACGGGCGGGGCTTTCCGGATCGGTGCCCGAGACGATCACGCCTTCGTCGCCGTCGAAGTAGATGTCCTTGTTGAAGTCCTTCAACGGCTGCAGCCTCAGGCCCGTCCAGCTCCAGTTGACATCGCCGTACTCGCGCAGGCGGTCGGTGATCAGCCGAACCGTGCCGGAGGGAACGGCGAAACCCGTGTCGCCGCCGCGCATGATGCCGCGCGTGTTGATGCCGATCACCTTCCCGTCGGTGTTGACCAGCGGGCCGCCCGAGTTGCCCGGGCTGATCGCCGCATCCGTCTGCAGCCAAAGGCTGTACTCGCTGTTGTTCAGCAGGTAGCGCTTCGTGCAGGAGATGATGCCGATGGAGACCGAGCGACTCAGCCCCCACGGGGCGCCCATGGCCATCACGAAGTCGCCTTCCTTCAGCGCCTCCGAATCGCCCATCTCGGCGTGCGGCAGGTCGGCGGCGCCTTCGGGCACGTCCAGTTGGATCAGCGCCAGGTCGGTGTCCTTGTCCTTGCCGATCACCTTGGCGTCCATGTGTCGCCCGTCGTAGAGCAGGCAGCGGATTTCAGCGGCCTTGTCCACCACGTGCCAGTTGGTCACCGCCTCGCCCGAGGCCGAGATCAACACCCCGCTGCCGAACATCTCGCGGGTGACCTTCTTGCCGGACTCAAAGCTTTCCTGCAAGACCTTGATGAACACCACCGCGGGAAAGACCTTCGATTTGGCCTCCTGGACCACCTTTCGGAAATCCAGGGCATTGGCGGCGCCCGCCGCCGCCATCAGCTGCTCGGCCCGGGCCGCCTCGCCCGTCAGCGCATCGGCGGATTCGGCGGGCGGCCCGCAGCCGATCCCGGTCAGCATCGTCGCACAGAGTATTGCACACGTCCACTTCATCGCAGTCGTCTCCTCTTGCCTTATGTCGTCATATCGCCGCGCAGCCCCCGGCTTGTTGATTCCTAGACGATCGAACGGTTCTCATTCTCGTGATCGTCGTGCTCAGCTTGCGTGCGGCCTTCATCCTGCCGCTTGTGATTAATACGAAGCTTCTTTGCGTAAAGTCGATAGATATCCTGGCAGTCCATCCCCAGAAGCTGACAGATGCTGATCCAGAAGAACAGCATGTCGGTCGCTTCCACCCGGGCGTTCTGCAGATCCTGCAGCTCGTACTGGCGGCCCTCCTTGGCCTCCTGATACCAGTGCTTCCAGCTCAGACAGTCCTGAAGCTCGTGGCACTCGGAAACCAGGGCGTCGAGATAGTTCTTCAGCGCCCGGCCGACCTGCGTGCGAAGCTCCGCCGCGCGCTGCTGGTCGCCGGCGGCCTCGGCCTCGACCAGGGCCCGGCCCAGACCGGCCGTGTCGAAACCCGCCCGCTCATTCAGCGCCGCCTGCAACGGCCAGATATCTTCCAGCGACTCAAGGGTGCGGGCGTCGGTCGTCGTTGCTCGTTCGTTCATGGGCAGGCCCCTTCCACGATCCTTGCACGCCGCCAGCGAGGCCGCAGCGGCAGGAGGCGATTCTAGCCCCCCACCACCCCTGCCGCAATAGCCGACCCCGCCCGCTTGCCGGGCGAACCGGCGCTGTCAACGGTGGGGGCAGTCGGTACAATGCCGCCCATGTGTGGATTTGCAGGAGAGTTTATTTTCCAGGACAGCCCGGCCGAGCTCGATGTCGTCCGCGCCATGGCCGATCGGCTCGCCCACCGCGGACCCGATGAGCAAGGCGAATGGCTCTCACCCGAGAAGCACTGCGCGCTGGCGTTTCGCCGGCTGGCCGTTATCGATCCGCCCGGGTCGCACCAGCCCATGACCGACGCCGACGGACGGCTGGCGGTGGCCTTCAACGGGGAGATCTACAATTTCCGCGCGCTGCGCGACGAACTCGCCGCCGACGGCGCAGAGCTGCGAACCGCCGGCGACACCGAAGTGCTCCTGCACCTCTACCGCCGCCACGGCCCGGGAATGCTGGACAAACTCCAGGGCATGTTCGCCTTCGCCATCTACGACTCGCAGCAACGGTCGCTGCTGCTGGCCCGCGACCGCCTGGGTCAAAAGCCGCTCTGGTATGCCTTCGGCATCGACCGCGTTATCTTTGCCTCCGAGGCCAAGGCCCTGCTCGCCCATCCGGATGTCCATGGAGACCTGCGCAGAATCTCTGTAACATCTTATTTAACAATTGGTTACATTCCGGCTCCCGAGACGATCTGGTCGGACATCCTCAAGCTTCCGCCCGCCCACTGGCTGGCCGTCACCGAGCGGCCCACCCGGCCGCGGCGCTATTGGCACTGTCAGGACGTCTCGATCCCGTCCGACCCGGCGCAGCAGATCGAGATGGTCCGCGAGCGACTTCGCTCGTCCGTCCGCGCCCGGATGGTCAGCGACGTGCCGCTGGGCGCCCTGCTCAGCGGCGGGCTGGACTCGGCCATCATCGTCGCCCTGATGAGCGAGGCCGCCGGCGAGGCCGGCGGGGTGAAGACCTTCACGGCCGGCTTCGCCGACGATGCCTACGACGAGCGCCCGATCGCCCGGAAGTTGGCCCTGCACTGCAAGACCGACCACACCGAATTGCTTGTCGAGCCCGACCCGGCCGGCGCGCTGGACCGGATCGTCGAGATGTACGACGAGCCCTTCGCCGATTCCAGCGCCCTGCCGATGCACCTAATCTGTCAGGCCGCCCGCCGGCACGTCACCGTCGCCCTCGCCGGCGATGGCGGCGACGAGGTCTTCGGCGGCTACGATCGCTACCGCGCACTGATGCTGGCCGGGCGGATGCGCCCGCTTCGCTACGCCCTCACGCGCCTGGCCGCCACGTTGGCCCGGCCCTTCGCCAAGCGAGGCGAGCGTAGCCGCCTGACGCGGTTCCTGCGTTTTGCCGACGCCCTGCCGCTGCCGGCGGCGATGCAATACTTCCGGTACCGCTCTCTCTTCGACGCCGACGACCTTCAGTTTCTCCTGGCCGACGAGTTCGCCGAATCGCTCGACCTGCACGAGCCCACGCGATGGTTCTGCGAGTTGTACGAATCCGGCGATGCCCCCGACGAGGTCGTCCGCGCCCAGCGCAGCGATCTGGCGACGTACCTGCCCGACGACCTGTTGGTCAAGGCCGACATCGCCTCGATGGCCAACGGCCTGGAACTGCGGGCGCCGATGCTCGACCCGGACGTTGTCCAGCTTGGCCTGTCGCTGCCGCTGGAGGCGAAGCTCTCGGCCACCCGGGGCAAGGTGCTGCTCCGCGCCGCCGTCGCCGATCTGCTCCCGAGGGAGATCGTCGATCAGCCGAAGCGCGGCTTCGGCGTTCCGCTGGCGCGATGGCTGCGCGGCGAACTTCGCGAGCAGATGAAGGTCACACTGCTGGACGGATCGCTGGAGGAGACCGGGGTCTTTCGGGGCGAGGCGATCGAAGGGTTGGTCAACGACCACCTCACCGGCAAGCGTGACTACGCCCATCGGCTGTGGGCGCTGATGGTGCTGGCGCGGTGGCTGACGCGCAACAGGCCATGATATCTCCCCGCATGTTCCACGTGGAACAACCGACGACGCGGCCCATCCAGCGCCCGATTTTCCTGTAGAATTCCGCTTGATCCCCGCCGCAATTTCCCTATCGTAGCAGCGACGAACACGGACGTTCAATGATCGCGCGGCGGGGCAGCCGTCCCGTCGCGCGACAATTTTTCCCGCCGACGGCCCTCAGCCAGACCCGATCCAAGCCAATATGTTCCACGTGGAACACCCACCTGCGCACCCAAGTGGCGGCCGGCGCAGAGCGGCGGGGGAGTTTCTTCTTGACGGCCCAGCCACACGCCGTATCCTATGAATCGACGAACACGGATGTTCCACGTGGAACATTCCGGTCGATGCCCGATAACTAGAACCACAGTGCACCGGGAACGGAGGCCTGACATGACTGGCCAAGCCAAGCAAACCCAAAGCAGACCACGCCTGGGCAGGGGGCTCTCGAGCCTGATCGTTAACACCGCACCTAAGAAGGACAGCGGCACATACGTGGCCGTCGACGAGTCGGCCAAGCCGGTCGTCGAGGCTCTCGAAGTCTCGATCGATCAGATCGCGCCGAACCCATATCAGCCGCGCAAGCAATTCGACAAGCAGCAGCTTGCCGACCTGGCCGAGTCGATCCGACAGCAGGGGGTCTTGCAGCCTCTGCTGCTATCGCCAGCGGGGCAAGCTCATACCGGCGGAAAGCCTTACGTCCTGGTCGCAGGCCAGCGGCGCCTCCAGGCCGCCAGCCAAGCCGGCCTGAACAAGGTCCCCGTCATCGTCCGCCAGGCCAGCGATGAGCAAATCCTCGAATGGGCCCTCATCGAGAACATCCAGCGCGAGGACCTCAACGCCGTCGAGCGGGCCCAGGCGTTTCGCGATGTGATCGACCGGTTCGAACTCACCCAGGCCCAACTGGCCGAAAGGCTGGGAACTTCCCGCGAGACAGTCGCTAACTACTTGCGTATACTTGACTTGTGCGATGGCGTGCAGAAGCTCCTCCTGGCCGGGCACCTGACGTTCGGCCATGCGCGCGCCCTGGCCGGCCTGGCGGGCCAAGCCGACCGTCAACTGGCCCTGGCCAAGCGGGTCATCAAGGATCAGCTATCCGTCCGTCAGCTCGAAGGCCTCCTGGCCGCCGACCCAACCCGTCAAGACTCCCAACCCGCCAAGCGACCGGCCCGCACCAAGCCGCCCTACATCAGCGACCTCGAACAGCAGCTCACCCAACAGATCGGCACGCGCGTCACGATCTCGCCGGGCAAATCCAAACACACCGGCAAGATGACGATCGAATACTACAGCCTAGAAGACTTCGACCGCATCCTCGCAACACTAGGCGCCTCCGTCGACAGCTAACCGCGCAGCGCCGCCAGCAAGGAATTGCAGGACATCGAAGACGGCCCGGATTTTGTCCCGGCCACGGCCGCGGAGGGCAGGGGACGTCGGCGGTTCAGGAGGGTGGGTCCTCTGACTTCGGCCAGCTCAGTTGAGGCGGACTCACGCACACAGGACACGTGCGTGCAAAGCACGCTCCCGACTACTGCGTTCAAGGCCACCGATTAGCCAGCCGCGTCCGCTCATTGGCCGCACGGAGTTTTCTGCGGGGACAGAGCTCCAATCGCTGCTTATCTACCCCGGATGACGTTCTCGGGATGCATAGGCATTGCGTCGTCGTCTCCGGGCCCTATCATTCGGTAAGCGGCTCACATCCGTAATGAGGCAGCCGAGAAGGGCGCAGCGATGCAACAGACCAGCAGGCGCTTCACCACGGCCGCGTGATTCGAGACCATCCATAGAACGCCATATGGAGCCCACAGAAAAACCTTTCTGCCATGACCTACCGTCCACAAGCCAGCCGGAGATAGGAAAGATCCTGGTGACGGGCGCCTCCGGTTATATTGGCGGGCGCCTGACGCCGGAGCTGCTGGCCCGTGGGTACCAGGTCCGAGCGATGGTTCGGGCCGCGTCCCCGGAATACCAGACGCGATGGCCCGACGCCGAGATCGTCGTCGCCGACGCCCTCCAGCCGAAAAGCCTCGACCAGGCCCTGAAGGATGTCCACGCCGCGTACTACCTGATCCACTCTCTTCTCCTTGGGCCTGAGCGGTTCCTGGCCGCTGATCTTCAGGCCGCGGTCAACTTCCGAAGAGCGGCCGAGCGCGCAGGCGTGTCCCGCATCATCTATCTGGGAGGCCTGGGCGATGCGCGACAGCCGCTGTCCGAGCATTTGCGAAGTCGTATCCGAATTGCCAAGGAGCTCGCCCGTGGCGCTGTTCCGGTGACGACCCTTCGGGCGGCAATCATCATCGGCGCGGGCAGCGCGTCCTACGAGATCATCGAGCATTTGGTGAGGAACTTCCCTGTCATCCTGGTTCCCGATTGGGCCAGGAACAAGTGTCAACCGATCGCCATCCGCGACGTCATTAAGTATCTCGTCGGCGTCTTGGAAACACCCGAAACGGCTGGACAGGACTTTGACATCGGGGGCGTGGACATTCTGACCTATGAGCAGATGTTGGCCGGCATGGCCGAACTGCTGGGAAAGAAACGATTCTTTCTGCGCGTTGCCTCCATGAACATCAGCTTGTTCGCCTACTTCGGCAGCCTGATCACGCCCGTCGCCGCACCCATCACTCGCTGTCTGATGGAGGGACTGGCCAACGAAGTCGTCTGCCGGGACCGGACCATCCAGCACCACCTTCCATTCCCGCTGCTCACGTATCGACAGGCCATCGTCACGGCCATGTCTCGCCAGCAGCAGGACCGCGTGCATACCCGGTGGTCAGACGCCTATCCACCCGCCCATGAACTGGCGGTGAAGCTGCATGAGCTGGACGCGGCGCCGACGTACACCGCCTCCTACTCATTGACCACCGTCAAGACCGCCGCCTCGCTCTTCGGTTCCATCTGCAAGGTCGGCGGCAGGGAGGGTTGGTTTCACAGCAACTGGCTGTGGCGCCTTCGAGGTCAAATCGACAAGCTTCTTCTTGGGGTCGGTTCTTCGCGTGGACGCAGGAGCGTCTCGGCCCTGAAGATCAACGACGTGGTGGGCTTCTGGCGGGTCGAAGACCTGCAGCCGAACAACAAGCTACTCCTGCGTGCGGAGATGAAGCTGCCCGGCCAAGCGTGGCTGGAATTCACCATCACCGACCGCGACGGCGCCAGGGCCCTGGCGGTAACGGCGTTCTACCACACGACCAGCATTCTCGGGCGCTTGTATTGGTACGCACTCATGCCCTGCCACCACTTCGTTTTCGCCAACCTCATAAGACAGATCGAGAAACGAAGCTAACCCAATGGGCTGGGCTCTGGGGGTGCGCGTGGGCGGGGGGGGGGATGGGAGCTAGTCGGATCTGTTGGCGGCTAGGGATTGAATGACGTGGAAGATGGCTTGGGTGCCGTCTCGGCCGTGGCCTTGGGCGGAGGCCGCTTTCATGAGTTGGGTCGCCAGGGCTGCGCCCGGTAGGGGGAGGTCGAGTTTGTCGGCCGCTGCGGTGGCGAGTTTGAGGTCCTTGAGCTGGTAGTCGATGAAGAAGCCCGGCTTGTCGTCGCCGGCGACCATCTTGGGCCCGAGGTTGGATAGGATCCAACTGCCGGCCGCTCCCGAGCAGACCGCCTGCAGCATCGCCTCCAGGTCCACGCCGGCGGCCTTGGCCAGTGAGATCGCCTCGGCGGCGGCGACCAGGTGCAGCCCGCCAAGAATCTGGTTGCACAGCTTGACGGTGTAGCCCGCCCCCGTCTTGCCGCAATAGGTCACCGTCTTGCCCATCGCCTCCAGCACGGGCAGCGCGCGGTCGAAGTCGGCCCGCTCGCCGCCGACCATGATGCTCAGCGTGCCGGCCTTGGCGCCCACGTCCCCGCCGGAGATCGGTGCATCGAGGTAGCCGACGCCTTTGGCCCGCAGCGCCTCGGCGCACTGGACGGCCACGCCGGGCGAGACGGTCGAGTGGTCGACGACGATCGTCCCCGATTCCGCGCCGGCGATGATGCCCGTCCGCTCATCCAGCACGACGCTCAGCACGTCGGCGTCGGCTGTCACGCACGAGCAGACAATATCACTGGCGGCCGCCACGGCGGCAGGGGAGTCGGCCACGGTCGCCCCCGCATCGGCCAGCGGTTTGGTCTTGGCGGCGGTGCGGTTGAAGACGGTGACGGCAAAGCCGGCCTGGATGCAGTTGGCCGCCATCGGCCCGCCCATGATGCCCGTGCCTACAAAGCCCACGCGTCGTGTCTGCTCGCCCATTGCTTTCTCCTTGCGCGTGGACTATATCCCCCAGCCCCTTGCATGACAACCGCCCGACGGTAGGCTATTGTCCGAGGCGACCGGGCAAGCGACAGTGCGAGCGGCCCACAGGGAGTTGATCGAGATGACAGTAACATTATTGGCAAACTTGGGCGGTTGGTTCTACCGGCCGTGGATTCTGGACAACGAGCCGTGGCGATGGGCGTCGCTGCTGGGCGTGATCTTCGGCTCTATGGTCTTGGGCAAGACGCTCTCCTTCCTGCTGATCCGCCATGCCGACCATCTGGCGGCGCGGCCCGGCTGGCAGGGGCTGGAGGCCACGTTCCGGTCGATTGAGCGCCCGGCCATCATGCTGCTGGTGGTGCTCGGGGCGTACCTGTCGCGCTTCTTCATGGACCTGAGCGTTCCCCTGGGCGACGAGGGCACGACGCTGGCCCACATCTGGGACCAGGCCGTCCGGTTGGCGGCGTCGCTGGGCGTTGGCTGGCTGATCTATCGCCTCGTGGACGTCGTCGAGCACTACCTCCTCAGATTGGCCGACCGCACCGACACACCTCTGGACAACCAACTCGTGCCGCTGATCCGCAAGGCGCTGCGGGTGTTCGTCGTCATCATCGCTGCTCTGTACGTCGCCAAGAAAGGCTTCCAGGCCGACATCGGAACACTGCTGGCGGGTCTTGGGCTGGGCGGCTTGGCGTTCGCCCTGGCGGCCAAGGACACGATCGCCAACCTGTTCGGGTCGATAACGATCTTCGCGGATCGGCCGTTCCACAAGGACGACCGCATCCGCGTGCACGGCCACGACGGCTTCATCGAGGAGGTGGGCTTTCGCTCGACCCGCATCCGCACGCTGACCGGCAATCAGGTCATCATCCCCAACGCCGTGATTGCCAACGAGACCATCGAGAACGTCTCCCGTCGGACCTACATCAAACGCTCGTTGGCTGTGACCGTCACCTACGACACCTCGCCGGAGAAGGTCAGGCGAGCCGTGGCGATCCTCAAGGAGATGCTCGCCGCCCGGGCCGATTCGTTCCCCGAAGACCGCAAGGGGCGCGTCCACTTCACCGACTTCAACGCCGACAGCCTCAACATCGGCGTGACCTACTGGTTCACGCCGCCGGAATGGGAGCCCTACTTGGACTTCACTCACGATTTCAACATGGAACTGCTCCAACGCTTCAACGACGAAGGCATCGAGTTCGCCTTCCCGACCCAAACGCTCTACCTCAAGAAGGATGCCGGCAACACCGAGCCTATCGATCCATCGAGTCAGAAGGGATAACCCCCATGAACGATTCGGTTACGCCCCCTCCGACTCAGGGGCCGCCACGCGCGCCCGGCAAGGCCAGCGGCGCTAAGCTGGGGATGATCATCATTGCCAGCATCATCGGCGGCTTCGCGGTGGTGTCATTCTTGCCGACCATCCTGCGTCTTCGGGGCCACCATGGCGGCCATATCAGCACCATGTGCCAGGCGAATCTGATGGGTATCGGCAAGGCCGTTGCCCTTTACATGGCCGAGAACAACGATCTGTCCCCGATAATCAAATCCAACGAGACGGTCGGCGGCGGCGCCAACGGTCCGCCCACGCAGGCCAATGGGACAGACGACGACTACGACACGGGACAATGGGAAACTGCTCTCGGCGACCAGGCGATGCAGAACGTCTGGCTGCTGATCAAGGAGGAGCTTGCCATGACGAGGACCTTCCGTTGCCCAGCCGACCGCAACTGGGAGGAGCGCGCCACCTCTAGCCGCTATGGCTGGACGAGCGCTTATGAGTATTCCTACGGGATGCACTGGCCGTACGTTCTGGACGCTCAGGGCAACCCGAACCCCGCACCGTTCTCCGACGCACTCGACGGCAGCATGGTGATCTTCGCCGACCGCAGCCCCGGTGAACCGATCGGCCCGAATCGACGGCCTTCCAACCATCCCAAGGAAGGGACGGGATACCTGCTTTTCAGCGGGGCTTACCAATGGCAGGATGCGGATGATTCCGCCTGCGGCATCCGCGGCGACGAGATCTACGCCAACGCCGCCGGCGTCGCCGGAGGCCGGCCGCAATCGAAAACCGACACCAGCATCAGCCTCAGCGGGCGATAGCTCGCATATGTCGCGCCATGTCTCGAACAAGAAAAACTGGAATCGCGCCTTGACTATATCAGACTATCTTGATATCTTGATTGTATGACTACCAAGGCCCGGGCCAAACCATCGCTACCCGACGAGGTCTTTTCCAAGATCGCGCCGGTCCTGCGGGTGCTGGGGCACCCCGATCGGCTGCGGATCGTCGACCTGCTCCTGCGCGAGGACGTCACCGTCGCCGACGTGGCCGAGCGGTTGGATTTGGCCCCCAACGCCGTCAGCCAGCACCTCAGCGGGATGGCGGCCCACAGCATCGTCCGCCGCCATCGCGACGGCCGCCGCGTGTACTACCGCGTGGTGCACCCCGTCGCCAAGAGCCTTCTGCAGTGCATGTATCGCAACGCCCCCCGCGGGCGAAGGCGCTGAGACCATGGAAATCGCAGTCAAAGTCCTGTTGGGCGCGGCGGTGGGGGCGGCCGGTGGGCTGCTGCTGGGGCGAGCGGGCGTGTGCAGCAGCCAAGCCTGCCGCCCGCGATCGAATCTGGTGTTCACCATCCTGGCCGGTGCGGCGTTCGGCGCAGCGGTGGCGTGGTATCTGATCAACCCATAGTGGAGACAGACACATGTCCAAACGTATCGTCATCGTCGGCGGCGTGGCCGCTGGCGCGTCGGCCGCCGCCAAGGCCCGCCGGGTCAGCGAAGATGTCGAGATCGTCCTGCTGGAGGCTGGGCCCTTCATCAGCTTCGCCAACTGCGGCCTGCCGTATTACGTCGGCGGCGAGATCGCCGATCGCGACAAGCTGTTCGTCGTCTCGGCCAAGCAGTTTGCCCAGCGCTTCAATGTGGACGTCCGCACCGAGACCACCGTCACCTCGGTCGATCCCGGCCGCAAGCTCGTGATGTTCCAACGGGCCAATGGCTCGACCGATCAACTGACCTACGACCGCCTCCTCCTGGCCACCGGCGCCCGCCCCACCCGGCCCGAGGCGCCCGGCATCGAGCGAGACAACATCTTCACCTGCCACACCGTTCCCGACGTGGACGGCATCATCGCGCGGCTGTCCCAGAACCACCCCAAGCGAGCGTTGGTCATGGGCGGCGGGTACATCGGCCTCGAAACAGCCGAGCAGCTTCTCCGCCGCGACCTAGCCGTCACGCTGATCCAAAGGCCTCACCAACTGATGCGGTCCATGGATCCGGAGATGGCCCTGCCGCTGCAGCAGGCGCTGACCAAGGCGGGCGCCGAGATCATCCTTTCCGACGTGGTGACCGAAATCGTCGACGAGGACGGTCAATCCGTGGCCGTCACGCGGTGCGGTCGGCGGATCCCGTTCGATCTGGCCGTCTTCGGCATCGGCGTTCGGCCGAACGTGGACCTCGCCCAGCAGGCGGGCGTCGAGCTCGGGGCGACCGGCGCGATCGAGGTCGATGCATTACAGCGAACCAACGATCCGTCGATCTACGCCGCCGGCGACAACAGCGAGACAAACCATCTCGTGCTCTCTCGGCCGGTCAACATTCCGCTGGCGGGTCCGGCTAACAAAGCCGGCAGAGCAGCCGGGGCGAACATGGCGCTCGACCTGCAAGACGCACCCGATGACGACCCCCGGCGGCTGAGCCTCAAGGGCGTTCTCGGCACGGCCGTGGTGCGCGTGTGCGAGATGTCGGCCGCCCGGACCGGCCTGACCGAAACCCAGGCCCGCGCCGAAGGCCTCGCCTGCCAGATCGTCCACATGCCCGGGCCCAGCCACGCCAGCTACTTCCCCGGCGCGCAGATGATGGTGCTCAAGATCGTCTTCGCCCCCGATACCGGGCGACTGCTGGGCGCCCAGGCCGTCGGCGGCGAGGGCGTGGACAAGCGCATCGACATCATCGCCACCGCCATCGTCGGCGGATTGACCATCGACGACCTCGAGCAACTCGACCTGTGCTATGCTCCGCCGTTCGGGTCAGCCAAGGATGTGGTGATCCTGGCCGGCTTTGCCGGGGCCAACATCCGCCGCGGACTCATGCCCGCCATGACGCCGGGCGAGCTGCTGGACGAACTGGCGAGCGACCATCCGCCGGTGGTGCTGGACGTGCGAACCGACGCGGAGTTCGCCAAGGGCCATCTCGATGGCGCGCTGCACATTCCCGTCGACGACCTGCGAGGTCGGCTCGCCGAGGTGCCCGCCGACGGACCCGTCGCCGTCCACTGTGCGGCCGGCTATCGCAGCTACCTTGCCCAGCGAATGCTGATCAACCGCGGCCGGGGGAACATCCGCAACGTGACCGGCGGCTACACGATGATCCGCCGCCAACAGACCGTCTCCCAACCAACCCAGTCGTGACGGCCGACGACGGCTACAATAGTTTGACCGAACCCCCTACAACGAAAAGGACACTCCACCATGGCGATTGCGAAACTCTACAACAAGACCGGCGATGAGAAGGCTGTCAAGCTACAGGAAGGCATCGAGAAGAAGTTCGGCTTCGTGCCCGAGGTCTTCCAGGCGATGGGCCGAAACGGCGATTTCCTGCAGGCGATGCTGAGCTTGTCCGAGGCGGCGGGCAAGGGGCTCGACCCCAAGACCAAGGAGCTGATCAGCGTGGCCGTCAGCGCCGTAATGGGCTGTGGATATTGCGTGGACGCCCACCGCGCGCTGTCGCTCAAGGCCGGCGCCACCGATGAGGAAGTCACCGCGGCGCTGGAAGTGGCGGCGATGATGTCGGCGTTCAACAACTTCAACAAGTCCATCGGCATGACTCACGACATCAAAGCCTGACCGCGGCCCGATCGCTTGACCGAAAGGATCCCGCGTGAGCACAACGGCGTTGACCATCGGCCTGCTGGCTGATGCGCACTGTGGGCGGGGGGTCTGGCACACGAGGTATTTCAGTGACTCGCCGGCCAAGCTGGCGGTGTGTATCGACACGTTCATCCAGCGCGGCGTCGACATGCTCGTCAATCTCGGCGACACCATCGACCGGCTCGAAGACGACCCCAACGACCCGGCCGATTACCTGACGGCTGCGACCGAAATAATCCAACGCTTCGACGGCGACCGCCACGCCCTCCTGGGCAACCACGACGTCGCCTGCCTGACCAAGGACGACCTGCTCGCCTGCGCCGGCCGCCAGCGGCCCGCCTATTACAGCTTCGACAAGGCGGGCATTCACTTTGTCGTCCTGGACAGCAACCACTTCCGCGACGGCTCGGACCACGGCCCCGGCCACATGCCCGACGACTGGGCCGACACCTGGCTGGGGGAGCGACAACTGGCGTGGCTGGCCGACGACCTCGCCGCCGCCGGCGACAGGCCGACGATCATCTTCTGCCACGCCAACCTCGACTACCGCGAAATCGACGGCCGGCGCGACCCGCACGTCGTCTGCGACCACGCCGCCGCACGAACAATCCTCGAATCAGCCGGCAACATCCGCGCCATCTTCCAAGGCCATTGTCACCCCGGCCACCTCCAGACCATCGCCGGCATCCCCACCATCACCCTCCGCGCCATGTGCGAAGGCCCCGGCCTCGAAAACAACGCCTACGCCATCGCCCACGTCAGCACCGACGGGTCGATCACCATCGAGAGCTTCGGCCAACAACGCACGATTGAGATCCCCCATTGAAACGCACGCTTCTGCAAGCAGAAGCGTGGCACCCCACATTAAGCGTCCCCATATTAATCCACTTCCACACGGCGCTGCGAAAGGTCCGTGCCGGTTTGCCGCTACGGGGACTCCCCTTCCAGTGTTCGGACAAGATCTCGAAGCTGCTCGGCCAGCGGTGGCGCCTGCGTTTGGATCGTCTCCCAAAGGATTTCGGGAGATACTTTGAAGTATTGATGGGTGATCACATTTCGCATGTCCGTGATCACGCGCCAGGGGATGTCGGGCCAGCGCGACTGGATCCCGTCGGGCACAGCCGAGGCGGCTTCCCCCAAGACACTGAAGTTCATGATCACCGCGTCAAGCGTCTTGGCGTCGGCCTGGAGTTGGTCGGAGGTCATTCCCGCCGTGTACCGAAGGATTTTCTCCACGGCCTCCAGCATGTCATCCAGCCGGGCAAGGGGTGATCTAGGCGACACGGACGGCCTCCTCCAGCACCTGTTCGCGAATGCGGTCTTTCAGCGAGTCCGGCGTGCCCAGATCGACGCTACAGCCGAGAATCTCTTCAAGCCGGCGCTTGAGGCGCACGAAATCGAACAGGCCAATCGGTCTGCTGAACTCTACCAGGAGGTCAACATCGCTCGTGTTGGCGGCCTCGTCCCGGGCGACTGAGCCGAACACCGACAGCGACGCGACGTGGAACCGATCGAGGTCTTCACGGGCGTCTTTGAGCTTATCCAGAACGTCCTGACGTTTCATGGCTGCACCGTTAGCAAGGGCGTGCGTTCATCTGTCAGTCTAGCTTTCCGCCGCCCCTTGGGCAAGGATTTGCCAGCTTACAGATCGCCCTTGAGCTTGCGGAGGAGTTCGAGGGCTTGCATGGGGGTTAGGTTGTCGAGGTCGGCGGCGCGGAGTTCGCGGGCGACGTGGGCGGGCTTGTCGGCGAAGAGTTTCATTTGCTCGGCGGCGGCGGTGGCGCGGCGGGCGAGTTCGGGCATGTCCAGGCCCTCGGCCAGGTGGGCCTGCAATTGCGGCAGGATCGTCCGGGCGCGGTCGATGACGTCCTTGGGCACGCCCGCCAGGCGAGCGACGTGGACGCCGTAGCTCTGGTCGCAGCCGCCGGGGACGATCTTATGGAGGAAGATCACCTCGTCGGCCCATTCCCGCACGGCGACGTTGTAGTTCCGCGTGCCGTCCAGGAGGCTCTCCAGCTCGGTCAGCTCGTGGTAGTGGGTGGCGAACAGGGCGCGGCATTTGACGCGCAGGGCGAGGTGTTCGCTGATCGCCCACGCCAGCGCGAGCCCGTCGTAGGTGCTCGTGCCGCGGCCGACCTCGTCGAGGATCACCAGCGAGCGGGCGGTGGCGTTGTTGAGGATGTTGGCGGTCTCGACCATCTCGAGCATGAACGTGCTCAGCCCGCGGGTCAGTTCGTCGGCGGCCCCCACGCGGGTGAAGATCCGGTCGGCCAGGCCGATGGTCGCGGACTCGGCCGGGATAAAGCTGCCCGTCTGGGCCAGCAGCACCAGCAGGGCGACCTGGCGGATGTAGGTGCTCTTGCCGGCCATGTTCGGCCCGGTGATCAGCAGCAGGCGGTTGTCGTCAGCATCCATCGTCACGTCGTTGGGGACAAACTGCTCGGCCAGTTGCTGGGCTAGGACCGGATGCTTTCCCGCGATGATGCTGAGGACGTTATCCTGTGTGATCGTCGGGCGGATGTAGCCGCGGTCGATCGCCAGGGTCGCCAGGGCCGCTAGCACGTCCAGCGTCGCTGTCGCCTCGGCCGCGGCCTGCAGGGGAGCGAGGAACTCGGCCACCTCAACGCGGACGCGCTCGAACAGCGTCGCCTCGATGCTCTTGGCCCGCTCACCGGCCGTGAGGACCTCGCTCTCGTAGCGCTTCAGCTCGTCGGTGATGTATCGCTCGGCGTTCTTGAGCGTCTGCTTGCGGACGTAGTCGGCCGGCGCCTTGTGGCTATGAACGTTGGTAATCTCGATGTAGTACCCAAAGACCTTGTTGAAGCCGACCTTCAGGTTCGTGATGCCGGTCCGCCGGACCTGGTCGGCCTGGTACTTGGCAAGCCAACTCTCCCCGTCCGTGCCGATGCGGCGCAGGCGGTCGAGCTGGTCGTCATACCCGTCGGCAATCACGCGGCCCTCCCGCAGCGTGTTGGGGCAATCCGCATCGATGGCCCCGGCGATCAGCTCGGCCGGCGCCTCCAGCCCCGTCAGCGCGGGGGCGAGCTGTGCGGTCAACTCGGCGCTGCAGCCGTCGATGGCGGCTGTCAGTTGCGGCAGGAGCTTCAGCGTCTGGCCCAGGGCGAGCAGTTCGCGCGGGCGGACCCGGCCGAGGGCGACGTTGCTTGCGATCCGATCGATCTGCGAGGTCTCGCCCAGCAGGTCGCGGATCTCCCTGAGGCGCCGCCGATCCTGCGTGAGTTCCTCGACCGCGTCCTGGCGGGCGACGATGGCGCTGTAGCCGGTCAGCGGGAAGGTCAGCCACCGCCCCAGCAGCCTGGCGCCCGTGCCGGTGCAGGTCTCGTCGATGCAGGCCAGCAGGCTGCCCGATCGCTGGTTGGTCCGCAGCGTGCGGTGGACCTCGAGGCATCGCAGCGTGTTGCCGTCGATGACCATGTGGTCGGTGCGATCGAATTTCTTGAGCACGCGAATGTGGGCCAGCGAGGTCTTCTGCGTCTCGCCGAGGTATTCGATCACCGCCCCCGCCGCCGATAGCGACGCATCCCACCCGTCGAAGCCGAACCCCTCGAGCGTGGTCACCTGGAAGTGCCCGTGCAGCGCCTCCATCGCGCCGTGGGCGTCGAACGCCCACGCCGGACGAACGGTAGCCGCCGCCTGCGTGCACTGGCGCACCGCATCTCGGAACTCCGGCGCGTCGAAGGATGATCCTTCCGGCAGCAGGACCTCCGCCGCCCCGATGCGGATCAGCTCATCCAGCGCGTGGTCGGCGGGGGTAAGCATGGTCTGAAACGCCCCGCTGGATAGCTCCACCCACGCCACGCCTGCGAGCCCGTCAGCGCTGCGCGGGCCAAAGATGGCCGCCAGGTAGTTGCCCTCGCGCTGGTCCAGCAGCGTCTGGTCGGTCAGCGTCCCGGGCGTCACCAGCCGGACCACATCCCGCTTGACGACACCCTTGGCCTCCTTCGGGTCCTCGACCTGCTCGCAAATTGCGACGCGATGGCCGGCGCGGACCAGTCGCGCGAGATAGCTGTCCAGGGCATGGTAGGGGATCCCCGCCAGCGGGACGGCTGAGGGCCCTTTGCTGCGGGCCGTCAGGGCCAGGCCCAGCTCGCGGCTGGCGACTTTGGCGTCGTCGTAGAACAACTCGTAGAAATCGCCCATGCGAAAAAACAGCAGGTACTCGGGGTACTGCTGTTTGAACTGCCGATACTGCCGCATCGCGGGCGTATCGAGTTGTGCGGGCGTCTCGCTGGTCATGGGCAATCGGCGATGATAGGCGACCGACGGGCGGGCGGCAAGACACGTGGCGGCGGCGTTTTATTGCCGGCGGCGGCCTGTTCGAAACCGCCCGTAGCGAGTACAATGGGATGCTCCGGCCGGAGGCGCCGGCGATGGGGACATACACTTGATAGAGAACCGACAATTCGACACATCACGGCGACCCCCACCGGGCCTGCCGGCGTTTACACTGACCGAAACCCTGATCGTCCTGAGCATGATGACGATGCTGGTGGCGATCGTCGCGCCGTCGTTTCTCCGCGTGGCCGAGATGTCGCGGTCGGCGTTCTGTAAGAACCAGATGCATCACATCGGCTTGGTGCTGCTGGTTGAGGGCGCCGAGGCCAAGGACCTCCAGCACAACATCGGCATCACCGTGCCGGACTCCTCCCGCTGGCAGGCCAGCCTGGTCGAGGTGAACCTGCTGGACCTGATCATCTGCCCCAGCGACCGCGAGCCGCCCAGTGATCCGTTCGCGGGTCTCAAGAACCTCTATTTTCACCAAAGCAGTACCGAAGGCGGCCATTACGGCGAGTTCGATACGTCCCTGTACGACATGATGAGGGGCCTCCAGCCGCCCGACAAGCAGGTCTCCTACATGTACCAGGGCAACGCCTACGTCGGCCATTACTACGACAGCAAGGGCTTCAGTTGGTCGGAATACCTCGCCACCATCGGCGGCGCGCTCGCCGACAACCAGATGCTCATGACCGCGGGATCGGGCGCGATCGTGGTGACGTTCCACGCCACCTACCTGGAGATCGTCGAGTACGACCCCCGGCCCGAATGGACGGCCGAGTACGGCAGCCAGATCGGCAGCGACCATTATCTCTGGCAGGGCCCCAGCGACAACTGGCAAGACAACATCATCCGCCAGTTCGTCGGCAAGAGCAATCTCGAAGTCGCCAAGGCCTTCGTCAACTTCTCCAAGGTCAGCTACGGCATGAACAGCCTGGTCAAGAACACCCACCCGAGCTTGAACCAGATCTGCCTGATCGAATACAACGTCCCGGAGATCAACCTCCACCGCCCCGCGATCGATCAACCTTTCGACGATCAGACCGACAACGGCGAGATCATGGCCCGCCACCTCGGCAAGGCCAACGTCCTGACCGTCGACGGCAAGGTCCGCAGCATGACCAAAGACGATCTCAAGGCCCAATACGACGACCCCCGCGGGTCGTTCCACCCCTAGAGCAGATTCCGATATCACGCAACTCCGGGTGGCGCGTCCCGCCATTCCCAGCAGATGAAGGACGGGGTTATCCTCGAACGCCCTTGCGCCTTCTCAGCGTTCAGCCTGCGTAGCCGCGTCCCGAAGGGATCTTCGACTTGCGGCGTAGCAGGCCCATGCCGCCTAACGCCAACAGCCCCATCGTAGCGGGCTCAGGAATCTCGGAGACACGAAACCCGAAGTCGTAGCGCTCGAGCCACAGGTCGAGGTAGCCGCGGCTCGACGCGTGCAGGTAGTAGACGACGTCGTCGCCGAACGCCCCGCCCCGCAAGCCGCGATACGACCAGTACGGGATCGCCTCGTTCCATTCCCAGACGTTGCCGCCCATGTCGAACGTGTCGTAGGGGCTTTCGGAGTTCTCGAACTCGCCGACCTCCGTCTGCCAGTAGGGACTGCCGATCGTGTAGTCGTTAGCACCCCAGTCCCAGAAGCTGGCATTATTGCCCGGGTCCGGCTCGATGAGGTCGTTGCTTGGGACAGCATCGCTACCGGTGGAATAGTCGAAGTAGTTGCCTGTGACGCCGTCATTCTTGTGATAGGCCGCCTTGTACCATTCATCCTCGCTGGGGATGACGTAGCGAGCGTCGGCCTCACGTGTTACAGCCTGAAGCGCATCAACGCTGGTAGCCCCGTTGAGGAAGTACGAACCATCCTCTGTCGTCGTCAGGTTCTGAGCGCCCGTCGGCATGCCGTTGGTCAGCCAGTTGGAGAACCTCGCCGAATCGCCCCACGAAACGTAGTTCACTGGGCGATCCTCCCAATCGGCCGCGACTGCGTAAGCGTAGCTGCCCGACGAGCCGCTGCGCAGAATCTTGCAGCCGTATTCCGACGACCACATGGTCGGGTTGTAGAGGCCGTATGTATCCGTGGCAGCCACAGCGTTGAGGAACTCAGTGTACTGACCGGCCGTGACCTCGAACTTGCCGATGTTGTAGGCATAGTCCACGCCGCCGTAACCTGTTGTCCCGTCGTCCATGACTTCCGTGTCCGCGGCATTGCCCGGATTGCCCACATTCATAAACGGCATGTCCATGGTCGTGGCGAAGTCCACCACGGCGTCGCCCGACAGATCCGCCCGAATGCCCGCCTGGGCCAGGGCCGCGCATATCCCGGCCGCCATCATCACAACAACAATTCGCTTGCTCATCATTTAGTAGTCTCCTTGATTTGCAGAGCCGTTAAACCGTCGAGCACTTCCCTGCTGCGCGAGGGCGTTCGCCCTTCTGGCTGACGGGATGCTTGGCTCTCCCTTTCCCGGGCTCGCCGAAACTCCCTCCCGAAGAAACGAGCTATAGACATTCTAGCCACGCTTTCCGGACAGACCTGTCGGGAGTTTCAGGAATTTCCCAGCAGCTCCACGCCGCTGGCCGGGGGCTCTGTCAAAAACTGCCAGTGCTGCAACTGGATGTGCTGACATGGCAGCATTCGGCGCGGGCTGACATTTGCAATAAATTCATTAACTGCCGTGATCTGAAACCGTTACGACTTTCGGCACGCCCATTGCTAATAGTTATACCGACGTCTCGGGGCCCGCTGCGCGTTGACTGCGCCGGGACGGGACGGACACAAACATGTAAGGCCAGATTACAACAGAACTTATAAGAAGCCGAAAGGAGATTCATCCAATGGCTGTCAAGCAACTGGTTTTTGATATTCAGGCCCGGGAGGCCCTGCTGAACGGCGTGCGCAAGCTCGCGCGGGCCGTCAAGAGCACGCTCGGCCCCCGCGGACGTAACGCCATCCTGGACAAGGGATGGGGCGCTCCGACGGTCACCAAGGACGGCGTCATGGTCGCCGAGGAAATCGAGCTGACCGACAAGAGCGAAAACATGGGCGCCCAACTGGTCAAAGAGGCCGCCTCCAAGACCTCCGACGACGCCGGCGACGGCACGACGACGGCCACCGTGCTGGCTGAGGCGATCTTCGCCGAAGGCTACCGCAACCTCGCCGCCGGCGCCGATGCGATGGCGCTGGCCCGCGGCATTCGCCGTGCGGTCGACGCCGCGATCGCCGATCTGGCCAAGATGTCCAAGCCCGTCGCCGACGACGCCGACATCCGCAACATCGCCGCCATCAGCGCCAACAACGATCCCGCCGTCGGTAAGATGCTGGCTGAGGCGATGGACAAGGTCGGCCGCGACGGCGTGATCACCGTCGAGGAAGGCAAGAGCCTCGAAACCACCATCGACGTCGTCGAGGGCATGCAGTTTGACCGCGGGTACCTGTCGCCGCATTTCGTCACCGATCAAGAAGCGATGGAATGTGTGTTCGATAAGCCCCTGATTCTGATCCACGAAGACAAGATCTCCAACGTGACCAAGCTCGTGCCGCTGCTGGAAAGCGCCTCCCAGGCCAATCGCCCTCTGCTGATTATCTCCGAGGACGTCGAGGGCGAGGCCCTGGCCACGCTGGTGGTCAACAAGATGCGGGGCATCCTGTCGGTCGCCGCCGTCAAGGCGCCGGGCTACGGCGATCGCCGCAAGGCGATGCTGGGCGATATCGGCATCCTCACCGGCGGCAAGGTGTTCACGAAGGATCTGGGCATCGATCTGGAATCCATCACGCTGGCCGATCTGGGCACGGCCAAGAAGATCCGCATCGACAACGACAACACGACCATCATCGAAGGCGCCGGCGCCAGCAAGGCGATCCAGGCCCGCATCGGGCAGATCCGCGCCGAGATCGAGACCACCACCAGCGATTACGACCGCGAGAAGCTCCAGGAGCGTCTGGCCAAGCTCGCCGGCGGCGTCGCCGAGATTAACGTCGGGGCCGCCACCGAAAGCGAGATGAAGGAAAAGAAGGCCCGTATCGAAGACGCCCTGCACGCCACCCGCGCCGCGATCGAAGAAGGCATCCTGCCCGGAGGCGGGGTCGCGCTGGTCCGTTCGCTCAAGGCTGTCGACGCCCTGAAGCTCACCGGCGACGAGGCCACCGGCGCCGCGATCGTCCGCAAGGCGCTGACCGAGCCGTTGCGGCAGATCGTCGCCAACGCCGGCCAGCAGCCGTCGGTGGTGCTCAAGAAGGTCCAAGACGGCAAGGGCGGCTTTGGCTTCAACGCCGATACGATGGTGTTTGAAGACCTCGTCGCCGCCGGCGTGATCGACCCGACGAAGGTCACCCGCATCGCGCTGCAGAACGCCGCCTCGGTGGCGGCGCTGCTGCTGACGTGCGACTGCTGCATATCCGAGGCGCCCAAAGATGAAGACGACATGCCGGCCGGCGGCCCCGGCGGCATGGGCGGTATGGGCGGCGGCATGGGTGGCATGGGCGGTATGGGCGGCGGCATGGGAATGGGCGGTATGGGGGGCATGGGCGGCATGATGTAGGGCCAACAGCTAATGACCAATGCCCAATGACCAACTTGTCCTCCGAAGCCTTGGCGAAGGAGGATGCTGAATGTCGAATGCTGAATGCTGAATGCTGAATGAAAAGAGATGAACCATGGACATAAAGAACGTCAAGGTCGGTGAGAGGTGCCGTTGGTGTGACCGTGCGACTGGTGAAGAACAGATCGTTACGGTAGTCGAATTCACGGGACTTTCGTTCTCAGAGGTGAGCGCCACGCGTGCGGGCAACAACGCACTGCCTCCCGAAACTCGGCCGGGCGACGCTCACGTGACGGTCAAGCCCGACGGCGGCGAAAACTTCTTTGTCCGGGTAGCGGACCTGGAACCATCAGCGAATGATGGGTCGACGACCCAGTCAGCCAACGAGTTAACCAATTAACGAATTAACGAACAAAACGATATCAAAGGAGCATCATCATGGCAGTTAAGCCCCTGGATGATCGCGTGCTGATCAAGCAGTCTGACGCTGAACAGAAAACCGCGGGCGGCATCGTGCTTCCCGACACGGCCAAGGAAAAGCCCCAGATGGGCAAGGTCGTTGCCGTCGGGCCGGGCCGGTTGCTCGACACCGGCAAGCGAGGCAAGCTGGGCGTCAAGGCCGGCGACACGGTCTATTACGGCAAGTACGCCGGCACGGAAGTGAAGATCGACGGCGATGATTACGTGATCTGCAAAGAGTCCGACGTCCTGGCTGTCGTCGTCAAGAAATAACCTTCCGCCGGCGCCTTGTGCCCGGCAACGAATAGGAGTCAACCATGGCTGGAAAGCAGATGTTATACGAGGCCGACGCCCGCGCCGCGATGCTTCAGGGCGTCGCCAAGCTGGCCGCCGCCGTCAAGGTCACGCTCGGCCCGACGGGGCGAAACGTCCTGCTGCAGAAGTCCTACGGCGGGCCGAAGGTCACCAAAGACGGCGTGACGGTCTCCAAGGACGTCGAGCTGCCCAATCCCTTTGAGAACATGGGCGCCAAGATGGCCAACCAGGTCGCCAGCAAGACCTCCGACGTCGCCGGCGACGGCACGACCACCGCGGTCGTGCTGGCCGAGGCGATGCTCGCCGAAGGCCTCAAGAACGTCACCGCCGGGGCCAACCCGATGGCCGTCAAGCGAGGCATCGACCAGGCCGTCGAAGCCGCCGTCGAAGCCATCGCCAAAATGGCCAAGCCCTGTAAGACCACCGACGACCTGCGTAATGTCGCGACGGTCTCGGCCAACTGGGACACCACCGTCGGCGCCCTGATCGCCGAGGCGTTCGAAAAGGTCGGCACCGAGGGCGTCATCACCGTCGAGGAAGGCAAGGCGCTGGAGAACGAACTCGACGTCGTCGAAGGCATGCAGTTCGACAAGGGCTTTATCTCGCCCTACTTCATGACCAACCCCACCACGCTCGACGCCGAGCTGGAAGACGCCTACATCCTGATCCACGAGAAGAAAGTCTCCTCCCTGCGCGACCTGGTCCCGCTTCTGGAGAAGCTCGCCCAGACCGGCAAGCCGCTGCTGGTGATCGCCGAAGACGTCGATGGCGAGGCCCTGGCGGCGCTGGTGATCAACAAGCTGCGCGGCATCCTGAAGGTCTGTGCGGTCAAGGCGCCGGCCTTCGGCGACCGCCGCAAGGCCATGCTCGCCGACATCGCCGCCCTCACCGGCGGGCAGGTCATCAGTGAAGACCTCGGCGAAAAACTCGAGAACATCGAGCTGGCCAGCCTGGGCCGGGCCAAGAAGATCCTTGTCGACAAGGACACCACCACCATCATCGAGGGCGCCGGGACCACCCAGGCCATCAAAGCCCGCGTCGAGACGATCCGCAGCCAGATCGAAAAGACCACCAGCGACTACGATCGGGAGAAGCTTTCCGAGCGGCTGGCCAAGCTGACCGGCGGCGTGGCCGTGGTCAAGGCCGGCGCGGCGACCGAGACGGAGATGAAGGAACGCAAGGATCTCATCGACGACGCGGTCCACGCCACACGGGCTGCCAGCGAAGAGGGCGTCGTGCCCGGCGGCGGCGTGGCGCTGCTGCGCGCGATCGACGCCGTCACCGCCGCCCGGGGCAAAGCCCGCGGCGACGAGAAAGTCGGCGTGGACGTCGTAGCCAAGGCCCTGTCGGCGCCGGCCCGCCAGATCGCCGAGAACACCGGCGACGAAGGCGACGTCATCGTCGCCCAGATCCTGGAGAAAAAGGGCGCCCACGGCTACGACGCCTCCAAGGGCGAGTTCACCGACATGGTCGCCGCCGGCATCATCGACCCGGCCAAGGTCACCCGGACCGCTCTGCAGAACGCCGCCTCCGTGGCGGGCCTGCTGCTGACGACCGACCTGATGGTCACCGAGTTCGACGCCAAGGACGACGAAGCCCCCGTAACCGGCGCGGTCGTCTAAACCGCCCCGGCGAGACGATAAGACATAGGGGCGCTTTGGCGGCGGCCGAAGCGCCCCTGTGTCGCTCATAGACCGGTGCAACAAGGCAACGGCGCGATGGCGACAAAGCGGGACTATTACGACGTTCTTGGCGTTGACCGCTCCGCCGGCGGCGACAACGTCAAACGCGCCTACCGCAAGCTGGCGCTGAAGTACCACCCCGACAATTACCAGGGCGACAAGACCGAGGGCGAGCAGCTGTTCAAGGAAGTCTCCGAGGCCTACGAGGTCCTGTCCGATTCGGTCAAACGTCAGCGCTACGATCAGTTCGGCCACGAGGGCCTGCGCGGCATGGGGATGCACGACTTCTCGCGCATGGGGTTCGGCGACATTTTCTCGATGTTCGAGGATATCTTCTCGGGCATGGGCGGCTTCACGGCGGGGCAGACCCGCTCGCAGCGCGGCTACGATCTGGAGACCCAGATTGATCTGACGCTCGAGCAGATCGCCACCGGCGCGGATTCCACGCTGGAGTTCGAGCGTATCGATCTGTGCGACGCCTGCAGCGGCAGCGGCGCCGAGCCGGGCACCGAAGTGGCGCGCTGCGAGACCTGCGGCGGCTACGGGCAGGTGCAGCAGCAGATGCAGAGCTTCTTCGGGGTCAGCGTTCGTCTCCAGCAGTGTCCCCGCTGTCACGGCGCCGGGCGGATAATCACCGACCCGTGCACCGCCTGCAAAGGCAGCAGCCGAATGAAGAAAAAACGCGTCCTGACCGTCCACGTGCCCCCGGGCGTGCGCGACGGCCAGATGGTCCGCATCCGCGGCGAAGGCGAGCCCAACCCCGGCAACACCGCCCGCGGCGACCTGCACGTTTACGTCCACGTCGCCGACCACCCGTTCCTGACGCGGCGCAATGACGACTTGATCTGCCAGGTGCCCATCACCTTTTCCCAGGCTGCCCTCGGCGGATCGGTTGAGGTGCCCACGCTCGCCGGCGCCGAGCCCGTCGATATCCCCGCCGGTACGCAAAACGGCGACATGATCACGCTCAAAGGCCGAGGCCTGCCCAGCCAACGCACCGGGCGCAAAGGCCATCAGCACGTGTTGGTTTTCATCGAAGTGCCCACGAAGCTGACGGGCAAGCAGAAAGAACTCCTCACCGAGTTCGCCGAGACCGAGGACGTCAACATCACGCCCAGGCGACAATCGTTTCTCGACAAGCTCAAGAAGACGCTCGGCATGAAGGACTAGCCCGGCGAAGCGAAACGTCACGATGACCAAAGCCAAGAAAAAGTCGTCCCACGAGCCCCGTCCGGACGACCAGCCGCCCCAGCCGCCGGCCGACGAAACACCCGAGGCCGCCCCCCCCGAGGTCGATCTGCAAGCCGAGCGCGACGACCTGATGGACCGCCTGCAGCGCGTCTCGGCCGACTACGCGAACTTCCAGAAGCGCACCCATCGCGAGAAACAGGACGACCGCCAGTTCGCCCGCGCCGATGTCATCAAGGGCCTCCTGCCCGTCCTGGACGACATGGAACGCGCCCTCGCTGCCGCTCGTGAGGACCATGGCGAGGACGATCCGCTCTTTCAGGGCATGCAGTTAGTCCACGCCAAGGCGCTCGAGGCGTTGGGCAAGTTCGGCCTGACGGTGATCGACGCGGTCGGCCAGTCCTTCGACCCCGACCGACACGCCGCCCTGATGCAGCAGCCCAGTGACGACGCGCCGGACCAGACGGTCCTGCAGGAGCTCCAGAAGGGCTACGCCCTCAACGGCCGAACGCTTCGGCCCAGCGGCGTGGTGGTTTCCTGCCAGCCGCCGACCCCCGACCAGACGGACTCGGAGGATGCCGAGGACCCGGAGGATATCGATGCCGACGTATGATTACCGCTGCCACGAGTGCGGCCACGAGTTCGAGAAGTTCCAGTCCATCAAGGCCCCGTCGATCCGCAAGTGCCCCGAGTGCGGCAAGCTCAAAGTCAAACGCCTTCTGGGCGCCGGGGCGGGGATCATCTTCAAGGGCAGCGGCTTCTACCAGACCGACTACCGCAGCGATTCGTATCGCAAGGCGGCCGAAAAAGACAAGCCCGCCGGCGATAGCAAGGCCGCCGGCGACACCGACAGCAAGTCGGAGGGCAAGCCCGCCGACAAGAAGCCATCCGACAAGTCCGGCGACAAGGCGGAGGCCAGTAGCGACAACGATTAGGCCTCCGCGCCAACTGCGATCGATCCGTCCATCCGGCAGGGGACCGTCATTTCGGCGCAGCGGCTGGGGATTTTGCTTTTGCATGCCTTCGGGGTGGTCCTATAATCCCAGCGTCTTTGGGACGACCTACGGGCGCCGGGCCTCCCGAGGCTTCTGATCGTGCGATGACCCATCGGCCAGTTCGGCCGACGGGCCGGCCCTGCCCCAGTTCGCGGAACGGAAAGGATTCAGCCATGGCGGACGAGCAACACGAAGTCAGACAAGTCAGTTGGACCGAAGTGTTCAGCTTCACGCAGATATTCAAGAGCCGCAAACTCGCGATGCATCCCAGCAAGCTGGTCCTTGCGCTGGCGCTGATCGCGCTGGTCTGCCTGGGCGGGTGTCTCTTCGATCTGATCTGGTCGATCGGCGGATCCTACGTCAACACCGCCGATGACGAAATTGCCGCCTTCACTTCGATGCGGACCGAAACGTTCGACAAGATGATGGAGCGCTGGAAGTCCAAGCGAGTGCAAAATGCCGCCGATCTGTGGGGCCAATGGGCAACACAGGCTGCCAGGCCAACGATCCTCCCCGGCAGGCTGCCCGACGGCCCCGTCGAAAATCTGTTGAGCAAGAAACTCCGGGACGTCGGCGACGGCAAACCGGTCCAGCAACCTGATCTCAAGAAGGCGATGGAGGAGGGGACTTGGCGCAGTCTGCTAAGTGATGCCAAAAACGCCTTCGGCAAGTCCATGGCCCAGGCTCACCGTCTCCTGGCCGACAGCTACAGTGAAGCCCCCGACAAGGCCGAAGACGCCACCGGCGATCCCGAAAAGCTGGCCAAGAAACTCGAAGGCATCGAGACCAACTACGAAGCATGCCTGCAGAGCCTGGTGGCCTTGGAACAGGCGTTCGATCGCAGGGCTAAAGACATCCGCGGCGAAAGGATCTTCGCCAGCTTCATCGATTTCCAGACCGCCTGTGTCCAAAACGCCATCTACTCCATCACCCATGGAAATCTCACCGGCGGGCTGAAGCAGTTGGTCACCTCGCGGCAGGCCCCCAAGGCTGAATCGCCGCTGGACGGCACGCCCTTGGCCTTTCCCGTCTACGAGGACAAGGCGGGCTTCCTGTACTACGTGATGATGTCCTTCCATGGCCTCCGGTGGCTGTTTGTCCATCATCTCGTGTTCGGTCTGATCTTCGGCGTCTACGTGCTGTCCTTGTGGGCCTTGTTAGGCGGAGCGATCTATCGCATCGCCGCCCTGCACGCCGCCCGCGAGGAAAAGACCTCCATCGGCCAGGCGCTGCGGTTCTCGGCCGGGAAGTTCCTGAGCTTCCTGATGTCCCCCGTCATCCCATTGGCCATCATCCTACTGATCGGCGCGATGATGGCCCTTGCCGGACTGATCGCCAATGCCATGGGCGCCGGGGCCCTGGTTATGGGCGTGCTGTTCTTCCTGGCCGTCCTCGGCGGCCTGGTGATCGCCTTCCTGCTGTTCGGGCTCGTCGGCGGCGCCAGCCTGATGTACCCCACCATCGCCGTGGAAGGCTCGGACAGCTTCGACGCGATGAGCCGAAGCTACTCCTACATCTTCAACCGCCCGTGGCGGGCGGGCGTCTACGCCGTCTCCGCCCTGGTCCACGGGACCGTCTGCTACCTGTTCGTCCGCCTGTTTGCCTTCGTCGCCCTCAAGGCCACCCACCTGGGCGTCGAGACCGGAGTCTGGGCCGGCGGACGAACCATCGCCGGCGCGTCGGACAAGCTGGATGTCATGTGGCCGACGCCGAGCTTCGAGGCATTCCACGCCCCCATGAACACCGCCGCAATGAGCACGATGGAAACCCTCGGCGCCTACGCCATTGCCGTGTGGGTCTACATCGTCATCGGCGTGGTCGCGGCGTTCCTGATCAGCTACTTCATCTCCGCTAGCACCGTCACCTATTTCCTGCTGCGGCGCCACGTGGACGCCACAGATCTGGACGACGTCTTCGTCGACGAGACCGAAGAAGAGGAGTTCCCCGCCGACGCGCCCGCCGAAGACACGGCATCCGCACCCGCCGATCAGCCGGCGCCTGAGGGCGAGCCCAGCGAATAGCCCCCGCCAGAGACCTGCACATTTTCCCGCCCGCACCGCCCAGGCCGTGCGGGCGGCTCCTTGCGCCGCTACCTGAGCAAGGCCGCGTGCTGGGCCCTGCAGTACCGATCCGTCATGCCCGCAATGTAGTCGCACACCACGCGCTCGAGCCCATCGGCGGCGACGCGCTGGGCGTACCGTTGGGGCAGGGCCGCCGGCGCGGCAACGAACTGCGTGAACAGATCCTGGATGATTCGCCGTCCCTCATCGCGGTGCTGCTCGCTGACGGGGTGTTCGTACACCTCCGCCAGCAGGAACGCTTTCAGTTCGGCAACCTGATCGCCCATCTGCGGCGAGAAGGCCGCGCTGGCCCCGCCCGCTCGGCGAACGTCGTCCACGCACGTCAGCGTCTCGGTCGCCCGGCCCGTCGTCGCCACAACGTCGTCCACCATCAACGACAGGATCGCCACGCGGCTGCGGATACGCTTGTGGATCCACCGCGCATCGGGCGAGTCGGCCTCGGTGATCTCCCACGCCCGCCGCCAGATCTCCATCGCCGAGAGGTCTTCCGCCGCAATCCAGCCGACCGCCAGCGCATCGTCGAGGTCGGCGGCGGTGTAGGCGATCTCGTCAGCGACGTCGACGACCTGGCCTTCCAACGGCCCGGCCAGACCATCATTGAAGTCGGCGCAGACAGGCTCGCGGTGGCGCGTCTCGTGGCAGGCCAGGCACTCGCGGACAGCGCGGGTCAGGTTCAACCCACGAAAGGCCGGGTAGGGGTGCTCCAGATAATCCACCACCCGCAGCGAATGGCGGTTGTGCTCGAACCCGCCCGCATCGGCCATCAGCTCATCCAGCGCCTCTTCGCCGCAGTGGCCGAAGGGCGGATGGCCCAGGTCGTGGGCCAGTGCGACCGCCTCGATCAGGTCCTCGTTCAGTCGCAGCGCCCGACCGATCGTCCGGGCGACCTGGGCGACCTCCAGCGTGTGCGTCAGCCGCGTGCGGAAATGATCGTGCTCGTGCGGGACGAATACCTGCGTCTTGAAATCCAGCCGCCGAAAGGCCGTGCAGTGGATGATCCGGTCGCGGTCGCGCTGAAAGCAGCTCCGGTACGGGTGGGGGGGCTCGTCATGGCTTCGCCCGCCACTGTCGGCTTCACGGACGGCGACCGGCGCCAGCCACCGCCGCTGCGCCGCTTCGTATTGCTGGCGCGGCGTCGCTTCAGTCGCCACGGCCTAGGCCCCCTCGACGAAGCGCGGCAGCTCGAGCTGCTCCGCCGCCTCGGTGATCGATGCGTACAATTGCTCCAGCGACACCGGCACGACGCGCACGTTGGCGACCGCACTGAGCAGGTTCACGTCGCCCGCCCAGCGCGGCACGACGTGCAGGTGCACGTGGTCGGGCAGGCCCGCCCCCGCACAGCGCCCGATGTTGAAGCCGATGTTGAACCCCTGCGCCTTGATCGCCCGGGCCAGAATCGCCTGCAGGTCGCGGGCGATCCGCATCATCTCCAGCAGCGTCGCGTCATCCAGCGACGACAGCTCACCCACGTGTTCCAGCGGCGCGATCAGCGAATGCCCGCCCGTGTAGGGAAAGCGATTGAGCACCGTGATCGTTCGCTCGCTTCGCCACAGGACGAGCTTCTCGGCCTCGCCGCCGGCGTCGTCGCGGGCGTTGCAGATAAAGCACCCCTCCGGCTCGGTCGATAGCGACTCGATGTATTCCGCGCGCCACGGCGCCCAGATGTTACAATTCCGGTTGACGTTGGCTTCTCGCTCGTTCATCCTCGATGAATCTTACCAGCCTCGGCAGGTCAAGACAACGCAAGGCCTCCGCAGGCAAGCGGGGCCTCAGAAAGAACACGGATGATTATGAAACACCCCGGACGCCTGGCGGCAACGACGATCCTGTCTGCTTTGGCGATGGTCCTGCTGTCCGCGTGCGAGGCCCCGCTGTCGCCGGTCGGCTTTCGCATCTTCGAGTGGACCTACGCCGGCGACTACGGCGCCCCCAAGCCGCTCGTGACGGCCGTGTGGTACCCGACCACCTTCGATGCCGCCGCCAACGCCGATGCCGACGCCACCACCACCTACGCCAACGGCGTGGTCGGCCGCGCCATCACCGATGCGCAGGGCGACTGGAACCGCGCCCCCTGTCCACTGATCATCTGGTCCCACGGATACACGGGCACGGGGCTGGCCGCGGCGTATCTGGGCGAGTACCTCGCCGCCCGCGGCTTCGTCTTCGCGGCCGTCGATCACAACGACCCGTTCAACCCCGTCCGCATCACGGGCATCCAACACCCGCCCAGCCGCTATACGTTCGACCGCCGCCGCCGCGCTGTCGCCGACCTGCTGGCCGATCGCCCGGGCCTCAACCACGCCCGGTATGCCTACCGTGCGAAAGAACTCGCCGCGGTCATCGACAAGCTGTTGGAGGGCAACATCGACGAAAACTTCCCCCTGGCCGGCATGATGGCCGCCCACCAGATCGGCGCGGGCGGACATTCCATGGGCGGCTACACCGTGCTGTCGATGATCGGCTGCGTCCCCGGCCGGGTCGACGAGCGGATCAAGGCAGCCGTGCTCCACTCGCCCGCCGCATGGATGTGGGCCGATGAGGACTACCAGCGCATCGCCGTGCCCACGATGTACATGGTGGGCCAGCGCGAAGGGGAGAGCCGTGCCTTCAAGCTCATCGACGCCGACCGGGCGCTGGCCAACACGCCCCCCCCGGCGTGGTACCTCCAGATCGCCGACGCTCATCACGTCAGCTTCACCGACCTTCGCCGCCTGGTCGACCTGCCGGAGAAAGTCCCCACCGCAATGCCCTGGCCCGACCAGAGCGCGACCATCGCCCGCTACACCCACGCGATGTTCGAACGGTTCCTCCGTCCCGACTACCAAGCCGCCGCCAATGCGACGCTTTCGACTGGGGACAAATGGACCAGCGAGTTCCAGGTCGACCGCCCCGACTGACCAGCCGGGGCCCCTCCGAGCCTACTCGCCCGGGTCGTCCTCGGCCGGTGTGACGGCAGGGGCTTTGACGGCCAGGTCGATGGCCAGATTGATCGCCGCTTTCATGCTGGATTCGTCGGCTCGGCTTCGGCCGGCGATATCGAAGGCCGTGCCGTGATCGGGCGACGTGCGAATGATGGGCAACCCCAGCGTCAGGTTCACCGCCTCGCGCCAGGCCAGCAGCTTGATCGGGATCAGCCCCTGATCGTGGTACATCGCCACCACGCAGTCGTACGCGCCGGCGGCCGCCTTGACAAAGACCGTGTCGGCCGGGAAGGGGCCCGAGACAGTCATGCCCGCCTCGTTCGCCATCAGCACCGCCGGGGCGATGATGCGCTGTTCCTCGTCGCCGAACTGCCCCCCCTCACCGGCGTGGGGGTTCACCCCGCACACGACGATCTTCGGCGACTCGATGCCCCACCACCGCCGCAGCGCCGCATCGGCCAGGTCGATCGGGTTGAACACGCAGCCAATGGTGAAATGGTTGCGGACCTCAAACAGCGGCCGGTGGATTGTCGCCAGCACCACCTTCATCTGCGGCGCCACAAACATCATGGCCACGTGGCGAGACTTGAACCGATCGGCCAGCAATTCGGTATGACCGGGGAACTTCTTTTGCCCCGCCAGCGTCCACGATGTCTTGGAGATCGGCCCGGTCACAATCGCATCCACCAGCCCGACACGGGCCGCCTCGATCGCCCCGTCGCAAAACGCCAGCGACGCCTCACCGCCCAGCCTGCTGGACCCGCGCGGCATGGCCGGGGGGAGGGAAAACTCGTCGTAGTCCAGCACGACGACACTCTCGCTGTATCGACGGACGTCCTCATGATGGTCCCGCGCGAACGGCCAATTCTGTTCGATCTGGTCGGCCGTGTAGGAGAGCTGCTCGCTCAGACCGAACACCAGAAACCGCGCCCGCTCGCGCAGCGCCTCGTCGGCCAGGGCCTTGATGATGATCTCGGCCCCGATGCCGCAGGGGTCGCCCATCGTGATACCGATTGTGGGTCGCGGGTCAGCCATGAATATCATCGAACGGCCCGATCGGGCCCGGTTCTAGCAGAAGCCGGCCTCCCTGAGCTTCTCCAGCGTCAGGCCGTCGCGGCCGCTGCCGCCGAGCTGGCTCAGATATCGCCGAACGTATTTCCCGATGATGTCCGTCTCCACGTTGACCTTGTCGCCGACGACGCGTTCGCCCAGGGTCGTCTCCGCCAGGGTCGTGGGGATCAGCGCCACGCGAAACGTCTGCCCGTCCACGTCGGCGATCGTCAGCGACACGCCGTCAACGGCCACCGAGCCTTTGGACGCCATGGTGGCCGTCACCTCGTCATCGGCCCGGAATGTCAGTTCATAGCGGTCGCCGCGGCGAATATCCGCCAACTCGGCCAGGCCGTCGACGTGGCCCTGCACCAGGTGGCCATCCAGCCCGCCGCCGGCGCGCAGCGCGAGTTCGAGGTTGACCTTCGCCCCCGTCGACAGCGACCCGAGCGTGGTCGTCTCAAGCGTCTGGGCCATCACGTCGAAGCTCGCCGCCGAGCCGGATAGATCAGCCGCCGTCAGGCACACGCCGCAGACAGCCACGCTGTCGCCGCGGGCGACCTGGGCGGCCAACGGCCCGAGGTCGATACTCAGCCGCTGCCCACCGGCCGCCGGCGCGATCGATCGCAGGCTGCCGACATGTCGAATAATGCCCGTGAACATACCCCCATGCTACCCGTCGGCCCGCCGCAGGCCAACCAAAACCCGCCGTTTGCCCGCATGTCCCGCCAGGTGGTATAATTCATTACCGTCAACGACAATATCTCCGGCAAACGAGGGTCCTCATGACTGATATCGACACGCTTCGGGCGCTGCATCGCAACGTTGCATCCGTTCTTCTGGGCAAGGACGACGTCATCCGCCAGGTGCTGGTCGCCTTGCTCGCGCGCGGCCACGTGCTGCTGGAGGACGTCCCCGGCGTCGGCAAGACCATCCTCGGTCGGGCCATCGCACGCAGCATCGACTGCCCGTTCAGCCGGATCCAACTGACGCCCGACCTGCTGCCCAGCGACATCCTGGGGGTGAGCGTCTACGATCCCGCCGACGCGAAGTTCACCTTCAAGCCCGGCCCGATCTTCTCCAACATCATCCTGGCCGACGAGATCAACCGCACCACGCCGCGCACCCAAAGTGCGATGCTGGAAGCCATGAACGAGGCCCAGGTCACCACTGACGGCCATACCTACCCGTTGGGCCCGCCGTTCATGATCCTGGCCACGCAGAATCCCTATGAGTTCGAAGGCACCTATTTCCTGCCGGAAAACCAGCTCGACCGCTTCATGCTCCGCATCCGCATCGGCTACCCCGACAAGCAGACCGAGCGCGAGATCCTCCAGACCGAGCCCGCCCGTACGCGCCTCGACCAGCTCGAGCCGGTCATGACCGCCGACGAGTTGGTCGCCATCCAGGACCACACCGTCGGCATCCGCGTGGATGAGGCGATCCTGGACTACGTGTTGGAGATCGCCGAGGCCACCCGCCGCAGCGAGGACCTGACGCTGGGCCTGTCGCCGCGCGGCTCGTTGGCGCTGGTGCAGGCGTCGCGAGGCCTGGCGATGTTGGACGGCCGAAGCTTCGTCGTCCCCGACGACGTCAAACACCTCGCCCCCAGCGTCTGCGCCCACCGCCTGCAGTCCCGCGCGCTGGTCAGCAGCGGGTCGGCCGCCGACGCCGAGGCGATCTTCCAGCACATTCTCGAAACCGTCCCCGTTCCGCAATGACCCCAGGGCGTTCCCATGGCCCGAAAGAGCCCACAGCGACGACGCTACCGTGACGGCGAGCGATTGACCGGCGCCGGATTGCTGTACGTGCTGATCGGAATGCTCATGGGGGCCGCGGCGCTCAAACACGATGCCGCCGTTACGCTGTTGCTGCTGGGGGGCATGATGGCCGCCCTGGGTGTCTCCGCCCTGATCGCCGGGCGAACGGTCCGCGGCGTTCGCGTCACGCGCGAAGCGCCCGACCGCGTTTGGCAGGGCCAGACCGTTCACATGAGCTACTTCCTGGCCAACGAGCATCGGTGGTTCTCGTGCATGGGTCTGAGCATCCGCGACCTTCCCCAGCCGCAACTCGACATGGCCGGCGGCTACTGCGCCCATCTCGAGCCGCGGAGCCAGTTTCGATCGGGCGCCCGGTTTGTCGCGCGGACGCGCGGACGCGTCACGCTCGACGGCGTGGAGCTCCGCACAGGGTTTCCGTTTTCACTGGTGACGGCGTGGCGGCGTGTCATCGAGCCGACCGATCTGGTGGTCTGGCCGGCGCGAGGGATGCTCAAGGCCGAGCTGCTGAGACGCGGGGCCGCCGAGATCTCCGCCGCCTCCCCCAGCCTATTGACCGGCGGGCAGGACGAGTTTTTCGGCCTGCGGGAGTTTCGCCAGGACGACAACCCACGGCTGATTCACTGGCGCCGCTCGGCGGGGCGGACTCAGCCCCTGATCCGCGAGATGGCCCGGCCCCTGCCCGACGCGCTGATGCTCGTGATCGACACGCTCACCACCGACGCCGCCGGCGCGGCCACACGCGAACGCCTGCTGCGCCTGGCGGCGACGCTGATCGATCGGGCGATGACCCGCGGCTACCAGGTCGCTCTGGCGCTGGCGAGCGATGACGGCGTCCGCACGTTGGCGCCCGCCGCCGGGCGGGCGGCCATGCGCGACCTGCTCGATGCCCTGGCCGAACTCGGCGAAAACACCACCCACCCGCTGGCCCGGACGCTGGCCGCCCTGCGCCGCGACTGGCTGGGACGATCGCAGGTGGTAGTGCTGTCCCCACAGGCGGGCGCCATCGGCCGTAACGACGCGGCCGCCCTGCGGGCGGCCAGCGGCCATCTGACCGTCATCGCCGGCGCCGACCGGTTGGCCGAGGTGTTCGAAGACGACCCGGCCCTGGGGGAGATCCTCTGATGCCGCTGCGAAGCTTCAGCGAGGCCGAGATCGTCCTGAAGGCGCGCCGCCGGCTGGAGGGCCCTCTGCTGGTGATGGTCTGGCTGTCGATTGCGATGGCATCGATGGCTGAGGGCAATTACCCCTTCCTCGTCGTCGGCACGATCACGGTGGCCGTCAATCTCTTGGCGACGCTGCGGGGCAAGGAGATCTATCTTCACCCCCTCGTCGTCAACGTGTTGGTGCTGACAGGCTCGGCCTTGGTCCTCGTGGAGTTGATCTCGCCGCAATGGACGATGCTATTCACCAATACGGCCATCGCCCTGACGGCCATCACGCACTTCATCATGATCCTGCTGATCTGCAAGCTGCTCCAGCGAAAGCACAACCGCGATTACGTCCAAATGCTCACGCTGTCGACGCTGACGGTCCTATCCGGGTCGCTGGTGTGCGAGTTTCTCTGGTACGCGGCGGCGTGCGTTGTGTTTGTGGTCCTGGCCGGCTACGTGGGCATGGCCCTGACGCTGAAGCGAGGTCTGGACACCACGGCCGAGGCCCGCCTGCCCACCGAAACCCATCCCCCGCCGCCGGGGCAGGTGGCCTGGCACGCGATCCGCGACTGGCCCGGCCGGTCCCTGCGAAGGCGGCTGGCGTCCATTGTGGTCTGCATGGCCGCCGGTGCGGTGCTGCTGTTCGCCAGCGCCCCCCGACTAAGCCGCCTCGTCGACCCGATCATGGTCCAATCCCTCGGCGCCATTACCGGCCTGGCCGAGACTGTACACCTGGGCGACGCCAAACGGATCACCGTCTCCGACCGCGTTGTGATGACCGTTCGCCTGCGCGATTCCAGCGGCGACCCTGTGCCCGGGGCGGCGATCCAGTATTTCTGCGCCACCACCGCCAGCCGATACGAGAACTCCACCTGGCAGGCTCCCAAGGATCCACCCAACCGCCGCCTTCAAGCCCACTTGCCCAACCCGACCGACGAGCTCCGCGAGGGCGCCATCGTTCAGGAGGTCTCGATGCGGGCGCTGCTGCTGCCGCATCTGCCGGCCGGCTCGCCCGTGGTCCATGTCCGTCCGCATGTGGGCCGATGGCGGCTGACGAGTTCGGAAGTCGCCCGCCTCGTGGGTAACCGCGCTGGCAAAGGCCACGTCGGCTACACGGCATGGTCCTGGCCCCAGCCGCTGGACCCTCGGCAACGCGCCTATCTGCAGCGCCGCCGCCAAGTGCTGGGCATCGCGGTCGACCCGCCCAATGTCGCCGCCCACCTGCCGAAGCGGGTGGTCGCGCTGGCCCGCCAGTGGTGCGCCGACCTGCTCGCCGGCCGCGCCGACAACCCCCGGCAGCGCGACCAGTGGGATCTGCGGATCGCCCGGCGCCTCTCCCAGCGCCTCAGTGAGCAGTACCGTTATACGCTGGACCTCACCGCCGCCGACCCGTCGCGCGACGGCGTGGATGATTTCCTGTTCCACATGAAGCAGGGCCATTGCGAGTACTTCGCCTCGGCGCTGACGGTCATGTGTCAGGCGCTGGGCGTCCGTGCGCGCCTGGCGACGGGGTTTCGCACAAGCGAGGTGGATCCCGCCAGCGGCGAGATCATTGTCCGGCAGCGCGACGCCCACGCCTGGTGCCAGGTCTACACGCCGTCCACCGATTTTGTCATCGTCGATCCGTCGCCCGCGCCGGCCGATCTGGCTCCGGTCGGCGGAACGTGGCGGAATGTGCGGCGCTGGTGGGAGCGGCTGCAGTTCCTGTGGTACGAGAACATCGTCGGCTACGACATGCAGCGGCAACAGCGCTTGGGCGGTTACCTCCGCAGGCAGTTGGGCGACCTGGGCGCGTGGGCCTACGCGACGGCGACCCGGATGGGCGACAGCGTGACGACCTTGATCGTCGAGGGCAAGGTGGACGCCTTTCTAAAGCGCCTGACGCAGGTGGTCTTCAGCGCCACCGGTGTGGTGGCGCTGCTGGTGCTGGGCCGTTTCGTGCTGCGGCGCCGACGGCTGCAGCGGGCCTACCGCGCGGGCCACGCCGTGCCCCCCACCCAGATGGCGTTCATGCGACGCCTTCTGAACCTCTTTCGCCGAAAGGGGTTAGCCGCCAAGACCCATCAGACCCCGCGAGAGGTCCTCGCCGCCGCAGCCCAGCGGTTCGACCTGCCCGAGCGCCACCTGAGCCGACTGGCCGACCTCTACGACCGCCTCCGCTGGGGCAACGCCCCCGCCTCACCCCGCCGCCTAGCCGCCGCCGACCGCCAAGTCGACCACATCGCCCAGTTGCTGTCACGATGATCGGGCCGCCGCAGGCCCCGGTCCGCGCCGCGTTGCATTGCGGCATGGCGCCCGGCCTATTCCTCTGGCGGCGTGGGGCGCTGGCGCCTTTTCTTCTGCTGGGCCCGGGCGTGGAGGAAGAGAATGGCTATCCCCGGGCCAAAGGCCCACAGGCCTACACACACCCCGGCATCAATCGCCACGCTGGTGTGAATACCCACAAGACAGCCAGGGCGGCGCGACACGATGGCGTGCGCGTAGGCCGCAACGATCGTCTCAAGTAGACTGCCCGCCACGAGCACGGTCACCAATCGCTTCAGGACCCCTAGCCGGCTTGACTGGCGCGTGTAGATGAAGAAGGCGACCGCCCATATTCCCCAAGTCGCCAAGAGGACGCCCAAGAAGAGCCACTCCCCGGGCACGCCCCAGGACAGCTCCGCGAGGGCCCCGGTCATGGATGTGAGAAGGACGCCCATCATGAAGGCGGCGATCACCACGGGCACGACCAACATGCGTCGCCGCAGTGGCCTGTAGAGGTCCCGGCCAGCCGCTGTCAGAATGAACAACCCCTGGGAGAAAAACCATACTGGAATGGCAATGAAGAACACGCCCCACGGTCTAGGTAGGTCCCCCCAATCTTGACATACCCAGATGGCCGCCAGAACGAGGATTGTCACGACGTATAGCGTAAGGAGAGTCCACCGCACAGTTCGTCCCGTAAGGACCTTCTTGACGCCGGTTGCCTTTGTTGGCGGCTCGATGGGTGGGGGCGTAGTCGTGATCGGCTTGGCCGCGGCTGGTTCGGTGAAGGCCTTGAACTTCGGGGAGGTCACGGCCACGAAGGCGACCGCTGCGAGGGCCGCGTAGGCCCAAAACGAGGACCACAGACCGAACGTGTACTCCAGTGTCAAGTTGTCGAACGAGGCCGGGCTGAGATAGCCTTGAGCCACCCAGCTATGGACCACCGCATCCCCCATTTGGGCCATCACGAGGTGCGGGTACCCGATCCTTGTCGGCGTCGCGACGACAACGCCCCCCGCCAGGCCCAGCAGAAGCAGCGCCCACCACGTGCGCCGGGCCGTCAGCCGCTTGAGCAGATTCGCCAGGACGACAGCGAGGATGCAGACCGGGACGATTGGCGCCAGCGACATGCAGAAGGACAGGACAGTGACACTGACGTGGGCGGGCCAGTCGCCACCCCAGGGACCGGTGGCCAGCTCGAAGCCGGTCGACTTCCCTGTGCGCATTGGAGCGTAGGGGCCATAGCTCGACGAATCAAAGCCTTCAACGACCACCCAAGGCGTGAAGTACAGCACCAACAGCACGCACGCTGAGCAGATAATGGCCACCACGACACCACCCCTCAGCAATTCGTACGGGCCCGGCGCCTTGCCGTCGGCCGGTCCGAGCGCGCGGGCAGCTTCCTCGGCCGGCGGCCCAAGAATCGCCCTCTTGGCTTCCGACACCTTCGCCAGCCAAGCGCTCAGCCGGCCTTTGGTCACTCGTTCGCCGAGGGCCTTCAGCACGGGGACAACCAACGCTGCTGCAGCGACGGACGCCATGACCACATACAGCCGCAGTGACAACCAGAGGTCGTCTGTCTTCTCTGTCACCAGATTTCTGTACGAACCGCCCTTTATGGCGTGGCGCCCGGTCGACTGGGCGCGTACGTAGACATTCCTCATTTGGCCTATCACGTTGCGCGAATAGTAGATCTGCGACACGACCGTGGCGACGGCCACCCCAACCAGCCCAAGAACAAGAAACGCCCACCATGCCCTCCGAGCCCTCAGCCAGCCCAGCCGATTCATCAGAACTACGGCGACGATGCAGATTGGGGCTATCAGTCCCCCCAGCCCGCACAACGACGTGGCGCGGAAGTTGGCCCGCTCGGACCAGTCGTCTCGCCAGAGCCCGGCGGCAAGATCGTAGCCGCTCGCCTCGCCAAGGGGCAGCATCCGGTAGACGCCAAACTGAAACCAACCTGGCGTCGGGTACGCCCTTATCCTCACCCAGGGCATGAAGTACAGGGACAGGAGAAAGACGCCCAGTAAGACCATGGCTACGGCGACGGGGCCGCTCAGTTTCTTGCGGCCGCCCAACATCTTGTCGTCCAGCAATCTGACCACGTAGTGCTCTCCCCTGGTCCAGGATTTCCCAGATGAACTTCAGCCGACGGGCGTCGTGGGTCTTCCGGCGATTCTATCACCCGATCCCGGAGACCAGCAAGCACTTCTCCGGGAAGCCCGGGGCCACGTCAATTCAGATGCGGGGGGCCCGATCATTCGCTCGCATGTGGCCGCCCTTGCTCCGCAGTGGCGGCAACGGCGGTG
>DRGC01000020.1 GCA_011050235.1 Phycisphaerae bacterium | reverse complement strand
GCGCTGGCCGGGACCGGGACCCCGCCACAACACCCACCCCTTGCCATGCCCCCCCGCACCGTCAATAATGCCCACCTCGGTCTCGAAAGGAATGGAGATGCTCACAGCAGGTTTTGCACAGGCCGTCATCACGCCACCGGTGGGCGTGGAGATCTCCGGCTATGCCTTCGGCCCGTCGGCGTGCGTGCTGGAGGAGCTTCAGGCCCAGGCGGTGGCGATAAGAAAAGGGTACGTAACCCTTTTCACCAGCGATACTGACTCCCCTATCTAATTCTCATACAGTGATGTACACCACACAGAAAAGGGCTACGTCCCCTTCTTGACCTCAGTAGATTCTTCTATTTCTCGCTGCACGGCGAGTAGCCTTTCCTCGAGTTCGATCTGACCGCGCCGGATGAAGTAGCAATTGAAGAGGGCGCCAAGCGCGGTGGTGCTGATAACGATGCCATTGCAGAAACCGAAAAGCAGCGAGGGGGGGCCGTCAATGAATAAGTCCCCAATGAATGCGGCGGCGGCCACACCAAGCAGCGCCAAGCACGCAATGACCCATACCCGCCGCGAGGTCGGAGCCTTCGAGATGGGCGGCAGTTCATGTCCACAGAACAAACACCGCTTCACCGACTGGTTGGCAAGCTCTTGATCGTTCATGCCGTGTCCCTTCCATCATTCGACGGACATTCTACCTGAATTCGGGCGCCGAACAACCATCACCCTCAGGAGCGCGGGGCTACCGCCCGCTTTTCCTTGCCACTGTTGGCCCGCGAGCCAATAATGCTCGATCTTGTCCAACAGGAATCGCCGATGCTGACACCCGGGCTTGCTCAGGCCTCGATCACGCCGCCGGTGGGCGTGGAGATTTCGGGCTATGCGTTCGGCTTGTTTGAAGACTAGAAACAGTTCACCACAAAGAGCACGAAGGACACAGAGAGAAGAAGAGAGATATCTTTACTTTGTGGTCTTTGTGACCTTTGTGGTGAAAGAAACCGGAGATAGCTGATGGCATCCATGAAACTGCTGAACATCGAACCGACGATTTTCTTTAAGAAGCGACAGGCTGGGCTGGTCAATCTGGTCAAGGTGGCCGTCAATAATGGCGGGAACAAGGCTGAGGCGCAGTTGGCCGTCAAGGGTGGCGGGCTGAGTAAGCGCGTCAAGCTTGGGATGGTCGCCAAGGGCGAGAACGTCCTGGAGGTGATGCTGCCGGAGATCGAGGACGCCGCGGCCGTCCACACCGAATTGCTCGTCAACGACAAGTGTGTCGCCGCCAAGGATGTCACCTGGGCGGCGCCCAAGAAGTGGGACGTCCACCTCATTCACTACTCCCACCACGACTTCGGCTACACCGACCTGCCCAGCCGCGTGCTGGACGATTGCGAGGACTTCTACGACGAGATTCTCGACCACTGCGAGTCGACCAAGGACTGGGACAAAGACGCCCGCTTCCGCTACCAGATCGAGCAGGCCTGGAGTGTGCTGCACTGGGCCGACCGCCGCCCCCAGAGCCTCGTCAAGCGCCTGATGAGCTTCGCCAAGAAGGGGCAGATCGAAATCCCGGCGCTATTCGGCAACCAGACGTCTGAATTATGCGGCCACGAGGAGCTGCACCGCCTGATGTACCCATCGTACCGGCTGAAGCGCGAGTACGGCGTGCAGGTCACCAGCGCCATGCACAACGACGTGCCGGGCTTTTCGTGGGGCCTTGTCGGGGCGATGGCGGCCGCCGGGGTGAAGTACTTCTGCCTGGGCGTGCCGATCTGGTACTTCACCGCCAAGAAGAAGGTCCACCCCTGCTGGGATGAAGCCGCCGTCCATAACTTCGGCGTGCCCGGCCCGTGGTGGTGGGAGACCCCCGACGGGCAGCGGCTGCTGACATGGTACAACCTGCACGGGATGGAGTTCCGCCCGGCCGGCGAGCAGGACTGCCTGACGCGCCTGCCGGAGATGCTGAAGCAGTTCGACGAGCTCGGCTACGCGTGGAATATCGCCAACTTCACCGTCTCCAGCGGGCACCGCGACAACAGCCCGCCGACGCGGTTCTTCGCCGATTTCGTCCGCAAGTGGAACGGCAAGTGGGCCTACCCGCACTTTGTCAACTCGACCAACACGCAATTCCTGGACATCATCTCCGAGCAACTCCCCGACGACACCAAGGTGCTGCGCGGAGAGTTCCCCAATACCGACTACACCGTCTGCGCCACCAGCACCCCGCACGAGACGGGCGTCAACCGCAACGGCCACCAGGCCCTGCGGCGCGGCGAGACGTATGCGACCATCGCCTCCCAGGTCGCCGATTTCGACTTCCCCAAGAAGCAGATCGACAAGGCCTACATCGACACGTTCTATCACGACCTGCACTGCTGGGGCATGGCCCACCCGGGCGGGCCGGCCATGGACGCCTGCGTGGCGGAAAAATCCATGTACGCCTTCCGCACGCTGTCGCTGGGGCTGGACCTGGAGATGAAGGCGGCCAACCGGATCGCCGACAACATCCGCTCCGGGGACGGCCACTTCCTGACGGTCTTCAACCCGCTGGCCCACAGCCGGTCGGAGGTCGTCACCGCCGCCCTGCACGAATGGGCCCCCTGCGGGCTGCCCATGGTGCCGTCGGAGCCCGACGAGCACGGCCAGGTGTGGATCCACTCGGCCTGGTGCACCAATCGCGGCATTCACCCGGCGCCGGACTTCCTGGTCGAAGGCGGCTTCGAAGTCATCGACACCGAAACCGGCCGCGTCATCCCCGCGCAGATCGTCGAGGTCACCGACCCCTTCGCCGCCAGCCCGCATGCGTCCGAGCGGATCGCGATGGGCCATCAGAAGACGGCCACCGACCTGCTGATCGCCGCCAAGGACATCCCGCCGGTCGGCTACAAGACCTTCAAGCTCGTCCAGACCGACAAGCCCGCCACCTTCGCCAGTTGCGTCGACGGCCTGACGATCGACAACGACTTCGTCACCCTCACCGTCGACGCCGCCACCGGCAACATCGCCTCCCTGTTCGATAAGGAACTGGGCAGGGACTTGGTCGACGGTTCCGCCCCGCACGGTCTGACGCAACTGATCGTCCGCTCGGCCGAGACGATGGAGGAAACGCCCGTCAAGGTCACCTCCGTCGAGGTCGTCGAGGACGGGCCGGTCTTCACCACCGTGCGAGTCAAGGGCGAGGCCGTCTCCATGCCGCGGTTCACGAAGGATATCACCGTCTTCCACGCCGCCAAGCGGATCGACGTCGCCCTGCGCGGCCTCAAGGATGGCGAGCCGACGGTGGAGGCGTTCATGGCGTTCCCGTTCGATATCGACAAGCCGCAGTTCCGCTTCGAGGCGTCCGGATCGGTCATCGAGCCGACGGTCGACCAACTGCCCGGATCGAACACCGACTACTATGCCATGCAGCACTGGGCGGACGTTTTCAACGACGAAGGCGGCGTGGTCTTCACCCCGTTGGATTCGCCCATGGCCGAGTTTGGCGGCCTGTACCCCACCTGCGTCAGCGGCGCCCACCACCACTTCACCAACGCCGAGTACGGGCACGAGTGGCTCAAGCCCGGTTCGCTCACCAAGGGCCACATCTACTCGATGCTGTACTACAACAACTACGGCACGAACTTCGTCAACACGCACGCCGGCGAGATCCTGATGCGGTTCAGCTTCGCCGGCCACAAGGGCGGGTGGCAGGACGACTCGGTTCGTCAATACGGCTGGGACCTGGCCAACCCGTGCTGGTGCATCTGGCTGCCGGGCGGGCAGAAGGGCTCGCTGCCGGCCAAGAGCCATTCGTTCGTCACCATCGATGCCGGCAACATCGAGCTATCGACCTACAAACCGGCCGAGGACGGCAAGGGCCTGATCCTCCGCGTAATGGAAACCGCCGGCAAGGCGACCGATGCGACGATCAAGCTGTCGGGCGTCAAGGTCGACAAGGCCACGCTGACCAACACCATGGAAGAAGGCGCCGAGAAGCTCAAACACACCGCCAGCAGCGTAAAACTCTCACTCCCGGCCTTCGGCACGGCCACAGTCCGGCTGAAGCTGAAGAAGTCGTAGATCCGCCGAGGCGGATAGCGTCGTCAATCTAATGCGATCAAGACGAGGTCGGGCGCGTTGCGGTTGGCCTCGTCCTTTTTGCGCTGGACATCGCGGCCGCGGCGCGGTGAAAGGGGGATTGAAGGAGACGGATTATGAATGCGTCACTGATCCTCTTGGTGATCGTGGCCGCCCTGCTGGCGGCGGGGTCGATGGGGTGCGACGATGCCGAGAGCGCTGGACCGGCGTCCGTCGGGGCCGATGGCGACGGCATGACGCTGACCGATGCGCTGACGGCGCGGCGATCGGTGCGGCGATTCAAGGGCGACGCCCTGTCGCCTGAGCAGATCGCGACATTGTGTTGGGCGGCCCAGGGCGTCACAGACAAGCGAAGGGGCTTTCGCACCGCCCCGTCCGCCGGGGCGCTGTACCCGCTGGAGCTGTATGTCGTCACGGCTGCGGGGGTCGACCACTACGATCCGAAAACGGGCGCCCTGACGCGTCATCTGGAAGGCGACGTGCGGCCGAGCCTGCAGGCGGCGGCGTTGGGTCAGCGGTTTGTGGGCGATGCGCCGGCGACGTTCGTGCTGACGGCAGTGATCGAGCGGACGACCGCCAAGTACGGCCGCCGGGCCGAGCGCTACGTGTGGGTGGAAGTCGGCCACGCCGCACAGAACCTGCTGCTGCAGGCGGTGGCGCTGAAGTTGGGCGCGGTCCCGATTGGCGCCTTCGACGACGCCGCGGTCGCCAAGGCCCTGTCCCTGCCGGCCGACCACGCACCGGCGCTGCTGGTCCCCACCGGCACGCCGAAGTGACGCTTCGGCCACCGGCGTTGCACCTAGGCCAGGTCGGCGTAGTCGTCCTTGCGACGGGTCAGCAGCCACTTAAACGGCGCGAGGGCGATCTCGATGCGGCCTTTCGGCGGCCGGGCCATTCGGGACTTATCTCGGACAAGGGTCTTTCTGGCCGCGACGCCTGTGATCTCGGCGAAGACCTGCTGCGCGCGCCGGGCAATAATCTCCACTTTGTTCGGCGTAGAGACAAAGCAAGAGAAGGCGTGAATGGGCACGGCTTCGTGGTCCTTGGTTAGCGCTTCCAGCACCAAGTAGCGTTGGCGTCGGCCGTTGACGGCCACGCCATAGCGATACAGCACGTGACGGAGGCGCCAACTCCTGATCTGGTCAAAGCGCACGCGCTGATCGCGCCGGTCGCCGCGAATCGTCAGGATCTTGTCGTCGGGGTCGATGTTCAGCGCCGCTTTTCGGCCGGCGCCCAAGAGCTTCCGAAGAAAGCGGAACCCGCCGATCACAGCCGCCACACCGAATGCCCACGCGACCCAGCGGCGGTCGTGCATGCCCAGCATGATCAATGGAACGCCGACGATGAACATGGCGGCGAAGCAAGTCACACCGTAGCCGAGCATGAAGGCTACCACCGCCTGGCGCCACGACTGCGCCGGGGCGAGCGTCATTCCGTGGTAGTCGGGCTGAAGGACGCCCCAAGACGGAATCCGCCACGGCAGCGCGAATGGCTCGGTCAGGAATCGCTTCAGCCGCTTGTGGCGGGCGGGCGTCGTCGCTGTGGCAGCAATCAACGCCAACCCCACCAGGGCGAATGGCTGAAGGAACAACAACAGGAAGTAGGCCATCGCGGGCGTCTCAAGACTCAGGATGGCCTCCGCCGGGTCGTCGGGGTCGTAATAGACCATGATGCGCCGACCGGCAGGATGCTGGGAAACGACCTCCGACGCCCAATTGCCGCCGCTGACGCTGATGTCCATGTAGTTGTACTGCCGCGAGACATGCCGCGCGCCGTCGACAACATACTCGTAGGTGATGATGGGTTTGTAGGTCGTGCTGTCGCCGCCGGTATTCGCTTTGACCCGGCTGGATAGGACCGCACCCTCCGTGGTGGCGTATGTTACTCGGGCGATGTTGTGAAGGACCAGCGATCGCAACACGAAGCCGAGGAACACGCCTGTGATGCCGCACCAGAAGATCGTCGCGCCGACCATGAGGGCCATTTTCTTGGTCAGTGAACCGGCGGCGTCTTTGCGCTGCTCTTGCTCGCCTTGCGGGGGAGGCAAATCGGCCCGGGCGACTTGGGCGGCCGCTTCGCGCGCCTTCGATCGTCGTCCGGCCGCAAGGCCGATCTGCATTCCGCCGATCAGGATGCCCGCGATGCACACCATCGAGACAATGAGCTTAACCGGCCAGTCCAGCAGGGCGTCCGAAGCGATCACGGCGCCGCTCGTGAGAAGGCATAGTCCCAGGAACAGCACGAAGTAACCCCCGCCGGGGAGAGGCATGCCGCCGCTGAAGCTCCTGGCCGGGATGAGCTCGCGCCCGGTCAGGCTCTGCCAGAACATTTGTGCACCCAACGTCAGGAACGGCAGCGCAAAGAGGGCAAAGGCCAGCCCGATGGTCTGCGGGCCCTTGTCGCGATCGGCCCGGCCGGGATGATCCGGATCGACCAACAGGGAGATCGGCTGTCCTATTTTCAGGGCCTGCAGATCGTCGAAGCCGCTGCTGTCTTCATCGGCGCTGATGCTGCAGGTCTGCTGTCGACCGTTATATTGGTAACGGGCCCTCACGGTCACAGCGCCCCGCGAGTCCATGCTGGGCGCGCTGGTGACAACCCCTTGAACGTGGGCGAAGGTGTAGTGCTTGGTGATCTCCCGAGCCACCATTCCAACACCAACACAGATAAACACCAGGGGAATCGTGCAGACGAACACCCCGGTGAAGAAACTGCCGATGCGCTGTGACACCGGACGGGCTCTTTTCGCCGCGCCCGTGTCGTCTTTGAAGATGTGGCCGTAGTCGACCGGAGGCAGCTTGTCGGAGTCGTCGCGCATATCGGCTAGGTCCCTCTTTCAATCGCAGCGCCGGGTGGGCATGGTACATTGCAGGTGCACGCCCGTCCACGCCGATGGCGGCAGGCCTGGCGTTGTCGACGACGCGCCGATGGCGTATAAGCATAAGGGACGTTTACAATCGAAAGGGAGACACCATGGCATACATGCTGGCGGTGAATTTGAAGGTGGCCAATTACGAGAACTGGAAGAAGAGCTTCGACGGCTCGGCTGAGTTGCGAAAGGCCAACGGCGAGATTTCCTATCAGCTCTTCCGTAAGGCCGAGGACCCCAACGATCTGGTCATGCTGAGCCAGTGGCACGATGAGGAGAGCGCCCGGCGGTTCCTGCACTCCGACGAGCTGCGGGCCGCTCAGCAGGAATCCGGCGTCGTACAGATTCCGGACTGCACCGTCCTGCAGGAACTCGACAGCGGCACGCTCTGACGCACAGCCGCGACTGTTGACAGGACAGATGCCGCGCAACGCCGCCTACAGAACGGGCGATCCCACTCGGGTCGCCCGTTTTCTTATCCGCATAGACACGCGCGCAGCCTTGGCCGGCCCGTAATCATCGCCGACGATGCCTAGTCCGCCGCCTTGGCCGGCGGCGCCTGTTTCGCCGACCGCTGGGATCGTTGCCGCCGGCTCTCAATCTGTTTGCGGAGTCGCTCTTGCTGTCTGGCCAGCATTTGTTCGCGCTTCTTCATGGCCGCTTCGCGCTTTTTCAGGGCTGCTTCGCGCTTGGCCAGTCGACCAGCGGCGGCCCTGGCGGCCTTGTCGGTCTTCGCGAGGGCGCGTTTGGCCTTTTGCCTGGGAGCCTTGGCCCCCCGGTCGGCTCGGCCCCTGCCGCTGAGGCGAATGACTTGCAGCAGCACCTGCGCCGCCTTGTCCGGCTGGCCGGCGCGTTCGAGCAGCCGGCTGATCGCAAACACCGCCCCGCGCCGCACCGCAATCGGCGCGTCGGACCGCACGACCTGCGAGAGCAGCCCAACGCCCTTCATGGGGGCGTGGCTCTTGACGGCCAACTGTTCGATACGGGCCACCGCCATCAGACCCGTTAGCGTCGCGTCGCCCATCGCCTTGCCCCCGCCGCGGCCCGCCATCGCCGGATGCTGAGCCCATGCCCTGCCCATAGCCCATAGCCTGCGCATAGGCCGATGCGGGCCCTTCGCCCCGTGAGGGCTCTTCGGCCCACGCGCTGCCGCGGCTGGATGGACAATCGCCTTGGCGCAGACCCGTCGCTTCGGGTGAACTGCCGGATGGCCCGACCTGCCCGGCGCGCCGGCCTTGGGCTGCGCCTTTAGGTCGTGGGTATCTTTCGCCGCTGCGACAATTTCTTGTTCCTCGCAACCCACCATTACAGCGCCCAGCAGTATCGCAGCCACAACCCATGTGTAAGAGTGTCTCATCGGTGGTCTCCTTCAATCGAATGGATGCCCAACTCCCGGCCTCGGGCCGGCCCGATCACTGCGCACCATTATCGATGGGATCGAGACATCCCGCAAGAGTACATCCTCCCCCAATGCCCCGGTCGCTACCGTCGCCCCCCCCCGGCGGCATCTCCAACGAAAGATCTGTCCCGGTCCATGTCCTTGGCTCTGGTGTCTCAGTTAACGCTGATCGCGCCGATGGGTCTCGTTCTTCGGGCTTATTTAGCTGCAGGCTCCCCCCGGCCTTGCCGATATCACTGGTGGGCAGGAATTCATCTCTGCCTATCGAACGGAATGTGGAGTTGAACCTTAAGGAGAATGAGGAATGAACAAGACGATGCGATGCCTGTTCCTTTCGGCTGCTGTGCTCTTGGCCTCCGGGGTCGCTCACGCAGACTTCAAGGTCTTTGACGGCTCGGTGTATGATGTCTTCATCACCGACCCCGTAAGCGTTGGTGATGGCTCGGAAGGCCTGTTGTCGGTCGTGTTGAGGGTTGAAAACAAGACGGGCCTCCCGGGCTTCGATGTCATGTCTTTTGACGGCGTAACGCCCACGTTCGGCTATACCGGCATCACCGGTAAGCTGCACCAGCACTACTCGACAGCGTTGGTCCCGTCGACCTCGACACAGGAGAGTGCGGCTTACACGACCGACTCGGCGATCGACACGCACTTCCTGGTTGTCATCGGCGATCTGCTGATTGTCGAGGCCCCCAGCGAAGATGTCACCCTGGCCAGCGCCGAAGCCTCTGACGCCGCTTTCCCGTTCGATGGATTTGCCGATACGGATTTCGGCACGTTCCTGACAGGTACTTTCGCGGT
>DRGC01000019.1 GCA_011050235.1 Phycisphaerae bacterium | reverse complement strand
AGATGTGTATAAGAGACAGCCCGCACGGTGTCCCTGCCCGCGGGCAAGAGTGCGACGCTGTTTGTCGATCTCCCTGCCGGGGCGGACGTCGTCCGGGCGGAGCTTGATGACGACGCCTTGGATACCGACAACCACGTCGTGCTGCTGCCCGAGCGGCGCCCGCCCGTTCGCGTCACGCTCGATATCGCCGATGTCGCTCTTCGAAAGGTCGTCACCAGCGGCCTGGCCGCGACGGGCCTGGCCAAGATCGTGACGGCCGGTGCGGACTTGGTGATCACCGACCGCCCGACCGGCGTCGCGGCCAGCCCCGCGTGGACCGTCCGCGCCGCAGCCGACAAGAAGGCCGAGGCATTCGTCGGGCCGTTCCTGATCGACCGGTCGCATCCGCTGTCGGAGGGGTTGGACCTGTCGGGCGTGGTCTGGGCCGCCGCCCGCGAGCCCTCGCTGGCGGGCTCGGCCGTGATCTCGGCCGGCAACGTCGTGCTCGTCACCGACAGCCGCGGCAGCGATGGCGGGCGGCTCATTCGCCTGCGCCTCCAGCCGAAGCTATCGACGCTGACCGAGACGGCCAACTGGCCCGTGCTGTGGTGGAACCTGCTGCGGTACCGGGCGGCGGCGCTGCCGGGGCTCAGCGATGTCAACGCGCGCCTTGGGTTGCCCGTTCGCCTGTCCTTGCCGGCCGGCGTCGAGTCCGTCGAGCTGCATCACCCCGACGGCCGGACCGAACAGCGCGACGGCCGCGCCGGCGTCGTGTTCGTCCGGCCCGATCGGTGCGGCCTGTACACGCTGCAGGCGGGGCAGGGGCGACACACATTCGCCGTCAACGCCCTGCAGATGGGCGAGTCGGACCTGACCCGTCGCGCCGCGGGCCGATGGGGCGAGTGGGTCAGCGCCACCGACGCCCGCCTGCACTATCGGCCGATCCGCTGGGCGCTGCTGATGGCGGCGCTGGGCCTGCTGACGCTGCATCTGGCGTGGCTGGGCTACGGGCGAAAGGGGGCCGTGCAATGACGCTCACCCAGCCGGTGTGGCTTGTGCTGGCGATCCCGCTGGCGGCGGCAATGCTCTATTGGCCGCTGCCCGGGCGCCTGATGCAGATCCTGCGGGCCGTCGCCGTGGGGCTGATGGTGCTGGCGATGGCGGGCTTGGCGATCGACCTGCCCAGCCGAGCGGGCACGGTCGTCATCGTCGCCGACCGAAGCCTATCCATGCCCGCCGACAGCGAACAGATCCAGACCGAGGCCGTCAAGCTGATCCAGGAACAGGGCCAACGCACCAGCCATCTCGCCGTCGTCTCGTTCGGGCGAAAGGCCACTGTCGAACTGGCCCCCCAGGGCGGGCGGTTCTCGGGCTTTATCACGCGGACCGATCCGGAAGGCTCGGACCTGGCGGCGGCCATCGACCTGGCGGCCTCGCTCGTGCCCCCGGAATCGCCGGGGCGCGTGTTGGTGCTTTCGGACGGGCGACACACCGGCGGCGAGCCGCTGGCGGCGGCATCGCGCGCAGCCGCCCGCGAAATCGCCGTGGACTATCGACTCGTCCAGCGCCCGGCGACCAACGACCTGGCGATCTCGCGCGTCGACGCCCCCTCATCCGTCGGGCCGGGCGAATCATTCCTTATCTCCGTGTGGGTCCGATCTCCGATCTCCCAGGAGATCGCCTACGAGCTTCGCCGCGGCCAGACCGTCCTGGCCAGCGGCGCCCGCGCCGCGACCGCCGGCGACAGCCGACTGACGTTCCGCGACCGCGCCGCCGAGAGCGGCGTGGGCCAATACACCGTCGGCATCTCGGCCGGCGGGAAAGACCCCGTGCCCGAGAACAACCGCGCCAGAATCCTGGTCGCCGTCCGCGGCGACAAGCCGCTGCTGTGCGTCTCGCCCCGCGGCCCGTCGGGCCTCAGCCGTCTGCTGGCCGCCGGCGGGGTGAACGTGGTCGCCCGCACACCGCAACAGTGCAACTGGTCGCTGGCCGATCTGTCGCAGTACTCGGGCGTGCTGATCGAGAACACCCTCGCCGACGACATCGGCACGGCCGGGATGGAGACGATCTCCGCCTGGGTCCGCGAGATCGGATCGGGCCTGATGATGACGGGCGGGCGAAACGCGTACGGGCCGGGGGGCTACTTCCGCTCGCCGCTGGAGGACATTCTGCCGGTGTCGATGGAGCTCCGCCGCGAGCACCGCAAGCTGGCGCTGGCGATTGTGGTCGCCCTGGACCGGTCCGGCTCGATGGCCGTGCCCGTCAGCGCCGGGCGAACGAAGATGGACCTGGCCGACCTGGGGGCCGCCGAGGTCGTGCAGTTGCTGTCGAGCATGGACGAGTTCGGCTGCCTGGCCGTCGACTCGTCGGCCCACGTGATCGTCAACCTGGCCCCGGTGTCGGACAAGAAGCGCATGACCGACAAGATCCTGAGAATCCGCTCCGAAGGCGGCGGCATCTTCGTCTACGAGGCGCTGTCCAAGGCCGCCGCGATGCTGGCCAAGGCCAAGGCCGGCACGCGACATATCATTCTCTTTGCCGACGCCGCCGATGCCGAGGAGCCCGGCAAGTACAAGCAGTTGATCGAGACGTGCCGCCGCGCCAACATCACCGTCAGTGTGATCGGCCTGGGCACGCGGGCGGATTCGGACGCTCGGCTGCTCGAAGATATCGCCAAGCGCGGCGGGGGGCGGTGCTTTTTCACCGAGAGCGCCCAACAACTTCCGCGCCTGTTCGCACAGGATACGTTTATCGTCGCCCGCAGCGCCTTCCTCGACGAGCAAACGCCGATCAAGACCACCGGCAGCCTGATGACGCTGGCCCAGCGACGATTCTCCGACGCCCCGCCCATCGGCGGGTACAACCTGTGCTACCTTCGCCCCGACGCGATCATGGCGGCCAGGACCGTCGACGAATACAAGGCCCCGGTGGTGGCGGCCTGGAACGTCGGCGCCGGGCGGGCGCTATCGTACACGGGCGAGGCCGACGGCAAATACACCGGGCCGATCGCCCGGTGGGGGGAGGTGGGCGAGTTCTTCTCCAGCCTGGCCAGGTGGACGATGGGGCAGGTGTCCGAGCTGCCCGATGAGATGCTGCTGACGCAGGAGGTCGTCGATGGGGCCTGCCGGATCCAACTTCACCTGGACCCGGAGCGGACGGACGTGGCGTTCGGCGGCATGCCGGAGGTGACGATGCTCAAGGGCCAGCTTGGCGGCCAGTTGACCTCCAGGCGCGACCAGATGCGGTGGGCGTCGACCGACGTGCTCGAACTCACCATCCCCCTCGACGGCGGCGAGACGGCGCTGGCGGCGGTGGAGATCCCGTCGATCGGGCGGTTCTCGCTGGCCCCGGTGTGTCTGCCCTACTCGCCGGAGTATCGGCCCGCCAACGAGCAGCGCGGGGCCGACCTGCTCGAGCGGGTGGCCCGGATCACGGGCGGCCGCCAGCGCGTGAACCTCAGCGGCATCTGGCAGGACCTGCCGGCCCGGCCGAGACAGATCAACCTGTCGCCGTGGCTGCTGATGGCGGCGATCGTCGTATTCCTGCTGGAGATCTTCGAGCGGCGCACGGGCCTGCTATCGGTTTGGCGCCCCATCAAAGCCCGCGCCGTCGCCGCCGAGCAGGCTGCCTCACAACCGCCCGCCCCCGGCCGTCGCCATCGTCGACGCCGCGCCGCCAAGACCGCCGAAGCCCCCGAAGCAGTTCCCCCCATCCCCGAAGCCCCAGCCGCCAAGGCGCCCGAACCCCCGCCCCCATCAGAGGGCCTCGGCGACCTCCTCCGCCGCGCCCGCCGCCGCGCCAAAGGCCGAACCAACCGCAGAGAGTTCTAACCTGACGTTGCTAAGCGGCCTTACGTAAGTCCGTAGCGATCGAGCCATCAGCTAAGGCCCGAAGGGCCGTCTTGCTTAGCCCGGGGCGAAGCCGTGAGCGTGAGCGCAGCGAGCAGCCGAACGGCGAGCCCTGGGGAATGAACCGTCCAATGGGAAAGCCCCAACGGGGCGCCTTGAGGGGCCCGATCGCGCCGGCTGCTGGGATGCGATGGCTCGACGATGGTTTCAAGCGCATGGTCGACAAAGCCAAGACACCCCTTACGGGGCTTGCCGAAACACCGACGATAACCCAGGGCTTGGCCTGACGGCCTACGCCCTGGGCTACACAAGGGACCCCGTTGGGGCCCAACGATCAACAAGGCGCCTAGCCCTTGGGTAGCTCGTAGAAGCCGTGGCCGATGTAACGGAGTTTGCCTTGGCGGGCGAGGTCCTGCCAGACCTCTTCAGGCCATTCGGTCGGCGGGGTGATGGCGGGTGTGCCGGCGGGGGCGCCTTTGGTCAGCGGGCTGCGGCCGAGCGTGGATTGATCATCAAGAACCGTCACCGACAGTCGCTTGCGGAACGCCCGCAGCGCCCGCTTGCATGTGGCCTCATCCACCGCCCCGGCGGCTCCGGCGGGCGCCTCGTCCGAATCGGCAGGGGCGCGAAGCTGATCGACCAGGTCCATCAACCCAGCCACATCGCGCATGCCCACGACGTGCGTCACCTGAGGGCCCGGCAGATCGGTCGTCTGCAGCAGTTTATGCACCTGGCTCCACTGCGAAGCCCGACGCGGATCGTCGCACGCTCCGATCGCGGCCGTGAGGTCGTCCAGTTTCGCCAGCGTTGTCGTCTCGCTCGTCATGGGCAAGCTCTCCTCCCCCGTCAGCGGGTGTCACAGTCTACCGCAATCCGTCCCCGGCGGCGACTGATCACCGGTGCGGCCCGTTTTGGCCGCTCACTTGATCGGCGTGCATTGGCGGGTGAATAATATGGCAACCAAGCATGGAGCCTGGTTAAATCTGGTTAGCGTCCCCATATTCCCAGACGGATCATGAAGCAGGCCAACGATCTCCACCTGCAATACGGCTGCGGCCTGTCGGCCCCCGAGGGGTGGGTCAACTTCGACGCCAGTCCGTGGGTGGCGCTGCGGCGCATCCCACTGGGGGGTTGGCTGGCGCGGCGGCGCGGGCCCGCCTTCCCGAAGAACGTTCGCTACGGCGACGTCGTCAGGGGCCTGCCGGTGGCCGACGGCTCGTGCCGCGCGATCTATTGTTCGCACGTGCTGGAGCATCTGGCGATGGCCGACGCGCAAGAGGCCCTGGCCAACACGTTTCGCTACTTGCAGCCGGGCGGGGTGTTTCGGCTGGTCGTTCCCGACCTGCAGCGCCTGGCGCGGGACTACCTGGCCGCCGGCGACGGCGACCCAGCCGGGACGTTCATGGATCGAGCGGCGCTGGGCATGAGGTCCCGTCCGCGGGGGCTATCGGGCTTTCTGCGCGCATGGTTGGGGCACAGCCGGCACCGGTGGATGTGGGATTTCGCGTCGCTGTCGGAGGAACTTCGGCGGGCGGGCTTTGAGGGCATCCGGCGGGCGAGCTGTGGCGATTCGGCCCTTGCGCGCTTCGGCGAGGTGGAAGACCCCGACCGCTGGGAGGAATGCCTGGGCCTGGAGTGTCGCCGGCCGTAAACGGGCGGCAGGCCCTCGGCCGTGTAATATGGGGACGATAACCATCTTAGCCACGGATACGTGAATTTCTAACACCTTGTGAAACAGGAGAACACGCCATACAACCAAGCATGAAACCTGGTTAGCGTCCCCATATTCCCATATTCCCCGGGAAGAACGGGAACAAACCCATTGCACGGGCAGACACAAGGGATACCCCATGATTGCCAGACGACTCATATTGATCGGGCTGCTCATCACCGCCTTTGCCGGCGTCACCATCGCCCAAGACGGACCTGCAGACCCCCGCGACAAGGAGCTGCAGGAACTCCGCGCCACCGTGAAGCTCCTGAAGGCCAGGATCGAGGCCCTGGAGAAGATCACGGCCAGACAACGCGACGAGATCGCCAAGCTGAAGGAGAAGGGCTCCTCCGCGGCAGACCCGGCGGCGAAGAAGCCCGCACCGCCAAACGCCTACACCTATCGAGGCAAGAAACGGACAGAACAATGGTTTGACAAGATGTACAAGACCTACCGCACCCAGGTCGCCATGATCGGCGACAGCTACCGTTTCGTTGACAACAGGTCCAATTATACAATTCTACGCATCCCACCCGACACAATAGGCGCCGTGCGGAGTGGGTGGGGCATAGTCACGAAAGTCATCGATGACGACGAGGTGATTGCGAAGGCCCCGGGGACCAACTCCCCAACCGCATACTTCCACCTTCGCGGGATCGACACATCGACTCTTGTCGAAGGCAGCGAACTGCGATGGAGACACGGCTTCCTGTACCTCGGCGACTACGAGCATGTAGATGCAGAGGGAGCCAAGCGTCGGATTCAGTCCTACCGCCTCCACAAGCCGCTGACGCGTGAGCAGTTCGCCGAAGCCCTCGCCGGCGGCGTCATCCTAAAGATGCGAGTCGAGGGTCCCGCCGGCAGGTCCACCTTCACGGAAGAGAAATAGGCCCCGATATGGCGCCCGACAAAACCGGACAAAACCGGGAAAAAGGGGAAAAAGGGTCAGGTACCTTCTTGTGTCTGTCTGGGTTGGCCGCGGGCGCGGAGGGTTGATTCCAACCCCCACTCCGCGGCGATACGGTCAACCCATTGTCCCCGGCCGCAAGAAAAGGTACCTGACCCCTTTTCCTGGCAACAGAGCAACCTGCCCCCTTTTACTCCCCGTGGCAACGGGAGTCCCGGTTGACACAGACGCTAGAAAAGATGATAATTCATGTTTCCGACAATCGAGAGTGCCGCGGATCGGGTCCTTCCAGAACCCGGCGGCTGGGAGCATGTCATGGACACATGGTTAATCGCCGGCAGTTCGGTCGCTGGGGCCATACTTGGAGCACTTCTGGCCCACTTCTACCGGGAGTATAGGGAGCGCCCAATCCTGAAAATCGACGTTGAGAAGATTGACAGGGCACGAAGACCCATCTCGCTACCAGACGAGGTCTACGACGTGGCATATCCTCAGGGGACGTTTCAGAAATGGCTCGATGGGGCTGTCAAATGGCAAGTGGTGCGAGCCTTCGATGAGAATCGCTTTGAAGAGAGACAGCTTCACGATGTGGCCAACCTCTGTCGTAGGTTCATCGACCTACAAGAACAGCGGAAGTCGCACATATCCCGTATGCTGCGATCCCTCGAAAGCCCGCAGGACCCTCCGACACAAGAAGCGATATTCACCCTTTCGTGTGTTCGGCATGTATGGCTTGAGCGGTTCCGCGAAGACATCTTCATCAGCTATGCGAAGGACGCGGCCGATGTGTCCGAGAAGTTAAAGAGCAATCTCGAAGGGGATCTGCACCAAATGGCGTACTCGATTATCGGAGTCACCAGGCTGAAGGATTACTTGGAGGCTGGATTCGCACCTGATGCTGCTGCAAACACGAAGATCATGGCCCTTCCGGAGGATCCACAGACGCCGTTGAAGCCGTTCTTGATGATCGATCTCTGGGGTGAAAACAGCGGCAGGACAGAAGTTCTGATGAAGGACACAGCCCTTCTCCGTATCGGGAAGAAGGAGTATCACTTGAAAGGGCTCGGCGACCGGACAAGCTTTGACGTATATGTGGGGAGCCATTTCCAGATCAAGGCGAATTCGGTAGAAGCGATGCGCTTTTCCCAGGACCCGGATAAGACCAATCAGAGCGAACTGAATGAACTGAAGCTACTGCTACAGGACGGTCGAGACAAGGTGCGGATCATCCTGGGGGACATCCGGGGTCGCAGATGGAAAACGCGCAAGTTCGTGCTGAGGACTACAGTGGCCTGAGGGTTCTCCTGAGCGTCGGCAGATATGAAAAGGCGCTTGGCATTGGCCTGATCTGCAATCGGCTCACTTGGGGCGCGGTAATGTCCAGTCAAAGTGCTTCTGATTCAATAATATGGGGACGCTGACCATATTAGCCCAAGACGCGTGAATTCCTAACACCTTGTGAAACAGGAGAACACGCCATACAACCAAGCATGAAACCTGGTCAAACCTGGTTAGCGTCCCCATATTCCCTCCCCATATTCCTTATTCCTGATCTATGCGCTTGTTCGCCCGTCGCTTCTGGCGCAGATCGCATTTCATTGTGTGGATGCGTGCATCGTCGATCCACTTCAGGAACGTGGGTATCTTCTTCCGGTCCGACGATATCAGAAAGACCTTCTTCTGCGCACGTGTGAGGGCAACCAGGAAGCCGCAGATATCCTGATCGGACACTTGGTTCTTGTCCTTGTCTCTTATGAAATACAGGTCATCAAAGTGCGTGATAAACACATAGTCGGCCGCCAACCCCTTGGAACCGGGAATCGTCGTGGCCCTCATGAACACCTTCCTGATGCCATGATCAACCACCCGGTTTGTAGGGGGGGTGATGTGGTCGCGCAGGTACTCCGTTCCCATTCCTACTGCGTCAACTCCTACCCGCTTCAGGAGGTCGGTCATATGCGCCTCATCGCCAGGGGATTTGCCGTCTCTCACAGCGCGAAGTAATGTCAGCAGCGCATTCACCTCCCGCTTCCGTTCCGGCGTCAGAATGTCGCGCAGACGTCCTGAACTGTCAGCGTCAGACGTCTTCGCCAAAAGAGACCGGAACTCGTCATCCGGAAGAAGGCCCTTTGTCGCCACGCGCCAGCCCAGATTGCTCACGGGGTCTTTGAGCAAAAGGTTTAGCCCTTCCAGTAAGGTCGGCTCAGCACTCTCCTGCTTCTCCTTGCAGTGAATGTTCTCAAATCCCTTCTCCCGCAGCGCATTGACGACTTGCCTCGATTTCGGTCCCGTCGGCGAGATCAGCAACACTGTGAACTTGTCCCTGACTTCCTTGGCGATGTCTTCGACTCGCTTTTGGATGAACCATGGAATCTGCGCTGCGTACACTTGGGTATAAACGAGCTGTGGATTACGTTCGCTTTCTTTGTCCTTCTGTGGCTCGTCGAAATACCGGAAGGGCTTGTTGATTCTGCCACGAAGACAGCCGTTCTCGGCAGCCCCCGAGATGATGTCATTGGTTGCATCGACGATGACACGAGTGGTCCGGGAACAGTACGGCAGCGTGAAGCTCGCATACCCGGAGGTCACATCCCCATACCTTTGGCGGATATACTGGGTGCTTGCGCTCTTGAGGCTCTCGTAGAGCGCTTGGTCATCATCTCCGGCGAGGAGAATCGGGCTCTTGGAGGCAAGTAGTTCGATCAGGGCTACCTCCACTGCGTTGAAATCTTGGAACTCGTCGACTACCACCTGAGAGTAAACTGGGATCCTCTCTGGATGTTTCTCGAACAACCGCACGGCAGCGTAGACCATGTCCGAGAACCCATAGTGATCATAGTACACCCTTCTTCTGCGGTAGAACTCAATACGTTCGTCGGGGTCGGACTTGTTATAGAACAAAGGGTCGAAGTCAATGTCGTTGTCCAGCAAAACTACAGCATCCTCCCTGATCACTGCCGATAGTTTGGAGAAAACCTCCACGTCCTTCTGCGTGAGCTTCTTCAATTGCTGACGTGCAAATCCGTGAAGCGTCCTGACCTCGGAGAGCCCAAAGAGTTCGAGTGATAGATCCTCAACAAGCGCGTTTACGAAGGTCAGGGTGAGGGTGTTCTTCTTGCCGGCCAGTACTTGACGAAATAGATAAGTCTTCCCGGTTCCAGGTCCGGCGACAACTATCTTGTTCCCTGTGGTTGCGGCGACAACAGCATCAACATGCTCCTGTCGTTGGCGACTAGCGGCCGCATACTTGCCTTCTACGTCATGCGTGTCCATGCAGATTCCTCGTTACAGAATCGGCCTAATGCCGCACGCGTCCCCAGAGAATAAGCCGATGGAGCACTAATTCCCAACAGATACCAACTCATCAGTCGGAGGATGCAACAACAGCCAGGCTCTGGAGAAGGGCGGCAATACTGTCCTTACGCGCTGAAAGGTCCGGGTCGTTCGAATCGCGGACCGTTGCCACGATCCGCTCGCGAAACTGCGCGTCATACATGACCATGCCAGAGAACACCTCCGCCCTGGCTGCTAGGTCAACATTCGCTGCCGTCTGTAGGCGATTAACCCCAAAGTACCAGACCAGCGCCATGCCTAGCGTTGCGAAAAGAAACCAGTAAGAGCAGATTACGGCGACGGCCCCTGAGATGACCGTTAGAGCGCCCAGCCCCCTGTTGGCAATGATTAAGACTCGGATACGGCGACGAAGCCGCGCGCACTCAGGCACGGTGGCGCAGCATAGCCACGCCATCGGTGAGCGTATTAAGGCCAGCGTCTCATCGTACAATCCAGTTGCGCCCCGCCAATTCCAGGTCTGAAGACTTGCAAGGATATCGGCCCGTTTCTCCCTAACAGCATCCTCAGGTAATTCTAACATCGTTCTCTTGCCCTTTCGCCATATGAGCTACCATTATGGCTCTTACCCCTTCGCTTGCCTGCCAGAGTACTGTCAGTCAAGCCACGAGTACAGTAGTAGAAACTATGCTGGAATAAAGGACGAAACACTGATTTCCGATTCTATGGCTTTGTGAGTGACGGCCGATCAGGGACGTTCGGGCGTTTACGGGCGGTTGCGGGGTGCGGAGGGGAGTAGGAGGGCTGCGAGGGCGGCTAGGGCGTAGGCGGCGACGGCTAGGAGGGTCAAGCGTGTGAAGCCGATGGTCATCGCCAGCAGTGGGGCGGCGACTGTTGCTGCGACCGACGCGCAGCCGTTGACGGCCCAGGCCCAGGGGACGAGGGCTTGGTGCGTGGGGCGGATCATGCGGATGGCTGTGGGGAACAGGTGGCCCATCGCGACGGCCAGCGGGGCGACCGTCACCGTTGCGATCGCGAAGCGGACCGCCATCGACAGATGTTGCGTCATCGCCAGCCACGGGCCGAGCGCGACAACATAGACGACGCCCAGGCCCACGACGGCTGCGGCGGCGAAGACCACGACGCGTTTGGGGGCGACCGGCCATCGCTGGCTGAGCAGGCTGCCGAGGCCGGCCCAGACCAGGAAGCTGCCGATGGCGGCCGCCGCCGCGTAGATCGGATGCGCCAGGTACAGGATCAGCCTTTGGAGGAAGCCCATCTCCAGCAGCATGAAGCCCGCGCCCAACAGCAGAAAGTACGCCAGCACAACCCACGTCCGCCCCCCGGCGGCGAGGGCTCGCCGCCCGGCGACCAGCGGCAGGACAATCAGCACAACCGCCAGCACCACCGTCTGCAGCAGAGCGGCCAGCAGCAACACGTATCCCATCTCCAAATGCGACCGCCCGAGCCGGCCGGCCTGGCGCCTTATGAAGTCCAACGATCGCCATCGAAAGAAATGCGAGAAGTACGGCCGATCGTCGGTCGCCGCGTCGATGGCGAACGGATAGCTGGCGATGTAGTCGTCACGGTCGCCCCCGAGCAGCATCCGGGCCGCTTCGTAATAGTGGGGCCGATCCAGGACGTGCCACCGATTGACCTCGCCCGCCTCGATGCCGGGCAGATAGCACACGTCGAAGGATCGCTCCCGGCAGAACGCCCGCACCGCATCGGCGTCGGCTTGGGTGAGTGGGGGTTTGGATACGAGTACGGTCACGGTCGCCCAGCTTCGGATCATGGCCAGGTGGCGGGCCGGGTCCAGGCCGCGGCGGCGGAGCATTTGGGCGGCTGTGTCGAACGTTCGCGGGCCGTCGCGGGGCGGCGTTTTGGTCCATCGAGTCACAGCCAGCACGCCGCGGTCGCTGAGACGGTCGAGCATCATCGACAGCGACTCGACGGTGTAGAGATACGACTCCTGGGCAGCCTGCAGGCCGGCCCCCGACGCGCCGAACGCCTCAAGGATCGGCAGTTGGATGATATCGAACCGCTCTCGGCCGGCCGACAGGTAGCCGCGGGCCTCCCGATTGAGCACCTGCACGTTTTGCGCCTCGTAGACGCGCCCGCCGCGCCCGGCCAGGGGGCCCGTCATGGCGGCGATGACGCGCGGGTTCATCTCCAGCGCCACGATGCGGGGACAGTGGTGATACAGCGCCAGGCCGATCTCGGCCCCGCCGCCGGCGCCGATGATCAGGGCGCTGGGCCGGTCGCGAAGATGATACGCCGCCGCGGCCGTCGTGTAGTCCTGAAACTCCCAGTCCGACCGCTGGGGGCAATCGTAGACGGCGCCCAGCTCGTCGCCGTCGATCAGCATCAGCACGTGGGGAGGCAGGTCGCGGGTGTATTGCAGGCTCAGGCCGGGGCCGTGGTGGATGCTGGGGCTGGCGACGACGTCCAAGCGCCCCAGCGGGCCCTCGGCGCTGTGGATGATGCGGGTCCGCGGCATCGAGCGGAGCAGCGACAGCGTCTTATACTGCGAGACGACCGGTCGATGCGGTAGCCAGACGTTCACCGCCGCCACGGCGAGGACCGCGACAATGCCGATCACCGCCGCCCGCCGGCGGCGCCATGGGACGACCACCGCCGCCGCGGCGCAGGCCGCCAGCGAAATCGCCGTCAGCAACTGGCCCGTCGTGAGCACGGCCATCAGCGCCACCGCGACGATCGCGCCGATGCCCGAGCCTATCAGGTTGGCGGCGTAGTGGCCGGGGACATGTTGCGGCCGATCCATCAGCGCAACGCCCAAGGCCGTCGCCGCCAGGAAGAACGGCCCCAGCAGCGCCGCCTCGACGGCCAGCACATAGACTATTTGCGTCCGGTCCCACGCCAGGAACTGCACGTCCAGCGGGATCAAGCGGCTGATAAGCAAACTGACCGGGATCGACAGGGCCATCGCCATCATCGCACCGGCCAGCCACTGCTGAGGCGCCGCGAACACGCGCCGGCGACACAGCGTGAGCATCGTCCCACTGGCGCCGAAGCCCAGCAGCGCGACGCTGATGATCATGTAGGCGAAGTGGTGCCACAGCCTCAGCGACAGCGTCCGCATGAGGGTCAGCTCGAGCGCGATCACGGCCATCGCCGTCAGTGCGACCGCCAGGCGTGTGCGCCACGGGCTCATGGGCTAGTCGGCAGAGACATCCTTTCGGACGAAGGGCACGAACCGCACGGCCATCAGGGAGCGGCTGCGAACTTTGCCGTCGGCCCGTTTTTCCACGAGCATCAACGACTGGGTGGCGAACCGCCCGCCGATGGGGATGATCATCCGTCCGCCGGGGGCCAGTTGTCGCAGCAGGGGCGGGGGGATCTGCCCGGCGGCGGCGGTGACGATGATGGCGTCGAACGGCCCGGCGTCCGGCCAGCCGTGGTAGCCGTCGCCGTGCTTGGTGCGGACGGTGGTGTATCCCAGGCGCTTGAGGCGCTTGGCGGCGGCGTCGGCCAGGGGCTTGATGATCTCGATGGTGTAGACGTGCGGCGTCAGCTCGGTCAGCACGGCCGCCTGGTAGCCCGAGCCCGTGCCGATCTCCAGCACGCGGGAAGTGGGCTTGAGCTGCAGTTGCCGCGTCATCTCGGCGACGATGTACGGCTGGGAGATCGTCTGGCCAAAGCCGATGGGCAGGGGCGAATCGCGGTAGGCCGACCGCTGCAGGGAGGCGGGGACGAACTCGTGGCGCGGCACGGCGGCCATGGCCTGGAGGATTGCTTTGTCCTTCAGCCCATACACGCCGATCACGCGGGCCATCCGGTCGCGATCGCCCTGGCGCTGGGTGAAGCGCGGCGGCAGCCACGGCTGAGAGGTCTGCGTCGCCGGTTGCGTCTCGGCCGGGGCGGACGCCGGAGCGGATGTGGTTGATCCGGCCCCCGCCAGGTCCTGCGGGATCGAATGCCAATCCCCCTCGTCACGGTCGGACCACTGCGTGACAAGAACCACGACCGCCAACACGACCACCAACAGAACGATCAGGACTGTCGGCGTCCGCGATAAAGTGACATGCCGATGTTCCATTGCCTTGTCCCCATCAGACCACGTCCATGATATCGCAGTCCGATCGGGCGATGCAAGGCCGCCGGCGGGCCGGGAGGGCGGCCCGGGTTTCGACCCCGACCCTACTGCCGGACGGCTTGGTACATGGCGATGATGTTTTCGGGGGAGCAGTCGGGGTTGATGGTGTTGGCGGTGAACAGGCACAGGTCGGCGTTGCTACGGCAGACGTCGATGGCGTGGCGGACGCGCTGGCGGATCTCATCGGGCGAGAGCGCGGGCAGTTCGGTCGTCACGGAGATGGGCCCCAGCACCAGCAGGCGATTGCCGTCGCGCGTTCGCAGGCCGGCGACGTATTCGATCGTCACGCCGCATTCCGGCTGGAATCCCTGCAGGCCCTGCACCCCGGCGGCCAGCAGCATGTCCATCATCGGGCGAACATCGCCGTCGCAGTGCCACACCGGTTTGCAGCCGACATCCAGCAGGGGCCCAAGGCTGTAGGCCAGTTGGGGGGCCCAGTGCTCGGCCATGAAGTCCGGCGAGACCATCGGCCCGCGCTGGGTGGTGATATCCTCGCCCAAAAACAGCGCGTGGGGGTGGATGCCCTCGGCGACGCCCCGAGCGACAATGCGGTTGACGCAGTGGGCCCGGGCGGCGGAGATCTGAACCAGCTTGTCGATCCGCTCGGGCTCCAGGCCCACCATCAGGAAGAAGTTCTCATACCCGAGGGTGTGGTAATGGCCCAAGGCGGCGCAGGCATCCCAGCGCGCGGGGAACCAGACCATCTCGCCGGCGGCTTCCTGGCCGGCCAGCATCTGGCGCTTGAAGCAGTCGTATTCGGCCTCGAAATCAAACGCAGCCAGCACGTCGTCGGCGGTCTCTCTGGCGTCGATGTGGGCGATGCACTCCTCGAACGTCATGCCGCGGTCGGCGTTGGCGTAGGAGTGTTCGTCGACGATCCGATTATCCCGCCCGCGCGGAACGAGGTTGTCGATCAGGCCGTCACACCCCAGCCGCTCGTAGGCGCGCATCGAGATCGGACCGGGGTCAGCCCAGTACTCGTCCACGCTGACGCCCGTCAGCGTGCAGATCGTCTCGACGCAACTGATCCACCCGCCGACAGTCGGCGTGCGGTCGGGCGTTTGGCCCGTAAAGGCCGCCTCGAGACGTTCCCAACGATCATTCCTCACCATGGACCTATCCTTCCAAGCGACAATTGGAAGGGGCATTGTGGCGACCGGCCCCGCATGCGTCAAGCTCGGCGGCTGCGGCGGGCCGCACGGCGATTACCTTGACAGGGTGGTGGCTGTTCTGCGAAAAGATGTTCCGCGGCGCCGGTTGTGGTGCGGGGCCGAAGACCTGACGAGGCTGACACAATGGGATCCGAGACATCGGGCGGAAGGATGCAGACCGTCATCAGCGCCGTTGTGCTGCTGGTCCTTGCTGGGATTGCAGCGGCCGTGCTGGCGGGGAAGCTGACCTATCGCGGCGATGGGATCGCTCTGGGCCCGGCTGGGGACGGCGCGGCGGCCGCGACGTTCGGCCATCTGCTGCCGGAGAGCTTGGCGGTGATGACGCCGCCGGAGCACTTCGACCCGGCAACGCTATCGGACAAGATCAACGGCAAGGCCGGGTACTATCTGCCGGCGAACTTCAAGGCCCTGGACTGCCAGCGGTTTCAGGTGGTCGGCGATCCGCAGGCGTGGCTGGAGCTGTTCGTCTTCGACATGGGCGAGGGAAACAACGCCTTCGCGGTGTTCAGCTCCCAGCGGCGCAGCAATGCCGCGGCCCTCGACCTGACGCCGCACGCGTATCGGTCGGGCGGCAGTCTATACTTCGTGCACGGGCCGTACTACGTGGAGATTATCCCCTCGGTCCAGTCGCCGGAGTTGCTGGCTGCTGCGCTGGAGCTGGCCGGGAACTTCGTCGACCGGACAGCGGTCGAGCAGTCCGACGCGGGGGAAGAAAAGGATATGTTCCCCCGGGAGAATTTCATTCCCGGCAGTGTTGAGTTGCAGATGACGGATGTCTTCAGCTTCGAGAAGCTCGATCACGTCTGGCTGGCGCGATATCGGTTCGACGACGTGGAGGTAACGGCGTATCTGTCGCAGCGCGCGAGCGAGGCCGAGGCGTCGGAGCTGGCGAGGGCGTATGCGGCGTTTCTCCTGAAACACGGAGCGGCGCGCGAGCGGCGAATGGCGCAGGGGTTCTTTACGGAGTTGTCGCTGTTCGGGCATGAGTACATCATTTTCTCCCACGAGCGATGGCTGGCGGGTGTGCACGAATGTTCCGACCCGGCCGTGGCGGCGACACTGGCGCAGATGTTGTTCGAGGCCGTGCAGGCGGACGAATGAACGACTCACAACCGGACAATACAGGCCTCAGCCGCCGGGAGTTCCTCGGCCGATCGGTCAAGGCCGGTGTGGCTGTGGCGGCTGCCGGCGGGGTCGGCGCGTGGCTGGTCGGGCGCGCGGACAGAGATGTTGGCGACGAGGTCGTGCGCTTGGGCGATTACGCCGCGGCCGGCATGGCGGGGCGGATGAGCATCGCCGAGGGCACGGACCGCGCGACGATGCTGCGGCGCAGCTTGGACGCCATCGGCGGGCTCAGCGCCTACATCCAGCGCGGGCAGCGCGTGCTGATCAAGGTCAACGCCGCCTTCGCCACCGCGCCGTCGCAGGGGGCGACGAGCAACCCGGACTTGGTCGCCGAGCTGGTGCGGCTGTGTCTGCGGGTGGGGGCGAAGGACGTCATCGTCACGGACAACCCGATCAACGATCCGGCCAACTGCTTCCGCCTGTCGGGCATCGGTGCGGCGGCGGCCGGGGCGGGGGCGAAGGTGGTTCTGCCGAAGGACAGCTACTTTCGGCCGACGACGGTGGAGGGCGGGCGGCTGATCCGCAACTGGCCGCTGCTCTATGAACCGCTTGAGGGCGTCGACCGCGTGATCGGCGTGGCCCCCGTGAAGGACCACTTCCGAAGCGGCGCGTCGATGACGATGAAGAATTGGTACGGCCTGCTGGGCGGGCGGCGGAACCAGTTCCACCAGCAGATTCACAATACGATCAAGGAACTGGCGATGATGGTCAGCCCGACTCTCGTGGTGCTCGACGGCGTGCAGACGATGACACGCAACGGTCCGACGGGCGGCTCGCCGGCAGACCTGAAGGACACGCGCCGGCTTGTCGTCAGCACCGACCAGGTCGCCGCCGACGCCTACGGCGCGACGCAACTGCTTGGGCTGTCGCTGGACGACCTGCCCTATCTCGCCAAGGCGGCCGAGGCCGGTGTGGGCACGACCGACTACCAGAGCCTCAAGCCCGTTGCCGTCAGCGTGACCTGACGCGCCGAACCGAAAGGCCGACGCCCCCATGACGATCCGAACCGCCAGACGAGTGACGCAGGTGTTCTTTCTGGTGCTGTTCCTATGGCTGTGCGTGGTCAGTTCCAGCGGCGATGGCTTCTGGCAGCGGGGCGGCTGGCCGGTGAACTGGCTGCTGCAGTTGGACCCGCTGGTGGCCGTCGGCGTGGCGCTGGCGGCTGGGACGCTGACGGTGGGGCTGCTGTGGGTGTTGGCGACGTTCGTGCTGACGGTGCTGTTCGGCCGGGTGTTCTGCGGGTGGCTGTGCCCGTTCGGCACGATCCATCAGGCGGTGGGCTGGCTGGGGCGGCGTCGAAGGCCGCTGGAGGACCGCATCCGCCTGAATCGCTACCGGCGATGGCAGTCGGCGAAGTATTACGTGTTGGGTTTTGTGCTGGCCGCGGCGGCGCTCAGCGCGCTGGGTGGATGGCATAGCAGCGCGGGCAGCCTGCTGACGGGCCTGCTGGACCCGATCCCGCTGGTCTACCGGTCGGTGACCCTGGTGGTCCTGCCCATCGTCGACGGCGGCCTGCAGCGCGTGTGGATCACGGCGCGCCTGGCTGACGGCACGGTGCTGATGGGCGCGATCTTCGTGGCGGCGGTTCTGGCGAACCTGGGCATCCCGCGTTTCTATTGCCGGTTCGTCTGCCCGACGGGCGCGCTTCTGGGCGTGTTCAGCCGGCTGACGATCTGGCGGATCGGCCGGCGGCCGGAACCATGCACGATCTGCCGGCTGTGCGAGAAGGATTGCGAAGGCGCCTGCAACCCGGCCAGCGACGTGCGAAGCAGCGAATGCGTGATGTGCGTCAACTGCATCGTCGATTGTCGCCACGACGCGATTGCGTATCAGGTCCACAAGTCCCCGGGCGAGATCACGGGCCCGGATGTCTCGCGACGGGGCGTGCTGGTGTCCCTGGTGTCGGGGCTGGTGGCCGTGCCAATCCTTCGGCTGGGCGGGCGGCTGACGAGCAACTGGCCGGCCGGGCTGATCCGGCCGCCCGGCGCGCTGGTGGAGGAGGAGTTCCTCAATCGCTGCATCAAGTGCGGCCAGTGCATGCGGGTCTGCCCGACGAACGTTATTCAACCCACCGGCGCTCAGTTCGGCATCGAGAGCCTGTGGACGCCGATGCTGAACAACCGGATCGGCACAAGCGGGTGCCAGCTCAACTGCGTGGCCTGCGGAGATATTTGCCCGACCGGCGCGATCCGACCGATCAGCCTGGACGAAAAGCTCGGCAGAGGCGAGTTCGCCGACAACGGGCCCATCCGGCTGGGGACGGCGTTTGTCGATCGCGGCCGATGCCTCCCGTGGGCGATGGACAAGCCCTGCATCGTCTGCCAGGAAAACTGTCCGGTCAGCCCGAAGGCGATCTTCATCGGCGAGGTCTACCAGACCGTTCGCGACGGCGTGCTGACGGTGCGCGAAAGCGCGCCGGACCGGTTGGCCCTGGCCGGGGCGGCGTGGAGCGAGGGCGTGTGGGCCAGCGGCGACTACTACGTCAAGGGCGTCGACGCTCCGGACGACGATCGCCGCCGCATCGTCCAGCAGACCTCGGACATCCTCCGCATTTCGCCCGAGCGGCCGTGGTCGGCGCCGCCGGCTGCGGGCAGCCGGGTGGCCGTGCAGGTGCGCCTCCAGCAGCCGAACATCGACCCGGACAAGTGCATCGGCTGCGGGGTCTGCGAGCACGAATGCCCCGTCAGCGGCCTGCGGGCAATCCGCGTGACGGCCGAGAACGAAAGTCGCAGCCCCAAGCGATCGCTGCTGCTTTGATGGGCGAGAAACCGTTGACCAGCGGCCGGGCGGTTTAGTACAATCGCGGGATATCCAGCGAATACCCATCCGGAAAGGATCGACCCATGCAGGAGCGCTCAGACTCGAATCGGATCTCTCGTCGCGATTTTCTAGGCACGGCCGCGGTCGTTGGGGCCGGCGCAATCCTTGGCGGCGCCAGCCGCGCTCTCGGTGGCGCTGCAGCCGAGACGGCTACGACAACGATGCCCACCCGCGCGTTCGGCAAGACGGGCGTGAACGTGTCGATTCTGTCGCTGGGCGGCATCTTTAACACCATCGACAACCAACTGCTGCTTCGCCAGGCGCTGCAGATGGGCGTGACCTACTGGGACACGGCCGAATCATACGGCGGCGGCAAGAGCGAAACGGGCTTCGGCAAGTACCTGGGGGCCAACAGCGACGACCGCAAGAAGATCTTCCTGGTGACCAAGTCCGGCGCCGCCCGAACCAAGTCCCTGGAGGCATCCCTGGACCGTCTGCAGACCGATTACGTCGATCTGTTCTTCCTGCACGGCATCAGCAAACCCGACAGTCTCAATGACGACGTCAAGGCCTGGGCCGAAAAGATGAAGAAGGCCGGCAAGATCAAGTTCTTCGGCTTCTCCAGCCATAGGGACATGTCGGCGTGTCTGCAAAAGGCCGCTCAGGTTGGTTGGGTGGACGGTGTGATGCTCACCTTCAACTTCCGCACGATGGTGCTGGATGAAGGCGGGGATGGGCGATACAAGAAGGCCCTCGATGCCGCCCACAAGGCCGGGATCGGAATGACGGCCATGAAGACCCAGGCCAAGGGCATGCGGGCCAGCAACGCCGAGGCCGAGCAGGCCCTGCTGGACGCCTTTACCGCCAAGAAGTTCTCCCTCCAGCAGGCGGCGCTGAAAGTCGTCTGGGGCGACGAGCGGTTCTCATGTATTTGCTCGAAGATGCCCAACATGACGATTCTCAAGGCCAACGTCGCCGCCGCCCTGGATAAGACCGAGCTATCGGCCGCCGATCACGCCGCCCTGCGGACGTTCGCCGAAGCGACGGCGTCGGACTACTGCGCCGGATGCAGCGACATCTGCGACCACGCCGTCGACGGCCAGATGCCCGTCTGCGACGTGATGCGATACGTCATGTACTACAACGCCTACGACGACAAGCACGAGGCCCGCGAACTGTTTGCGGCCTTGCCGGCCGATGTCCGCAACCGCCTGACGCGGGTGGACTACTCCTTGGCGGAGTCCCGCTGCCCGCAGGGCATCCCCATCGCCGAGCGGATGAAGCTCGCCGAGGACCTGTTGGCCTAGGCTTCGTCCAGCCGATAAGTTGACAAGCAGCTTGAGACAACCAGGAATCCTGTCATGCCAACTATAGCAAGCAACGCGTCCGGCCTTTTGGCCATCTTCGGTCTGCCCGGCCACTGGGAAGTGCTCATCGTCATCCTGGCGATCCTGTTGCTGTTCGGCGCTCGCAAGCTGCCGGAGATGGCGCGCGGGCTGGCGCGCGGGCTGCGGACGTTCAAGGATGAGATGAAGGGCATCAAGACCGACGTGGAAGAGCCCGACAAGAACGACAACAAACAGTTGTCGAACCAGTCGGACCAGTCGAGACAGCTCCCCAACTCCGACAACGCCAACAACGGCGCCGACTCCACCAGTTCCACCAGCTCCAGCCAGCAGGACCAGTCCTAGCTGGCGGACTGCGCTTTCACCCAGCGTCGGCTGGCGGGGCTCCTGTTCGCGCAGCATCTGCGCATTCCAGTTCATCAGGGCGAAACATGCTAGCCCATAGCGGAAGCTATGGGTAAGCGGCGACCCTCTTTCCTTCCCGCCAGCCCCGCCAGGGGCGGCACAATCAGTTGTCGATGCGTGGCGGGGCCCCACGATGTCATGGTCCGTCCCCTGGGCCATCCGGTATTGTGTCGCCCGCAAGGGGCTCGATGAAGGTGTGCGGGCGTCTCTTTACCCACGGCTTCCGCCGTGGGCTGACATGTTTTGTGTGGGGACGCCGATCGGCTTGTTGATCGTTAGGCCCCAACGGGGTCCCTTGCTTAGCCCCGGGCGTAGGCCGTCAGGCCAAGCCCTGGGTTATCGTCAGGCTCGATCGCTACGGACTTACGTAAGACCGCTTAGTCAACGCGCTCCTTGGCGCGCGGCGCCAGGAGCCAGACCAGCAGCACGCCCAGTTCGTAGAGCAGCCACAGCGGCACGGCGAGGCACAACTGGCTGACCGGGTCCGGCGGCGTCAGCAGAGCGGCGCTGATCAGGATGCCGATAACGACGTGCCGCCGGTACTGATGCAGCATCTTGAGGGACACCAACCCCACACGCCCCAGGATCAGCACCGCCAGCGGCGTCTGAAACGCCAGCCCAAACACCAACGCCATCCTGGCCATGAGCGTGACGTGGCTGTCGAAGGTGATGCGCATTTCCAACCCCAGCCAGTTGTTGACGGAGATCAGGAAACTCAGGACCGGCACGGCGACGACAAAGACAAAGAACAGCGCTCCGACGATGAACAGGGCGGCCGAGAAGGGCACGATGAACATCACGCCGCGGCGCTCCTTGGGGTACAGGCCGGCCGAAACGAACATCCACACGTGATAGAAAATCCACGGGGAAGCGATGATCAGCCCGGTCGCCATCGCCGTCTTGAGGTAAATGATGAGCCCCGCCATGTGGTTCAGGACGGACAGGTCGGGCTGCTGGTTGGCGGCCTCCATGGCCTGCGTGTATGGGTAGCGAAGGAAATCGACGATCTGCCGTCCCAGCATCAGCGCCGCTGCGATTCCGGCGGCCAGGCCCACCAGCGCATAGATAATCCGCCGGCGAAGTTCGTCCAGGTGGCCCACCAGCGTCATGCGCTCACCTACGCCTTGGTCCGTCACGTCATTCACGGGGAGAATTGTAGCGGCAACGGGCCGCGCAGGTGAAGGGATTTGCAGTCAGCGCTTCGCGGGCGAGCGGGGCTTGGGCTTGCGGGGCTTTCGCAGGGCGCGCTCGTAGCGCCATGCGGGGTACCGCTTGCTCGCGACATACAGGGCGATCAGGAGTCCTGCGCCCACAACACCGCCGACCACTCGCCAAAAGCCGAATACGCCGGGGAAGAAGGCAAACGCTTGGATCGCGGCGGCTGTGCACACGATCCACCAGCCCTCCAATCGCCATCGGCTGGAAAACCAGAACGTCAGCGTGCCCCCAATCACCACCAGCATCCGCACCTGACCGCCCAGCGATGCGAGCATCGTGACCGGAAGGACGACGGCTCCCAACGTCGGCAGGCCCAGTGGATCGGTCAGCATGTACCATGCCCCCCCGGCCACCAGGCCAACGGCCGTGCCCGCGATCATCGCACTGATCGGCCCCAAAACGATCGTCCAGGCGGCCGCCAGGCCGGACCAGAATGCCTCGATCGGATCTTGGGGAATCGATGACATGGCGGTCGCTACCGTTGGGCCAGTTCTTCGTACACCTTGTTGTAGTACAGGGCCGCGTCCACCGGCGTATTCGGCGGGATATGGTTGCCCACAGCCAGGAAGAAGCCCGGGCAACTCTTGCCGATGGCCATGCACCGCTGGACCTCCGCGCGGATCTCGGCCTTGTTGTTCCGCAACAGGATGCGGGTGTCGGCGTTGCCGATGAAGGCGTGCGTCCGGCCGTATTTTTCGGCGAAGGCGGCCATGTCCGTCAGCGGCTCGAAGATGAAGCAGTTCACCCCGCAATCGACCAGGTCGTCGAGGAACATCGTGTAGTTGCCGTCGGAGGTGAAGCAGATGATCTTGCCCGCATCGCGCAGCGGGGCGAAGTAGTTCTTGAAGTTCGGGAACACGAACTCGCGGTACCAGTCCGGATGGATGAACGGGCCTTCCGTCCAGACCATGTCGTCGTGGACCATCACCACCGGCGCGTCGCAGTCGGCCAGGGCGTCGAACAGTTGCTGGGCCCACTGGGCGTAACGATTGGCGATCGTGCCCAACTGCTTCTGGTCGACCCCGGCGGCCAGCAGCAGCATGTCCCAGCCGTAGATGGCGATGAAGGCCGACAGCATGGTGGTGTAGATGCCCGTCATGCCCACGCCGATCGGGCCGCGGCGCACGGCGGCGGCGTAGTAATTATTGAAGTCGGCCACCAGCTTGGCGTGATCGAGCCGGCCGAACGCGTCGACGGGATCGAACGCCAGGGCCTCTTCGGGCGTAGCAAACGGGCAGGTCCCCACGGGGGTGAAGTCGCTGCCATCCTCGGTGTAAACGGCGTGACCCATGTTGGTGGTGTAGTTGCCGAAATGCTCCGAGCCGATACTGGTGTTCCACTGGAAGGCGTAATCCCAGATACGGTACAGTTCGTGCCAGGGATTCTTGCCGTCCGTCCGGGCGATCACGTGTTTTTCGAGCTCATCCCAGTTGCCCGGGCTTTCGCCCTCGTCCCACGAACGAGGATCGAGCCCGGTGATGGCCTGGACCAGATCGCTGTGGATCTCGACGGAATACTCCGTCCGCGGCACCTTGGGCGGCATCTCCAAACGCAGTGCAGCCATTCCAGCTTCTGTGGACATCCTGGTTCCCTTCATCCGTCGCCGAAGGTGGCGACGCTTGTCGTTGAGCCAAGAGTTTGGCACAATACCCTCGTCCAGGCAATGATGAGGTGACCGCAATGAAGAGGACCATAACCGCGCTGCCGATCGAACCGCCGTTCGTGTTGCGTATTGTCAGGGCGGTGTTGTTCGTCTGGGGTATCGGGTCTCTGGTTTGGACGGTGAATCTGCTGTTGGCGGGCTCGGTGATCATCGACGTCACGGTCGTCAATCTCTTCGCCGGAACACTGCTGCTGCGCGGCAGTCGTAGCTGGCGGCTGCTCGTGTTGGCTGAGTTGTGGTACCTCTTTGTTGGCTGCGGCATTGTTCTACGCTCTATTGCCCAGTCCCCAGGCCCGGTGGGGTTTTATCTGTTCGGGACCGGGCCATGGCTGGTTGGCAGCATCCGGCCGGCGAGCGCCGTCCTTTGCGTGGTGATCATAGGTGTGTGGCTGCACGTGGTGCTCTGTCTGCCGAAGGTCCGGGCGTACTTTCGCGCCCGTCCCTGGTCGGTAATTGATCCGTCAATGTTGCGCGTCGTGGAACGGCTCGAAGGACTACAACAACAGAAGGCGGAATATGACGTTGTGGCAGCTCAGCTGGGCAAGCTGGACAAGGCGATCAGCGGGCTGGAGGAACTGCGGGAGAATCTGGACGGCCTGGACCTGGAACGAACTCTCTCGGAAGCACGCAATGAGATCAACGACCTGCTACTCCGCGCCACCCGCATCCGCAAATGCCATTTCGACAAGGGCGAGGCGCCCTAGAGCTTCGCCGCTTCGCGGTTGATGATCTCCCACGCTTTGGCGATGTAGAAGCGGTAGTTGTCCAGCGGCGTGCCGTTGGGGATGCGGTGGTCCAAGCCCAGCACGCAGCCGCCTGTGGCGACCATCGGCGGAATTTTATACTCCAACTCGGCGACGATCTCGTCACGGGTGCCGCGGAGGACGTGCTTGTCGATGCCGCCGGAAAAGGCCAGTCGCCGGCCGTATCGCTCGCGGAGCCGCACGATGTCCATCCCGGCCGCCGGCTCGCAGGGGAACATGACATTGATCCCCGCGTCGAGGAATGCCTCGACCACCGGCCGCATGTCGCCGTCGCTGTCCTGCTCGAACAAACGCGCCCCGCGATCCGAGAGCATCTCCCACACGGTGCAGTAGTAGGGGGCGAAAAACTCACGCACGTGCTGCGGGCCGGCCAGCGGGCCGCTCTTGCCGGCCATGTCCTCGTGGACGAATAGGATGTCCACCTGCACCTCGCGCGAGACGACATCGAGCACGCGGCAGGTGGTTTGGCGGAACGTGTCGATCATGTCGTGGAGCAGTTCGGGCTGATCGTAGTAGGCCAGGCACACAGCCTCATCGCCCATCAACTCGCGCGGTGCGGCAAATGCGCCCGGCATGTTGACCATCACCGCACGCCCAGCCGCCAGGTGATCGGCGGCCGCCTTTCGCCAATCCTCGGCCAGCCGCTCGTCGGTGAACTCAAACTCGCCCTTGATCGCCAGCCAGTCGTCCATCGTTCTGACCGGGTACTCCAATGGCAGGGGAATCGTTGCCCGACCCTTGTAGAGCTTCATCAGCCGCCCGATGCCGTCGCGATAGAGGTGATGGTCCTCGGTCTCCTCGATGGATTCGTAACGGTCGGGCCCCATCCAGCCGGTGCGGACCGGCAGGTGACCGATCAGCGGCGCACGGAACTCGAACGCCGTGAAATCCAACTCCTTCGGCGTCGCGCCCTGGGACTCCCACTCCTCCTTCAGCCCAACCAGCGGCCCGAACAGCTCAGTCAGCAACGGCCGATCATTGGCCTGGAACGTCATGTAGTCCAGATACTCCTCCCGCCGCACGCTCGCCCGCGTGTCGATGGCCATATCTTCATGTCTGATCCATCTAAGCTTGGCCATACCGTTCGCTCTAAAATAGGGACAGACCCTATTTACTTTCCTCAGAAAATAGGGTCTGTCCCTATTTTTGCGGTCCTCGCCTGGGGAGTGTAGCGTGGGCCTGGCGTAGGAAGTGTGTCGTTGACGCGGAGGATCCACGCGAGCAGTTCTTCCAGCATGTTCATCTGAACCGTTGCTGCGTTCGGTTGGCCGTAAAGGTTGTTCAACTCGGCCGGGTCGTCGGCGAGGTTGTAGAGTTGGCCCGCGCCGTGCATGTCGACGATGAGCTTCCAGTCGCCTTTGCGGACCATGCGCATCGTGCCGCTTTGGGTGACGGTGTTGAGTTCGTCGAACGAGCCCCATCGGCCGTTGCTGGCTGGGGTGAAGCCATCCTGCGTTGGGTCGTAGTTGTCACCGGCTGTGATGTGCAGGCCGCCGATGCCTTGCTCGACGTACGCGCTGCGGAACTCGTCGGCCGGATAGGGCTGGCCGGTCAGCATGGGCCACAAGCTTCGGCCCTGGACGCCGTCGGGTAGATCGGCCCCGATGGCGTCGCACAAGGTCGGCATCACATCCACAATCGACACGTGCGCGGGGTGGGGGTCCGGTTGCGCGATAATGCCCGGGCCCGTGAACTGTAGCGGGATGCGGGTGAGGCACTCGGGCAGTTCGGGGCCCTTCTTCATCAGGCCATACTCGCCGACGAAGTCGCCGTGGTCGCTGGTGAAGACGATGATCGTGTTGTCGCGCAGGCCCTGAGCGCCCAGGAACTCGACGAAGCGTTTCACCTGGTCGTCAATCAGCCGCAGCATGCCGAAGTAGTTCGCCCGCGCCCGCGGGATGATCTCGCCGAACGGCGGGTAGGCGTCCTCCAGCCGCGCGCGGTTGTATTGGTACGGGTAGCTCTTGCCCGCCAGGGCCGTCTCGTCGGCGATCGTGGGCGGCAGGTCGTCCGGCGGGAACATCGAGTAGTACGGCTCGGGGACCTGATAGGGATTGTGCGGCTCGGGAAAGCTCAGCCACAGCAGGAAAGGTTTTTCACCTTCGTCGGCGACCGAACGCACCCAATCCTGCGCGCCATCGACGAGCCGGCAGGGCAGTTGCTCTTCCAATGGAAACGGCGTGGGCTCCAGCGCCGTCATGCCGATGCTCTTGAGGAACCGGTTGAACTGCCGCGTCCGGTCGGTGGGAGCATCCTCAACCATGCCCCAATGGCCGGCCTCCAACCAGGAGTCGCCCGACGCCGGCGATATGTTGGAGTGGTTCTTGCCGACCAGGGCCGCAGCGTAGCCGCTATCCCGAAAGACGCCGAACAGGTCCCGGGTGAACACCGCGTGCTCGCCGTTCCAGTTGCTGTGACACCGATGGGCGCTGACATATCGCCCGGTGTGCAAGCTCACCCGCGCCGGGGCGCACACCGGCGCGGAGGTATAGCTGCGATCGAACCACACGCCTTGACGGGCCAGCCCATCCAGAAACGGCGTGGTGTCGAGCCCGAATCCCTCCCGGGCCGACACATCCGCCCGCTGCTGGTCGGTCATGATTACAACGACGTTGGGTTTGTCGATCACTTCATGTTCTCGTCTTCGATGGCGGCGATCTTTTCGAGCGAGTCGGTCAGGAACGCCGTGAGATCGTCGTCCAGGCCTTCGGTGTGGGCCGTGCCGATGAAGTTGTCCACGGCCATGATGGCCTGGTGCGGGGCGACGATCATGGCCCCCATCGTCAGCACGTTGGCGTTGTTGATGACCCGACACATCTTGGCGGCCTGGGCCGACTCGACCACGCTGGCGTGGACGCCCTTGAACTTGTTGGCCACGATCGCCACGCCCATGCCCGTCCCGCACAGCAGAATGCCGCGCTCGACCTTACCGGCCTGGAGCAGCTTGGCGGCGGCGACCGAGACGTTGTAGAAGTCGACCTTGTGGTCCTCGCCGGTCGTGCCCACGTCGACAAGCGTGTGGCCCTGCGCTTCGAGATGCTCTTTGATCTGATCCTTCAGGTCGGCCCCCCAGGGGTCCGCGCCGATCACGATATTCATAGGGATGTCCTTTCTGGTTGATGATAACGGGGCCGTTACAGAGCATGCTCCGTCCGGGCAATGATCTCATCCTGCGTCGTGTCGTCAAGGGTGACGAACGGCGCGCTGTAGCCGGCGACGCGGACCATGACGTGGCCGTGGCTGTCGGGCTCGGCCCGGGCGGCCAGCAACTCGTCCCGGCCGTAGAAGGTGAGTTGACACTGCTGCCCGCCGGATCGGAAGTGGCCCTCGATGAGTGAAGCGATGTGCTCGATGCCTGCATCGCCATCCAGCAGGGAGCGGTTCAGCGTGATGTTCGTGACCGTCGAGGTCGGCAGCAGGTGGTGGGGCATCTTGGCGACGGAGTTGAGCATGGCGGTCGGGCCGTGGTGGTCGCGCCCGGCCGAGGCGGCGAGGCTGTTGGCGAACGATTCGCCCGCTCTGCGTCCGTCGGGCGTCGCGCCGGTGCGAGCGCCGAAATGGCTGTGGGCGTTTTCGTAGCCGGCCAGCGTGCCGAGGATGTACTGCCCGCCGCGGTAGGGGGTCTTGGTCTTCATCAACGCATCCAGCGTTCGGATGATCTCCGCCGCGATGGCGTCGACGGCGTCGTTGTCGTTGCCGAAGTGCTCGTCGCCGGCGAGGATCTGTCGGCGGAGCGTGTCTTGGCCGGCCCAGTCGCCGGCGAGCGCGTCGACAAACTCAGCCAGCGTCAGACGCTGCTCGTCGAAGACCACTCGCCGAATCACCGCCAGCGAGTCGGCCAGGTTGGCGATGCCGATGGCGTCCCAGTTGCAGAAGTTGTAGGTCGCGCCGCCTTGCGGGATGCTGAGAGCGTTATCGATGCAGCCTTGCGTCACCAGCGACGACGCCAACGCGCGCCCGGCCTCAGTGGCCCGCAGGCTGTCGAGGAACTCGGAGTGCTCGTGCATGGCGGCGACGGTTTCGCGCATGGCCGCTACGACCGCGTCCCAGAGCGCCTCATACGAATCGATGGCCGCCAGATCGACATCGGACCTCAGGTCCGGCTCGAGTCCCAGCGCGATGCGAATGACCTTGGGAATGTTGACCATGCCCTCGACGGCGCCCATTTGACACTTGCCAGTCACCATCACCTCATGACAGCCCGAGAGTGAAAAGTCGCGGGCGTCGGCCTCGGCCACGCCGGCGTGAACCAGCGCGGGGACGATCTGCCCATCGCTGCAGAACTCCAGGTTGTTGATGCCCGTTCGCAGCACCTCCACGGCTCGTCGGAGAAACGCCGAGTCCATCCCCTCGTGCCACCGCACGCCCACCTGCGGCCGCGTGAGGGCCATCTCTTCGGCCACGTCCAGGCACAGCCACGACAGTTCGTTGACCGCGTCGGTTCCGTCCGGCCGGACGCCGCCGAGCGTGACGCGGTGGTTGCCCGTCCGCCGTTCGCTGGCCCCTAGCCAGCCCTGATACTTTGCCCACAGGCAGCAGATCAGTTCCTTCGCGCGCTCGTGTGTAATTCGGCCGGCGTCGATGTCGCGTCGATAGGCGGGATAAAGGTATTGGTCCACTCGCCCGGCCGCGTCGGCTACGAAGAAAAACGCAAACCACGCCGCCTGACACGCCTGCCAGAATGTTTCCGGCGGATGCTCGATCACGCGCCGACAGTTGGCGGCGATCGTCTGCAGCTCCTGGCGGCGGGCGGGATCGTCGCAGGCGGCCGCTAGTTCTTCAGCCAGATCGGCATAGCGCCGGCAAAAGTCGATATGGCCTTGTGCTTCGATGCGAAGGGCGGCCAGGAAGTCGCGCTTCTCGGCGTCGCTGTCGCCGATCTCGGCCAGACGATTGTCAATGCGCTCGATCAGGCCGGCAAAGCCGACCGACAGGACGGTGTCGTAGTCGATGGTCTCGTGGTTGCCGCACGTGATGATCATGTCCGCATCGAGGTAGGCTTGGGCGAGCGCGGGCGAAGGGGGGAAGTCGTAGTAGGCCTGCTCGTCTGTGGCGACATCCTTCGCCGGCGTGTAGTCGGTCACGACCCGCGAGCCCACGATAAGTTCCCCCGGGTGGATCACGATCGCCCGATGGCGACGATAGTGGGCGCTGGCCTTGGCGGCGCGGATGACGTCCGGCTCGCCAACGGTCTGCCGGACGATCTCCGACCAGATCACGTTCTCGGCGGGATCTTCGGGCATCGGCGTCGACAGCACACGCTCGCGGATTGCGCTCAGACGTTCATTCATAGAGCGGAGATTATACCATCCGGCAGGGCGGGCCATGCATGCCGAGATGTAGCAAAGGCGCGCAGGAGAGACAGGCGCGTCCGCGCCGTCCATTCAGCATATCCCAGCATGACGGCGTCGTATAGCGTGGACGGCTTCCCAGGCGCCGCCGATGGCGATCAGAATCGATGCCGTGATGGACAGCCAGAGCCCGTAGCGGGCATCCGTTCTCGATATGGCGGCGGCGAAGTATACGCCGGCGCCGACACCGAAACTGAACATCGCCAGTGGCGCCTTTGCCGCAGGAGTCGCCAGCCAAGCGACCAAAAGGCACGAAATAGCGCCAAGGAGCAGGACGGAGCAGACAAGACCGTCGATGATCCTGCCCGTGGTCCAGAAGTCCGTTACTTCGGGATCGAGGTATGCCGAGTAGACGTCTGGTGCGAACAGGGCCGTCGTGTAGCCGGCCGCCCAAAGCATCGTAAGCAGACAAAGGACCAGCGCAAGGACCGACATAGCTCTTCGGGTCGATCCGAACCGCACCAGCTGTCGGATGACGTAAAGTGGCGCCATGATGAAAGCGAACGTGAAGGGCAGGAATGCGGTGAACAAGACCCCGATGTCCATCTGAGGTTGGTCTTGAGGCCCCGAGACTATTATCTCGTCGACTGGAATGAAGTCGCTGTCGCAGCCCTCGGCCTGCGGCAGGAAGAAACAAACGCACAGCAAGAGCAGCCCGGTGAACGAAATTCTGCGCCCCGTCCCGCCTTCCTTGACTCGCTGACCGAATGTCTTATCGCTGTCCATTTCTGTCTCCATGTCGCGAGTGAACGCATGTCGGTTGGCGGGGCTCCCGTCCCGCCAACTTCTTGGGACTCCTGCAAAGCTCTGAGGTTCAGTTAGGTCCAGGACGCGGCGGGACAGTCCCGACGTACGTCGGGACGCCGCGCTTCATGCATTCAGCATGTCCCAGCATGACGGCGTCGTATGGCGTGGACGGCCTCCCAGGCGCCGCCGATGGCGATCAGAATACATGCCGTGATGGACAACCAGATCCCGTAGCGGGCCTCCATGTCGTAAGCGGTGGTGGCGGAGTATACGGCGGCGCCGACGCCGCAACTGAACATCACCAGTGGCACTTTTGCCGCAGCCGGCGCCAGCCAAGCGACCAAGAGGCACGAAATGGCGCAAAAGATCAGGACGGAGGGCACAAGATAGGCAATGATCCTGCCCATGGTCCAGAGGTCCGTTCCTTGGACATCGCGGAATACGAAGTAATTGTCTGTTGCGAACAGGGCCGTCGTGAAGCCGGCTGCCCAAAGCAGCATAAGCAGACAAAAGATCAGCGCAAAGACTGACAGCGCCTTTCGAGTCGATCCGAACCGAACCAGCTGTCGGATGAGGTAGAGTGGGGTCATGACGAAAGCGAACGTGAAGGGCAGGAACCGGGCGAACAAGCGCGTGATTTCCACATGAGGTTGGTGGTCTGGAGGCCCCTGGCAGACTATCATCTCGTCGGCGGGGATGTAGTCGTCGTTGCAGGCCTTGACCTGCGGCAGGAAGAAACAGACGCACAGCAAGAGCAGCCCGGTGAATGAAATTCTGCGCCCCGTCCCGCCTTCCTTGACTCGCCGACTGAATGTCTTGTCGCTGTCCATTTCTGTCTCCATGCCGCGAGTATCCGCGCCGATCAGTACGTCACCTCGACCTTCATTCGTGCACCGGCGGACAGGCCTGTGCTTAGCTTGGCCGTGGTGGAATCGAAGAACGTCCCCGTTTCGACGGGGCCGTCGAACGCCTTGCCGTCGATGGTGATGGATTTGGCCTTCGCGCCGAGCGAAAGGATCAATTCCAACTCGACGGTTATCTCGTGGTCACAGTGGTTCTCGATGCTGCCGGTCACGCAGCCGTCGCCGCGCGAGTATTCGACGCTGAAGCGTCCGCTGCCGAGACGGCAGTGCTGCCACGTGAAATCGCTCGTTGGGCTGAACGGCCGGAAGTGTAGCACTTTCTTCCGGCCATCGTAATGGAGGCCCAGAATCTGCGAGACGAAGTGGCAGGCGTAGACGCCGCTGGCCCAGCCGCTCTTGCCGACGATCCCGCCGTGAATCTCATAGGCGCGGCCGATCTTGTCTTCCCGGAATGGCCACCACCAGACCGAGCCCTCTACATCCGTCCGCTGGCGGATGATGGTCATCGCCCCGTCGGGGCCGGACATTTCCTCGGCGTTCGCCACCCCGGCCAGGCCCGTCATGTAGCCGGGATAGGTCGCATCGATCGTCGGGGTGGGCTCGGAGATCCACGTCGAGTCCTTGATCCCGCGGGTGTTGGCCCGGTACCAGCAGTTGTGCTCGGTCATCGCGACGCGGGCGTGGTTCTGGTGGGCGGCGTTGTCGTAGGCGCAGTAGCCGTAGAACGGCATGAGCGTGGTGTCGGTCTCCTCGCCGTCGTGGTGCGTCTCGTGCGTGCCGTCGGCGAAGGCGCCCTCGGTGTACTGCGGGCCCATGGCGCCTTCGGTGATGCACCATTTGTCGATGTCGGCCTTCGTCTTGGCTGCGATGGTGCGATATCGCTCGGCGAGTTTCGCATCGCCGAGCACGTCCTCGATGATGTCGGCCGTGCGCGAGAAGGCGACCCACGCCAGCACGTTCGAGCCGGTGTGGTAATCGCCCCGCGACAGGCCGTCTGAGAGCCATTGGGACGGATACAGGTACGGCTCGCCCTCGCGCGTGGCGAAGACGCCGTCGAGCAGCTCCTTGCACTTGGCCAGCACCTCGGGATGTTGCTCGAAGAAGGTTGTGTCGCCCGTGGCTGCGTAGTACAGGCCCGACAGCACCACAGGCGTCAGCGTGTTGGTCAGCGAGAACTCGATCCCGCCGGTCAGCCGGTGACCCTCGTAGACCTTGTCGCCCTCGTGCCGCACCGAGCGGTCGAGGAACCACAGGATGTATTGCGTGAGCAGCTTCGGCTCGTGGGTCGCCAGGGGGGCCAGGGCGTGGTAGAGGTCCTTCTGCCAGATCTGCATCGTCGCCGGGAAGCTCGACCAGTTCGCCCCGACGGCCTCGCCATGCTCATCCATCGCCAGCGAACCGAAACACAGCAGCATCGCCCGCTGGAAGAACGCCGCCGGGAACGGATCGCCCGGCATTTCAAGGACGCCGAACATTCCGCGGAAGTAACTCAGCGTCTCGTTGAGCCATTCCAGAGACGACAAGCGATTGATCTGATCGAGCACCGGCCGACCCGGCACGGGTGCGATAACGATGGGGACCCACACCGTTTCGCCGGAGGCCAGTTCGAAGGCCATCGCGCCGCTGTCGTCGAGCTGCACGCCGTCGACCGTTGCGACGTAGCTTTCGTGAGCCTTGTATTGGCCGGTCACGCTGACCGGCGGGACGACCTTGCCCGCGAGCGTCTCGCCGGAGGTGTTGGTGAGATGCAGGCCGTAAATGAGCCCGCGCGGGCGGTCGGCGCCATCGGCTGAGATCGGCGCGAATGCGATCAGCTTGACCGCCACGCCCGGCCCGGCCAGCCGGACCAGCGGCAGGATATTGTCCAGCAGCGACATCCGAAGCGGCCAGTCGACCTCAGCCAGGTCGTAGCGCTGGCCCGCGATCTCGAGGGCGAAGGAAAACGGCCCGCTCTGCGTGAAATCCTTGTACCACCATATGCCCGGCCCCATCGGGTCGGATGGGTAACAGCCGCGATAGGTGGCGAAGTGCTTGACCGTGCCGTTGAGTTCAAGATTGGCCAGCACCTTGTTGTTGCAGACGTCGAACATCAGGTACTGATCGGGAATCTTCTCGGCATACAAGCTATCCGCATGCCCACACGTAGCCTTGCCGTCGGCATATTCAACCCAGAACAACTTGCTGGTCGGTCCAGCCAGGGCCGCAGCGATCGAATCAAACTGAACGTCTGTCATTTCCATCTTTCTAAACGCCAATCTCGGTAGGGCGTGCAACTTGTTGCACGCGGGTACATGGTGTTCGTTCCGCGTGTCCCGATCCATCGGGACACGCCCTACTAGCTGCTGCGCGGCGGATCTCCGGACCGGCCGGGCTGAGATTACCTTACACGAACGCGGCGGATTAGGAAATCCGCCGCGCGGATCCCTCTAGGGATGTGGGGTCGGCAGACTTTCAGCCCTGCAGGCTCGGGAAGCGGCGATCGCCTCCCACAGACCGCCGATGGCGATCAGTGCTAGGCCTGAAACGGACACGAACGGTCCGACGTGAGGGCGGAAGTCATCGACAATGAAATGGACGAGGATGAACAAGGGCAGGTTGACCAGTCCAAACAGGAAGACCCCGAGCGGCTGTCGCAGTGGGCGTCGAGCGAAGAGGATTGCGCCACATCCAAAGGCCGCGACTAAGGGGATGGCCAAGAGTATCAGGGCTGGGTCTCCCCAGACCGTCAGATTGGCCTCCTCATGAGGTGTCCCGGTGGCCCCCTGTCCGTAGGCATACTGCGCGAGGGTATTGGAAGAAGCGAAGGCTGCCCATACGGCAAGACAGAGCAGAAACACCGCACAGATGACCCACAGACTCCCCTTCAGAAAGCGACGGGGCCCGCTACGTCGTATGACCAGAGCAAGCAGGTACAGCAGACCTGCCTGAAAACCAACTACGAAGAGCAGGAACAATCTGCAGAAAGAGTCGACCGTGTGATATTCGCCAAAAGCTACGGCCGCCGGTGACATGTAGGTCCTCTCCTGTGACGGCCAGGGGTGGCATATGGTTATCGTCACGGCTCCGGTGACGGGGTCCACGTGGCGGTAAACTCTGGGCGGATAGATGGGTGGGAACGGCAGGAAGAAGCTGATGCACAGGAGCAAAAGCCCGATAGAGGACATGCGGCGACCCATGCCGCCTTCCTTCAGACGCTCGCGCAAAGTATCACCCGATTGCATAGACGCCCCTTTCGGCTGTTATGTCAGGACTGTAGGGCCTGCGTGAGTGAAGGACAATCCTCAATTTCCAGCGCTAGCCAGTAGCGACTGTATTGGGTGCCACGCTTCCACTTGTGGAAGCGTGTTCTTCGAGATGCCTTCGCACGCTTCCACAAGTGGAAGCGTGGCACCCATGTCTATCTAGTTCTTGCCGACGCTTACTCGCAGGGACTGGCCCGCCTTCAGGATGCGCGGGCGGGGTAGGGGGGCGCAGCCGTGGCCTTTGAGCTTGAGTGTCTTGAGGGCGACGCTGCCGCTTAGGACCTTCAGGTCGACGGCGATCTTTCTGCCGGTGGTTCCCGAGCGTTTCTGCGTGACGGTGCCGTAGGCGTCGCCGGAGGCCCAGAACCATTGGGTGGGCTTGGCGCGGTTGGCGGCGGCGAAGGTCATGGCCTTTTCGACGGCGGAGTAGTGAAAGCCCGTGTAGGCGATCAGCGTGCCGTAGCTGGCCATGCTGCGGGCGTAGTGGTAGCCGCACTCAGCCTCGTTGAACGGGTTGCGGTTCTTCCCGTTATGGCGGTCGCGGATGGCGCGGATGATCTGCAGCGCGGGCCCGCGCTGGCCCTCGGCCAACATGCCGGCGGCAGCGGTGTATTCGATGCCGGTCCACGCCTCGGCCGTGAAGGCGAACGGCACCTCCGGCCGGCCGCCGCGCGGGAAGCTGCCGCACATGAGCGCCTGCTCGTCGCCGATGACGTACGATCGGGCGTGGTTGGCGTGGTTCCACACGCCGTCGCGCCAGTTGTACTTCATGATGCTCCGCAGCGTCTTGCGGATGTTGGCGGGCTTGAGCAGGGGGCCCAGGCCGCACACGTTGGCCGTCGCCTGGCCCAGGAGTTGGTCGGCCAGGCACCCGCTGCCGAGCTGGAAGGCGGGCTTTTCCGGGGTGTCGCCGCCCATGCCGCCGCGAAGACCCTTGATGATCTGGTCCATCTTTCGCGGCTGGATGTGCTGCTCGTAGTACTCGCCGTTGAACAGGTGCTTGTCCATCCATTGGCTGCCGAACTCGAACCGCTTGCGGCAGGCGGCGGCGAATCGCTCATCGCCTATGGTGCGGGCCATCTCCTCCCCCGCCCGCAACGCGCCCAAGTACCAACACTGCATCAGCGGGTTGGGCCCGTACCACTCGACGTCGAACGTGTTGTGCTGGCAGCCTTCCATCACGCCGTCGCCGTCGGAATCCCAGCCGTTCTTTTTCCACGCGAAGGCCAGCGCCCTCTTCACGTTCGGCCAGAGCTTCTTGAGCATCTTGTCGTCGCCGGAGAGCTGCCACTCGCGGTACATCTTCATGATGCAGCCCATCTGCCCGTCGGCGGCGGCGTAGCGGTACTTCTTCGAACGGTTCAGCGGCAGATAGACGCGGAAGTGCATGAAGCCCGACGCCTCGGTGGCGTGGGCGAACTCGACCTCTCGCATGGTCCGGGCGAGCGGCCCGAAGAGAAACGGTGTGGTGTGCTCGTAGTTCCACACGTGCGTGCACGAGCCGTGACAGCACCCGTTCGTCTCGCAGCACCCCTCGAAGCCGAAGAATCGCCCATCGGGCGTGCGGAGGCTGGTCTCGGTTCGCAGCACGGAGATGTTCGACAGCGCCGCATCCCGCATCGCCAGCGGCAGGTCGCTGTTGACCATCGCCCCCACGAACCGAACCGTGTCGGCCTCCAGCTTGGCCAGTTTCGGCGCGATCTTGCGGGCGACGTCCCAGGCGCTGCGGTATTGGGTGGTGTAGTAGTTGCCGATGTAGTCGCCTTTGTCGCAGCAGGCGACGGCCTTGCCCGGCGACCAGCTATAGCGGTTTGGGAAGTGCCACGTCAGCAGGAACGTGACCTCCTTTTCGCTGCGCGGCGGGACGCTCACGCCGACCGTCATGAACCCCTGCATCAGCTCGCGCCCGTGGCCGCGGACGGGGTCCAGCTTGCCGTCGTCGGAAAAATCATCCCACAGCCGCAGCCAGCCCGTGCTCCACATGCTTTGCTCGGCGGGCCAATCGCGCCAGTAGGTCACCGCGCCCGGCGTGGGGCTGACCAGGGCGATCTGTCCGTTTTCCTCGGCCGTCTTGCACAGTCGGTTGTTGCTGAGGATCAGCCCGCGCAGTCGGCCGTCCTTACGGAAGCGGATCGCGCTGCCGGCGCGGTCGAACTCCTGATTGAGCCGCTGCCCGATCGCGTTGGGGACCGAGCCGAGCACGGAGGCCTTGACGGCGCGGTTGGTCTTATTGATCAGCACGTAGCGCAGGACGGCCACGGGGATGCCGCTGGCATCGGCGTCGGGCGGGACCAGCGGGTTGAAAGCCTCCAGCCGCACGTCCAGCGGGAAGTCCGGGTCGTTCAGCAGGACTTGCCCCAGCGGGTAGGCCGCCGCGAAGGAGCAATTGCGGAACCGCGGCATGCCGTGTTTGTCAACCGCACAGCCGCTCTGGCCTTCGTAGTCGGCCGAGTCGATGGGGCCTTCGAGGATCTTGGCGACCGCGTCTCTTCCGGTCGGCTGGGCCCAGACGGCGAAGGTGGCCGTCTCGAACCGTCCCATGGCGATGTTCCCGGTCGAACGGGGTCCCTTGTTGGGCTGATTGGCGATCTCCCAATCGCGCAGGTCGCCGCGCCCGCCGAGGCTGACCGTGCCCGTGCCGATCCCGCCCAACGGCAGGGCGATGCGACGAAGGTGCTCGGCGTCGTAAGTCTTCAGAACGGGCCAGGTGGGGTTGAGCTTGACGGGCATGGGAGCACTCCTTTCGTGGCGATGGGAATCGAGGTCCGTAGCCTCGGGCCTGATCGGCTCGGCGTCAAGGCTGTAACGGCTTGTCCTGGGCTTCATCGTCCGGGCTACTTGCTGGCGGGATGATGCACCATGGCTTGAAGCGTGTAACCTTTGGGTATGCGGACAGACAGGCCAAGCTTCGGGCTACGATAGTGGAAGTCGATCTTCTGTTATGCTAGTATATAGTAGGCTGTGGTCAGTTCAGATGAGGGCATTGAAGATGGCCGATAGGCCGACAGTGTACACGATTGGACATTCGAACCTTTCGATGATGCAGTTCCTTGGCTTACTGCACGCGAACGATATTACCGCGGTCGCGGACGTCCGTTCTGTTCCGCGGAGCCGAACGTCGCATTTCAATCGTGATTTTTTGGAGGCGACCCTCAAGCGAGAGGGGGTCAGGTACGTCTTCCTGGGCGAGGAGTTAGGCGCCCGGCGAGTGGAAACAGAATGCTATGAAGACGGACAGGTAGACTTCGAGAAGGTGGTTTGCCTTCCAGCGTTCACGCGAGGAATTGAACGGCTCCGGCATGGAATGACGGAATACCGAATCGCTCTCTTGTGCGCAGAGAAAGAGCCCATCGATTGTCATCGTGTTATCCTTGTGGCCCGCGCCCTTTGCGGTCGAGGCGTGTGTGTCAAGAACATACTGTCTGATGGGGTTGTTGAAGACGGTAGCGAGACAGATCATCGCTTGGTGGTCAGAACAGTAGGCGGCCCGACGCTTTTCGATGCGTCCGCAAATGATGAAGAACTGCTTGAGCAGGCGTATCATCAAAGGGGGAAAGAGATCGCCTATCGAAGACAAGAGGTCTCTGTGCCAGGAGGGAAGAGCCTTGCCGATCGCTGAGACTTCGCTGTTCACGATGGGATTCGCGGGGAAGTCTGCCGAGGAGTTCTTCCATTTGCTCAGGCAAGCGGGCGTGAGACGGGTCATTGATGTTCGTTTGAATAACGTCTCTCAGCTAGCTGGTTTCACGAAAAAGCGAGACCTTGAGTTCTTCTTGCGCGAGATCGCTGCCATCGAGTATATGCACCGGCCTGATTTGGCGCCGTCGAAGGAAATACTCGACGACTACAAGAAGAAGCGGATCGACTGGCCGGAGTATGAAGAACGCTTCCAGGACCTGCTTCGGGAACGCCGACCCGAGGACAGTGGCACCCCAGCGCAATTCGATCATGCGTGCTTGCTGTGCAGCGAAGCTGAGCCGGCTAAGTGTCATCGACGATTACTGGCAGAACATCTAAGCCGCTGCTGGGACGACGTGACCATTCGGCACTTGTAGGGGATTACCGTGGCTCGACTAGTCTGCCTGGCGAACTCCTGGCGGGAGGATGAGCGTTGTGTGGCGGGCATTGACCTGTCAACGGACTTGTGGGTCCGCCCTGTTCCGGAGCCGGGGGGCAGCATCTCTTGTCAGACGGTTTGCATTGATGGGCGGGAGCTTGCGATCTTGGACATCGTCGAAGTTCCCCTACAAGACCACTCTCTGCAAGACAAGTATCAACGCGAGAACAGATTGATGAGCGAGGGGCGTTGGCGCATTGAGGGACGTCTGGAGGCACAAGACGTCCTGAAGTACTGCGAGAATGACGGAGTCATCTTGCACAACGGTCTGAAGTACGTGTCCCCGGTCCATTTGGAGGCCTTTCCACCATCAGAATGGAAGTCCCTGCAGTTGGTTCGAATCGGTGACATCACGTTCGAGCGGAATCCTCGCGACCAAAGACGCTGGCGGGCCAAGTTCAAGGACGGTCTTGGTAGCAACTTGGATCTTGGGCTCACCGACCCCGTCGCTTGCAGACGCCTGGAACAAGGGGAGGCGATCGGCAAGGAGTGCCTCCTGACAATCAGCTTAGCGGGGCCATGGCAACCGGACAATGAGTCTCTCCCGAGAAGATGCTACAAGCTGGTAGCAGGAGTCGTGGAGTTATAGGCGCACTGTCCTCATATGGCGCTGCCGCTTGACATGCATCGAATGGGTACCTAAAAGGCTTGTTTCAGCCCAAGCTCCCCTGAGGCCTGATGAAGATCTTTGTCATCAACTGCGGCAGCAGTTCGATCAAGTATCAGCTTTTCGACATGACCGACGAGTCGGTGTTGGCCAAGGGCATTGTCGAGCGCATTGGCGGCGGCGAGCCCAATCTGGAGCATGCCACCGGCGAGCGGACGGTGGAGCGCCAGGTGGACGTCGCTGACCACGCCGCGGGGGTGCGCCTCATTCTGGACGTCCTGTGTGACGCCGAGTTGGGAGTCTTGAAGAGCGTCGACGAGATTGACGGCGTCGGCCATCGGGTCGTCCACGGCGGCGAGACGGTCACCGCGTCGCGCCGCATCGACGAGGCGCTGTGCGATGTGATTCGTCAGAACATCCCGTTGGCGCCGCTGCACAACCCGCCGAACCTGGCCGGCATCGAGGGGGCCATGGCGGCCATCAGCGGCGCGGCCCACGTGGCGGTGTTCGACACGGCCTTTCTGGCGACGCTGCCGCCGGCGGCCTATCGCTACGCCGTGCCCACCGAGTGGTACACCCAACACAAGGTCCGCCGCTACGGGTTCCACGGCACGAGCCATCGCTACGTCACGCTCCAGGCGGCGGCGCTGCTGGGCAAGCGAGTCGACGAGGTCAACCTGATCACGTGCCACCTGGGCAACGGCTGCTCGATGACGGCCGTCGCCGCCGGGGTGGCGGTGGACCATTCGATGGGCATGACGCCGCTGGAGGGGCTGGTCATGGGCACGCGCAGCGGCGACATCGATCCGGCCATCATCCCCTTTATGGTCTCGCGGGGGTTGAGCATCGAGGATGTCGAGCGGGCGCTCAACAAGGAGTCCGGCCTGCTGGGCGTCAGCGGGATCGGCAACGACATGCGCGATCTGCTGGCTGCCCGGGCCGACGGCGACGCCAAGGCCGCCTTGGCTGTCGATATGTTCTGCCGCCGCGTGGGCAAGTACATCGGCGCGTACACCACGCTGCTGCCGAGCGTGGACGCGGTTGTGCTGACAGGCGGCATCGGTGAGAATGCGCTGCCCGTTCGCGAGGCGATCTGCCGCCAGTTGGCGTCACTGGGAGCGGTTTTCGACGCCGATCGCAATGAAGCCGCCGCCGGCAGAGCGGGCCCGATCACGGCCGATGGCTGTCGCCTGCCGGTGTGGATTATTCCCACCAACGAGGAGTTGATGATCGCGCGGGACACAGCCGACCTGGTGGGCAGTGATTGAGCGGAGCAGATTTTCAGCCTTTTTTCAGTTGCCTGCAGTTGGCTAATTTCGCTTATAATCTCCCGATTAGAGATCCAGGCGCTACCGAGCCGCCTACGGGCTGGCCGAGGAGCCTTCTACCATGCGACAAGATGTGAAAATGGGAATCGTTGTGGGTGGGTTGGTCTTAGTGGGCGCCCTTATTTGGTTTGCTACTCGCGCTGATTCGACACCAACTCCCCAACCGGGCGGGGATACTAGCATCGGGCTGCAACTGAATGACCAGGTCGATCAAGCCGATCCGTTGGACGGCGGCCCGGAAGGCGCCGAGTCCGACACCGAGGCGGATGCGGGCGGCCTCGGTCCGGTGGGCCCCACCGGCTTTGAAACCGAGACGGTTACGCCTCGCATTCGCGGCGTCACCGGTGACGATCGCCGCGCAGACCCCGGCGCCGGTCCCGGCATCGACCCGGGACCCGGTCCGGAAGCTGCAGGCGGGGCGGCCCCCATTGACACGGAAACCGCCGAGGACGTTCGCGGCACGGCGCGCTTGCCGGGGGGCCTCGGCAGCGACGCCAGTTACACGGACACGGGCCCGGGCCTCGACGCAGGGACCAGCGACCCGCCGAGCGGCGGCGGCAGCGGGACAGGCCCCCCATCGGGCGGTGAAGGTCGACCCGTGGGCGTTGCCTCCGGGCGCACGCCGCCCACACAGCCGGCAACAACGTATACGGTTGTTGACGGGGATCGCGGGTTCTGGGGCATCGCCGTGAAGGTCTACGGGAAAGGCAAGTACGGCACGCTGATCGCCCGAGCCAACCCCGGTGTCGAGTCGACCATGTTGCGGCCCGGCCAGAAGCTGAAGATTCCGTCCCTTCCCACCAAGCCGTCCGCCGAAGAGATTCGTCGCCGCAAGCTGGCCGAGGCGCCGCCCGATTCGACGACCTACACCATTCAGGCGGGCGATAGCGGCGGGTACTGGGGCATCGCCGAGAAGCTCTACGGCGACGGACGGTTCTGGCCCATCATCGCCAACGCCAACAAGGACATCGACCCCAACCTGCTCCGCGCCGGGCAGATCTTGGTGATTCCGCCCAAGAAGGATTCGGCCACCCGCCCATCGACCGAAGGGACGCGACCGGCGTCTGAGATCGACGAAGCCGGGCGCCGCATCTACACGGTTCTATCCGGCGACAAAGGTTTTTGGGACGTGGCCAAGAAAATGTACAACAAGGGCAGCCTGTACCCGGCGATCGCCCAGGCCAATCCGGATGTCGACCCGACCCAGCTTCAGCCCGGCCAGAAGCTCGTCGTTCCCTCGCTCGAAGAAGCCGAACGAATCGTCGGCAGCAGCGAACCGGAGACGCCTTCCGGCCCGATCGAAGATGAGCCCGAGGGCCTACCGGTCTATGACTGATCCTGCGTGTGGTCAGCGGATGCATCGGGTGTGGGGCGGGGGAAAAAGACTCAGGCTGGAACGTCACAAGGTCCGATAACAATTTCAAGGATGAAATATGCCATGGGCAATGGATTTGCCGTTCGTGTGATCGTGATTCTCGTGCTTGCCGGAGGGCTGGCCGGCTGTGAGCCCTTCGCGCTGAATCCAAGCGACAAGGACAAGGCGAAGGAGCAGGCTGAACCACCTAAGCTGCCACTGCACATCGCAGGCACCTTGGGCGAGTACGCCGCGTTGGGCGGACGGAGCCGCCTGCCGGTTCAGGGCTATGGCTTGGTGGTGGGGCTGGGCGGCAACGGGTCAAAAGAGATTCCTCAACATGTGCGTAGGTACTTGATCCAGTATTTGCTGAAGAACCGTGAGCGTTTTCGTGGGTGGGGCCTGGCCGAGGTCGCGCCGTCGCGGGTGCTTCAGGACCTTGACACAGCCGTGGTGCGGGTGCGTGGGTCCATTCCGCCGGCGGCATCGCAGGACAGTCGATTCGACGTGATGGTGACGGCCTTGTCGGCCACCGGGACGCGCAGCCTGGACGGAGGCATTCTTGTGCCGACCGAGATGCATCTGGATGTCGGCAACATGCAGCCCGGGCAGGGGTCGAAGATCTGGGCGATCGCCGGTGGGCCGGTGATGGTGAACCCGTTCATCGATCCAACCGATCGCCAACAGGCGGCCAAGCTTCGCCAGGCCGTGATCGTCGGCGGCGGCGTCACCTCCCGGCGGCGAAAAGTCAGCCTGCAGTTGTACCGCGCGGACTTCGCGCGGTCGGATCAGATTCAGCATCTTATCAACGCGCGGTTTCCGGGAGTCGACCGAGTGGCGCGGGCCAAGAACGCTTCCGTGACGGAGTTGACCATTCCTCGGGAAGTCGGCGGCGATCAGGCGCATTTTCTGGCGTTGGTGATGCACCTACCCATGCGCACCGGGCCTCGCGCCTGGGAGGTCCACGCGCGCAAGCTCTTGGCCGAAATGCAGAAGCCCGACGCCGCCCACGAGTCTCTGGCCATGGTCCTGGAGGCCCACGGGCGAAAGGTGCTCCCTGTTCTCGGCGCCCTGTACGATGCGCCCGTCGCGCCGGCGGCGTTCTATGCGGCCCGGACGGGCGTTCGTCTCGGCGACCGGCTGGCTGATGACACCATCAGGCGTTTCGCCGGCTCTCAAGGCGATCCCCTGCAACTGGCTGCCATCGAGGTCATGGGCGATATCAAAGGAATCGTGCGGGCCGATCTGACGCTGCGAGAGCTGTTGGACAGGGACAACGACATGGTCCGTGTGGCCGCCTACCGCGCCTTGACAAGGCGGCGCAGCGCAAGCGTGCTGACGATCAGTGTTGACGGCCAGTTCCACGTCGACATTGTGCCAAGCAGCCGTCGGCCCATGATTTTCGCCACGCGGACCCAGGACCCGAGGATCGTGTTATTCGGCGACGATCTGGCGATCGCCAGACCCGTGTTCTTCAACATGCCCGACGATCTGGTGACGGTCAACGCCCGGGAGGGCAGCGATGCGCTGGATGTCTGGCGCCGTCTGCCGGGCAGCGACCGCATCAGCGATACGTTGAAGGTGTCGTTCGAGTTGGCCGAGCTGATCCAGACGCTTGGCGGCAAACCTCAACGAGGCATCGACAGGAAGGTCCACGCGCTCGGCCTAACCTATGGGCAGATCGTGGCCGTCCTCTATCGCCTGTGCGAGCAGGGCCATGTCCCGGCGAAGTTCATTCTCGAGCCGGCCCCGGCGGAGCACGAGCTTCTCAAGAGGATCAAGGAAGCCGAAACCTACAACATGTCGGGCACTTGACAGGGCCCGGCCCTATCCGTAGCATGTTGGCGACCATGAGGCTTAACCGTTTTTCGAGCGTCCGCCATTGACAAAATGCCCCCGGGCCGGCCGCGGCGAGTCTGCGGCTGAGTTTGTTTGTGAGGCGACCTGCCAGGCATGAAGCTACGAAGATTAATCCTTTCGGGGTTCAAGAGCTTTGCCGACCGGACGGAGCTTGAGTTCCACGACGACATCACCTGCATCGTGGGGCCCAACGGGTGCGGCAAAAGCAACATCGTCGACGCCATAAAATGGGTCCTGGGCGAGCAGTCCGCCAAGAGCCTCCGCGGCGCCGAGATGATGGACGTGATCTTCAACGGCTCGGCCACGCGACGAGCCAGCGGGGCGGCCGAAGTGACGCTCGTGTTCGCGGATGTCGAAGGCGCGCTGACGCCCAACATCGACCGCCAGCGGCTCGACGGGGATCTTGTCTCGGTGACGCGCCGTTTGTACCGCGGCGGGCACAGCGAGTATCTCATCAACAACGTTCTCTGCCGCCTCCGCGACGTCCGCGATATGTTCATGGACACCGGTATCGGCGTCGATGCCTACAGCGTCATCGAGCAGGGCCGCGTGGAGATGTTCCTCAACGCCTCGACCCAGGACCGGCGGGGGATCTTCGATGAGGCCGCCGGGATCAGCAAATACAAGGCCCGCAAGAAAGAGGCCCTGCGAAAGCTCGAACGCGTCGACCAGGACCTCTTCCGCGTCAACGACATCCTCGGCGAGGTCGAGAAACGCCTGCGGTCGGTCAAACTCCAGGCCGGCCGGGCCCGCAGCCACCAGACGCACACCGATCGCCTCAAGGAGCTCAAGGGCCTCCACTACCTGGCGAACTATCACCGGCTGTCGCAGCAGCGGACGGAGCTGCAAACGCGTCTGGATGCCGCCAACGACCATCTGACGCAACTGTCGGCTGAGCTGAACCAGCTTGAGGCCGCTCACCGCAGCACACAGGTCGAGGCCGCCGATCTGCAGAAGACATCCGGCGACCTGCAGGGCCAGCTGTCGGCGACCGACAGCCGCCGCCATGTCGCCGTCCAGCGCCAGGACATGCTGGTCGCGCGCGTGGCCGAGTTGACCGAACACCTCATCGCCGCGTCGCGGCGGTGCGAAGAACTCGAGGCCAAGCTTGCCGACGTGGTTCGCCAGGCCGCCGAGCGGCAGAAACGCCTCTACGAGTGCGACGCCGAAGTCGCCGCTCTGGACCAGCGCTACGAGGGGGCCCACGAGCAGGTCTCGGCGGGCGAGCGGGCGATGGTCCAGCTCGAAAGCCAACTCCAGGACGAGCAGGACGGCACGATCGATCTGCTCCGCCGGACGGCCCAACTGCACAGCGACGTTCAGACCTCCGCCGTGCGGCGTGAGAATCTGCACAGCCAGCACACCCGTCTTGCCGGGCGGGCCAAGGAGATCACCGAAACACTGGACGGCCTGCTGGCCGGCCGCTCGGCCGACGAAGCGAAGCTCACCGACGTTCGGGACATCCTGGCCGATTCGCAACGGCGTCTGGACGATACCCGCCGCGAGACGGGTGAGACCGACGACAAGGCCCAGGCCCTGCAGACAGATCTGACGGCCTGCCGCGAGCAGCGCAGCGGCCTGCTCAGCCGGATTGAGACCCTCCAGGAGATGCTGGTCCACCTCGAAGGCGTCAGCGCCGGCACGCGAGAGGTGCTGGCCGCCGCTCGCAGCGGGGCGCTGTCGGGTGTTCGCGGCATGTTGGGCGACGTGATCGAAACGGACGTAGACCATGCCGGCGTGATCGAGGCCGCCCTCGCCGGGGCCGATCAGTATCTGCTGGCCGAGCGATGGTCGGATGTGCAGACAATCGTCGAGGACCTCCATCGGCGGCTGGGCGAGCGGGGCGTCGTCGACCTGATCTGCCTGGACCGGCTGGCGCCGCTGGCCGGGCCGGTGGATTCGACCGCC
>DRGC01000018.1 GCA_011050235.1 Phycisphaerae bacterium | reverse complement strand
GTGCATGTGCCGTGCCCGCCCCAGTTCGGCAGGCAGGCGGCCTCGTAGCCTCCGCGCTCGCCCATGGCCCACGCTTCGTCGACGCCGACGTAGCCGGCCCCGCCGTTGGTGTAGCCGAACGTCATGGTGCGGTCGAAGGGGGCGGCTTCATCCACCCACAACTCGTACTGGCAGAACATCTCATTCGGCATGGCGATCAGGCACCACTCGCTGCCGAGCATGAGGGCATAGACGTCCATCCGCCACGGCGGCGGCTCTTCGCCGCGCTCGATGACGGCTTTGAGGTCCTCGAAGCCCTTCATTCGGCCGCGATAGACGTCCTCGGGAAGCCACGGGTTGTCGTGCTTCTCGTAGGCGGCCGTCAGGTGGTCGACGACCTGCTGCCAGAGCTCCATCGTTGGCAACTCGTGGGCGGGCAGTGTGGAGTGGGCGACTCGGAACTCGATCTTATCGGCCTTGATCGGCACGGCTTCCGCCACGGCCTTCAGGGCGGCCTCGCCGAGTTCGCGACCGGCCTTGTCGGCGTTTTCGTGCGTGGTCCGCAGCGGGAAACCGTTGATATTGCCGCAACAGCCCTGGCCGAACAGCGCGACCACATCGTCGCCCAGTTCTTCGTGAATCCGCGCCACAGCCGCCCCGGGATAGTCGGCGCTGATCAGGCAACTCGTATCCGGCACGATCACCGGATGGGCCGTGTGTTGGAAGATCATCGCCACGGGCTTGCCCGAATCGACCGCCTCAGCCACAAGCACGTTGACCCACGGGACGGCGGGGGCATCGCGGTTTGGGCCCATGGTGGCGAAGCCGTCGTCCTTGACGATGCGACGGTTGAAACCCACTTGCGCCGGCGCGCGCCCGGCCTTGAGCGTCACCGCCACGGCCGAGTCGCGGGCCTCGGTGAACATTTCCATGATGGCGTCGTGCACGCCGTCGTTCCATTTGGCGGCGTCCGTGATCTCGTTGCCTTCGCAGCTGCGGGGTCCCAGCCCGACCGACGAATGCGGATGGGAACAGTTCAGCAGCAGATGCTGAATGCCCAGCTGGGCCCGAAGCCGCTCGCCCACTTCCTCAGCCACTTCAAAGCCCGCTCCGATCAGGTCGCAACACAGAATGCCCACCGTCGTGCCGGCCTCATCGTCCAGCAGCAAGGCCCGCACGAACAGCGGGTCGTGCACGCCAACGCTCTCACGCGGCGGATGGTTGATCACGGTCCCCACCGGGGGGGTGACATCTCGTTCGGCTGCTCCTGCTTTCATGATGCGTTCTCCATTTACCCGATCAGCCTATGCTAGCAGGCTGGCAGGCTACAGGCCAGTGCCGGCAGCTGAGAGGCCAACGGCCTCGTATGTATCAGCCCAGGGCGAAGCCCTGGGTACTCGGGTCCCCAGCATGACCGAAGCCCTGTAGGGGCGCAATGGGATATCCGTGTCCATCTCATAACGCCCCTACAGGGCTAGCCGATGGGGTTGTCTCGTGTTCCTGGGGCTTCGCCCCAGGCTGATTCATGTGAGCCCTTTGGGCTCTAGTAGCCCGGCGGCAGGGGCGGTGGGTCTTCCTGGCTTCTGCCGAACACGTCGGCCAGCATCCCGCGGGCGCGGGAGCGGCCGGGCTCGCGAACGGTGCGGATGAGGAAGACGCAGCCGATTCGTATGATCAGCGAGGCCCCGAAGACCAGGTGGTACTTGGTCCACGTTCGGCCGTACAGATCGATGGTCCAATCGCCGAGGCCCTTGAGCAGCACCCCGGCTGCGATCGCGGCCGAGCCGGCGCAGATGCCGGTCAGCCCGCTGGCCGCGGCCAGGAACATCGAGCGGTTCTCCTTGGGGGCCATCTTCATGCTGTAGCCCTCGGTGGCGACGGATAGCCCGCTGTTGACCACCCCGTCCAGCATCATGATCGGCAGGAGTACCCACACCGCATTGTCGGGCGTCATGACGAAGAAGCTCATTGCGTAGATCGGCTTGAGCGCGACGCAGATCGTGAGGATGGGCCGGTGTCCGTGCTTGTCGGCCAATCGCCCCCATGTCTTGGCTGAGGCGGCCCGAACGCCCAGCAGCAGGCATTGGAGTAGGATCAGGTGCACCAGCCGGACGTGCAATACCTTGAGCATGTAGTAATAGGCGAACGCCCCGATCAGTAGCAACCCGACGCGCCATACGCACATGAAGCGCAGAAACGTTCGGTAGTCGCGGTGGCGGATCGGTTCGATCAGCAGGCTCAGCGGGTGTCGGTCGCGCACGGCGATGTGCGGCGGCTCGCGGATGCCGAGGAACAGAAGGATGTCGGCCAGCCCCATCGCGACTCCGACGGTGACCAGGATGGGGAACTTGACCGTTACGGGTTGATCCGACAGGTAGACGAAGGCGCTGATGGCCAGGAGACTGGCCACGCTGGTCAGGGACATCCACACCTGGCGCCCGCCCAGGTAGCGATTGAGGATTCGGTGCGGGATCAGGTCGGCCAGCCACGACTGGAAGAGTGTCTCGCCGGTGTTGCTCAGCGCCCAATGCACGGAGATCATCACGATGATGGCGCCCAGGACCCAGTCGGTTGGCGCATCGGGGAAGATCAGCGGGATGAAGGCGACCGGCAGGTAGAGCAGTCGGCTGGGGATGAATAGCCAGAAAAACGCCGGCTTGCGACGGGTCAGCCGGTTGGCCAGCAGCGCCCCGGCGAAGAACATCGACAGCATCACCGTGGGCAGACCGCCCAGCAGTGCGATGTGTAGGTCGTTGGCCCCGAGGTGGAGGAAGAACTTCATCGTCACCGGACTGCCGATGCAAGCGGCGTAGGCGACATACATGCAAGCGCTCAGCGTCAGCAGTTTCACCGACCGCTTCAATGCCCCGGGCGTCTTGGTGTCGACGGAACTCATTCGGGCTCGATTCGCAATTCGGCCGCCAGAGCGATCGGGACGCCAACCGTTCTGTACCTCAAGCCTCAGGCCTCAAGCCCCAAGCCTATCTCTTCTTGTACCAGTAGCTCGGCAGGGCGCTCTTCTCGGCGGCCAGCAGGTCTTTGATAAGGGCGTCGGCGTCGGCGATGTTGTTGCACAGCGGGTCGGTCAGCATCGCCCGGCGAAGCAGGGCCTTGTCGCCGGTTATAGCGGCCTCGGCCGTCATCTCATGCACATCCAGGACCAGATGCTGCATGCCCAGCACGCCGCGCGGCATCGGGCCGACCGGTTGCGGCCGGGGGCCGTGCATGTCCAGGTCGCAGCGAAGCTCCAGGAACGCATCGTCCGGCAGGTTGGTGACGGCCCCGCCGTTGGTGGTGTTGATGAAGAACGGCTTTCGCAGGTCGCCCCACATCGATTCGATAATGTCCGAGGCGTGGTCGGCGGAGGTGTCCTTGAGGAACTGGGCCTTGGAGAGCTTGCCGGAGGCGAACTTCCCGGTCTTGGCCCACGCCTTGTCCATGGCCTTTTGCCGCGTGACGGCGTCGAAGGGGTGGAGCATGTCGGGCTTGATGGGCTTGACGCCGTGGCCCTGGTAGTAGGGCACGTATTCCTTGGTGTGGCCCATGCAGTCGGGGTAGACGCCGAATAGGTCGAACATCTGCAGCGTGTAGGCCTCGTTGAACCGTGACTTCGAGCCGGCCTTGGCGGCGTTTTTCTTCTCCTCGGCGACGCGCTTGACCAGGTTGCGGCGAAGGGTTGGCATCATGTCCTTGCCGTCGTAACGCAAGCCGAGGATCCAGGTGAAGTGGTTCACACCCGCGATTCTCACGTCCAGCTTGCGGGCCACGTCGGCGGGCACCTTGGGCAGGCCGTACCAGCCCTTCGGGTCGCGCTTGAGGATGCCGGCCTCCACGCACACGCCGGCGGTGTGGTAGGGCTCGTGGTGGCCGTCGCAGAGGGCGAAGCTCCGCACCTCCGGCGCGAACCGCCGCAGGGCCATGCCGAGGACCGTCGAGGGGTTGACGAAGTTGATCACCCAGGCGTTGGGGCACAGGCGGGCGGCGTCCTTGGCCATCGCGACGGCGTGGGGCACCTCGCGCAGACCGCGGAAGATGCCGCCCGGCCCGATGGTGTCCGAGCTGCACATGGTGATGCCGTGCTTCAGCGCGATCTGCGTGTCCACGCCGCGGTAGTGGGCGTTCTTTTTGGCGAAGGTCAGGACGACGAAGTCGGCATCGGTCATGACCTTCTTGCGGTTGACGTCGCCGATGACCTTCACGCCGCTCTTGGTCTGGCCGCAGATGCGCCTCGCCAGGCGCATCATGGTTCGCAGCACCTTAGGATTCGTATCCACCAGCGCCAGCGTCCCGCCGGCCATGATGGGGCTGGTGGCCATCTTCTTAATCACGGGCTTGCCGAAGAAGAAGCTGCCCGCGCCGATCACGACGACTTTGGGACCTCTCATGGTGCATCCTTCCTTCGTTGGCTAAGGCTGCCCCGCTCGGCCTGTCAGATCGGCCGGACGGGGGCGTGTGGAAAGGGCCTGTTTACCGCGCAAAGAACGTTTCCGCAAGGCCGCAACGAGCACAATAAGTGGGCACCCTCTCGATGCCGAACGTCAACGCGGCCGAGTGAAACTCGACCGTGACCGCGCGTTCCAGCACGCGGCGATGGTGTGTCACGGCCGCGGCCGGTTCGTCGGCGGAAATATGCTTAACGCTTCCGTTGCCGAGGGCGGGCTGGGGGGATATAGTGCTTCGTCGTTCGCGGATCACCAATAAAAAGGAGTCAGAGTCATGGCGAAAGTTCGATTGGGTATGGTTGGCTGCGGGGGCATTTCGCATGCCCACGGCATCGGCGTTCGGGAGAATCCCGGGCGGGCCCAGTTCGTCGCCTGCTGCGATGTCCACGAAGACCGGGCGAAGGAGTGGGCGGCCGAATATGGCTGCACGACCACCTACACCGACTACAACGAGATGTTCGCTAAGGAGGATCTCGACGGCGTGGTCCTGGCGACCTGGCCCAACCAGCATCGTCAGCAGATCGAGGACGCCCTCAAAGGCGGGCAGACCAACATCCTGTGCGAAAAGTCCCTGACCGTCACCGGCCAGGAGGCTGTTGAAGTCTTCGACCTGGTCACCAAGGCCGGGGCGTATCTGATGGAAGGGTTCATGTACCGCCACCACCCGGCCATGCGGAAGATGAAGGAGTTGATCGACGCCGGCTCGATCGGCCCGGTCGACGCGGTGCGGGCGTGCTTCAGCGAGTTCGACGGCGAGGAAGAAGACGCCGACGACCCCAACCGCAACTGGCGCCGCGACCCGGCGAGGGCGGGCGGCATTCCCTACGACTTCTCGTGCTACTGCGTGAACTGCTGCCGTTTCCTCGCCGACGGCGTGCCCACCCGCATCCGGACCTACGGCGGCATGAGCGACAAGTACAAGACCATCAACCGCGTCTACTCCATGCTCGAGTACGACAACGGCGTGGTTGGCTACATCGAGGGCTCCAAGCACGCAGCCTTCAAGCAGGATGTCGAAGTCACCGGCCGCAAGGCTGTGCTGACGCTGCCGGTGGGCTGGACGATCCTCCACGAGCAGAACATCACGCGGCGGTTCGCCGTGGGCTGGGCCAACTTGCGACAGGACAATTTCTTCACGCCCAACGACAACGCCTTCGTCCATCAGACCGCCAATTTCCTGGACGTCATCGAAGGCAAGGCCGCCCCCCGCATCCCGCTGGCTGAGAGCGTCATCAACTGCTACACGATCGAGGCCAAGGTCACCAGCCTGGTCGAGGATCGCGAAGTGACAATCGACATTCCTGACCACGTCGTCAAAAGCCTCAAGGAGGCCACAAAATGAGACTAGGTGGATTTTTCGGTACACCCGATATCGGCGGGCTGGAAGCCCTCGCCGAAAAGCTTGATGTCCACGGCCTGTCGGCCATCGGCCCGCCAGGGAACATGGGCGAGCTGAGCCTGGACGACTGCGCCGCCTTTGGCGAAAAGGCCCGCAAGCTGGGCATGGTCGTCGGCGAGACCGGCGTGTGGTCGAACCTGATGATCGACGATGCCGACGCCCAGACCGAGCGGATCGGCATGGTTCGCGACGTGCTGCCCAAGGCCGATGCGACGGGCTGCCACTGCGTGGTGACGCTGGTGGGGACCAGGGATCCGTCGGACCATTCGCTGGCGATGCATCCGTATATGAAGACCGACGCCGCCAAGGCCGAGTTCCGCGAGGTCGTCCTGCGCATCCTGGACGGGATGGACCTCAAACACGTTCGGTACGCCATCGAGCCGTGGCACAACACGTTCTTCTATCAGCCCGAGGACATTCGCGAGTTCATCGACAGCGTCGACCACCCGTCCTTCGGGTTGCACCTCGACCAGATGAACATGGTCGCCCAGGCGGACTATTACGACACGACCGGGCTGATCAACAGGACCTTCGATCTGCTGGCCGACAAGGTCGCCAGCGTGCACCTGAAGGACATCCGCGAAGACTTCACCCACATGTTCCTGAAGCTGGATGAGGTCTACATCGGTGACGGCGTGATGGACTACGACACGTACCTCAAGCGCCTGGCCCAACTGCCGGCCGACACGCCGTGCTACTGCGAGCACATGGCCCAGGAGGCCGAGTACGCCTTGTGCTTCGCCCGCCTGCACCATCTGGCCGACAAGGCCGGCGTGAAGTTCCTTCGGCGTGACGACAAATAGAGTCGCCATTGCCTATGGTGGCGGCGATGCGCCTAGGCCGGCAGGGCGGGGGCGATGGGGTCGGCTTCGGCCAACAGGTCGATCAACTCGACCGACAGGGCCGGCGGCGGCCCATAGGCCAGGCGCGCGGCCCCAAGTGGGGTCTGCGGAAGAGCGGCTGCGCCGCCAGTCACCGTCGGTGCAGCAGGGATATCCGAACTGGCTGGCGGCGTGACGGCTTGGATCGACACGCGCTGGGCCCCTCCCAACGGTGGTGCTGCCTGCGGTGTGCTGCGGCCGAGCGTGCGGCCGGCTAGGGCGTCGGTGATTGCCGCCGTCACCTGGGCCGGAGGCGCGATCACGACAGCAGCTATGGGTGTTTCGACCGTCCTGGCCTGGAAGACCGTCGTCGGTGTGTCATCGATTGCTCGTGAGGTCGCAGCCGGCAGCAGCGAGATCGGCGCCGAGGCGATCACGACGTTTTCGACAAGCGCGTGGGCCTTAATCTGAAGCGTGAGGGGGGCGGGTCCAATGTCAGCCGTCAGCGTGTCCGGGTCTGCCGGCGGTGCGGCGGCGGGGCTGAGGTCCCCAGCGAAATTCATCGGCTCGGCGGTCGGCGGGACAGGGGCGGGGGCGGTAGGTGTGGCGATGAAACCGAAGTAGGTCCGCAGCGTCGCCAGATCGGTGCCGTCGGCGCCCGCGTCGCCGTTGAAGTTTCCGCTCGCCCAGCCGGCGCCGGCATCGCCGAAGTTGGTCTTGAGGTTCGCCAGGTCCGTCCCATCAACATAGCCGTCCAGGTTGATGTCTCCGAATTCCGTGCCGAGTATATGGTGCAGCAGGAAGGCCACGTCGTCGATGTCAGCGTCGCCGTCGCCGTCGAGGTCGCACTCCGCCGGCGGGTCGTCGCCGAAGTTCGCAAACAGCACGTCGATGTCCTCGGCATCGATCACGTCGTCACCGTTCGTGTCGCCGGCAAGAACGCCCAGCGCGTAGCTGCCGAAGTCCTGACCGAAGGCGTCGTCGCCCCAGAACAGATCGAAGCGGTATATGTCCGGGTGTGTGTAGCGCGACCCATCGCCGCCCAGCCCCACCGTCGGGCCGTCCAGCAGCGGGAACGAGCCGAGCACCTCGCCGGTGGCCGGGTCGACCCGGTAGACGATGTTCTTTGCGTCGATGTGAGGCGATACCAGCAACTCGCCGTTGACGAACGCCAGCCCGCCGACGTAGGCGATCTCCTCGCTCAGGGGGATTGTCTCGACGATCGCGCCGACCGTCGGGTCGATGATAACGATGGCGTTGCCCTCGGCGATGCCGTACAGCACGCCGGCGGCGTCGTTGGCCGTCAGGGCGGTGACGGCGCGGTCCAACATGAACCGATCCTCGATATAGCCGCCGGACACGGACCATACGACGATCTCGTTGGACTGATATTGCAGATAGAGGTCCGCATCGAGGTAGGCGGCCCCGACCACATTGGCGCCGGTCGCGGCGGTGATCGTGTCGGTGAAAATCACCTCGCCCGTATTGGCGTTGAGCGCGTAAAGGTTGGCATCACTTGCGGGTCCGGTCGAGTCGACGTAGTACAGCACGTCCGACCCGACAGCCAGGCCCTGGAAGATCAGCAGTTCGGTCGGGCCCGGCGCGGAGAAGAAGTTGCGCAGGACCCCCGAGATCGGATCGACTTCGGAGATGATGGGTGTCGTCGTGCCAAGGCCCGTGAGGGTGAACAAGCGTGACGTGTTCAGTGGGGCGGTCTCCTGCCACCCGAAGGGAACGACTTGCCGGACTTCGTACTCGTGGGCGGCCAGGTCGGTGAATTCGTATTGGCCTCGCTCGGTGACCGGGTCGATCACGCCGTCACCGTCGGTGTCGACATCGCCGGTGACAGCCACAGCCAGCACGTCACCGGTGTCCGGGTCGATCAACTCGACAAGTCGGCCGTTGAGGCCAAGCTCGCCTGCGTCGCGTTGTCCGTCGGCGTCGGCGTCATCGAATAGCTGCCCCGCGATTCGGACCGGGGCCGATATGCCGAGGTCGATGTCCCTGACCCAATCGAACCCCTTCGGCGCCACGCTGACCTGGGGGGTATTCGCCCACCAGCCATCCGGAAGAACGGCCCGCGCGCTGTAATCGCCAGGCAGCAAATTCGCCAGCGTGTACCAGCCCGATTCATAGAGCGGATCAATGACGCCGTTGTCGTCTTGGTCCTCGCTGGCCGTCACGGCCGATGCGACGACCTGGCCGGTGGCGTTGTTGACCAGTTCGATCGTGATTCCATCCAGGCCGTACTCGTGGTACCAGAACACGCCGTCGCCGTCGCGGTCTGCATAGACCTGGCCCATGATCCAACAGGGAAGGGCGCTGCCAAAGTGTAGCCCCGTGGCCGCATCGCCGTAGGCCAGCGAGAGTGCGTATACCGCGTCGGCCGGCGTCGACTGCAGCCACGTGTCGGGCAACACCTGGCGGACCTCGTAATCGCCGGGCGTGACCATGAACGTGTACAGCCCGCGCTCGCTGGTGGGGTCGATCCAGTTGTCGCCGTTGAGGTCGGCAAACCAGGCCGTGGCTGTGGCGACCATCAAGCCCGTGGCGGCATCGACCAGTTCGACCGTTCGCCCGTCCAGGCCGATCTCGCCGGCGCCTCGGACGCCGCTCCCGTCGGGGTCCTCGAACACCTGGCCGGAAATCACGTTCAACTTGGCGGCGCCGAACGCCAGGCCCTCGAAGACCTCGTCGCCAGTGACGGTCAGTTGTATCGGCCCGGCCGGGTCGGTCAGCGTCCACGGCGCCGCGTCGCCCAGGCGCAGCTGATAAACGCCGGGGGCAACGTGTGTGATGTTGAACAGGCCGGATTCGGTCGCCGCGTCGATGGCGCCGCTGCCGTCGAGGTCGACACTGGCCGTCACGGCCGATGCGACGACGTGCCCGGTGGTGGTGTCCACCAACTCGACCGTTCGCCCATCGATACCGGCCTCGCCGGCATCTCGGCTGCCGTCGATGTTGACATCGCCGAACACCTGGCCGCTAGCTGAGGACATCCCCGCCCCGCCATAGATGCCAAACTCCAGCCCTGCAGCTGCGTCCCCGGGGGCCAGGACGATGGCGTGGGCGCCTGCGCCGCTGGGGGTTGTCTGTGTCTGGCCGGCCCCGGGTGAGACGATGACGTCGTAAGCGCCCGGCAGCAGGCCGTCGAAACGGTACACGCCTCGCTCGGCGGCGGGGTCGATCGCCCCGTCACCGTCGAGGTCCATCTCGGCGCTGGTCGTCGTTGCGACCAACTCGCCGGTGGTCGTGTCGAGCAGTTTGACGGTCACGCCGCTGAGCCCGGCCTCGTCCACATCACCAAGGCCGTCGTTGTCGGCGTCGTAGAACACCTGTCCCGTCGCCGAGGCGCTGACGATCACGCCGAAATCAGCGCCGGTGACCACGTCCTCCCACGTCAGCTCGTACCGCAGCAGACTACCCAGCCGATGCACAACGTCGCCGGCCAGGCCCGCTATGTTCCCGTTACCGTCCAGCGTAAACGAACCGAGGACCGCCCCAGTGGCCGGGTCGATACGATAGACCGTGTGGGCCAAGTCGGCCAGCGGCGCCGCCAGAAGTTCGCCGTCGCGATACGCCAACCCGCCGATCAGTGTCCCCAGACCCGTCGGATGGATGCCCGTGACGGCGCCGGTGGCCGGGTCGATGGCGACGATCTCACCGGCGTTTGTCCCAGCCAGCAGCAGGCCCAGATCCTCTGCGCCCGTCCAGCCGCCCATGATGTTGACGTCGATGGTCATCGTGTCCACGATGGCATCGGTGTTCGGATCCCAGACAACCACCTCGGTCGGTGTGAACTGGATGTACAGTCGACCGCCGAAGTAGCCCATGCCCATCAGCACCGCCGGCGGAGAGATCGGGGCGTTGACCGTGTCGACATCGAGCACCTCGCCGGTGTTCATATCGATTTCCAAGATCGTCGCCTGCGCGGTCAGATCGCCGTTGTCGATCAGGTACAACCGGTTTGGCCCGACGGCCAGGCCCTGAAAGGCGACAAACGCGGTCGGTGCGGCTACCCCGAAGCTGCTCACGGTGGCGCCGTTGTCGGGGTCGATCTCGTCGATCCACAGTTCCGCGCCCTGGCCCCGCAAAGCGAAGACGCGCGTCTCGGCCAGCGGGGTCGTGGACGTCCAACCTGCCGGAGGGAGTAAACGCACGTCGACGCGGCCCGGCTGGAACCCGTTGAAATCGTACAGGCCCGTCTCGGTCTGCGGATTGATTGCGCCGCTATGGTCGAGGTCATCACTGGCGGTGGTGGTCTCGGAGATGATCTCGCCGCTCGAGCGGTCGATCAACTGGACGGTCCACCCGTCCAGGCCGACCTCGCCGACGTCGCGCGCGCCGTTGGCATTCGTGTCATCAAACACCTGTCCGGAAATCGCGGGCGGCGGAGCGAGCACGTCCAGTGTCAATTCGCGGCGGTCGACCTGCTGGGCCGCGCCCGCATCGCGTACCTCGGCGAGAATGGTCCATTGGCCCGATTCCGTCGGCGTGCCCGTCAGCGCGCCGGCGGCGTCGAGGTCCAACCCGTCCGGCAGAGAACTCGCGACGTAACGCCACGTGTAGGGGCCCGTCCCGCCTACCCCGGCCAGCGCGACGTTGTAGGCGGCGTCGATGGTCGCCGCCGGCAGGGCCGACGTGACGATCTGAAGCGGCGCAGCGACCGAAAGGGTGTAGGCGGCCATAGCGGCGGCCCCGGTGGCGTCGGTCAGTTCGACGGAGAAGTCGTAATCACCCGCAATCGTCGGTGTCCCGCTGACCCGGCCGGTGGCTGGGTCCAACGCCAGCCCGTCGGGCAGGGCGCCGCCGGTGAGCGCCCACGTGTAAGGCCCCGAGCCGTTTCGACCCACCAGGTCCAGCTCGAACGGCTGGTCGGCGTAGGCGAGGACCGCCTGGTTATACGCCCCCAGCACCAGGGCGTCGGACGTCATCGACAGCGCCGGGTCGCCGAACAGCGTCGTCGAGAAGATCACCCAGCGAAAAGCGAACAAGCCCGTGTAGGCCAGGCTGTCCTCGTGGCTGTCGGCGTTCATGGCGCCCAACTGTGTGATACCCTCACCGAACAGCGCATCCCAGAACTCGCGGTCGAGGTGCTGGGAGGGCCCCTGGGTCGTGTCGTCGTGGTAGCTCCAGCCGAAGCTGGTGTTGAGCACGGCCGCGTAGGCTGCATGACGCGTGGAGGTGGTGAAATCCTCGACAATGGCATCGTGGGTCAGCTTGCCCGGCTTGCACGAGCCGGAGTAGATGAAGAAGAAGTTGTCATTTGTCAGCGCGACCACGTCGCTTCGGACAAGCCTCATCAGTCGCGCGGCGACGGCGTGGCCGGCGTGGTTGATGACGCTGTAGGTGTTGCTGTTCATCAAGTCGATGATTTCGTACTGAGGCAAGCGCACGCGATCGATCGAGTCGATCTCGTCGGCGGTGTTGTAGTCGCGCGCGTAAAGCGTGTCGTCGGGATACTCGCTGATCCACCGGGGGTCGTCTGCGAAGCCGGCCGTCGTGTACCCGTGTGTGTCGGCGCCGAGGCGGAGTTCCTCCATCTTGTACTTGGCCCAGTTGCCGACGCCGGTGTGGCCCATCCATTCGCCGACAAACGCCGCTCGCCAGCGGTGCTCGCTGGCGATGTCGGTCTCCTGGGTGATGGTCTTGTAGACCCAGTTGGCCATTTCCTCGGCGTTTTCGGCGGACGCCCGGCCGACATAGACCTCCGCCAGGAAGTCGATCTCCATGCCGCCGATCCCGTCGGTGGCCTCGCCCCAAAAGTTGTCGCCGTCATCATTGTACGTGCCGTCGAGACACTGGTAGTACATGTCCGATGGGATGAGGTTCTGTTTGTCGTCGGCATCCCAGTAGGGATGCTTGATGTACAGCTTTCGGATGGGCACGACATCCACGTCGCCGGCAAGCAGGACGTAGTCCGTCTGCCAGTTGTTGTAGGCGTCGCGGATGAAGTTGCGGATCTGCTCGGGCTGATCGACGCCGCTGTAGGCGCCGTAGATATCCTCGACGGTAACGATCGTAGGCGTGAGGCCCATCGCCTGCTTGTGGGCGACGAAGTCGACCAGCGTATAGTCGGCCGTCGCGTTGGCGATCGCTTCGCTGGTGATGATGACGTAATCGAACGTCTCGGCCGGGTCGGTCAGGCCCACCGGCCCGAGCGGGGCGGCCGTCGCGGCGACATAACTGTCCAGGGCGCCGGGGTTGTCGACCTGGTCGGCCAGGGGGCGAATGTTATCGGGTCGATAGCGAACGAAATCGGCCTCGGGCAGCGCGGCGGCGGGGGCCAACCTCACGTCCAGCGTCAGCGAGTCGTAGTAGGCCAGCACGCCGCTGTCGGCGGAGTATTCGACGGGGTTGAGATTGATCGTCAGAATATTGACGCCGCGACGGCGCTGAACGCCGAGGATGTCGACCAACGGCCTCGGCTCGTATGCCGCCGGCGCCACCGGCAAGAGCGGCGAGGCCAGGTCGCCGTCGGGCTCGATCAGGATCGGCTCACTGCCGACCGCCAGGTTATAGACGCCGTCCAACGTGATCAGTTGGCCGGTCACGACGGTCAGATCGGCCAACTGATAACCAAACGGCAGGACGATCTGTGTGGGCACGGTCGGCAGGATGGGCTGGCCAACGTCCCCCAGAAGCGGCGAGTCGCCCAGCGTCGCGCGGGTCTGCAGGTCGTCGGTCTCGGTCGCTCGCCAAGGCGTGACCTCCAGGGCCGGCATCTCGTAATGCAGGCGAATCAGGTCGGCATCGGCGAAGAGTTGGCTGTGGACGACACTGGCCGGTTGGCCGTCCAGGAGCAGGCGGGGCTCGAGGGGTTCAAACACGCTCCACTGCGTCATACCTCACCTCATCGCGCGTTCGGCAGCTATCCCGCCACAACGCACACCTCCCGCCTCCCTCCAGGGCGCCTTGGGATCATGCACGTGTAAGGTGTATTATGCACAATTTCCCGCAAATGGCAAGGTCGGATGTGTCGGTCGGCACATCGGCTGGTTCTCGATGCGGTGCAGCACGTCGGGATCCGGGGGCGTCAAATCGGCGCGCGTTAACTTACCGGCGGCGGCGAAGGCGACGTAAAGGCTGTCACAGTCGTCAATACAGATGGTCACCTTGTCGGCGACCAAGTCCAACACATGGCCGCCCGCATTCCGGTCGGCCGTTAGGAAGTGCCAATGATGTCCCGCGACGTTGAGAGCCCCAAGCGCCTGGGGCAACGCGAACCCGATGACCGTGCCGCGAACGTCGTGAAGTTCAAAGATGGCCTGATCTTTGACGACCTCAGCCAGTTCGGGGTAAGGCCGGTTCTGGCGAGGCACGCTGCGGACTGTGACACGCTTGAAGAGGCCGTCGATCCGCACGGCGTAGGGCAGGTTGGGCTTGGCCAGCAGGGAGTCGACCTGGGATCTGAGCTGGGCCAGCGCAATCGGGCCGACTACCGTTGAGATGGCGTCGGCATCGAAGAACGTCACGACGGCGAAGGGCGTTCGCATCGCGTCACCGGCGCGGCTGACCCGGTCGTCGACGCGGACCTGATAGACTACCCCGTCGAGAACGACCATCTCGCCGTCGAGGGCGTTGAACGTCCCCAAGCCAAAATCGCCGCGTGCGGTGAGCTGGCCGCACCTCGTCCGGCCATCGTAGGCGCCGGCCATCAAGGCGGTGATCGTGGAAGTTTGGTACAACGTCTCGGGATCGGCGGGCCCTGGCGAACAGCCGGCGATCATCAGCGCGGCAGCGATGGGGGCGATAAGAGCCCTCATATGACGTGCTCCTTCTTGGCGAAGATCGAGCCGGCCTTGTCGCCGAAGACATGGTCGCAGGCGGCATTGTGTGGAGCAATGGTCTGGCTTGCGGCGATGAAGTCCGATCCACAGCCAAATCCCCATTGAATCGCTCAAGATACTGGGGATTAAGTTGTTGACAGACCGCTAGCCTGAAGTCATGATGATAGGGGCCCTGACGACCCGGATGCAGCAGGCTGGTGGGCGAGAGGTTATAATCGCTGTCACAGCAGGCGTCAGGGCGAGTTCGGTACGGTCGATATGGTTGACAAACACAGCAGTGGTTGTCGCTCTATTGCCCCAAGCTAAGCCCGTTTTCAAGACACCTATAGGAAGGATTTTGGCAATGCCGGCACATTTGAACACGCCCTACGGCGACGAGTTGGTGGACCTATTGGTCAGCCCGGAGCGCGCCGCAGAGCTCAAAGAACAGTCCCGTGATTGGCCGTCGTGGGTGTTGACCCCGCGACAGATGTGCGACCTGGAACTACTGATGGTGGGGGGCTTTTCGCCTCTGCGCGGGTTCATGACCAAGGCCGATTACGAAGGCGTCTGCAAGGACATGCGTCTGGCGGACGGCACGCTCTGGCCGATGCCCATCACGCTGGACATCCCCCAAGAGGCCTCCGAGGGCCTGGAAGCCGGTGGGAAGCTGGCCCTGCGGACGCCGGAAGGCATCATGCTGGCGGTCCTGACCGTCGCAGATGTCTGGAAGCCGGACCTGAAGGCCGAGGCCAAGCAGGTGTTCGGCACCGACAACCCCGAGCATCCCGCGGTGGCGTACCTGCTGAATAGCAGCAACCCCGTCTATGTCGGTGGCGCGATTGAAGGCGTGGAACGCCCGCACCACTACGACTTCCCCGAGATCCGCACGACCCCCGCCCAGCTTCGTGAGCGGTTTGCCTCGCTCGGCTGGAGGCAGGTGGTGGCCTTCCAGACGCGCAACCCGATGCACCGAGCCCACCAGGAGCTGACGTTCCGGGCGGCGCGCGAGCTGGAAGCCAACCTGCTGATTCACCCGGTCGTCGGCATGACCAAGCCCGGCGACGTCGATCACTATACCCGTGTGCGGTGCTATCAGTCGCTGCTGAAGCACTACCCGCACCATACCGTCATGCTGAGCCTGCTGCCGCTGGCGATGCGGATGGGTGGGCCTCGCGAGGCGGTCTGGCACGCCATCATTCGCCGCAACTACGGATGCACCCACCTGATCGTCGGGCGCGACCACGCCGGGCCGGGCAGCGATTCCAAGGGCAAGCCGTTCTACGGCCCGTATGACGCCCAGGAACTCCTGCAGACCCACCAGGATGAAATCGGCATGACGATGGTGCCGTTCAAGATGATGGTCTACGCGCCGGACAAGGACGATTACATGCCGATCGACGAAGTGCCCGAAGGCACCGAGACCAAGTCGTTATCCGGTACGGAACTCCGCGAGCGTTTGGCTGAGGGGCGCGAGATTCCCACCTGGTTCAGTTTTCCGGAGGTCATCGAGGAACTCCGCCGCACGCATCCGCCGCGAAGCGGGCAGGGCTTTACGGTCTTCTTCACCGGCCTGCCCAGCAGCGGCAAGAGCACCCTGGCCAACATCCTGCTGGTCAAGCTGCTTGAGATCGGCGGCCGGCCGGTCACGCTGCTGGATGGCGATCTGGTCCGAACGCATCTGTCGTCCGAGCTGGGTTTCTCCAAGGAACACCGAGACATCAACATCCGCCGCATCGGGTGGGTCGCTTCGGAGATCACGAAGAACCGCGGCATCGCCGTCTGTGCGCCGATCGCGCCATACGATAACATCCGCAAGGAAGTCCGTCAGATGATCGGCTTGGTCGGCGGGTTCGTTCTGGTGCACGTGTCGACCCCGGTGGACGTCTGCGAGCAGCGCGACCGCAAGGGCCTGTATGCCAAGGCGCGGGCCGGCATCATCAAGGAGTTCACCGGCATCAGCGACCCGTACGAAGAGCCCACGGACGCGGAGATGGCGTTCGATACCGTCGCTCAGTCGTCGCAGGAAGCGGTCCAGCAGATTCTGCTGCACCTGGAGAAGGAGGGCTACATCGCCCCGGCGCCGGAGGGACACGCCTAGGGTGAGCGGGTCCTACGCGGATCGGATGGCCGCAGCGATGCGGTCGCCCATCTCGGCGGTCGAAAGGGCCTGGGATGTGTCATTGGCCAGGTCCGCCGTCCGCGCGCCGGCGTCGATGACGGCATCGACGCCGCGTTCGATTGCGGCGGCCTCGGCCTCGAGATTCAGCGAATAGCGACACAGCATCGCCGCGCTGAGGATCATGCCGATCGGGTTGGCGATTCCCTTGCCCGCGATGTCGGGGGCCGAGCCATGGATCGGCTCGAACAACCCCGGCCCGTCGTCGCCCAGCGACGCCGACGGCAGCAGCCCCATCGACCCGGCCAGCACCGACGCCTCGTCGGTCAGGATGTCGCCGAACATGTTTCCGGTGACGATCACGTCGAACCGGGCGGGCTGTTGGATCAGGTACATCGCCGCCGCATCGACAAGGATGTTCTCCAGCTCGACGTCGGGGAACTCCTCGGCCATCACGCGTTCGGTCGTCGCGCGCCAGAGGCGCGACACCCCCAGCACGTTGGCCTTATCGACGGAGGTGAGAGTCTTTCGCCGGCTGCGTGCGGCGACGGCCGCGATGCGAACGATCCGCTCGATCTCGGCGGCGGTGTAGTACATCGTGTCGTAGGCGAACTCGCCGGCGTCATCCTGGCCGCGGTCGCGCTTGCCGAAGTAAATCCCACCGGTCAGTTCGCGCACCACCAGCATGTCGACGTCGGCGACCAGGTGGGTCTTCAGTGGGGTCGCCTCGGCCAGGGCGGTGCGAACGCTAACGGGCCGAAGGTTGGCGTAGAGGCCCAATTCCTTGCGGATTCCCAGCAGGCCCTGCTCGGGCCGGACGGGCGCGTTGGGGTCGTCCCACTTGGGCCCGCCGACGGCCCCCAGGATAACGGCGTCGGACGCTTTGCACAGCGCGAGCGTTTCGTCGGGCAGGGGGATGCCGGTCTGATCGATCGCGATCCCGCCGAGCAGGGCCTCGGTGAACGTCAGCGTGTGGCCGAACGCGTCGGCGACGGTTCGGAGGATCTTCGTCGCTTCCGCGGTGACTTCCGGGCCGACGCCGTCGCCGGGCAATAGGACGATTTTGGCTTCCATCGCTTGCTCGCTCCGCCGAGTGTGGCGCGTGGGCCCCGCCGGCTAGGCGTGGGGTTGGGCGCCGGCTCGGAGTAATCCGTATTCAAGGCTGTCGCGGACAGCCTGCCAACTGGCTTCGATGATATTTGTCGACGCGCCGACGGTCGTCCAGGCCTCATGACCGTCGGTGGTCTCGATCAGCACGCGCGTGATCGCTTCGGTGGCCTTGTCGCTGTCGAGGATGCGGACCTTGTAGTCGACCAGGCGAAAATGATCGACATCGGGATACGTCTCCACCAGCGCCTTTCGCAGGGCGTGGTCCATCGCGTCGACCGGGCCCACGCCGTCGGAGGCGGTGTGGAAGGTCCTCTCGCCGATGCGGAGCTTGGTGTTGGCCTCGGCCAGCAGGCCCCGGCCCTGGCGATGCTCGACCACGACCATGAAGTCGATCAGTTCGAAAAACGGCACGTGGTCCTTGTGGGCGCGCCGGACCATCAGTTCCACCGACGCCTCGGCCGCCTCGAACGCAAAGCCTCGGCTCTCGAGGTCCTTGATCTGCTCGAGCACCATGGAGATGAGTTTCTCGTCGCTGCCGGCCAGGCCGAACTGTTCGAGCTTGTGTCGCAGGTTGCTGCGCCCCGACAGTTCGGAGACCAGCACGCGGCGGCTATTGCCGACGCGCTCAGGGTCGATGTGCTCGTAGGAGCCCTCGTCGCGCTGGATGGCGGCGACATGGATGCCGCCCTTGTGGGCGAAGGCGCTTCGGCCGACGAAGGGCGCATGGGTCGGGTGCGGCATGTTGATGATCTCGCTGATCTGCCGCGACAGGCCCGTCAGGTGTTTGAGACCCCCTTTCCGCAGGACGCGCTGGCCGGTCTTGAGTTCGAGGTTGGCGATGACGGCGCACAGGTCGGCGTTGCCGCACCGCTCACCGATGCCGTTGACCGTCCCCTGCACGTGGCTGCAGCCGGCGTGCATGGCCGCCAGCGAGTTGGCGATGCCGCAGCCGTTATCGTTGTGCATGTGGCAGCCCAGCGCGACGTCGGTCGTCTCGCGCACGGTGCGGACAATCTCGTCGACCCGCCACGGCAGCGTGCCGCCGTTCGTGTCGCACAGGACCACCGTGGTCGCACCCCCGGCGACGGCGGCGTCGATGACGGCCAGCGCGTAATCGGGATTGTCCGCATAGCCGTCGAAGAAATGCTCGGCGTCGAAGACAATCTCCCGCCCGGCCCTTTTCAGGTAGGCGAGGCTCTTGCGGATGATCCGCAGGTTGTTGGCCAGGTCGGTCCGCAGCACCTGCTCGACGTGCCGCGTCCAGGTCTTGCCGACGACGGTCACCACAGGCGTCTCGGCCGTCAGCAGGGCGCGGATGTTTTTGTCCTTGCTGGGCGTGGTGTTGGGCCGGCAGGTGCTGCCGAAGGCGGCGATCTTCGCATGCTTGAGGCGGAGCTTTCGGACCTCCCGGAAGAACGTCATGTCCTTGGGGTTCGAGCCGGGCCAGCCGCCTTCGATTATCGTCATGCCAAACCCATCGAGCAGCTCGGCGATGTGCAGCTTGTCGTGGACGGTGAAGTTGACCCCTTCGCTTTGGGCGCCGTCTCGCAGGGTTGTGTCGTATAGGACGATCATGGCGTGCTCCTTCGGGCGACCAGGCCCGTGGCCCGCGCGTAGGCGAACAATCCGCCGGCGGCGATGACGTCGCGCACCTCGCCCAGCGGGCGGATCGGCCAATCGGCCGACCCGTCGGCGCGTGCGATGCGCTCAGCGGCTAGGTCGACGGTCAACTCGTCGCCCGTTCGCAGGTCATCGCAGATGCGGTGTGTGCATTCGACAGGATATAGCTCGCCGGTGGCAATGCAGTTCCGAAAGAAAATACGGGCGAACGACTCGGCGATGACGACCTTCACGCCGGCGGCGCCCAGGGCGATGGGCGCGTGCTCGCGGCTGGAGCCGCAACCGAAATTGCGCCCGGCGACCACGATGGCGTAGGGCGACGTTTGCTCGCCCTCGGGCACGAGGCGTTCGGCGCTGTCGGCGACCGGCAGGCCGCTGAGGGCGAAGCTGCCGAGTGCGCGGTACTCGGCCTCGACCGTCGGCACGAGCGAGAGGTGCTCGGCGGGGATGATCTGGTCGGTGTCGATGTTGTCGCCGACGACAAAGACGTGTCCTGTGATCGGTTCGCTCATGGCGGGGTCCATATCGGTTACGGCAGGGCTTCGCGGGGGTCGGCAATGTGTCCGGCCAGGGCCGATGCGGCGGCCGTGGCGGGGCTGGCCAAGTAGATTCTCCCCTGCAGGTCGCCCATTCGCCCGGGAAAGTTTCGGTTGGTTGTCGAGATGCACGTTAACGGTTCGTTCATGCGCCCGAACGTATCGCCGGGCCCGCCCAGACACGCGGCGCAGCCGGCATTGGCCGTCATCGTCACGCCGGCGTCGACCAGGATGTCCCACAGTGTTTGGCCGCCGAGGGTAGCCTGCCTCAGATGCGCCAGCACCGCCGGGGTGGCCGGGACGCCGAAGGTCTCGATCGCGACGGTCCGGCCTCGGACGATGGCGGCGAAGGCGTCGAAGTCGCTGCCCTTGCCGCCCGTGCACGAGCCGATGTAGGCGCGGTCCAGCTTCACGTCGGTGCACTGACGGGCCGGGACGACCTGGGCCGGGTCGGGCGGCTGGGCGACGACCGGCTCGAGCGCCGACAGGTCGATCACCGTGGTGTCGGCATAGACGGCGTCGCCGTCGGGTGACAGACATTCGTAAGGTCGCGCGGTCCCGTTGGCCTTGCCGGCGGCGTCGACAAAGTCGCATGTCGCCCGATCGGCCGGGAAGACAGCGTTCTTGGCGCCGGCCTCGACGCCCATGTTGGCGATCGTCATTCGGTCCTCAATCGACAGCGATGCGATACCGTCGCCGGCGAACTCCATCGCGCGGTAGGTAGCGCCATCGACGCCGACCAGGCCGATGATGTGCAGGATCACGTCCTTGGCCATCACGCCGTCGGCGAGCGCGCCGTCGAGGACAAACCGCATCGATTCGGGGACGCGGAGCAGGATCTTGCCCACCCCCAGCACGAAGGCTGCATCGGTATTGCCCACACCCGTGGCGAACTCGCCGAACGCCCCGGCCGTGCAGGTGTGGCTGTCGGTGCCGATCAACACCTCGCCGGGGCGGGTGTGGCCCTTCTCGGCCAGGGCGCTGTGGCAGACGCCGGCGTAGCGCCGCCCGTGCTGGCTCGTCAGGGGGCCGGCTGCGGCGTCGAAGCGCCATCGGCCCTGGGGATCGTCGATGACGTCGTAGAAGGTCTCGATGCCCTGCTCGTTGGCGAACGCCCGCAGCGTGTCGACGTTGCGCTGGCAGCGCTCGTCGCTGGTGAAGATGTAGTGATCGGGAATGATCACGACGCGCCGGGGGTCCCACACGCGCGCAGAATCGCCGAACTCGCGCTTAAACACGCCGATCGTGCCGGGCCCGCAGACGTCGTGCGTCATCAGCACGTCGACGTCGGTGAGCACCGTTTCCCCCGTTGCGACGGCGTCTTTGCCGGCAGCGCGGGCGAGCAGTTTTTCGGTAAGCGTCTGGGCCATGGCTTATGCATCTCCGGCCGGGGCCTCGGCGGCGACGTCCAGCGGGTGGACCTCGGTGACTTCGACGATTCGGCCGATCTGTGGGCCGAACCGGTGGGCGACCTCATCGGGCGTTTCGATGGTCAGATCGACGCGTCCGTCGGCGGCGCGGACGGCCTGGACGGTTCCGCCGAGGCGGGCGATCAGCAGCAGAATTCGCGGGAGGACTTCCATGCGACGCAGATGGATGTCGAATCGCAGTGTTTTCATCAGGTGGCCTCCATCATCTCGTCGATGCCGACGCCGGGCGAGACCATCGGGAAGACGTTCTCGCTGGAGCAGCAGATGCAGTGCAGCAGGGCGGGCCCCTCGCAGTTCCACCACGCCTGCAGTGTGCGTTGGGTGTCGTCCGGGCGGGACAGTGTGAACGCCTCGATCCCGAACACGCGGGCCAGGGCAGCGAAGTCCGGGTTGTCGGCCATGCTCGTGCCGCTGTAGCGGCGATCGAAAAACAGCTCCTGCCACTGGCGGACCATGCCCAGATACTTGTTGTCCAGGATCAGGATCTTTACGGGTAGCTTGAGACGGTTGACGGTGACCAGTTCCACCAGCGACATCTGAAAGCCGCCGTCGCCGACGACGGCCAGCACGCGCTCGCCCGGATGGGCCAGCGCCGCGCCGATGGCCGCCGGGAAGCCGTAGCCCATCGTGCCGGCCCCGCCGGAGGACATGAACTTCCGCGGCGAGTCGACCACGACGCGCTGGACGGTCCACATCTGGTTCTGTCCGACGTCGGTGGTGACATGATGGCCCGTGCCGATGAGGCGGAACACCTCGTCCAGCACGCGCGTCGGCTGGACGAGGTCGTCGCCGTCCAAGCGGGGCATGTCCAGGCCGGTGCGAACGGCGAGGCAGGTGTCGCGCCACTGAACGAACGGCTCGACGGGCTCGGCCTGGAGCAGTTCGCACCACGCCTGCAGCGCGATGTTCAGGTCGGCGTGGACGGCGACGGTGGGCTGAACGATCTTGCCCAGCTCGGCGGCGTCGATGTCGACGTGGATGACCTTGGCCTTGGGGGCGAAGCTGGCGACCTTGCCGGTGACGCGGTCGTCCATCCGCATGCCCAGCGCGATCAGCAGGTCGCAGTCGCAGACCGCCTCGTTCGCCCGCCGCAGGCCGTGCACGCCCACCATGCCGAGCCGGCCGGCATAATCCGGGGCCGGGGCCCCCGTGCCCTGAAGCGTGTTGGCCACCGGGAGCTGCGTCAGTTCGCACCAGCGGCGAAACACATCGCTCGCCTCAGCATATCGACAGCCGCCGCCGATGATGCAGACGGGGCGCTTGGCCGTCTTGAGCATCTCGTGCGCCTGACGAAGCGCATCGCGATCGAGCGGCGGATTGTCTACGTAGCCCGGAAGGGCCGTGATCGTCGGCGTGGGCTTGTCGGTCTTGAGCATCTGCACGTCCTTGCAGAGGTCCACGAGGACCGGGCCCGGCCGGCCGGTCGTGGCGACGAAGATCGCCTCGGCCATGACGTCGGGCAGCTCGTCCGCGTCGCGGACGAGGAAGGCCTGCTTGGTCATGCCGGTGACCATGGCGCAGATGTCGGCCTCCTGGAAGGCGTCCGAGCCGACGAAAGGCGCGGCCACCTGTCCGCTGATGCACAGCAGGGGGACGGAATCCATATAGGCGGTGCAGATGCCGGTAGCCATGTTGGTGGCCCCGGGGCCGGAGGTCGTGATGCACACGCCCAGCCGCCCCGACGACCTGGCGTAGGCATCAGCGGCGTGGACGGCCATCTGCTCGTGCCGCGTGAGAATATGCCGCAGCGGGGCGTCCATCAGCACGTCGAAAAACGGCATGATGGCCCCACCGGGATAGCCGAACACCGTGTCCACGCCCGCAGCCAGCAGGGCGTCGATAACGACTTGTGATCCGGATCGGTGAGACATTTTCGTACTCCCTTGTCGCGCTTCGGCCGGGCCGGGAGGCGACAAAAAAACCGACGTCGCTTCCAGCGGCGTCGGTATCAAGCTTACGGTGGTTGTCGGTTTACTACAAGCCTGGTGCCGGGCCGCCAGAGGGCACAATAATAACCCCAATAATAGCGATCGGCGACACCGCCGCGCAGTCGGCCGGCGCGGGTCGGCCCGGGCCGACCATCGTCGCAACAACGCTTGCCGTTCGATGATTGCTCATGTCTGCTCGTCCTGCTGCAGCAGAGCCCCATTATATAGGACGAGGGCCGGCAGGTCCACCAAAACTCGCTTCGCCAACCGCGTCAGGCGCCATTCGGGGCCGTGGCGGGATGTACTCGATTGCATCGTCCCTGTCCAAATGCGCCGAACGATGTAAGATAACCGGTACACCCGTCAGCGGCGCATCCGCCGAGACACACCATGTGACTGGAGCTGGACCATGAGCCAACTCAGCAAAGGCCAGACATCAATTGGGCGATCGGGCCGGGGCCATTGCTGATCTGGAGCGCTGCCTGGAGAACATCGCTTCCGACAAGACACAGCAGCGGCAGTCGATCGAAAAGCTCATTTCCCAACTTCGCCGCGCGCCCTGAGTCTGCGTAGCAACAAAGCGGGCGAAGCTCCGAAGAACTTCGCCCGCTTGTCTGCGTTGAAACGCTTGGTTGCTAGCTCTTGCGACGCCGCTTGGCCGCCAGGCCTGTTGCTCCCAGGGCCAGCAAGCTCAGCGTCGCCGGCTCGGGGACAGGGGGGTCGGCGATGAAGCCGAAGTTGGTCTTCAGGATCGCCAGGTCCGTGCCGTCGACGAAGGCGTCGCAGTTGGCGTTGCCATCGGCATAGTTCTGCCCCGGCTGGCCGAAGGCGGTCTTCATCAGCGCCAGGTCCGTGCCGTCCACGAAGCCGTCCAGATTGAAGTCGCCGCGCTTGGTACCCACCCGGCCCGAACCATCCTGCAACTCGACGAGGTTCGTGATCAGAAAGATCATGTCGTCCTCGTCGGCGTCGCCGTCGTCATCCAGGTCGAAGGCCGGGTCACCCAGATTATCGCACAGCATGTCGATATCATCAGCGTCGACATCGCCGTCGCCATCGAAGTCGCCCACTGTCAAGAGATCGAAGTAGTACTCCGTCAACCGAACACCGCTGCGGTTGCCAGAGTAATTGAACTTGATCCAGCCCTTGATGCCGTCCATTTCGAACCCAAGGGTACCATTGTAGCTGCCCCAGCCGCCTCGCCATCCCAACCAGTCAAACGCGCATATGCGCCCGATAACTTCCTCCAGGAAGACATTGCCGCCACTCTCGACGACCTCTTGGCCCTGGCTCAGATAGATGGGGTCGGCAGGCTCAGGGAACCAGAAGGGATCGGCCAGGATGCCGCCATCGGGGGAGGTGGTCACGTAGGTCCCACCATTGTCCTGCACACCTGGAATGCGCTGGGCGGTAACGTAGATGGCATCCTCTAGGTAGCCGGTGCTAGGTACTATCAGGTTCGACACCCAGTCGGAGTAGACGAGGCTCTCGTCCACGTCGGGCGTCCCCGGATCGTCAGGCAAGCCGCTGGGCCCGCTGATCATGACCCCGGGGGAGTGACCAGAGTAGGTCCCGCTGGGATTGTAGGCCTGATGCGTAAGGGGGACATCGGTCCAGACCTCACCCGTGTAAGGATTGAGCGCCAGGAGGACATGGCCCTCCTCACCGTTGGGAGCTGTCGAAATGTCAGCGGGGAAGGTGTCATACCATCCGTTGTCGGAATAGGCGTCGTACGATTCAGACACAATGCCCATATAGTTGCCGCTTGTGTCCTGCGGGCCGTACTGGACGTGGATGCCACCGCCCACTACGCCATACTGCACTGCACCAGCAGCCGTTGACGTGATGGCTGTGATGGCCAGGCATGCCAAGATTGCACATGCGACATTGTTCGTTGATTTCAGCATTCGAATCTCCTCTCCCTATCTGTTTTGGACTGGACCGTCTAGTTCCTCTTGCGTCTCAGCACGGCCATGCAGCCCATCGCCACCAAAGCCAAGCTTGCCGGCTCGGGAACGCCGCCGCCTGTGGTCGCGACAAACTCGAAGGGCAACACTTCAGCCATCTGCAACGGCATCTCTGCGTTATGATATTTCGCCGCGGGTCTTTCTGCAAGAAGAATCCTGGTGTTTCTCACAATTAAGACTGGCGCGCTCGGCGTCGCTGTGGTATGTGCGGGGTATGAATGGTGCAATCGGCAAGGATGCCAAGGTCAAACGGCTTGTCGCCGCGGCGTTGGAAGGGACGTTCGATGATCAGCAGGCGGAGGAATTGGTGAGGCTCGATGTCTGTCTGCAAAAGCTCGCGTCGCTGGCGGCGGCGAGACGCATTGCCGAATTGCAGGCCAAGCTGACCGGGCCGAGGGCGGTCGATCCATCCACGCCTTCCGGCCAGCGGCCCATCTACACCAGGCCGCCGGCGCGGAAGCGGAAAGGCAGGCCGGGCGCGAAGACAGGCCACGCCGGTCGGGCCGGAGGCGCTGCCCAACCCGGCCGTCGGCCATCGCACGGTGGCCCTGAGCGCCTGGCTGCACTACGGCGTGGGCGTCAGCATCTCGCAGGTGCGCGAGCTTCTCGGCGGGCAATTCCAGACCCACCTGTCGGCCGGGGGATTGGTGGTGACCTGGCGGCGCCTGCCGATGATCCTCGAGCCGTGGTACGTCCAGCTTGCCGAGCAGGCGAGAGCCTCGGCCGTGCTGCACGCCGCCGACACCGGCTGGCGGATGAACGGCCGGACGTGGTGGCTGTAGTGCTTCGCCAACCGCACGTGCTGCTAGTACCTGATCGACCCCAGCCGGGGCAGGCCGGTCTTGGAGAGATTCTTCGCCGGAGCGTTCGATGGCGTGCTGATTACGGACTTCTGGCCGGCGTACCACGCCTTCGCCACCGAGCGGCAATGCTGCCTGGTGTATCTGCTGTGGGAACTGGAGAAGGTGGACGAAGACAACACGTCGACCGAGTGGCGGGCGTTCGCCAAGCCGTTGCGACGGCTTCTGCGGGACGGCATTCGCCTGCGGAAGCGGGCGGACCTCTTGCCGCAGCGGTACGCCTCGCGGATCGTGCGGATCGACCGGCGGCTGGTGGCGTTGTCGGAGGCGACCTACGCCGATGCGGACGCGGCCCGGCTGGCGCGTGGCAGCGCGGGAGAATGCTCCTGGCTTAGTGTTGCCTTTATCAGGCCGAGGCCGTAAGATAGAGGTGAAGTTAAGGCAGAAGCCTATGTCGCCATTTCGACCGGACCTGCGAGGGGGCAGGTAACAGACGGCGGCCACGCGAGTTATTATGGAACTGACATGGTGAAACGCAGAGGGACAGTTCGGGCTTTCAGCTTGACGGAACTGCTGATTCTTATGTCGGTTATCGGCCTGCTGTTCGCCATTGTTGTGCCGACGATGGAGCGGGGGTTTGCGCTGGGCCGGCGGGCGATCTGCGCGGGGAACCTCAAGGAACTGGCCAAGGCGTACATTTTGCTGGATACCGACGCGGGCTCGCCGGAGTCAGCCTACCAGGTTGTCCTCAGCGACAGTTGGGCCGGCATGCTGCTTCCGTATCTGGGGTTTAATCTGGAGGTGCTGCTGTGCCCGGAGGCCGGGCCCAAGCACATGGAGCCCTACCCGAGGTTCTCACAGACCAACTGGTACAACGTCACCTGGGATTTCTTTAACTTCCCCCCGGTGTGGAACTCCCAGTCCTTCGAGGAGATGTACGACGCCGGGTCAGCGCTTCCATCGATGTGGAAGATGAACGACGAGGACTACTACGACGTCTGGATGGCGAACCGGAAGATCGGCTGGGGGGTGATGGACCACAACAAGCAGTACATGCCCAAGTACACGCCGGGTAAAGACCCCAAGGTCTACTGGATCCTGTTCGACGATGCCCCCGGCGAATGGGGCGCCGGCGCCGACCAGGATTTCGCGGACTTCGACGTCCGCGTCGTGGAGAAGGCCCCGGGGGTCTACGAGATGACGTTCTATGATTTCAGCAACTCCGTCGCCCGCCACGGTGTGACGACGAAGGACGGCTCGACCATCTGGCTGCCGGCCTCGTCCGAGGGCGGCGAGGGGCCCTATTACTTCGCCGGGGCCGACACCAATTACGGCATGAACGCCAAAAAGCCCGCAGCCGGGCGACCCAAGATCCTGCTGATGGACTACGACGACGGGTGGTGCGACGCCGACACCCCCCCCGACGAGCCGGAAGCCTTCGAGAAGAACATCGCCTTGCGCCATCTGGACAAATGCAACGTCCTATTCGCCGACGGCACGGTCATGACGATGGCGGTCGACCAATTCACGCCTCGCGATCAGGTTACCTACGACCGCTACTGGGATCCGGTCAAGTAGCCGCCGTTGCCCTGGGGAAGGTCTCATCACATCCGCCGCAACGGCTGCGCGCGAATCGATTGAATCCGCCGTCCGGTCGTGTAAGAATACCCTTCAGCGCCGACCGGCATGCCCCGGCCGGGAGTGAAGGGTTTTGAATGAAGATTCGCTGGAAACTGCTGATTCTTCTGCTGGCCATCGCGCTGGTTCCGTTGATCGCCAGTACGGTCATGTATAACCAACTGACGCGCCACCTGGGTCGCAACCTTTCGAACGAGCGGCGGGAGATCCTCGAGCGCAACGCCCGTGCAACTCTCCGGCACGTCGTAGGCAAGTACGATGCGATCATCCAGCGTGACAAGAGGCTGGTCGAACTGTCGGTGGAGATCCAGGCTCGCGAAGTGGAGCAGCGACTAGCTTCGCCGCCGCGGGCAAGGCCCCTGATCTATACCCAGCAGTTCGATAAGCAGCGGGACCTCCCGGCCGACACGGCGCTGTCGCCCGTACACCTGGATTTCGATTCCGACAGCGGCAAGCAGATACCGATGTTGGTTGCCTACAGCAATCAGGCGTACTTGGTGGTCGAGGGTGTCGAGGAGCGCGATGTTGCCGACGACATGATGCGCCTGTCAACGATGCCGGAGGTGTATCGCGGTCTTCGGAAGACGTTTTTCTACGCGGTGAAGTGGCAATACACGTCGCTGGAGACGGGCTTTCACACCACCTATCCCGCCCACGGCGGCTATGCGAACGACTATGACCATCGCAAACGAAAGTGGTACACCAAAGCGCGAGATGCCGGCCAATTCAGATGGGAGGTGATCACGGATGTCACCACGGGCGTGATGACGTTGGCAGCCACCAAGCCGGTGTACGGGCCGGAGGGCGAGTTTGCGGGTGTTACGGCCGTTGACGTGCCGCAGTCGGCCATGCTTTATGGCTTGGATCTGCCGGTCCAATGGGGGGATGCTGCGGTAGGGGCTTTCGTCGCGATCGGTAAGGAAGGCGCCGAAGATGAGGGCAAGCCCGTCATCCTGGCCCAAGCCAGCGAGATCGGCCGACAGCGCGACTGGCGCAAGCCCGTCGAGGTGTCGATCCTATCCTCCGACGATCCAGAACAACTGGCGCAGCTCGTTGCCGATGCCCAGGCGGGCCGACCGGGCGTGCGGCGGATGCCGTATCGCGGCCGGGACGCCCTGTGGGCCTACAGCTCGGTCGTCGAAAAAGACGGCGGCTTTGCGGTAGTGATCGTGCCGTATGAAACAATCATGGCGCCGGCCGTGCAGGCGCAGCAACACGTCTGGGCCGGGATCGTCAAAGGACTGCAACTGGCAGCGCTTGGTCTGGCGTTCGTTGTTATTGTCGTGACGGTCGTGGCGGCGCGGGCCAGCCGAGCGGTCACGCAGCCGATTCGTGAACTGAGCAAGGCGGCGGCGGACCTGGCCGCCGGCGACTATGACGCGCGGGCGGACGTGACCTGCTGCGATGAGATCGGGGACCTGGCGGAGATATTCAACGATATGGGGCCGAAGCTGCGCGAGCGGGAGAAGATGAAACAGTCGCTCGCGCTGGCGATGGAGATCCAGCAGCATCTGCTGCCTCAGGAGTCGCCGCATCTGGAGCATTTCGACGTCGCCGGCAAGAGCATCTACTGCGACGAGACGGGCGGCGATTACTACGACTTCATCGACCTGCTGGAGCTCGGGCCGGGCAAGATCGGCATCGCCGTGGGCGATGTCAGCGGCCACGGAATCGGGGCGGCGCTGCTGATGGCGTCGGCCAGGGCCGTGCTGCGGTCGCACGCGGGGCGGCTGGGTGGCGATCTGAGCGAGTTGTTCGCCACGCTCAACCGCCATCTCGTGCGAGACACGGGCGACGCGCGGTTCATGACGCTCTTCTACGGCATATTGGACGACGCCGCCCGATCGCTGCGATGGACATCGGGCGGGCACGATCCGGCGATCTGGCTGCGCTGCAGCACTGGCCTGTTCGAGGAAATGCCCAACACGGGGATTCCGCTGGGCGTGCTGGAGGGCATGACGTTCGGCGAGGGCGGCCCGGTGACGCTGGAGGCGGGCGATGTCGTGGTGATCGGCACGGACGGGATTTGGGAGGCCGCCAACGAGGCCGGCGACATGTTCGGTAAGGATCGGCTGCGCGAGATCATCGGCGCCAATGCCGACAAGCCCGCGCGCTACATCTATGCAACGGTTGTGGACGCGGTCAATGAGTTCCTCGGCGCGGCCCCGCAGCTGGACGATGTGACGCTGGTGGTGATCAAGGCGCTGTAGGCGCTCGGCCCCGTTGGCCGATGAACGTTACAGCCCATGACCCTTGCCACCGTTCGCCCAAGCACCTGCGCCCGGATTCACCATCCGCGACGGCACGCCGCCGTTCGGACGGGGGATTATGTCTTCTCACAGTTGATCCCCTACATCGGCAACAAGCGTAAGCTGCTGCACCTGATCGACGAGGCGGTCCGGCTGACGGGGTGTGAGGGCGGGGTGTTCGTGGATCTGTTCACGGGCAGCACGGTGGTGGGGCGCTGGGCGAAGCGGCGCGGCTTTCGCGTGGTCGCCAACGACTGGGAGCCATACTCCCACGAGATCGCCCGCGGCACGGTGGCGCTGAACCGTCCGCCGGCGCTGGCCGCATTGGGCGGGGCCCAGGCGGTCTTCGATCACCTCAACGCGCTTCGGCCGATCCGCGGGTACGTGGCGCGCCACCTGTGCCCAGTCGATGATGAAAACCCCGACACCGCGCGCGAGCGGATGTTCTTCACGCAGGCCAACGGGCGCCGCATCGATGCCATTCGCGAGCAGATCGCCGCGTGGGAGGCGGCCGGGCAGCTGTCCGGCGATGAGCGGGCCTACCTGCTGGCGGCGCTGCTGTATGCCGTCAGCTACGCCAGCAACACCAGCGGCGTGTTCAAGGCGTTCCACAACGGCTGGGGTGGCAGGACGGGGACGGCCCTGTATCGCATCCGCGGGCGGCTGACGCTCACGCCGCCGGTGCTGCTGGACAACGGCCTGGCGAACGTCGCCGTCTGTCAGGACGCGCAGCAGCTTGCCCGCCGCCTGCCGGACGTCGTGGGGGGCCGGCCCGATATCGTTTACATCGACCCGCCGTACAACCAGCACCCCTACGGCAGCAACTATCACGTGCTCAACACCGTTGCGCTGTGGGACAAGCCGCCCATCAATCCGCGATTCCTGGTCGACGGCAAGATCGTCAGCAAATCGGCCATCCGGACCGACTGGCGGGACCAGCGCCGCTCGAGCTACAACAGCCGAAAGACGGCCCTGGCGGCGCTGGAGGAACTGATCGATTCGCTCGTTGCGCGCTGGGCGATCGTCAGCTACAGCACCGACGGCAACATCCCGCTGGAGGGATTGCTGGCTGCGCTGGCCCGGCGCGGGACGCTGCAGGTGATCACCGAGCCCTACAAGCGCTACCGCGTGTCCACGCCCCGCATGTCGGCCAAGAGCCACAACGTCGAGTTCGCCGCCGTCGTCGATCTGGCCGGTGCGCCGTCGCTGTCGAACGTCAACGCCATCGCCGACGCGATCCGCAGTTGCGAGCGCGCGGCCCCGGCAGACCGCCGCGCCTAAGCCTCCTGCAGCGACGCACACGTCTTGTGTTCGAGGAAACAGTTGGCCGCCGCCAATCGCTGTGCTACAAACTGAGGCCCTATGGTCGTCGTGAACACACGAACGCTGGCAGCGAGGCCGACGGGCGTCCAGCGATACACGCTCGCCCTGCTGCAGCAGTTCGGCTTGCGGGTCCGGCGCCTTGGGCCCGCAAAGCCGCGCCAGGGCGCGATGGGCCATCTGTGGGAGCAGCTCGTCCTTCCGGCCAAAGTTGGCGGGGAGCTGCTGTGGAGCCCGGGCATGACCGGGCCGTTGCGGGTGCGCAAACAGGTGGTCACGATCCATGATCTGGCGCCACTGGATCATCCGGAGTGGGTGAAGAGGCGGTTCGGCGCCTGGTATCGCTGGCTCGTGCCGAAGCTCATCCACAAGGTGCGTCACGTCATTGCGGTCTCGGAGTTCACCAAGGAGCGAATCCTGGCCGCTACCGGCGTCGGCCCAGAGAAAATTACCGTCGTGCCCAACGGCGTTGACGAGAGTTTCGCACCGCAAGGCGATGAGGAGATTCAGCATGTCCGCCGATCTCTGGGAATCCCTTCGGGCCGATATATCCTGTCTCTGGGCACGTTGGCCCCTCGCAAGAATCTACCCCGATTGCTGCAGGCGTGGAATGCGGTTCAGGCGACGCTGGACAAGGACATTTGGCTCGTCGTCGCCGGCGGCATGGGCGAGCGGATTATTTTTCCGGACATGCCGCTCGGGTCCCTCCCGCCGCGCGTGCACCTGACGGGGTACGTGAATGACGACGACCTGCCCAGCCTGTACAGTGGTGCGATCGCGCTGGTTTATCCGTCTCTGTACGAAGGGTTCGGCCTGCCGGTTCTGGAGGCCATGGCGTGCGGGACGCCGGTGATCACGAGCAATCAGTCAGCCTTGCCGGAGGTGGCCGGCCAGGCCTGCGTTCTGGTCGACCCCTACGACGGCGACGCCATCGCCGACGCCATCGGCCGCATGGTGACCGACCCCGTTCTGCACCGGGACCTGGCGCAGGCCGGCCCTCCGCAGGCCCAGCCGTTCACCTGGCAGCGCGCGGCCGAGATGACCTGGCAGGTGCTTCAAGACTCCGACGATCATTCGTGACATCGCCGGCGGTTGGACATGCCTGCGGCAGATCGGTTACAATCGTCGGCAGATCGTATCGCAGCAGGAATCGACTCGAGGCAGGACAATGGGCGTACACCCAATCGAAGAAGTGGCTGCGTCAATCGCCGAGCTCAAGAAGGCGGGCAAGACGGTCTCTCTGTGCCACGGATGTTTCGACCTGATGCACCCCGGGCACATCAAGCACCTGCAGGGGGCCAAGGAGATTGCCGATGTCCTGGTCGTCACCATTACGCCGGATCGCTACGTGGACAAGGGGCCGGGTCGGCCCGCCTTTCCCGAAATGCTTCGGGCGGAATCGCTCGCGGCGCTGGCGTGCGTGGACTATGTCGCCATCAACGAATGGCCGACGGCAGAGGAGACGCTACGTCTGCTCAGGCCCAACTATTTCGTCAAGGGCCAGGAGTTCCAGGACCTGGAAGACAAGACCGGCAAGCTTCAGCGGGAGGTCGAGGTCGTGCAGGAAGTCGGTGCGGAGATACGATTCACCCATGGGATCGTCTTCTCATCAACGAAGCTGATCGACCAGTACATCAAGCCCAAGGCCTAATCGCCTTCGGCCGGGTCGCCCGCCCGTCGTGGAGATATCCGGTATTGGACGCCAGCTTGTTTTGCCCTTACACTGCGCTGGCGTGTTAACTAGCATGCTTTGGGCGGGGGGATACACATGACGGTGTTCCCATGGAACAGCTAATTCTTGATGGCCACAAACTGGCTTGGCACGGCGACCGTGTGGCGGCGTGGTTGCGGGGGGAGCGCATTGCGCCGATCACCATCGATTGCGCCTTAACGAGGCGGTGCAACTTCCGCTGCGTCTACTGTTATGGGATGCTGCAGGCCAACGACGAAAAGCTGATGACGCGCGACGTGATCTTTCGTTTCCTGGATGACGCCGCGGAGATCGGCGTCAAGGCGATCAGCTTCGTCAGTGACGGTGAGAGCACGTGCAGCCCTCACCTGACCGACGCGATTCTTCGCGGCAAGGCCAACGGCCTGGATATGGCCCTGGGCACGAACGGGTACCTGCTCGAGCGGGATCGCCTGGGCGATATTCTTCCGGCGCTGACCTATCTTCGGTTTAACATGTCGGCCGCCGAGCCGGATCGCTTCGCCGAAATCCACGGGTGCGCGCCAAAATGTTTTGGGCGGATCGTCGGCACGATTCGCAAGGCCGTCGAGGTCAAGCGCGAGGCAGGCTTGGACGTGACCTTGGGCCTGCAGATGGTGCTGCTGCCGGAGTTCGCCGACCAGGTGCTGCCGCTGGCGGAGTTGGGCAGGGACCTGGGCGTGGACTATCTTGTCATCAAGCACTGCAGCGATGATGAAGACGGCAGCCTGGGCGTGGATTATGACAAGTACAACGATTTGGTGGATCTTCTGAAAGAGGCTGAGACCCGCTCCACCGACGACTATGCGGTGCGCGCCAAGTGGTCGAAAATTCTCAGCGGCGGCACGCGAGACTACAGCCGTTGCTACGGCCCCCCGTTCATCATGCAGTTGTCGGGCTCGGGCCTGGTGGCGCCGTGCGGTATGTTGTTCAACGACAAGTACGCCAAGTTTCACATCGGCAACATCGCCGAGCAATCCTTCAAGGACATCTGGCGGAGCGATCGGTATTGGGAGGTGATCGATCGGATCGGCTCTGACAGATTCGATGCCAAGACCATGTGCGGCTGCCTCTGCCTGCAGCACAAGGTCAACGAGTACCTCTGGTGTCTGAAGGAAGAGGACGGCGTCCCAGCCGAGCCGCAAGGTCGGCCGCCAATGCACATGAACTTTATTTGAGACTCATTGCGCGGGGCGCGCCAAAGGGCTGACGAGTTGACAACTGGTGACGGCAAAAGCTTATCGATCATCATGCCCGCTCTGAATGAGGAGCAAGGTCTCCGAGGCGCCGTCACCGATACGCTGGCCGCCCTGGACCAAGCCGGTGTCGTCGGCGAGTTGCTGATCGTCAACGACGGCAGCAGCGATGGGACCGGGCCGCTCGCAGAACAGCTAGCCCAGGGCGATTCGCGAGTGACCGTCCTTCATCACGAGCGCCCGATGGGTCTGGGCCGGTCGTTTTGGGACGGCGTGGCCCGGGCGCAATACGATGCCGTTGTCATGTACCCCGGCGACAACGAAATGCTGCCTGGAGAGATGCTCCTATACCTCGATGAACTCCGCAACGTCGACATGGTCATCCCCTTCATCGCCAACACGGCAACGGCGCGCTCGCGTGTGCGCAATTTCATTTCCGGGGTCTACATGTTCTTTGTGCGCACCATGCTGGGTCTGAAGGTGCGCCACTCCAATGGCACGGTGCTGTACCGGCGATCGATTCTCAAGGACATCGACCTGCGCAACAACGGCTATCTCTACCAGACCGAACTGCTTGCCAAGACCATCGGCCGTGGCTACCTGTACGCCGAGGTGCCCTACTACATCCAGCCGCGCCATGCCGGAAAATCCAAGGCCGTCAGCATCGGGAATATTTTCCGGACGCTCATCCAGTTGGCCTTGCTGGCCAGGACAGCGCGGTCCGCTCGCGCCGCCGGGCCCATCGATCCGGCTTCGGCCACCGCCTCGCGACGGGCCAGAGCAAACCAACACCAAGGAAAGACCTCCTCGCCATGAGAAAGCGCGTGCTGCTCGCGTCATCCTGGACGAACTCACCCAATGTGCTTGGGTACTATCTCTCCCCGCCCATGGGGCTGTATCGCATTCAGCACTGGCTGGCCGACAAGCACGACGTCGACATCCTCGACCCCAACCTCGAAGACCCGGTCGGCTTTCTGAAAGATTACGGCCGCTGCGACGTGATCGGTTTCTCGCCGACGAAGGACAACCTGCACAATGACATCGCACTGATGCGATACGCGCGCAAGCTGTATCCCGACACGAAGATCGTCCTCGGCGGCGTGGAGGCCACGTGCAACTACCAGCGCCTGCTGGATATGAATATTGCTGATTGCGTCATCATGGGGGAAGGCGAAAAGGCGATGGAGTACTATCTGGAGGGCCGCGACGGCCTCCGGCTCAGCCCCAGCAGTATCGCCAAGAGCTACTCGTTTTCCACTGTCCTGACCGCCGAAGAGATCGCCCGGGCAACGAGTGTGGACTTCTCACGCATGCCGATCAAGGAGTACTGGCAGCGCAACACCGAGGTCACCGCCGGCGACGAACTCAGCACGAACTGCGTTAATCTCTACATCACCAACTACTGCCCCCAGGGGTGCAAGTTCTGCTCGACCACGCGGTTCATCCGCCAGGCCTGCCCGGAAGCGGCCAAAGTCGTCACGCTCCCCCCGCGCGACCTCGTGAAGATCCTCAAGAAGGTGATGACCGAGGTGCCGGAGACCAAGACCATTTACTTCCACGATGACAACGCCTGCCAGAACCGAGAAGCCACCAAGGAGTGGTGCGGCCTGGCCATCGAGGAAGGCATCGACGTGACCTACGTGGCCTCGTCGCGGATCGATCATTACGATGAGGAGCTTCTGGCTATCATGAAGCGGGCGGGTTTTCGAAAGCTTTCCTGCGGCATCGAGGCCTATTCCGACTCGCTTCTCAAGAAACTCCGCAAGGGACAGAACACCCGGACGATCGATCACTTCATCGACATCGCCGGCGCCGCCGACATGCCCCTGCACCTCAATGTCATCCTCTGCCAGCCCGAGGCGGAAATCGACGACGTCAAACGCACAGCGGAGTTCGCCCTGAAACTGCTGGCCGACAAACGAAACACCGTGAACGCCGAGCCATTCGTCAAGGCCTATGCCGGGTCATGGTACTTCGATAACTGGGACTTGATCGAATACACCTACAACACGATCCCGTCGATCGACGGCACGCGCGCGGGAGAAATCCGCATCCCCGTGCGTTTCTTCCCCCGAGACCCCGCGGTGCGGCGCCTGCTGGAGCAGATCGATGAGGCCTACCGCACGCGAGAGTTCTTTGTCAACATGCGCAAGAAGAGCTTTCTGCAGCAGCAACTGACCGAAGAGCTGTGCAAGCTCGTCCTCGAACTGACCTAGAGCATCATGAATGCCAAGAACGCTCTGGAGGCCCCGCGCATCGTCCCGTGACCTCAACGGAACAGAAAATCACACTGGCCGGCAAGTGCGCGCCACAGCAGCGCATCTTGTCCAACATCGCCGAGGCCGGGATAGAGGCCGTCGAACTCTACACCGACCCCCAATGGCTGGAGCGACTTGATGAAATCAAGCGGGTGTGCGAGCCGTTCGATTTCCGTTGGGCGATCCACGCGCCTAACAAAGGCTTCCAGCCGGAGCGCCTTGCGGAATTGGCCCAGGCGATCGACGCCGAGGTGATGGTCTTTCACTGCATCTACTGGGAAGATGAATGGGCTCGCCTGGTTGAAGCGTTCGACGGCGTCGAGACCACACTGTGTGCGGAGAACATAACCACCGCCCTGGAGTCCCTGCCGCTGATGCGGCGATACGGCTTTGGACGCTGTCTGGACCTGGAGCACGTGCAACTGGAATGTGCGGGGCTGAACGAGGAAGACTTCCTCCCGCTGATCGCCGAATCCACTCACATCCATCTTACCGGCTACGTTCACGGCGGCGAGCTGTGGCACACGCACGTCCATCACTCGCCCGAGCACGGCGAGCGTGTGTTGAGATTGGTGAAAAAGGCCGGGTACTCGGGCATGATTGTCTCGGAGGCGAGGGCCCGCCACCAGAGCCTGGACGAGTTTCGGCGTCTCAAGGCCTTTGTCGATGAATGTTTGGCCCGGCCATGAAGAAGATGTCGCCTCCGCGGGCCGCCCAAACCATTGACAAACTTGAGTCTAGGCTGATATAGTGACGCGATCATATGGGATACCTGCGCGCTTGCATCGGCCGATTGAATTACCCCGAAGCCCCGCAGGATTGCCTTGCCGGTTGGCGCGGTGAACTTGGAGACGCACGGTCGAGCAGCGGCTGACGAACACATGCACATTTCGGAGTCGATGCGGTGGCGGATACCGTGAAAAGGAAGATCATGGACTTCGGCAAGCTGGTGGCCGAGGTCAAGCGCCTGCGCGATCAGGGCAAGACGGTGGTCCACAGCCACGGTGTCTTCGACGTGATCCATCCCGGTCTCGTGCAGCATCTGACCGACTCGAAGGAGCAGGGGGACGTGCTGGCCATCACGGTGATTCGGGACAAGGATGTACGGCGCGGCCCGGGCAGGCCCTTGTTCGCCGCGGAGTACCGGGCGACCAACGTCGCCGCCCTTCACCCGGCCGATCTCGTTGCGGTCGTCGACGACGATCCTCCCTACCAGTGCGTCAAGAAGCTCCACGCCAACCTGTTCGCCAAGGGCAAGGCCTATGGCGAAAGTGATCTCAAGATCCACGAACGGATTTTCGGCAGGGACCGCGAGCAGTACTTTGGCGACATCAAGATTCACGAGACCGACGGGTTCTTCTTCAGCTCGTCTCAGATCGCCAGAGACTTACTGAAGCTCTTCCCGGACCAGACCAATTCCTTTCTCACCGAGTTCGCAAAGCGCTACGATTTCAACCACATCGCCGACCAGATCAACCGTCTCAAGAGCATGAAGGTCCTGCTGATCGGCGACGGCATCATCGACGAGTACCATCACTGCCAGTCCATGGAACGTTCGTCGAAGGCCCCGCTGGTGGTGCACAAATACATAGAGCATGAGGTCTTTGCGGGCGGAGCTTTCGCAATCGCGAACCATCTTTCGGGCATTTGTGACAACGTCCGGCTGGTGACGCTGCTGGGCAAGGACAACAGCCGCGAAGAGTTCATCCGCGAGCATCTGCGATCGAATGTGCAGCCGCACTTCTTCTATCGCAGCGACGGCCCGACCATCGTCAAGAAGCGTTACCTCAACATGCACAACAATCAGAAGATGTTTGAGGTCAACTATCTCAACGATGAGTATATCGACGAGGACTGCGAGGCGAGCATCCTCGAATACATCAATACGGTGGACAAACAGTACGACCTGGTGCTCGTCTCGGACTTCGGCCACGGGCTGATTACCAAGGCGATCATCCAGGCCGTCCGGGCGCGAGGGGGCGTGCTGGGCGTGAATTCCCAGACCAACTCGGCGAACAAGGGCTTCAATCTGATCACAAAATATCATCGGCCGGACTTTGTCTGCCTGGACGAGCCCGAGGCCCGGCTGGCGACGCAGGAGCGATTCACCGAGATGGGCGAGGTCGCGGCCAAGTTGGCGGCGGAGGTGGGCACGCAATGTCTGATTGTAACGCTTGGCAAGAACGGCTCGATCGCCATCGGCGACAACGGAGAGGAAAACCGCACGCCGATATTCTCGGCCAACGTGGTGGACACCGTGGGCGCGGGCGATGCCTTCTTCGCCTTCACGGCGCCTTGTTTTGCAGCGGCAATGCCGTTGGACCTGATCTCCTTCATCGGAAATGTCGTGGGGGCCTTGGCGGTCCGAATCGTCGGCAACCGAAGGCCCGTCGAAAAGCACGAGGTACTGGAATTCGTCCACAACCTCCTTCATTGACCGGGACAACCCCATGGAACATCTGGCGACGGAATTCTATAAGAGACTGATCGCAATCCTGGAGTCTATCGAAGTCGCCGACGCCGCAGGCACGTCTTTCAGCTTGTATGAAGGCATCGACATGGCTGGCCATGTGATTCGGTCACAGGCGGCGCTTGGCCGAAAGCTGATGTTCATCGGCAATGGCGCCAACGCGTCCATCTCCAGCCACATGTCGGCCGACTTCTCCAAGAACGTCGGCGTCCGCGCCATGGCGTTCAACGACGCCCCGCTTCTGACGGCCGTCGCCAATGACCACGGCGTCGAAGACCTGTTCGCCACGCCGATATTAACCTTCGCCGATGACGGCGACGTGTTGATTGCGATGAGCAGTTCCGGTAGGTCGCCGAACATTCTGCATGGCGTCAGTGCGGCCAGAGCGGAGGGGTGCAAGGTGATCACGCTATCGGCGTTTGCCCCTGACAACCCATTGCGCTCGCTGGGCGATGTGAATTTCTATGCCAACGCAGACACCTACGCCCTGGCGGAGGTGACGCACCATTCGATCTGCCATTGTCTCCTGCACGTCGTGATGGCTTCGCAGGAGAGCATTTCCGGTGAACGGTCCCATGTCGGATAAGTACAGCGTCGACAGCCACAAGCTGATGTACCACGTCGGCCGAGTGAACGACTGGCTCGGCGGCGAGATGATTTATCCCGTTTACATGGAGGCCAGCCCTTCCGGGGCGTGCAATCATCGCTGCACATTTTGTGGGCTGGACTTCATGGAGTACCGGGCGGACTTCCTGGACGTCGATGTTTTTCAGGATCGCCTGACCGAGCTCGGCCAGCTCGGCCTCAAAAGCATCATGTACGGCGGCGAGGGCGAGCCGCTGCTTCACAAGCGAATGGCCGACATTGTCAGCCATGCCCAGGGAGCGGGCATCGACAATGCGATGACCACCAATGGCGTCCTGCTGACGCCGGACCTGGCCGAGGCGATGCTGCCGCACACCGAATGGATCAAGGTCAGCATCAATGCCGGCACGGCGGATACATACAGCCGGATCCACCGGACCAAGCCCGGGGATTTCGACATCGTCGTGAGCAACCTCACCGCCGCTGCCGAGTTGAGGCGATCGAAGGGATACACCTGCACCCTCGGTATGCAGTTGGTCCTGCTGCCGGAAAACCGGGACGAAGTGAAGACATTGGCCGCCATTGCGCGCGATGCGGGCATGGACTACCTGGTCATCAAGCCCTATTCCCAGCACCTCATGAGTGAGTCGAACACGTACAGCGATATCTCCTACGAGGATGATCTGCACCTGGCGGACGAACTCGAAGCGTTCAACACCGACCGATACAGCGTCATCTTTCGCACGAAGACCATGAAAAAGTGGCAGGACTCCGAGCACCCCTACCAGCGATGCCAAGCCCTTCCTTTCTGGTCCTATATCGACTCGAAGGGCAATGTGTGGGGGTGCAGTTGCTTCCTCGGAGACGATCGCTTCCTCTACGGAAATATCTACGACAACACGTTCCGAGAGATTTGGGAGGGCGACAAGCGGCGCCGGTCGCTGAACTGGGTGCAGGAGAAAATGGACGTCGCCGCGTGTCGCGTCAATTGCCGCATGGACGAAATCAACCGGTATCTTTGGCAGCTCACGCAGCCCCCCGCGCACGTGAACTTCATCTGAGGTCCGACCATGCCGGAAGCCACCGCCTTGGACATCCCCGCCGATATCGCGATCCGCCTCAGCCGGACCATGATGCTGATCCGGCAGTTTGAAGAGAAGATCGTCGACGTCTATGGCGTCCAGGACATGAAGACGCCCGTGCATCTGTGCATTGGGCAGGAAGCCATCGCCGCCGGCGTCTGCGAAAATCTCCGCACGGACGATTACATTTTGACCACGCACAGAGGCCACGGGCACTGCCTCGCAAAAGGCGCCAGTCCCAGGGAACTGTACGCCGAGTTTTACGGCCGCCGCCAGGGCTGCGCCCGGGGCAAAGGAGGGTCCATGCATCCGGTCGCTCCCGAATGCGGCGTGTTGGGCGCTTCGGCGATTGTCGGCGGGAGTCTTCCCCACGCTGTTGGCGCTGCCCTGGCGATCAAGATGCAGGGCGGCGACCGAGTCGCTGTGGCGTTCTTCGGCGACGGCGCCACCGATGAGGGCGTGTTCCACGAAAGCCTGAACTTCGCGGCGCTCAAGACATTGCCCGTGATCTTCGTTTGCGAAAACAACTTCTACGCGGTGAGCTCCCCGATCCTCGCCAGGCGGTGCAACGATAACATCGTCCTGCATGCCCAGCCCTATGACATGCCCAACGAGCAGGTCGACAGCATGGACGTCCTGAAGGTCTATCATGCTGCGCATCGGGCGGTGGCTCGCGCCCGCGCGGGCGAGGGGCCCACGTTGCTGGAATGTCGCACCTACCGCTGGAAGGGGCACGTCGGCCCGGAGGCCGACCACGAGAAAGGCTGCCGGCCGAAGGAGGAACTCGAAGACTGGATGCAGCGGTGCCCTGTCGAGTACCTCAACCAGTTACTGCTGGCCGAAGGGATCATCACCGAAGAAGCACTGGCCGAGAGCACCCGCGAAATCGAACGCGAGCTGGACGACGCCCTGGAATTCGCAAGACAATGCCCGTTCCCCGACCCCCGAGAGGTCCTGGAGAACGTCTATTACACGGGAGCGTAAACGGTGCCCTGGACGAAAGTCTATCTGAATGTCGAGGAGATGGCGGACACCCTCCAGAAAGAGGGCCTGCGGGGCATCAGCTATCACGAGGCGATCCTGGAAGCCCAGGCGCAGGCCATGGAGAGTGACGACCGCGTCTTTATCATGGGCGAGGGTGTGGACGATCCGGGCGGGATATTCGGTACGACGCTGGGACTGGCCGAGCGGTTTGGAAAAGACCGGGTGATGGATATCCCCGTTGCCGAGAACGCCATGACGGGCATCGCGATCGGCGCTGCGACGGTGGGCATGAAGCCTGTGTTTGTCCACATGCGGAACGATTTCCTGCCGATGTGCATGGATCAGCTCGTCAATCATGCAGCCAAGCTGTGCTATATGACCGGCGGCCGCCTCCACGTTCCCCTGGTCGTGCGGGCCATTATCGGCAGAGGCTGGGGATCGGCGGCGCAGCACGCCCAGGCGTTCCACGCGCTGTTCATGCATATTCCGGGGCTGAAAGTCGTTATGCCCAGCACGCCCTACGACGCCAAGGGGTTGTTCCTGGCCGCCCTGGACGACGGCAACCCCGTCATGTTCATCGAGCATCGCTGGACCTTCAACGCCGTGGGATACGTTCCGGAAGAAATGTACCGTGTGCCGCTGGGAGAGGGGATCATCCGCAGGGAAGGCGAGGACGTGACCATCGTCGCCCTGTCGCAGCAGGTTTACGAGGCGATGAAAGCCGCCGCGATTCTCGAAGCCGACGGGATCAGCGTCGAGGTCGTCGACCCCCGAACGCTCAAACCTCTCGACGAGGAGCTGATCCTATCCTCCGTCAGCAAGACCCGACGGCTCGTCATCGCCGATGTCGCCCACCGCACCGGCAGCGTGGGCGCCGAAATCGTCTGCCGCATCGCCGAGACATCCGCCGACATCCTGGTCGCTCCCATCCGGAGAGTGTGCTTCCCCGACACGCCGATCCCGGCCAGCCCCGTCCTGGAAGAGGCCTTCTACCCCGGCGCCGACGACATCGTCGAGGCAGTGCGCGAGATCGTAAAAGGCTCGTAGAGGGCGTGTCGACGGTTCTTTTCCCTCTCGGCGAGGACCCGCCGGTCCTACCGCAGCTTCAAGAAGGCGGCCAGGCACATACGCAGCATGATGAACGCATTTCGAAGCCGGCCCGTCATCTTCGTCTCGCCGAAGGCCCGCTCCATGTAGTGAACGGGTAGGTCGATGTGCTTGAGGTTGAGCTTGGCCGCGCCAAAAATGAGCTCGTAGTCGCCCCATCGGTCATTGATGCCCCAACTGCCGCGCAGCTTGCGCAGACGTTGGTAGTCCTTGCGCCACAGAGCCTTCGTGCCGCATAGCGTGTCGGTGATCCGCTCTCGCAGGATCTTGCTGAAAGCGATACTGAACAGCTTGTTTCCGAACACGTTCGCCATGCGCATCGCATCGTCGCGCTTGGGATACACCATCCTCGTGCCGTTGATGAATCCCCCTTTGCCGCTGGCCAGGGCCTGGTAGAACTTCGGTAGTTCTTCGGGCGGCACGGTCAGATCGGCGTCCAGGATCATGACGATATCGCTCTGGGCGGCGTCGAACCCCACCCACACGTTCTGCGCCTTGCAGATGCCCGGCCCGTCCACGAGCTTGATATCCTTGTCCGGATGCAGCTCCTGCATTCGGCGGACTTCATCGGCTGTGCCGTCCGTCGATTTGTCGTCACAGAAAATAAGCTCCGTGTGGCTGCCCATGGTTGGCATACGAAGCACGGCCTCCTCGATGTTTCCCTGTTCGTTCTTGCACGGAATGATGACGGAAACACTGGGAAGCTCCGGCGCAACGGCCGCCTCCGGTGAGAGCTGCGCCACAACAACGTTCACCATGCACAGTCTGCTCAAGAAAGGCATCCGGGCCAATATGAAGTTCATCAGCCAGGATACAATGGGCACAAAGATGGGACACAAGACGGCCCGGTACCGTCGCACCCTTTCGTATCCGGCCAGGGTCAACAGGGCGGCCAGATGATCGAAGGACAGCCAGTTCTGTGGCGGCTGCTTCTGCTTGAGCCTCAGCTTCTCGCCAAGACCCAGCAGGGGCCGCCACAAAAAGCTGTACCACGCGATCACAACGCGCGTGTTCGCGCTGCACGCAGGCCTGACATTCTCCAGCACCTGTTGCACGTCGAATAGGTCATTCACCGTGTTGATGATGAGGATGTAGTCGAACGTCTCTTCGGTGTGGAATTGCTCGGGTACGGCCTCATGGAATTCAAAGTCCGGGTACTTCCGGGCGGACCGCTCCACCAGCCTCGGCGATATCTCCACGCCAACGCCTCGTGACGGGTTGACCCACTCGAGATACTGGCCAAGATCCGACCCGATACACAGGACGCGCGCTCCCTCCTCGACGACAAAGTTCAGCAGGTGGCGGATCTGGCGGTAGTAATATCGATGTTCTTTCAAGCCTTTCTGACGAGTGTCGGCGCCTTGGTCGTAGACAGTCCGACACTGATCGAAAACCCCTTGGCGGTACTCAATAAACCGACTCATTGAATCTCCCATGTGGGAAAGACGCCCGGCGGCACGGTTGGGTTGGGATGGGGCCGGGACGCCGACGGGCCCTATTGCGCCACAATCCGCTCACACCAACCCTCGTGGATCGCGTCCATGATGCCGTCCAGATCGTAGAGGTACTCCCACTGCGGATAATGCGAGCGGAACTTGCTCACATCGCTGATCCACCAGATATGGTCGCCGCTGCGATGGTCATCGCTGTAGGTGTAGTTCATTTTCTTCTTGGCCCGATCTTCGCAGAGGGCGATGGCTTCGAGCATGGAGCAATTGCTGTGGCGGCTGCCGCCGGCATTATAGACCTCTCCGGGGCGCGGGTCCTGGAAGAAGTGCCAGAACATATTGATGAGGTCCTGGGAATGGATGTTGTCGCGCACCTGCTTGCCCTTGTATCCGAAAATTGTGTAGGGCTCGCCGCTCACGCAGCAGCGCATCAGATAGGAAAGGAATCCGTGCAGTTGCGTCCCCGAATGTCCGCCACCGGTGAGGCATCCGCCGCGGAACACGCCCGTGTTCATTCCGAAGTAACGCCCATATTCCTGGACCAGCACATCCGCCGCTATCTTGGAGACGCCGAACAGGGAGTGCTTGCACTGGTCGATCGACATCGTCTCGTCGATTCCCCTGTCATAGTAGCGGTGAGCGGGGTCGAGTTCCCAACGCGTCTCGGTTTCCACCAGCGGCAGGCGGTTGGGGGCGTCACCATAGACTTTGTTCGTCGAGGTGAACATGAAGCACGCCTCCAGACAATGCTTCCGTGCCGCTTCCAGCAAGACCAGGGTCCCCGTGGCGTTGACGGAGAAGTCCGTCATGGGCTCTTTGGCAGCCCAGTCATGCGAAGGTTGCGCAGCGGTATGAATGACCACGTCGATATCGCCGCCATACTCGGCAAAAATGTGATCGATGCTATCGGAATCCCGAATATCGACCGAATAGTGCCGATAGTCCGAAATGGTCTGCTCGAGCTGCCGGCGAGACCAGTCCGTGGATGCCTCTTTCCCGAAGAACTGGCTTCGCATGTCATTGTCGATCCCAACGACAGTGAAGCCCTCCGCGGCGAAACGGTGAACGCTCTCGGCGCCAATGAGGCCGCAAGATCCGGTAACCACGGCAACTGACATGGGGCGCCCTTTCCTTTAAAGGTCGAATTATACATCTGACCCTACGGTCTGCAAACATGAACTGGCGTCGCTGCGATGAGGGCCGATCCGCGGCGCGGCCTCGCTATCGGCTCAGGCTTCGCCAAGCTGATGGTCGGGACCTTGTCGAGCCGCAGCCCGGCGGGAGCCGGAGCGAAGTGTCCCTTTCAGCACGAACCACACGGCGCTGATGAACCACCGCAGTTCGGACCAGGATCGGATACTCATGACGATCTTCAGCTTCTTCCTGAACGTGTAGAATTCGCGGTAGGCCCGCCGGTACCGCTGCTGCATGTCCTCGGCTGTCTGATCGCGGTACTCATAGAAGGCCTGTGCTGCGTAAAAGCCCATATCGATATTTCGGGTCATGTCCACGAGGAAGCGTCCTTCCGCTTCGATCATGCGATACAACTCTGTGCCGATGAACGGGGTCGCCATGCAAAAGTTCGAGACGTCAAAATCCACGCGACGTGCGAAATCCATCGTTCGCTCGAACGCCTCGTCTGTCTCGCCGGGCAGGCCGATGATGAAAAACCCGTAGACGATAAAGCCCACATCTTTCGCCAGCCGAATCGCCCGCTCTGCCTTTTCAAGGTCGAGCTTCTTATGGCAGATCTCCAGAACGTTCGGGTCCGCCGATTCGATCCCGAAGGCGAGCTTGTAGACCCCCGCCTGCTTCATCTTCTGCAGAAACGGTCTGTCCAGCCCCTCGGTCCTGATGCCCGACTGGAGATTCAGCGCCAGGCCGTAATCCCTCTCGATCAGGCCGTCGAGAATCTTCACGGCGCGCGACGGTTTCTGCAGGAAATTGTCGTCGAGTATGTCGATCTGGCGCGCGCCGAACTCGTTCACGAGGCGATCGATATCGGCCAGCACGCTGTCGGCGCTGTGGAAGGTCACCCGCCTCTGGAAGATATCCTTGCTGCAGAAGATACAGTCGTGTGCGCAGCCGCGGCTGGTGACGATGGCCGCGCCCGGCGACTTGCGGGTGCGCGCTCGATAGGTCTTCAGAGGTGGGAGCAAATGGTAGGCGGGAAACGGTATCTGATCGAGGTCGTCAATCCGCTCGATCGGGTTCATGACCGTCTGCCCATTGTGGTCGTCGCGATACACGCCGCCGGAGACCTCCGGATCGAAGGCCGGGGCGCCGCGCGCGATGTTCTCCATCATTCGCAGCGTCGCGTATTCTCCTTCGCCTCGAATCAGCCCGTGACAGGGGATCTCGTTGAGGACCATCTCCGGCGATGCGCTGGCCAGCGGCCCGCCTACGACCACCACCGCCTCGGGACGCTCGCGCCGGCAGAGCTGCACCAGGTGCGAGACTTCCCGAAAACTGAAGGAGTTCATGTAGAACCCGATAAAGCGGGCCTGCTGCGGGATCCTACTCAGGACGTCCGGCGATTCGAGCTGCAAGACATTGGCGTCGATAATCGCGCAACTGAAGTTGTTCGCTTCCAGCACGGCCGCCATATAAGCCAAGCCGAGCGGCGGCAGGACGGTCGCGTCATTGAGCCCCGTCCCATGTGTCGACGGGTTCACAAAGACGGCGTCAACGGGTTTTGGGGTCGGACGTACCATCCGGCGTCTCCAGCCAGGCAGCCGCGCGAAGCGGCATGGCGCCATCGGGCCTCGATGTCTCCAAGAACGCGGCCTCAGAACAATCTGAGATCGTACAGCCTGATGATGTTTGGATCGTTGCTCGCACCGATGTGCAGGCGATAATACCTGTACCGGCCGGGCTTCGATATGGAATAGATTCTTCGTTCATCAAGTTGCCAATCCACCTCATCGGTCCGGGTGTCGACGACGTCCCATGTGTGCCCATCGTTGGACCCCAGGAGTTGCCACTCCTTGGGCATTCGGCCCGTTGCATCGGGGCCGTGCGGGCCCGTTCGCAATGAGTAGGCGGCGGCGGCCTCGGCGTTGCCTTCGCCCAGATCCGTCTGAATCCAGGCGGCCGCGGTGGCGGTCTCCCAGAACGGGGCGGTCAGCTTCGCCTCATCGTCCTCGGCGTTGGTGAACGTCAGACCGAACAGGCGCTGCCACCGCGGCGAGTACAAGCTATCGGCCTCGACGATCAACTTCATGGCCGAGAGCCCGACACCCGGAACATCCGGTCCGCCCGTGACCAGCAGGCGGTAGTATCGATAGTGACCTGCCGCAGCGAGTGAGTAGGACCTGGACTCACCGGCCTGCCACGCGGGGACATCCGCTTGTGAATCGAGGACCGACCAATGTGTCGCGTCGTCGGAGCCCTCGAATCGCCAGGTTTTGGGCATCCGGCTGGCGACGTCGGCATTGGCCGCTCGCAGGACATACCCCGAAACGACCCAGCCGACGTTCTCCGGCCAGGTGTCAAGCTGGTACCACTGCGGGAGGGGCTCGTCGGTCATCCAGGCTGCCGGTTGAGCGGGTGGTGCGGGGGCCTCGGCGAGCGGGCGTTGGGTGCTGGCGCTGGCGACGCCGCCGACGAGAATCTGTTCCATCGTAAAAAGTCTGCCCATTTCCCCCACGAACACCGCCTCAGAGAAGAGCACCTCTCTCGGCCAGATGTGCCCGAGGTCGGCTGGATTGTAAGGCGAGTCATACTTCTTGACCGCGGTGAAGGCGGCGCCCTTGTGCATGGAAAGAATGTCCTGGATCCGGAATCGTTTTCGGGAGCGATCGTAACACCTCGACCCGTCCCAGGAGTAGATGTAGACATTGGGAGGAAGGATCTTCGAGAGCGTGTCCGTGTACCGAAGCTTCGAGCCCTGATTTCCCAGGTCCAGGGACATGTAGGGACTGTTGGTGGGCGGTGTGAAGATCCACGCGCGCTCCGGATAGCGCTCATGGAGAAGGCGGTCGATCTCGAGGGAATCATCCCAGACACCCTTAAACCAGGCGTAGCACTTCGGGGTGATATTCCCTTCAACGATCTCCTTGTTTCGCTGATGGATGCCGAGACAGACAGCCGCCAGGACCAGTGCCCCAAACACGAATTGACAGATGCGCCACCGCGCGAGCGACTTCATCACAATGCTATATACGGCTACGACGGGCAGGGACCACAGCGCCATATACCCGAAGAAGTAGTGGGGCGCATCCCATTTCGGCAACAGGTATACCCACACGGCCGCCATCGTCACAACCGCGCACCACAACAATCGATACTCGGGGCTCTTTCGCAGGCTGCGGCGCCAGAAGGCCACGATCGAAATCACAGCGGCGGACCCGGCGGAATACAGCAGGATCTTCAGCAGCAGCGAGTGGTTGTGCGCTTGATTCTTCGCATCCACAAGCAGGCCTTCCCAAAAGCTCTGGCCGGGCAGGCCCACAAGATGCGATCGAGGTGAACCGGCTGCAAAGAGAGTACGGTAAAAGTACTTCCCCTGGATGATCCCCGGCAGCAGAAAGATCGTCACGCTCAGCGCCAGACATGCGCAGTACCGCAGCTTCCATTTTGCCCCGGGGATGAACAGGAAGGGCAGCAAGACGATCGCCGCAATGCTCAGCTTCGCCGATATCCCCAGGCCGCACAGCGCAGCGCTGGCCACGACATAGAAGATGATGCGCTTGTTGGTCGACAGGTCCCTCCTCAGGCTCGCCACGGTAACGGCTGCCAGGAGCAGGCCGCATATCAGTTGAATGCTTGAGGGCATTCCCCGCAGCGGCAGCGCGTGGAACCATTCGGGAATCAGAAACGGACATAACTGGACGAGTAGGCCCAGCAGCAGGCTCCCGGTGGCCCAAGTCGTCGCCAGACCGAAGATGAAAATCGCACAGACGATCAAAGCCAGCATGACGTGGTTGATGGCGTTGAAGTACAGCTCCGGATTGGCCAGTACGTCGGCCACGATATCGCCCTGGCCGTAGAACAGGTGGACCGCTCGGATCACGACCGCATTGATGATCGCCGTCGGAATGCCCGGCCAGGCCAGATGGTCGATCGGCAGGCCCCGGGCCACATTGAGGCCGTTGAACAGATTGATGTAGGCCGTGTCCACCGGGCTCATGATCCAATTGGGCCCCATGACCCGAAGCAGGCCCAGGCCGAACGCAAGGTACAGACCCGCCCCCGCCAGCAGCGGAATCACACGCCAGTGTTTTCGCATGTCGCCCTCTTGGCCTTCGTCTATCAGAACAGATCGAGCTTATAGAGTCGCACAATGCCCGACTCGCGGGCCGCCGATATGAGCAGGCGATAGTATCGGTATCGCCCCGGCTTGGCCACGAAGTAGGTCCGTCTTTCGTTGATCCGCCAGTCGCCATGGTCGGCCTGGGTGTCTATAACGTTCCAGGTTTCGCCGTCATCGGACGCCTGAAGCTCCCAGCTCACGGGCATCCGGCCCGTCGCGTCGGCGCCGTGCAATCCTGTCGCCAGCGCGTAGGCCCTGATGGTCCTGGCGCCGCCATCGCCGAGATCTGTCTGAATCCAGGCCGGCAGGGAAGAGGTCTCCCAGAAATCGTGCACGCCGCCCAGCGGAAACTCCGTTCCCGCTTCCGGGTAATCGCCCGAGGATGTGTAGGTCAGCTTAAGGACCGGCTTATCCGCCTGGGCCGAAGCCAGACTCCTTGCTCGCTCAAGCAAGCGAAAGTCCTCGTAGTGCTGGGAGGGCGTCATTCCCGCAAGGTCTTCGATGTCGGTGTTCGCACCGGACGCCACCAACAGCTTCATGATCTCTTCCCGCCCGGTCGAGGACGCCTTGTGCAACGGCGTCTGGCCGAGAGGGTCCCTGACATTCACGTCGGCGCCGTGATCCAGCAGGAGCTGCGCCAACTCCCTGTGTCCCCGCCGGGCCGCCTCGTGCAGGGCTGTCGCACCCGTTCGGTCGATGGCATGGACGTCGGCTCCCTGCGCCAGATAGGTCACCAGAGCCGGCGTGTGATTTTTCCTGACGGCCCAGTGCAGCGGCTTGCCCGGAGTCGCCGTCTGCCACGACTGCCATGTCATCAGGTCATCCGTTCTTCCGGCCATGAACTGAAGCTCATAGAACAGCCAGTAGGACAGGGCGGGATACGTGCTCTTGAGTTTCAGGAGGGCGTCCTCATCGTCCCGCTGTCGCCACGCATTGGCCACCATGTCGTAGGTGAGCGTCCCGCGAACGGGCATATCCTCGGTGTAATTCTTGAACCACCTCTCGTGATAGATGTCGGCGTGATGGTCGAGCCATCCCTTGTTGGTGGCCGGGAAATCCGCCAGAGACATGACCACGAAATACACCAGGAGGGCGATGTTCAACCTTCGAATCGCCTTGGCGCCGCTCGACAGCAGCACCGCCGCCACGATGGCTACGTACACAACGATCATGCTGCCGTAGTAGTACTGGTCGGCTGGGACGATGACGAGTATCTGAAAGACAAGATAAAGGCCGAACGTCAGCAATATCGCCGCCATCGGCCCCCTCTTCTCACGCGGGGCCTGCACAATCAGGAAGATCAGGTAGATGAGCACGCCGATGCAAATGGCACTGATGGTGCGGCGCGAAAAACGACCGGGCGGAACCATGTAAGAGGACAAGAGATTTCGCGCCCCGTCAAAGAACCCGCCGTGAAAGAACGTGTACAACTTGAATGACAAACTGTAGTTCGGATTGGAGGAGAGCATCATGTTGAACACGTTCGACTTGTTGAAAATCCCCCCTCCGGCGGGGTGCTCGAAGAGATATGGAAACACATACATCACCAGCATCCCAAAGATGACCACCGGCAAGAGGTACAGAGACAGCGCCAACGCTTTGCGCTTGCCCACGAAGAAGATGTCATAGAACAGGACCGGAATGGACGCATAGATAAAATAGGTCGTCTCGTCCACGTTGAAGGCGAGCAATAAAATGCCCAGCAGCAGGGCGTACCGGGGAAGGCTCAATCGCCCCTGCTCTTTCTTGATGCGGCGGACCTGGGACGCAACGTAGTAGGCGACCAAGGCCATGAAGATGGCCAGGGGCTTTGCCGGGCGAAAGAGCATCGCAACCGAGCCGAGCGTGCCGATCGAGGCGAAGTATATCGACAGGCCGATCCACGGCGCCAGGGGATTGTCGGTGAGGGCGCGAACGAGTTTGTATAAGAATATGGGGGAAAGGATCAGGATGAAAAGCCAATGCAGGGAAAAACTCGGGTGAGGGGGAAAATAGTGGGCCAGCCAGATGCGAAGTTTCCCATTGTATATTTCCACCAGTCGCGTCAAAGCGCGGGGACGGGACACGGGCGAAAATGCGGGCATATCGAACACCAGCTTCAGGTCGCCCAGGGCCGGGCCGGGGCCGTTGCGGAAATAGGTCGGGTAGGCGTGGGGAATTTCCGGATGGACGAAATGCGCGCTGTAATCCAGCAGGATGGCCGCTGTGATGTAGGTGAGCACCACGAGCAGGAACGCCTTCAGGAATGTCACCTGCTTGGCCTGGGAGGGCGCCAGAGACGTCGGAGGCAATTCCGGCTCGACCATGATGACTCCTTTCATATTGGCCCGCGCGTGACCATGGAAACGTGTACTGCGCAGAGGTTATGGACACGGTGAAGGTATCGAGGTCTGCGTTGGGCGGCAAGGGATTTCGCTCGGGCGAAGCGCTACGCCTTCGGAGATGGGATGCGCTCCAGCACGATCTGAGCGAACATCGCCCACGTATCGTGCCATCGCGCCAGACGGTCCTCCATCCATCGACACGCACCGAACGCCCACCCGGGCGCGAAACTCCGGCAGGAGACACCGCCGGACATCAGGAAGGCCAGCGGCATGAACGGCTCGATCGACCGAATGTGCCACTGCGGGTAGTCTCGCTCGAACACCTGGCGATCACGGACGAACAGGATCCAGGGCAGGGCCATGTTCGCCCCCGACAGCGCCCCCCCGTGCGGGATCGACCAGGTGGGCGCTTGCGGGGCAAAGGCTTCGTGGTGGAAACGCCACACAAGCCGCGCCCAGGGGGTCACCCATGGCTCGATCATCACGATCGCCCCCCCAACTCGGACACATCGCGTCGCTTCGGTCAGGAAACGTCGGACGTCGGGAATGTGGTGGAGTACGTCCGTCATCACAATCGCCCGCAGGCTGCCGTCGGCAAAGGGAAGGGCGTGTGCGTCCACGACCGTTTGTACCCCGGGGACCTCGAACACGTCGGAGGTGATCAGGTCCGGGATGAACTCGCTCATGAATCCCCCGCCCGAGCCCAGTTCCACAACAGGCCCATCCCCGTCCGGCAACGCTGTGGCGATCCGCCGATACCAGTGCTCGTAGGTCTTCCGCAGAAACGGCTTTTCACGGATGATCCGCCGCCGCAGCAGCGTCGTCTGCGGGGAATCAATGTCCATGCCCTTCGTCAGAGGATGCGCCAGCAGTCTTTTTAGCATCATCACGCGTCCGACCCGGACAGGACGCCCGGCCGTTATCCGATGTCTATCTTGTTCGCCGGGCATCGGCTGTCAAGCCCCCTTCGCTGCAGCGGGACGCGCTGCCCGGTGCGAAGCTTGTAAGGCCCCGGTGAATCGAATAGCATTCGACTCCGAGCTGTGGCGGGCGTCGTTGAACGTGTCGCGGCGGGTGCGGCAATGGGTCGTTCAGATCATTCCCGAGCCGCGCCAGCCATAGTCCTCTGTGTGACGGCCGCCGAAAACTCAACGTGAGACCCATGCACGCACTTGCAAAATTCTTTGGCCGAATCTACACCAATCGCTCATTGATCTGGGTGATGGCCCGCCGGGAGCTCCGGTCCCGTTACGCCGGGTCGCCCTTAGGCTTGGCATGGTCGGTCCTTCACCCGCTGATGATGATCGGTGTCTACTGGTTTGTCTTCTCGGTGGGTTTCAAGGTAGGTCGGGGCAAGGATCTGCCTTTCATCATCATCTATCTGACGGGCTTTATCCCGTGGACGTGCTTCGCCGAAACCATCACCGTCAGCGTCAATGCCATCATCGTCAGCCCGCATCTGGTCAAGAAGACGGCCTTTCCCACGGAAATACTGGTCGTCGTCCACCTCGTGGTCGCGATGGTCACCCACGCGATCATGCTGGTGGTGTTGGCTATATTACTCATCGTCTACGGAATCGGCTTCTCCTTCTACAACCTCCAGTTCCTGTATTTCCTGGTTGGGCTATCGATTTTTTCCATGGGGCTGGGCTGGCTGGTGTCGGCGCTGAATGTGTTTTACCGCGATGTGGCCCAAGTCCTTACGGTCCTGCTGACCATGTGGTTCTGGCTGACGCCCATTATCTGGCAACCCGACATGCTGCCGGAGAAGTACCGGATATTCCTCAAGCTCAACCCGCTGTATTACGTCGTCGAGGGCTATCGCAGCTCCTTCACCGCCCAGACGGGCTTCTGGGAAAATCCCTCGATGGGCGCTTATTTCTGGGTGGTCGCACTGCTGGTATTCGGCCTGGGGGGGTGGGTGTTCCGCAGGCTCAAGCCGGACTTTGTGGAGGCCCTGTGAGATCATGACCGACAACATCGCCATTTCCGTGCGCGACGTGTCGAAGAAGTATCGCCTGTTCGCCACGCCGAGGCATCGCCTGCTCGAGGCGCTGCACCCGTTCCGCAAGCAGTACCACAAGGAGTTCTGGGCGCTGCGGAACATTACCTTTGACCTGGCCAAAGGCCGGACGTTGGGCATTGTCGGACGCAACGGGTCGGGCAAGAGCTCCCTTCTGCAAATTCTCTGCGCCGTTCTCCGCCCGTCGATGGGCGAGGTGACCACCGAGGGCCGTATTTCGGCCCTGCTGGAGCTCGGCGCCGCGTTCAATCCGCAATTCACCGGGCGCGACAACGTGATTTTCCAAGGCCAGTTGATGGGCATCAGCAATCGGGAAATGGACAGCCGGATGGCGCAGGTCGAAGCGTTCGCCGACATCGGCGAGTTCATCGACCAGCCGGTCAAGACGTACTCCTCGGGCATGTTCGTACGGCTGGCGTTCGCGGCGGCAATCAACGTCGACCCGGATATTCTCATCGTCGACGAAGCCCTCGCCGTCGGCGATGCGAAATTCCAACGCAAGTGCTTTCAGAAATTCACGGACTTCCAGAAGGCGGGAAAGACCATTGTTCTAGTGACGCACAGCACGGAACTCGTCACCCGCCACTGCGACGTCGCCCTGTTGCTGCAAGAGGGGGCCGCCCTCGCTTACGGCGATCCGAACGACGTCTGCAACCAGTACAACGAGTTACTGTTCGGCCAGGCGCTGAATGGCGCGGAGGCTGACACATCCGGCCCGGCACGAACGTCGCTCACCTCACCGGAACCCGAGATGGACAACGAGTTGGACCGGTTTCTCAAGACAACCCCGGAAAAGGACCGTTGCCCCACCCGGCGCACCTACAACCGAACCGAGCGCCGGTTTGGCAGTGCTCGAGCCAGAATCATCGACTACCTCGTGGTCCGGGGGGGCGACTTCGACCCCGTAATCGTGAGAAGCGGCGACACAGTCGATATCTATGTCAAGGCCTGTTATGAGAAGGAGGTCGCAGCGCCCACGTTCGGGATCAACGTCAAGACTGTTGACGGTGTCGTTGTCTACGGGAACAGCAGTGTCGTCAGCAACCTTCCGATCCCGCCCGCAACGGCCGGTGAGATTCGAGTGTTCAAGTTCACCTTGAAGCTTAGCCTCCATTCAGGTCACTGGTTCCTGGGCCTTGGGATCGGAGATCGAACCACCGGCGAGACGGAGATGTTGGATGGCCGATACGATCTGATCCATTTCATTGTTGACGAAGACGCCCCCTTTGACGGACTGGCGGACCTGCAGATGTCGCTGTCGGTCGTCTCCCGAATGTCCGTGCCCGGCTGAGCCGCCAAGGCCCCGGTATCGGGGACATCTTGACCCCCATCCTGCTGAAAGGTACACTCCGCGGAAGGTTGAAATGTACTCTCAAGGGCAGGGCGAAAGACCCCCGCTGAAGAGGACCCTACGCGGCGTGCGCCTCCCGAGCAGTCTTGACCAGCGCTGAATCCGACAGGCTGTGGCGGGCCGTCGCACAAGGCGGGAGACAATAGCAAGAGCCCGTCGTCCGCAAACAGCGACCGTGCATCAGAGTTCATCCATGGGCCCATCTGAAAGATCCACCAAACCGACCATGACCGCGCCGTGGGATCAATACGATCAGCACGTGGGACACGTGCAGCCGGAGTTGGTGGACAGCCGCCTGAACTTCATTGTCATCTCAGCTCCCAAGACAGGGACCACCTGGCTGCAGGATAATCTCGTTTGTCACAAGGATATTCTTGTCCCGACAAAAGAGCTGAAGTACTTCTGCACCTTCTGGCAGTGGTATGACATCAACTGGCTTTTGGCGACATTCGCAGGGGGCGAAGACAAGTGCCGCGGAGATGTCGGAGGCAGTTATATGCTGCTGCCAACGCCGGTGATCCAAAAGATCTACTCCCTTTTCCCTGAGTTGAAACTGCTGTTCGTGATGCGTGATCCGGTGGAGCGCGCCTGGTCGCATATTCGCCACGACTATCGCTATCGCGTGAGCGGGTATACAGACTACCGTGGCTCGCTGGAAGATCTGTCGGCCTCAGATATCGCCAATGATTCATGGTTGGATTACTACCTGGCCTTTGGAGATTATGCCGCGTCGTTGGAACGATGGCTTTCGGCGTTCCCGTCTGACCAGTTCCACGTGCGTTTTATCGAAGGCATTCAGGCCGACCCGCAGCGTGTGTTGCTGGAGGCGTTTGGACATCTGGGGATCACTCCGAGCGTGGATCTGTCCGACTTTCCGCTGGGCGAGCGGGTCCTCCCCGGCCTGCCCGTGCCGATGCCCACCGGCCTGAGGGCCTATCTGTTCCATGCGCTCCAGCCGGGGCTGGTGCGGCTGGAGGCGCTGCTGGGAAAGCACTTCGGCCTGTCCGTTCCCGCCGAATGGCGCCAAGCTCCCAACGAGGCTATTCCGGGCGACATCGCCGGGCGCCCGCATTTCGCGCCGGCTGACGACGAACGCCTCATCGAGTTGCTCGCCCAGCAACTGCGCCACAGCCATCTGCCTCGACTGATTGAGCAGGACGATCGAGGCTACAACGTGTTATTCCATCAGGGGCGGTTCCATGCCGTTGCGTGTGATGCCGGCCCGTTGGATCTGCATGCATGCAGCGATCGAGAACTGCTGCGCCACCAACAGGAGGGAACTTGTCTGGTGGGCGAGTCCCCAATACAAATCAAACAGCGCATCGACGCAGCCGCCGCCTCGAGGCATGATTCCCCCAAGCATGATGCTGTCGAAAGATCGTAACATGAACTCAAGCGAACGTGGTGAGACCGAGACTCGATGATCGCCAGGGAACCTTCATGCGTGTTCTGCTGATACCATCGAAGAATAACTATCCCCACCCCGAGCCGGACGCGACCAGCTTCGGCCAGGGCATGCCCTATCTGGCTGCCGCCCTGACCGAAGCGGGACATGAAGTGTTCGGCCTCAACATGAATTATGTCTGGTGCCATGGCTCGGCCCCTCTCACGCTCGAGCGGATGCTTCGCCAGGCGATCGCCGAATACCGCCCACAGTTGATTGGCGTCAGTGGCTTGGCGCCCGATTACCATTTTGTCCGCGATACGATCTTCTTCGCCAGGCAGATCGCCCCGGACGTTCCCATCGTGATTGGCGGGGGGCTCCTCACCTACGACCCGGACTTTATCTTTCCACACCTCCGCCCGGACTTCGGCGTAATCGGTGAAGCTGATTTCTCAATCGTCCAGCTCGTCGACCATCTCGACAGCGGCGCCGACATCACGGCTGTGGACAATCTGATCTATTGGAACAACGGCGAGCCCACCTGCAATCCGCTGAAATCCCCCGAAGATCTCGACGCCCTGCCTTTGCCCAATTACGGGCCCTTCGATTTCGAGCAATACCTGTCGGTGGATAACCAGACGAACAATTTCCTCGCCCACACGCGCGAGCATCCACGAATCCTGCCTGTGACCGTCGGGCGGTCATGCCCGTTCAAGTGCACGTTCTGCTGCCATTACAAGGGCGCGACATACCGCGCTCGGTCCATCGACAATGTGATGGCGGAGGTCGCCCATTTCTACGAACGATATCGCTTCAACATTCTCTACATCCACGATGAGCTGTTGTTCATCAATGTCGACAAAGGCAGGGAGTTTTGTGAAAAGGTCCGAGCCTACAAAGAGCAGTCGGGGGCCGACTTCGACTGGGGATGCTACATGCGCCTCAACGACGCTGAAGAATCCCTGCTGCGAGAGATGAAGGCCTCTGGTTGTCGGTTTATCGGCTACGGCCTGGAGAGCGCCAGCAAGATCATCCTCAAGAGCATGAAGAAGGGGACGACGCCGGAGATGATCCGCAAAGGCTTGGCCGTCACACAGAAGGTCGGGCTGGGCGCTCACGGCAACTTCATTTACGGCGACATCGCCGAAACGCCGCAGACCATTCGTACGACCATCGACTTCTTCCGGAAGCACTGCCGCGATCTGACGGTGTACTCCTATCACATCGTGCCCTACCCGGGCAGCGAGCTGTTCCAACACTGCCTCGACCGCGGCCTCATCTGCGACCGCGAGACCTACTATAGGACCGTTGCGCACGACAAGGGGGGGATTAACATGACCGGCATGGATGATGAGACCTTCTACGGGCTCACGGCGCCGGTCATCAGCGACATCTTCAATGCCAGGCGAGCGACGGTGGAATCTGTGGCGCCAACAGACGAGCCCACACCCGATCGCGATGCGCCGTTCGAACTCCGTCGAACGGTTTACAGGATCCGGGCTGTCTGTCCTCACTGCGCCGAGCATACGGACTACCTGTACCCTCTGCGAATTCAGCCGGGCGTGAAGCTCATGCCCTTCATCCATTCATGCACGCAATGCCACAAGAAGTTGATCCTGGACCTGTCGGAACATCTGGCCGCCTTGCCGCTGTCATCGGACCCGGCCGAAGCGTTTTACACCGACAGGCCCTATGTCGACTTCTACCCGTTCGACCCAGCCAGCTATTCCCTACCCACGGCGCCCACGCCGCAACTGATCGGTTCGCACAAGGAGTTCAACCTGATCCGTTACGGCAATGAAATTCTCGCCCTCGCCAGGTCGCTGGGCCCGCTGGACGTGACGGCTCTTTCGGACAGGGACCTGCGCCAGCTTGAGAAGGGGGGCACGTGTTTTGTGGGTCAAACGATCGAGGGGGTAAAGGCGATGATCTCTCGATAACCGGTCCCCGCGGCTGAACTGGCTGGTGCATGCCGAAATAGCAGGAGAAAATGTTCACGCGCACGTCAACCGACACCTCCAGGCGCGATGCCCAGGAGCCCGTCTGCATGAATAAGCCAAGCCCCAAACGGTCAAAGCGCAGGGCCCGTCTTCTCCGGCTGGCGGTTGTTCTCATGAGTGTCGTCTTCAGCATCGTGGTCATTGAACTGGGCTGCCGTGTCTACCTGTATTTCTACTCAGTGGATGTGATCGACGGCTCGGAGTTTTGGGCATCCTGTCCGCCTCCCTTCCAAGGCGCGCCCTATTTCAATGAGGACTTCCTGAAGGAGGCCCAAGCCTGCTTCAAGCCCGTATCCGGCCCGGAAGGCGCCAATTACCTTCTATTCAGTGATTTCGAAGGCGAGTACTTCAATATTGCCGAAAGCCGCCGAAAGACAACCGATCAACCCGCCGGCCACACCGCGCGCATCCTGCTGTTCGGGGGCTCGACGGTGTTTTGCCACCAGGTCCCGGACCGCTACACGATTGCGAGCTACTTGCAGCGTCTGTGCAACCAGCGTTACGGACAGATCATCAAGGTGGAGAATTACGGCACGCCTGCGATGACGGCGGCCCAGCAGACGGCGCGTTTACGTTCGATCCCCATCGGGCCCAATGACATCGTCATGTTTTTCGACGGCGACAACGACATATTCTATCCGCTCTACAATGCCAACGTGAGCGGCTGGCTTCTCGATCGCGGCGGCCACAACGGGGGACCAAGGAAGTCCGCATGGTTTCATCAATTCCTGCATCCGCTTGCGGCGCGACTCAGTGGCACGTCGGCCATTGCCGATGTCCTGCTGACGATCTGCGAGAGACAACCCCCCAAGCATCTTGCGACCAAAGACAGCCGGGACCGGCTCCTGGCTGATATGGAAGAAGGCTACACGAACGCGCTCCTAGCGGCCCGAGCCCACGCGACGAGTCACGGCGGGCTGTTCTTTCATTTCCTGCAGCCCAACCTCTTCATCACGTCCCGGCCTCTCTCGGAGTATGAAGAAGAGCTCATTCTCAAGGACGTGAGACGGTGGCCGGCCGTGGATACGGTGTTTCGGCTCGGCTACCCGCAGCTGCGCAATGCCATCGCATCCGCTGGGGCTTTGGGACTTGTCTCCCATGATATCTCGAATGCACTGGACAACCGCGCTGCGGGCCAGGAAGTCTACCTCGATTTCCTGCATCTCAACCACGAAGGAAACGCCCTCGTCGCCAACGCTATCTTTGACAAGCTCACCGCTGACGGTCTGCTCGGGGAGAAACTGGCCCGACTCAAGTGAACATCTCGGTCCCCCCCGGTTGCCCGGCCGGGCGCCGCTAGTGCATCTTGATCTTTCGAAATGCAAACCAGCTCATCTGAAGCAGCAACAGGCCATGCCGGAATCGGCTGATGTTTGTGCTGCCATATCTTCGACTGCGGTAACGAATCGGCACTTCAACGATCTTGAAATTTTGCTTGGCCGCCCCGAACAGAAGATCAAAATCGCCGAAGGGATCGAAGTCGCCGAAGTAACTCCGATTGGCCACGATCTTGTCGTAGTCGGTTCGCCGCAGCACCTTCGTGCCGCACAGAGTGTCCTTCAGGCGGTAGTTGGTCAGCCACGACAGCACAACGGAGAAGAACTTGTTGCCCAGAATGTTCAGGAACCGCATCGCCTGATCGTCCAGGGGGTACACGAGGCGCGAGCCGTTGATGAACTCGCCCTTGTTCGTGGCGATGGCCCGGTAGAACTTGGGCAGATCTTCCGGCGCGACGGTCAGGTCGGCATCCAGGATCATCAGGATATCGCATTGCGTTTTGGCAAAGCCCAACCGGACCGCATCGCCTTTGCCCTTGCCGGCCTGGACGTACAGCTTGATGTCCTTCGCCGGATTCTCCGCCATCACCTGCCGTATTTCCTCCACTGTGCCGTCAGTGGAATGGCCGTCAACAAAGATAATCTCCTGCGCGCCGCCGAACGGCGGCAGGCGCCGGACGGCATCGCGGATATTGCCTCGTTCGTTGCGACAGGGGATCACGATGGCCGTCGACAGCTTGGCCTCGGGCGGCTCCTGACGCTTGCGGATCACAATAAAATTCGTCAGGCAGAACGCATTGAATATCGGCAAGGGTGCGATGAATCGATTCAGCACGGTCGATAGGATCGGCACATACTTCGGCAGCAATATCCGGCGATCGGCCCTGATGCGTTCATACCCGGTCAGGGTCAGGAAATTGTCAATATCGGACGGCGAGATCCAGTTGCTGTCCGGGGAGGGCATCTTCAGGCGCACGCGCTGGGCCATCTGCAGAAGGGGCTCCCACAGCATGCTGTGGAAGTGAATCACGATGCGGGTATTCTCATCACAGGCCGAGCGGAGGTTCTCCAGGACCTGCTGAATATCGGCCAGTGTGCCGAACAAATCCGACAGAACGATGAAGTCAAAGGTCTCGTGGAATGTGAGAGCCTCGGCGTCGCCCACGCGGAACTCAAGAGTCTCATCCACATGAGCCTTCTGGGCTTCGGCGATCATCCCCGGGCTGATATCAATGCCCAGCCCCCGGGCAGGCTTCAGCTCGCTCAGCAGATAGCCGTCCGCGCAGCCGACCTCCAGAACGCTCTTGCCCTCTGGAATGATAAATCGGAAATGGGATGCCAGTTGGCGGTAATAGTATCGGCTGCGTTTTCGGTAGGCCGCTCGCCTTGGGGCCAGGGCGTCAAAGAACTCACGAACTCGGTTCTTGCGATCCATATCCGCCTGTTTGATCGGCACGGCATGGACCGTAGCGTCGCTTACGTACTGGCCGTCGGCCACCGATGCCGTTGAGCCGGCCTGCGTGTTGAGGGTTGTCTCGGGAGTGCGAGCCACGCCACTTCCTTTCCAACATGCTCGAAGACTATCCGTTGCCGCCGCCCGTGCGCTCCAAGCCATCGAGCGTTGTCCAGCTATTATAGTCAGCCCTTCGATCGATGCCAGAAGTCTCGTCGACGCTCAATCGGCCTCAGATATTGCCGAAGGGGAACTTCGGCAGGACCCGGTAGGCCTTGATGAGTTCGGAGATGCCCTCAGCCAGCGAGCGAGTGGCCTTGAAGCCCGTGGCCTCGATCTTCGCATTGGAGACCATATAGTCTCGCTTGTCGGGATCTTCGCCGAGTGCATGCTCGGTGAAATAGAAGCCCGGGATCTGCTTCTTGATCTCTTCACAGAGTTGGCGTTTTGTAATATTGGCCTCCGAAAGCCCCACGTTATAGGGTTCATCCTTCATGGCCTCGAAGTTGTTCAGGCTGTGCAGGAATGCATCGGCGGCGTCTCGAATGTGCAGGTAGTTGCGGCAGAAGTCGGCCTCGAACAGCACGATCGATGCATCGTTGATGGCCTTGAGGACGAAATCGTTGACCAGCAGGTCCGTCCGCATGCGCGGTGATGCGCCAAACACGGTCGCCAGGCGCAGGGTGATTACGTTTCCGGCGTCCAGCAACGCCTTTTCGATATCAACCTTCAGTCGGCCATAGAGGCTGATCGGAGACAGCGGGGTCTCCTCGGTGCAGAACTTGCCCTCCTCACCGATACCGTAGCCGCTGTTGGTTGTGGGGAAGATAATGGCCTGCCGGGGGGATCGCAATTCGATGAGATCGTGCGCGGCGTCATAGATAATGGTCTTCGCGCCGACCGGGTCGGCCTTGCACAAAGGGGCGCCCGTCAGACACGCCAGCGGGAAGATCGCATCGACCGTTTTGAGACACGTGGCCAGCAGCTCGCGGTCACGTGCGTCGCCGCGAATCAACTCGAAGTTCGGGTTGTTGCAGCAATCCAGCAGAGATGCCTGGCGGTACATGAAGTTATCCAGCGCCACCACGCCGAACCCGGCCTGGAGAAGCCTGGGAACCATGATCGAACCGATGTAACCCGCAGCGCCTGTAACAAGAATGGTTGTCACATTTATGCTCCGAACAAATCCATCTCAGCCGCTGTCAACGTGTCGAAACGGACAGTCTACCGGGTGACCCCAACGCCAACAAACGATTTCCGTTTCCATGCCCGTCATCGCAGGACAATGACTCTTTCGCGATCGATGCCGAGCTGGCGAAGTTGCTCCAGACGCGCAGCGGTATCAACAAATGCCGCAAGGATGATGAGGGCATCCGTCTCGGCCAATTGTTCGTGCGTGAGCGACCTTCGCCCCAGCAGCTTCTCCGGCCTGTGGGTCCGAAACGGACATATCCCGACGATCTCCACGGGGAGATGCCTGGCGAGGTGACATAATGCCTTTGCCGCATCGCCTTCACCATAGAGCACCAGTTCGCGGCAGCCGCGCTGTTCAGCCAAGGCCAGCGCCAGCCAGCACTGGCGGATCCAGTGTTTATCGAAGGTATAAATGCGCTTCAGGAAGCTCTTGAGCGCGATGACCTTTCGAATCCCGTTGTGCAAACGGCCTTTGGGGCCGGTCGGCCTGGACCACGCAGCCGCCTGACGCTTAACCCGAAGCTGCCGCCGGGCCATCCCCGCTACAAGCGGCATGAGCTGCAGCTTGGCCCAGAATGACAGCCTCAAGCCAAAAGGAGGCGTCACAGATCGCCGTTTAGTCGTTGCCATATCCCCGGCCGGGGCGGCCTTGTCGTGCCGCCATTGATTCAGCCACGCCGGCTCGACCAACTGTTCAAGCAGCGCTGCGTCGTCCGGCGATGCTGTCTGTGTGCGAAGCGATACGATGGCGGGGCTTTCCACGAACGGCTGCACGCGGTCGGAGCGGAGAGCTTGCAGGGCCCGCGTTGAAACACTCAGCCCGTCATGGGGGCCGGCAATATCTTCGTTTCCCGTCTGCCCCGGATGCCACACGTGGTACAGCCACTCGCGATCCGACCACACCTCACGTCGCCCGAAGTTCGTCAGCCGCCAGCTCATCTCGTAGAACCCGCAGATGTACCCGAGGTAGTCCGTGTGCATGTCCGCGCCGCCGATGGCGATCAGGTCGTCCCTGGCAGCGGCCATGCACGCACCGTAGTTGCGGCTGTGAAGCGGATCGGCCTCGTCCAGTATCCCCACCGGCCGACCGTCGATCCAGTTAATGCAACCGAAACCGGTCACCTCGTCGAGGCTCGGGTAGTTGAACGGATAGAAGCTGGGATCGTTGTTGCGCACCTCGTCCATATGAAGGACGGTGTCCTCCTGGTGTCGAAAATGTTCGATGATCGATTCGACGAACGTTGGCTGAACAATGGCGTCGGAATCGCAGAAACAGACGATCCGCCCCCGGGCCAGGACGATGCCAAGGTTAAACAGTGCGTGCCTGTGGCAACAAAGCTCCGGCGGGAAGTCCATGAGGGCGTAGACATCCACGGGCGGTCGAGTCGACTGGGCCTGGGCGGTGTCGATTCGGCGGCACAATCCCTCGGCTGGTGTGTCGTAGAATTCCGTCCAGATGATCTCATACTGGCTGCGGTCGACGGTTTGAGCTGCCAGATAGTCCAGAAGATGAAAGCTCTCCCGGCAGGACCAGTCCAGAAGCACGATGCTTACCAGGGCATGTTCCTGGGGCTGATTGACTACGAAGCGGACCACGTTGCATCCTCGATTGCTCTGGCCATGGTCTCGGCGACGATCTGTCGGTTCTCGTCCCAGGCGATATAGGCGAGCTCGTCGCCCACCATTCGGGGCTTATGATAGGTCGCGTCAAATGCCGCCTTGCCGGCCTCGACGTGGCAGTGTTCGATCACCACGTCCGGCAGGTAGAACCACCGCCGGTGCCCGAGGCGTTCGAGCTTACGGAAAACATCGTACAGGTGCGTGTCCACATAGTCACGATGGTAGTCCTGCGGGCACACGCCACCCATGATCTCACAGGTGGATCGCGATAGGATCGGGAAGTTCGGCATGGCCGGGCCGCGATAGAGATCGTTGCACCAGACCATGCCGATCGGATCGGCCAGCCGGTCAAAGACCTCCAGGATTCGCACATCCCATCCGCGCGTTCGGCAGATGACATCATCGTTCATCAGCATGATGTATTCGCCCGCTGCGGCCTCGTAGCAGGCCTGGACCATCGTCCCCATCGTGGCCCGCTGGCCGACAATGCGTTTCAGACTCAATTCGGGATAATCGAACGATTGGCTGGCGGTGTCATCGCTGTCGAGGAACAAGACGACTTCCAGGCTGTCGGGTCTGTCGGCCGTTTCGCCAATGCTATCGAAAAGGCGCCGGAGCGGCTCGACACGCCCTCTGGTGGGCAGCAGCAGGCTGATAACGGGTGTGGTGGGCATAATCCTTGTGGTCAAAGATGCTTATGCGACACGCAGCGGAGAGCTGTCTGCGCGCCCTGCGGGCAGCCCGGGAAGACTGGGCTGACACCTACGCATACTTTCGGTCCAGCTTGCGCTCCAGCATCGTCTGGACATGCTCGACGGCGGGGGGGCCGAATGTTTCCCGCAGCATCTGCAAATACTCAGGTCGCGAATAGTACTCACGAAACGCATGGTCACGAAACCGCAAAACTTCGCTGCTGGTCAGATATTTCGTCGGCAGGGGGAAAGTATCCCGGCCGTACTGCGAGTAACCTGCCCAACTGGTCGGCAGTGGCCACCCCTCCGCGATCGCCTGGTCGTAGAGCTCCGACCCTGGAAAGGCCATCGCCGCGTAGAAATTGGCGTACTCGCAGTTGAGCTCGATGGCGAGATCCAGAGTCTCCTGCATGGTATCAGCCGTATCTTCGGGCAGGCCAAAGATGAAGTTGCCTCCGACATGGATGCCCGCCTCCTTGGTCATCGCAATGGCTTTGAGGATTTGCCGGCCATCAAACCCCCCTTTGGCCACGCCCTGGCGCACGGCGTTGTTGCCAGCCTCGATGCCATAGGCGAGCCAGTTCACGCCGGCCGCCTTCAGACGGTTCAGCAGCGCTTCGTTGACCGTATCGATGCGGGCATAGGCCCAGATATTCAGGCCGTAGTTACGTTCGATCAGCCCATCGCAGATGGCCAGCACGTGGCTGGGCTTGAGGACGAACATCTCGTCCATGATCTTGAGGTTGGTCACGCCGTAGGTGTCGTGGAGCAGGTCGATTTCTTCGAGGACCTTTTCGGGGCTGCGATACCGAATCCCCGGCGCGCCGAAGATCGCATTGATGCAGCAGAAATCGCAGCGGAACGGACAGCCGAGGGACGTATAGATCACCGCATAGGGCTGGCGACGATCGGGGTGGGCAAAGCAATGCCAGTTATGCGCCCGGTAGTGATCCATGGGCAACAGGTCCCAGGCGATCATCGGCAGGGAGTCCAGGTCCGCCACCAGCGGCGGACGGTCGTTGGAGAGGATCTGCTCACCACGGCGAACCCACAGCCCGGGTATCTCCAGCGGGCCATCGAGCGAGCGGCTCTTGGCGGCCTCAAGGAGCGGAATAAGTGTAAGAAAGGTCTCGCCCTGGACCACAAAATCGGCCAACTCGTGACGGAGCGTGTGTTCCGGCAGGGCCGAGGGGTGCAGGCCCGACAGAAACGCCGGAGTCTCGGGCGAGAGTTCCTTGACCGCCCGCAGGATATCGCCGGCCTCGGCCATGCTCATCGTCGAGGCGGATGGATTCGATCCGGACACGACAACGCCCAACAGCGCCGGGGCGGCCTCGGTGACCCGGTCGGCAACTTCTCGGGCGGTCAGGCCTTCGACGTCCGCATCGAGAACGCTGACGGAGAATCCTTTCTCTCGCGCAATCCCCGCCATCAGGCCAACCCACATCGGCGGCTCGACGGCCGCCAATGTCTCGCTCAACGAGCCGTAGAGGCGTTTCTTGCCGCCAGGCCTCACTAGCAGGAGATCCAGCATCACATCTCCGGCATATCACGATACGCAAAAGCGATCGGATAGTTGAAGTGTCGAACGGCCTGGAACTGTCCCGGCGGGCACCGTTCGCGAATCTGCCGCAGGATGCTCTTGTGGCGCATGGAGGCGATGATGATCTTGTCAGGACTGAGTTTGATCGCCTGCTCGGGGGCCACTTCGTTGCCGTCGAAGTCCGTCATGGCGTTGCCGACGGCTTCGCGATGCGTGAAGGCCAGCACCTTCATGTTCCCGGCGCCGGGCTCGATAAGCTTGCGGTAATGTTCGTATCCGCGATCTCCCCAGATCACCACCGTCTGTCCGGCAGAGACGATTTCGGTGATGTTATCGCGAATAAACTGGGCCTGGACGGCCTCGAGCAGGGGAATGTCTTCGGTGAAGGAGACGAACTTGCCTCCGGTCACTCGGCGGGCGCCGCACTTCCTGCGTGCGAACGTTCGCGTCAGTCCCCCGGCGATCAGTTCACAACTCGTGACCTTCATCCCTTCATCAAGAATTGCCCGCGTAATGTCGATACCGTGGGAGGTCCCATAGCCGTAAAGATACATATCTTTCAGCATCGCTCGCTGCTGTGAACCTCGGCAGTAGATCACGCCATCATCGGCGAGGCATCGGCCGAGTATCCGGGCCACTCGCTGGAAATCCTCTCCGGGCAGTTCGTCCAACACATAGTTGCAGATGATCAGATCGAAACAGCGGTCAGGCAGCTTCTGCCCGGCCCACAATGGGAGCAGATAGATGGCGGGCCCGTTGCTCCGGTCGATCGGGGGCAGGTCCTGTCGAGCGAACTGGCCGTCGACGTCATCGAAGAATTTGACATCGCGGTTGCGCATGCGGATGAGCGAGGCCGCCAGGTTCTGGATGGTGTAGCACATGCCGACGCTCTCGAGGCCGACATAGGTCGTCTGGTCCGCACCATTGCCGAGAAAGGCAGCCGCCATGTGCCTGCCGGCCCCCGGGCCAATGTCGAGAATGCGACAGGGCGCCTTGATGAGTGGGGCAATCTGCCGGCGATCGAAGATCGTCTCGTAGATGTCGCTCTGGCAGTTCACGGGCGCCGCCATGCTGGTCAATAGCGCCGCCAGGTCGTCGTAGAAAGTAGAAAATGTTTCAGCGAAGGATGTCTCTTCATCGCTGAGTGCGCCCAGAGCAGCCTTGACGTCGAACAACCTCTCCGCCGACCCCGACTGGGAACCGATAAGCTCGACGATTTTCGTACTGCTGTAGGACCATTCCCACTGTCGCTTGATGTCGGCATGGTAAACGAATGACTGTTTTCCGTCCGGGCCCGCCAGCAACTGGGCCATTCTTTTCGATCTTTTGAAACCATCTGTCGATAGCATGTTCCTACCTTCAGGGCAAATTGGGTCGGCGCCGACGCGCCGCAATTAGGATCGCAGCAATTCCGCTTCCTTTGGCAGATCCTCCGGCGACAGGATTGGCCGGTTGAACACCGCATCGGCCCCGCTGAGGGAGTTGCGGTGAAGAAATACAACCGGGTACCAGTAATACCGCCTCAGGGCAAAGGATCTATTGGGCATGGCCTGGCTCAGCAGGGGCTCGATGGCCGGGTATTGCTGCGATGCGATAACGATGGCCTGCGGATCGTAGGCCTTGATCTCGTTGAGTATTCGCTTCTGGTTGGGCCCGAGGATGTCCGCGGCGGCGTATTCCCTTGTCTCGCTGAGCCCCTCGATGCTTTTCAGCGTCGCCGAGTATGCATTGGTCTTCGGCAACTTGATCGCCGCCTTGACCAGGCGTTTGAGGAACGGACCACCGTACTGATCTTCCGAGCAAATGATAACGGTCTTGCAGTCGGCCTCGACCAGAGCAGCGGCGCTCCGCTGGAGATAATTCTCCGCCGCTTTGGCTGAAATGTGCATCGATTTGCTGAAGTGATGGAACTGATTGTCCGGGTCCCCGGACTTCTTGGCGTTCTTGAACTCCCTCGAGTCGACGCGGGCAAAGACCGTGGTGAGGTATCCGCTGATGAACCGGCACCAGACGGGCACGATCTTCCGCTTGTGCAGCTCGTCGAGCAGCGCGATCCCGTGGAGGTCCACCGCATCCATGTAGTCACGCGTGTCTCCGATAGTCAGCTCGCTGCGGACGTATAAGATACCGTCCCGGGCGAGCGATTTGTCGACGCAGTTCACCAGCCGCAGGAAGTCCGGGCCGCTCAGTTCATTGTGAACGTGGGCGGCGATGATGACGTCGTAGAAGTCCTTGGGCACGTTGGCCTCCGCCAGCCACGTGGGGATGTGGAATCGGTCGCCCGGGAAAGCTCTGGCGATGTCGGGGAGGGGGCGGCCTGATTTTTCAAAATCCAGAAAGTCGTAGAAGCTGCCCTTTTCCTCGAGCGTGTCAAAATATGAGAGCACCAGGTTCTGAAGCGTATAGGCGGCCAATGTTGCGTCGATGGCCGTGTAGATCATGTCCGGCGAGCGTAGGAAGGCCGATGCTCCCTGCCGACAGCAACCGGCGCCGAAGTCCAGCACCTTGCAGGGGAGTTCTTTGAATGATTGAATGATACGCCAATCCACAAGGGTTTCCGCGATGTCGTGCTTGAGGTCCACCCGCTGGCCGGTGGTACACAACAGGCGGGCGATTCGTTCGTAGAACTTCACATAACGCTCGACCCACTCGCATTCGGCTGCCGGCAGAGGCCCGAGGTCCTCGATGATCTCATTGAACATCTGGCGGTGGGTCAGATGAATGCCCAGAAACAGGATGAGGTCCTCCGGGCTGGAATAGGATTCCCAGTCGTTCGGTACGTCGATCCAGTATCCGAAGCTGTTTCTTGCCTCCTCGGCGGCCAGCTTGGCGCGGCCCACCTCGCGAGAGGTGCGAAAAACTTCAGGATCAATCATTCATGCTCTCCTGTATGCAAAGGCGCCTGGCGCCATCATTCCACGACCAGATAAGATGTCCGAGAGTTGTAGGGGAAACGTTTGATCGCGTAGCGGTCCAGCCCGAGCACTTCGATCACGGCCAGAGTTTCACCTGGACAATCAGGATCGTTCAGTTCGTCAAATCCGATCACACTACCGCGTGTCAGCCTGGGCTGAATTGCCTGAAGAACTTCCTTGGTCGGCTCATAAAGGTCGAAATCGAAATACGCCAGCGCGACGATCGTTTCGCGATTGCGCTGGAGATAGTCCGCCACCTCGACCGTCGCATCGCCCTTACAAATCTCGTGCTTGCTGATATGTTCCAGGGGACACTCGGCCTCCTGCAACTCCAGCAGTTTTGCAAGGTACTGCTCGTAGCCCTCGGTGACGCTGTAACTGCCTGTGGACATCATCTGGCTGTTGCCGTCCTCGGCTGAGATGCCGGGAAATCCGCCAAATGTGTCGAAAGCAACGACCTTTCGCAAACGGTTGAACGGCTCGTAGATGCCTCGCATCGCCGTGAACAGCAGGGCATTCTGTCCCCACCGACAGCCGAAGTCCATCACAATTCCCTGCACGTCGAGAATCTGGCGGTACAGAAAGTCCATGAACAGTATCCGCGAGAGCGTCTGAGGCACGAGGAACAGCCCCATGTTCAGCAGCAGTTCGCCATCGGGGATGGGGCAATTGCGCACCAGATCGAGACGTTGCCGCCTCCGGTCGGCTTGGCCGCTGTCACCGTATGTCACCAGATTGTAGTTTTCTTCGCCCATTTCTTGGTCACGGTTGCGTGGTGTCACTTGACGAACCACTTAACGACCCTTTTGATTGGCGCGACCCATATCTGGCGGATCTTCTCGCGGATTCGCCTCCGGAGGATGGCCCTTTTCAGTTCCGGCACCCCCTCGGCGGTAAGACAGGCCCGCCCATATTGGCCGCAGCAGAAGTTCCGCAACGAGAAATCCTGTGTCCCGTGTCGCAGTGCGAAGAACCGGTTCGCGCAGAGGATGATGTTGTGTCCGTAATAGTCCGCCATAATCATATGCGTGGTGACATACGCCATGATGGCTTCCACATTGCTGCTCATGAAGATCCAATCCTTCGAGTTGTCCCAGGCAGGCAGCACCACGTACTGGGGTCCAGCGTCCGTGGCAACGTAGGCTATGTAGAAATCGCTGAACTTGAGTGTGCCGACGTTGCCTTTGGGATCGAGCTGCAGGCACGGATACATCAAAGGCAGCGTGTCGTGCTGGGCCCGCAGGTGAACACTGACCAGATCGTCGGCAGACTCTTTGAAGGCATCCACGACCTTTGGATCGAAACGTTTCCCGGAATCCTCGCAGATCGTGCGATAGGCTTCGTGGAAGGAGACGGGTCTGCTCGTCCCACGAAGGTTGACCAGTTCGTCGAAGCCCTCGGCGAGGTCCACAATCCTTGCTTCAAGTGCGATCTGGCCTGCTCGAAGCCCCTCCTTCCCGGTTCCGTCAAAGCGCTCGCCTTTTGCCCGCTCGACCTTGGCGGCTGTGATAAGGGGTTGGGCGTTCAGTAGATCGGCAAGAGACTGTCCTATCCCCGTCCCGTTTCCGCTCGCATCTGATCCTGCCGCCGCAACGTCACAGATATTGTCCATGCTTGTGAACATGGCGGCGACGTAAATCTCTTCGACTTGGGATGGGGGAAGTTTCAGTTGTTTGGCGAGGATGCTTGCGTACGAGGCGATCACGTGTGTGCGCGGGTATTCGTAGTCGCAAATCCGCGTCTCCATCTCCATGAGTACCTTGGGCAGCAGGTGAAACATGCCCGTGTTCCATGGGCTTGCCGGACGTTGCGGAAGCCAGCGAGAGTCCGGCTTGATGGGGCTGGTCGGCGTGGGTTGGCTGGTGCTGGGCGCAACGGCGTTTTGCGGCAGCGGGGGAGGCCCCTTGGGTCCAAATTGCTTGATTCGCATGGCCCGAATCTCGGGGTTCTCCTTCAGGGGGAGCGTTCGCTTGGTTTTCAGAATCTCCATCGCCGTCGTCGAGACGCCCTTCCCGTCGTGCGGGCCGGAAAAATTGTTGATCCCGTCGTTGCCCGGATGAGGGGTGTGCCAGAGCAGCTCCAGAAAACTCCATCGTTCGCGCTTTCCGCCCCACTCCATCCGCAGGGACATCTCGTAAGGGCCTGCAATGTACCCGGAATAATCGTCGTGTTCGTCCCACCCGCCGAATCGGGTCAGGTCATCGCGACGGGCCGCGAAGCACGCACCGTAATTGCGGGAGTGGATCAGCGTCGGGTCCGCCATAAGTCCGCAGCGGAAATTCCGCATCCCCAACGGCACGCCATTGGCAAGGTTGCCCGCGACCGGAATGATCTCGTGTTTGCTCGGATAGCAGAACGGATAGAATCTCTTGTCGCTGGTGCGGATTTCCTCCAAGTAGAGGATGACGTCCGGGTCGTTCTCGAATTCCTTCATGATCGTCTCGACGATCGTGGTCGATATGATCGCATCGGAGTCTATGAAGACGACGATGTCTCCGCGAGAATGAAGGAATCCCAGATTGTTCATCCAGTGCTTGCGGAAGACCTCCCCCTTGGGACGGGCCATGATGATCCAGGTGTCGACAGGACTGGGTAGGCCGTGCTTTTCGTACCGAGCGATCAACTCGTCCAATTGGCTGGGTCGGCGGTCATAGTACTCGACCCAGATCACCTCGTAACGGTCTCGAGGCGTCACCTGATTGGCCAGATACTCCAGCGTGTGAAAGCTCTCGCGACATCCCCAGTCCAGCAGGACAAAGCTGACCTTAGGATCGTTCGCGCGATCATTTTGTCGTATGACGGTCATCGGGATTCTTCACAAACCAACATGGGTTGTTCTGCGGAGGCGCTCTTCGAGGCTACGGCCTGCGCCAGTTCCTTGACGGTCGCCCGCCGCACATAAGGCCCCAAGGGGGCATCGGCGCTGGCGGCCTTGTCGATATCGAGTGGGTAACCGAGCTTGACCGCGACGTATCCGGACTGCACTCGCAGAAGATTGTATCCGAAGTAGGATTCCTTGACCATACAGACCATCGAGGGTGGCGCCTCGCGGCTAATTCCGAGAATGTTGAACGGCCCAAAATCGTCGTCCGCATTGACCTGGCGGGGGGCATCCTCGTCGGGTCTGCCAGCCGACCGTTCCCACTGCTTTCTTACCGTCGCCTGGGCGCTGTAATAGATCCTGGCTGCGTACGTGCCCCATTTGTCGACGCGGCGAAAAGCCCGAAGGGCCCGTCGCCAGAAAGGCTTGCGAGGTGCTGAAAGCAACTCGCTGTCCTTTCCGCAAAACAGGTAGTATTCGCTCTGATGGCGGAACATCCGCGAGGTCTGTGCGCCATCTGCCGGGTCGGCCGGGACCGGATTCGTTGTGGTCTCCTGCGGCTCGTCGTCGTCTTTGTTCAGGGCCTCGACTTTCGGAGACGCTCCGGCCCCGAAGTCGTAGCCCGACTCCTGCAGTGCACGCAAGACCCGGTCACACCGGGCGTGTCGAATCTCTCGGTCGATGTGGGGGTCCTCACTGGTCCAGACATCTTCGGGCAGGCTCGCAAAGTTATCCGCCTCAAGCTCCTCTCTCGGCTGGGTGAGCGTGATGCCGTACTTTTCCGGATCGCGGAAGTAAATACTGCCGCGAAGCAATTGCAGCGGATTGATGTTGGCCAGTCGCCCGATGTACTTATGGCACTCGAGCATCAGGGCGATCGAATCATCCACGTCCTGTTCGGTCTCACCGGGACAGCCGATGACGGTATTGACCTCAACGTAGATGCCCGCGGCATGGCAGTCCTTGAGATTGCGCTTGATCTGATCAACCGTGTAGCCCTTGTTCTGGATCTTCAGCACATTCGCGGACCAGCCGTCCACACCGAATCGCAGCGAAACAAATCCTGCCGCTCGCAGCTGGCGGAAGAAGTCGCGCGTGTTGCGCCGGTCGATCCGCAACTGTCCGCCAAGAATCACGGTCAGGCCACGGTCCACGATCTCCTGGCAGATTTCCTTGAACAGCTCCGGGTCGCCGTTCAGGTCGCTCTCGCTGAAGACGAACTGGTAGGCGCCTTGGTCCACCATGTATTCCAACTCGTCCACGAAGTTGCTGGGGCTTCGTTTTCGCCACGGCAGCGCCTCGCCACAGAAGCGGCAGCGACCCCAGTGGCAGCCCCGGCTGGCGATGACGGGCACGAGTTGGTAATGCTGGTAGTTGCGGTACACGTCCAGGTCGCACCAGTCATAGACGGGCATTCCGACGGCGTCCAGATCGTGTGGGAACGGGGCCGGCTCGAATTGCCAGTCGGAAGAATCGTAAACGGAGATGTACCCCGGCGTGTTGGCGGGCCTTTCACCGGCGGCGAGTCTGCGGACCATCTCGCCAATGGTGTCATCCACTTCGAGTATGGCCATGTAGTCGCACTCGGGAAAGACATCACGGCCCACGTTCGAATGCCGGCAACTGTACCCGCCCACAATGACCACCAGATCGGGCAGGGCCTCCTTGGCCCGGCGGGCCATTTCGCGACAGAACATCAGATTGCACTGCTGGATGGACAGCCCCAGCACCTTCGGACGAGCGGCCACCAGCTTGGTGAGGATTTCTTCGAAGTCTTCGCGGAACAGATCGAGCGTCTCCGGCCGTTCCCACAGCGACATGTCTTCGGCCGCCCAGGGGTCCTCGGGCATGACCTGGCCGCTGGGCAAGCGAATGTCTCCATCGCTGTCCAGCAGGCGGAACGTATGATAGCGGTGATAGAGGATGATATCCCCGTCGACGACCTGGTGCTTAACTCCCGCGGCCTTCAAGGCCTTGTTCACGTACCCAAGCCCGTTGGGCATCATCGACAGATTCCGGCTCGGCAGGTCCATCAGGACCATATCCAAGCCTGAGGGAATATCGATTTCGGGAATATCGATGGGATAGATGCACCCGGTATCAGGCGCCCATGCTCGGTCGGGCAGCTCGCGCCAGTTGAGTTGTTCGAGTATGCCCGGACAGACGACCCTGACATCATCGCCTATCCTCTTTCGCATCGAATATCGTTTGGCGGTCCGTGTTTCGCAAAGGAAGACCGTATCGATCCCCGCCGGCAGGTGCGCGGGCCCAAGCACCGCCAGATCATGAATGCGTGTTGACCACAGAGACGCATCGTCGGAGACAATACAGGCAGCCTGGTGAGCAAGGTCCGGCACATGCTTGAAGAGGTAGTCGAGCAGCGGCCCCGGCCCATAGAGCCCCAGCCCGTTTGCCGTCGCGCCCAAGTACTCAACGATTTGCACCAGGGCGGCGACGTCATCCGGACCGTCGTCGTATCGGAACAACCGATGAGGGCTGAACAGCATCTTGACCGCCTTGTCGCTGCGGGTCCTCTCATCCTTGCCGAGGCTGTATTGGACCGTGGCGGTCATCGGCGCCATGTTATTGCCTCCCCTCCGCCGTGTTGACCGCGGCGGGCGCCGCCCACAGGGCCATCAGAGTTTCGGCGATTCCTTGCGCGTCCAATCCGTAATCGCGCCTCATCTGGTCTTTATGCGGGCCGCCCAGGACGAACTCATCAGCGACCGAGAGTCGCTTCAGCACCGGGTGATGCGATTGGGCGCTAAGATGGCAGGCAACCTGGGCCCCAAAGCCGCCAAAGGGGACGTGTTCTTCGATGGTGACGATCGCATCGACCCGCTCGGCGATATGGGCAAGCGTCTCCGCATCGAAAGGCTTGACCGTATGGTACTGGTAGGCGAGGGGGCTCATGTCCTGGTCTCGGCAAATCTTCAAGGCTTCAACAAGCTGACCTGCGATTTCGCCCGTACTGAGCACTGCAATGCGCTCCCCTTGCTGCAGCAGACGGGCCTTGCCCAGCACCACCGGGGCGTCGGCATGGTACACGGGCTCTCGGCCGCGACCAATACGAAAATACGCCGGCCCCGAAAGTTTCATCACCTGCGATAGAAGCTGCTGGACTTCGCCCGCGTCGCCGGGCGCGACCACCGTCATCCCGGGCAGGCTGCACATCAGGGCCAGGTCTTCGCCGGCGTGGTGAGTGGGGCCGTTCTCACAGTACCCGTACCCGCCCCCGGCGCCGACGATGACAACCGGCAGGCCCGCGTAGGCTACCGACAGCTTGATCTGCTCGAAACACCGCGTCGTGGCGAACGACGCGATGGAGTACGCCACCGGGCGGCGGCCGACATGGGCCAGCCCTGCCGCCGTGTCGATCATATTGGCCTCGGCCACACCGACATTGATATAACGTGGGCCGTGCTTCTCGATGAACCCGTCGAAGATCTGAAAACCCAAGTCACCCGTCAGTAGCATGATGTTCGGATCGGCCTCGGCCAACTCGGTCAGCTTGTCGACAAACGCAAGCTTCACTGGTCACTCTCCTGCATATGAAGGGCTTTGGCGCCCAGTTCGGCCAATGCAGAGCCCAGGTCTTCGCACGACGGAACCCGGTAGTGCCAAAGGACCTTATCTTCCATGAAACTGACCCCAGCGCCCTTTCGGGTCTTGCAAATGATCGCGCTGGGCCGGCCCGGCTGAAGCGGGAACTGTTTCAGCGTCTTCAGAATCGCCCCCATGTCGTTGCCGTCAATGGTGCAGGCGCCCCATCCAAAGGCCTGGAACTTTTCTTCCAGCGAGGTGTGGCCCATGAGGTCGTCGGATCGGCCGACCGCCTGGAGGCCGTTGTAGTCCACGAGCGCCAGGAGATTCTCCATCTTCTGGGCGGCAGCGAACATCGCCGACTCCCACACGCTGCCCTCGTTGCACTCGCCATCGCTCAGCAATACAGCCGCCCGCGCGGGCGAGCGGTCCAGGCCAAGCCCATACAGCATTCCCGCGGCGATGCCAAGTCCATGTCCCAGGCTGCCCGATGAGCACTCCAGCAGGCCCAGCGCATGCTGACAAGGATGATCGGACAGGGGCTCATCCCGCACGGCATACCGCCCCAGTTGCTCAACCGGCAGGAACCCCCGCTCGACCAGCACCGCGTACAGGGCGGTGCAGGCATGTCCTTTGGAGAAGATAAACCGATCCCGATGATAGTCATCGGCCGTCTCGGGCGTCACCCTCAGCCAGCCATGGTACAGTGCGAGGACAATGTCGACGCAACTGAGCGCCGAGCCAAGATGCCCAACCTTCCCGTCGTGAGCCAACTGCACACAGGTTGCGCGAATCCGGCGAGCTGTCGCCTCAAGACCGGCGACGTCAGTTCCCCCGAGCGAATTGTCCTTTGCTATGTTCACCGGAATAACCTCAGGGGATTAGGAATTCTCCACCGGCCCATCCTAGAAAGTCCCCCCACAGGATTCAAGGCCTTTGGCCCGAGCAGGCCTCGACGGCGGCCCAGCCTTGGCGCCATTGCTCTCGGCGCTATCGGCCAGTATACTCCGTCGGCGGTACGATCCGGCCCACTGTGCGGATCAGGAGAATTGCACTGATGAAGATCCCCTTCGGGGCGATGACGATCACCCAGACGGCGAAGGACCTCATCGCCGAGGCCCTTGACAGCGAGCGGCTGTCCAGCGGGAAGTTGGTGCGCCGGCTGGAAGAGCGTTTCGCCGAGTTGACGGGCGTCAAGGAGGCGGTGGCGGTCTCGTCCGGGACCGATGCCGACGCGCTGGCCCTGGCGGTGCTCCATGATTTCGGCGCCAACCGCGGCGACGAGGTGATCGTTCCGGCCCTGTCGTTCGTGGCCACGGGCAACGCGGTGTTGCAGGCGGGGTTTGAGCCCGTGTTCGTCGACATTGAACGACACACGCTCAACATCGATCCGACCCGGATCGAATCGGCCATCACCGACCGCACCGTCGCCATCATGCCCGTCCATCTCATGGGCAAGCCCGCCGAGATGGACGCGATCAACGCGGTCGCCTGCAAGCATAAGCTCTATGTGATCGAAGACGCCGCCGAGGCCCACGGCGCCACCTACAAGGGGCGCACCATCGGCACGCTTGGCGATATGGCCGCTTACAGCCTCTACGTCGCCCACATCATCACCGCCATCGAGGGCGGCATCGTGACGACCGACCGAGAGGACTTCGCCGAGATCCTCCGCTCACTGCGAAGCCACGGCCGAGCCTGCAAGTGCAAGCAGTGCGTGATCAACACGGCTGACCAGACGTGTCATAAACGGTTCCAGCACGGTGTGGATATCCGTTTCATCTTCGAACGGGTGGGCTACTCGTGCAAGATGAACGAACTGGAGGCCGCCATCGGCCTCGGCAGCATGGAGGTCTATGAGCAGATCGTCGCCCAGCGCCACCGCAACCTGATGACGATGATCGGCCGTGTGGCCGAGTTCGCTCCGTTGCTGACAACCTTCCGCCAGGAAGAGCACGAGACCATCGGCCCGCACGCTCTTCCGCTGTTGGTGGCCGCCGATGCCCCGTTCACACGCGATGAACTCGCCGCTCATCTGGAACAGGCCAATATCGATTCGCGAAACCTCTTCTCCTCCATGCCTACCCAGTGCGTGGGCTTTGCCTATCAGGGCCACGAGCTGGGCGAGTTTCCCGAGGCCGAGTACTGCGGCACGCACGGCCTGCACGTGGGCGTGCATCAGGCGCTGACCGACGAGCAGATCGACTACCTCATTGACACGCTGCGTGCGTTCATTGCCGGTCGGACCTAGAATCCCCTCCATGGACTCGAACGCCTGCATCTACGTCGCCGGCCACGCCGGCTTGTTGGGCAGCGGCCTCTGTCGCACGCTCGCCCGCGACGGTTATACGAATGTCATCACACGCACGCACGGGCAACTGGAGTTGACCAACCAGGCTGCCGCGTGTGAGTTCTTCCGCCGCGAAAAGCCCGAGTACGTGTTCCTGGCTGCGGCGATGGCGGGAGGGATTCATCGCAACAAGACCTTCCCGGCCGAGATGATCTACGTGAACCTCGCCATCCAGTGCAATGTGATCGAGGCTGCCCGACACGTCGGCGTCAAAGGCCTGCTCTTTGTAGGCTCGGCGTGCTCCTATCCCCGCCAGTGCGACATGCCCCTCCGCCCCGAGGCGATCCTCACCGCCCCGCTCGAGCCCACCAACGAATCCTTCGCCGTGGCGAAGATCGCCGGCATCCGCATGTGTCAGGCCTATCGCGCCCAGTACGGCATGCGGCTGATGTCGGTTATCCCGGCAACGATGTACGGCCCGGGGGACCACTTCGACGCCAGCGGGCACGTTGTCGCTGCGCTGATGGACCGCTTCCACCGCGCCAAGGTGGCGGGCGATGCGGCGGTGAGCGTGTGGGGCACGGGCCGGCCGCGACGTGAGTTCATTTATGTCGACGATGCGGCTGAGGCGATGGTCCACCTGATGGGGTGCTACGATGACGGCGAGGTGGTCAATATTGGCGTGGGGGAGGATATCTCCATCGCCGAACTCGCCGGGCAAATCGCCAAGGTCGTCGGCTATCGGGGGCGAATCGAGTTCGACGCGTCCAAGCCGGACGGCATGCCCCGCCGCCTGCTGGACTCCTCCGCCATCACCGCCCTCGGTTGGCGCCCGCATGTCTCACTGGCTGAAGGCCTCACCCGCACCTATGAATCATACCGCAAAAAAAATCCTGACACTTGACATGCTAGGCCGATGTCAGGATTGCAGAAAATTACATTTTTCTTGACTCTGTCGTTATCGGTTTCTACGATGCCCCCCAAAGTGTCGGGGCCTTTACTTGGGCCAACGATTGTGCCGAGCAGTCGTTGGGCGAAAGAGTTCTGCAGAGCATGACGGCCAATAGGGATATGACGGATATGAAGGTGTGTATCCTTGCCGGCGGGCTCGGCAAGCGTCTGGGGTCTGTGACGGCCAATATCCCAAAGCCCATGGTCCTCGTCGACGGCCAGCCCTTCCTCCTGAGGCAAATGGAGCATTTCGCCTCGCTGGGCTTCGATCGGTTCGTGCTGGCGGTCGGCCATCTGTGGGAGCAGATTCGCGATCACTTTGGCGATGGCAGCCGCTTCGGCTGGCAGGTCGAATACTCTGTCGAGCCCCAGCCGTTGGACACGGGCGGGGCGGCGCTATGGGCCCAGCCCCTGTGGGGGGAACGTGTCCTGGTGGCCAACGGGGATACGCATCTGCCTTACGACTGGCGGGCGATGGTGGCCGCCCACAGCGCAACCGACGCGCCGGTCACCATGGCGCTGGTGCATCAGGACGATTCTGCGCGGTTCGGCAAGGTGCTCGTGCGGGATGGCGAGGTGATCGGCTTTGAAGAGAAAACCCCCCACGCCGGCCCGGGATGGATCAATGCCGGCGTGTATGTGTTGGAGCGGGAGGCGCTGGCCTCACGGCAGCGCGGGCAGGCCTTCTCCCTGGAGCGGGATATCTTTCCGTCGCTGACCGGGCGCATCGCCGCCTATCCGTGCGACGGACCATTCGTGGACATTGGAACGCCTCAATCGCTGGACGCGTTCCGCCGGAACTGTGGTCTGCATCAAGAGGAAAGGATATCCCAATGATCCAGACTGATTCGAAAGGATTCGAGATTCTCACACAAGCGCCGGCGCGCATCAGTTTCGTCGGGGGCGGCACGGATGTCTCTCCCTACGCGGAGACCTATGGCGGCGCCGTGATCAATGCAACGATCTCGATCTACATGCTCGCGCGGCTGCGGCTGCGCACCGACAGCAAGGTCATCATCAGCGCCAACACCCGGGCCGAGCCCCTCGTCTATCCCGACATAACCAAGCTTCGGTACGACGGCCAGTTGGACTTCATCAAGGCCATCGTCCGGTCCGTCTACGATCGGCCGGAAGGTTTCGATCTGTTCTTTCACTCCTCCCTGCCGATGCACAGCGGCCTGGGCGGCTCGGGGGCGATGTGCGTGGCTATTCTCGAGGCGTTCAACAAGCTCAAGGAACATCACGAACGCCTGAATCGCTATGAACTGGCCGAGCGGGCTTTTCAGATCGAAACGGTCGATCTGGGCAATGCATCCGGCCGGCAGGACCAGTACGCCGCGGCCTTCGGCGGCATCAATCACTTCGAATTCATCGGCGACAGCCACGTGCGGGTCAATCTGGTGGACATTCCCATGGCCGGCTGCCGCACGCTCGATCAGACGCTGCTGCTGCTGTGGCTGGGTGAGCGGGATCCCAGCGGGCGGATCATCGAAGACCAGATCGACGGCATCCGCAACGGCGGCGATCAACTGGAGGCCTTGCACGCCACGCGGTCGATGGTTCCCGAGATGGGCGAGGCCCTGCGCACGGTCGACGTCCAACGCATCGGCGAGTTGCTCGACCTGCTGTGGCAGCAGAAAAAGCGGTTCAGCCGCCACGTGTCGACTCCAGAGATCGACCGTATCTACGAGCGCCTGAAGCAGGCCGGCATGATCGGCGGGAAGATCACCGGCGCCGGTGGCGGCGGGCACATGCTCGCCTGCTGCGAGATTGACAGCCGCGACGAGGTCATTGCTGTCGCCGAAAGCCTCGGCGCCAGGTCCGTCCCGTTTACCTTCGTGCACGAGGGCGTCCTCAGTTGGGAATCGTCCGTCCGGACAATCGCGCCGCCCCAGACCGGGACCTATGTTGCCGACAAGGCGACCGTTGATTCTGCCGATCGCTGATCCCCCGGCCACATCTTGGCGAACGTGCCTGTGCCGTCAGAGTGGCACCGGCCGTCGTCCGCTGTCACGTGGTCAGCATCAACACGCCCGGCAGGACTCGAACCTGCGACCTGCGGTTTAGAAGACCGCTGCTCTATCCAGCTGAGCTACGGGCGTAATTGGCCCGGTAACGGGCCGTTCAAATTATACAGATTTTTGGCCTGATGCGCATTGGCCGAGCCACACGCATCGCAGGTTTTGGTTGTCGCTGTGACCGCGCACCTTCTGCAACGGTGTCGGCATTCTTGCTGCAGCGGCTTGAGCTTGTCCCCCTCCGCCGGACGCAAGGCCGGACCGGCCAGCGCATCCGAACAGGCCGAATCAACCGCAGTGAACTGCTTGCATTGTCGCAGCATTTTCCATAGGTTCCTTCACGTGCATTGTGAACAGCCACATTCGCCTTGCAGTGATCGGGGCAACAGACGACCCGCCAGGTGTGTGCTCCCCCTGCTGCTGGTGCTGGCCGTCTGCGCGGGGGTCCGGATCTGGTTGATGCGTCACGCCGAGGTGATCGCTCCCGACGGCACGGTGTACATCCAGATGGCCCGCCAGTGGTCGCACGACCCCGCCGGGGTGATCCGGGACTTCGACTATCACCCCGGCTATCCGGTGGCGATCGTGGGGGCTCATCGTGTGATCGAGGCCTTGGGGATCGCCGACGGGCGGGCGGCATGGGAGATTGCGGGCGGGTCCGTTTCTGTGCTGGCCGGCGTGGCCGCTGTCGCCGCCGTGTGGTTTTTTGCCGGGCTGACGTTCGGGTGGCGTATTGCATGGATTTCGGCGCTGGTGTTCGGTGTCGGGCGGAAATGGGCCGCCGTCGGCGCCGACGTGCTCAGTGACGCTCTGATGGTGTGTTTGGCGATGTGGGCCCTGGGGGCCGTGGTTGTGGCGGCCAACGGTCTCAAGCGTCGGTCGCCCTGGGCGCTGGCCGCGGCGGCTGTCGTTGGACTGCTGGCTGGCGGCAGCTACCTGGCCCGGCCGGAAGGGATGGTTGTTCTTGTGTTGGGTGTGGGGTTGTGGGGGGTGATGGTCCTTCGCGGGCAATCGCCGTGGAGGCTGACCATCGGCGCAGGAGCGACAGCGGCGGCGACAGCCCTGGCCGTCAGCCTGCCCTACATCCTGGCGATTGGCGGGTTCACGAAGAAAAAACCGACGTGGACTCTTGCGACCAAGGCGGGCTGCGCGGTCTTGCTTGCAGGAGCGGCCATCGGGTTGTGGCATCTGGTCAAGTACGCTCGCCGACATCCGTCGCGCCGTTTGCTTGTGGCGATGACGATGGGCGCGTTACTTGTCGGCGGCGCCTTGTTCGTTTGGGCCCCTGATGCTCGCGGCCTTCTTGGGAGTCTGAAAACATTTGGCGCCAAGACGCCTGAGGCGCTACACCCTGTGGTAGCGGGCCTGGTGTGCGTGTGGCTGATCGCGTGGATCGCCCAACATTTGCTGGGCCGTCGCGCCAGACCTGACCTGCTGCCTTTGCCGAAGCCTGAGTGTGGGCTGTTGATCCTTGGTCTGCAGATCGTGTTTGTGGGGGTTCTCCTGGGTCTCCACCAGGGCCACGGCTATATCTCCCATCGCCACTTCATGTTGTGCGCCGCAGCGTTGGCGCCCCTGGCCGGGGCAGCCGTCGTCTCGATGGCCCGTGGGGCTGTTGCGATCGCAGGGCGGTTTCGACTTCGGGAGTCTGTTGCGGCGTTCGTAATAACGGGGGTCATCTCGGCCTTCCTCGCCGATTATGCGCTGAGCAAACCGCTCCATGCAGGCAAGGGCGGCTACCGGCAGGCCGGAGAGTTTGTGGCCGCCCAAAGCGACAAAGGCCAGACCGTCTGGGCGGACGAAAGCTGGGTGTTCCACTACAGCGGCCTAACGGGCAGGACCGTGCCGGCCAACGGACGCCTCGATGCCGAGACTATCCGCGCCAGCGGGGCTCAGTATCTGGTGCTTGGCGGGAGGAGCCTTCGCAACTTTCCGGAGTTGGCGACGTTGGCGAGGACCCATGGCGTCAGAGTGGCCCACTTTCCTCCCGACATACCGAGCGATAACAAGAATGCCGTTCATGTTTATCGCCTTCAGCCAAAGGGACCGTGACCAACCCCGTCGCTGTGAGTGTTGCCTATGCGGATCGCTCTGGTTCACGACTGGTTGACGAGCATGCGAGGGGGAGAGAAGGTCCTCTCGCTCTTGTGCCGCCTCATGCCCCAAGCCGACGTGCTGACGCTTCTGCACGTGCCCGGATCGTGCGACCGGTACATCGAACGCATGGCGATCCGCACCAGCGGCCTCAACGATTGGCCCGCGATCGGGCGCACGTACAGGCATCTGTTGCCGCTGATGCCGCTGGCGATCGAGCAGCTCGACGCCACCGGATACGACCTGATCGTCTCCTCCAGCCACTGTGTTGCCAAAGGCGTTATCCGCGCGCCCGAGGCCCTACACGTGTGCTACTGCCACACGCCGATGCGATATGTGTGGGCTCAGACCAGCGCCTATGACCGGACATTGGGCCCCAGCGGCTGGGCGCTGCGGGCGCTGCGGCCGTACCTGCGGGCATGGGACCGGCGAAGCGCCGGCCACGTGGACTGCTTCATCGCCAACAGCCGCAACGTCGCCCGGCGGATCGCCCGCTGCTACAACCGCAGCGCGCACGTCATCTGCCCGCCGATCGACACGGAGTTCTTCACGCCCGCGGCCAGCGACCGCGAAGCGTTCTATCTGATGGTGACCGCGCTGGCGCCCTACAAGCGGGTCGAGCAGGCGATCGACGCCTTCGCCCGCCTCGGCCGCAAGCTAGTGATCATCGGAACGGGCCAGTTGCTGGCCAAGCTCCGGCAAGCGGCGCCGCCCAACATTACCTTCATGGGCTGGGTCGACGACGAGCAGGTCCGCGACGCTTACCGGCGATGTCGGGCGCTGGTCTTTCCGGGGGAGGAGGACTTCGGTATGACGCCGTTGGAGGCAATGGCGTGCGGGTGTCCGGTAATTGCCTATGGCGCCGGTGGGGCCCTGGAGACGGTGGTGGATATCGATTCCCCACGCGATGGGGCCGAGGCGACGGGGGTCCTCTATCAGCCGCAGACGGTCGACGGGCTGATCGCGGCGGTGGAGCGATTCGAGCGCCGGTGCGAGCGCCTGCAGCCGAAGGACGCCGTTCAATGGGCTGGGCGGTTCAGCATGGAACGATTCGCCGAACGGTTCAAGCGGTTGCTCGACGAGCTTCTAGCCGAGCGCGGAATGACGCTTCGGTGGTCTGACTCGTTTGACCGACGATAGCGGCGGCCGACCCGTTCGGGCTCAGTGGCGTTTCAGGAATCGGGGTCGCCGAACGGCAGGTCTGGTCTTTCCAGGCGAGTCCTGGCTCCGGTCGATGAATCCCCCAAAAACCGTCAGCAGAATGATCCAGAGGTCCAGCCCCAGCGACCAGTTGCTGGCATAGTAAAGGTCATATTGAATGCGTTTGCGGAGCGAGGTCAGGCCTCGATAGCCTCGGACCTGGGCCAGGCCCGTCAGTCCGGGTTTGGCGTGATGGCGGAGCATGTACCGCGAGAATTGTCGTCGGAATCGCTCGACGAGCTCTGGCCGTTCGGGCCTGGGCCCGACCAGGGACATGTGGCCCAGGAGCACGTTGAACAATTGGGGCAGTTCGTCGAGGCTGGTGCGTCGCAGGAAGCGGCCGACCTTTGTGATGCGCGGGTCGTCTTGAGAAGACCAGACCGGGCCAACGCCCTTTTCGGCGTTTTCGATCATCGTGCGGAACTTGATCAGATTGAAGCTCGTGTAGCCCAGGCTGGTGCGGGCCTGTCGGTAGAAGATCGGCCCGGAACTCGTGCACTTGATGACCAGTGCGATGACGGCCATCGGCACGGCCAGAAGGATCAGGCCCAGCAGGGCGCCGGAGATGTCCATGGCGCGCTTCAGCACGCTGTGCCACTGGTGCTGGGGGCTGGACGTCAGGGAGACCAGGCAGAGGTCTTCCAGCGGCGAGACGTCCTGGTTCAACAGAATGTGCGAGAGAAGATCGGGGACGACTTGGATGTCGACGTCGGTCTCGGCCAGACGCTCGAGGATCTGCTCCATTTCCGCGTGCCGGCTTCTGGGAAGGGCGACGAACACAATGTCCACCGGCTTGACGGCGATGATGGCGTCGATCCTCTCACAGGGCTGGTAGACGCGCAGTCCCCAGAGGGACTGTTGCCTCCGGTTGCTGTCCACAAAGTAAGCGGGCCGAATGCCCATCCAACTGGTCTTTCGCAGCAAATGACACAGATGCTGGGCCAGCCGACCTGTGCCGACAATGGCCGCATGCCGCAAATTCCAGCCACGCATTCTGATCGAATGGAGAAACCCCCTGGCCGACACTCGAAAGATGATGGCCAGAGACACCCAACTCAACAGGACCAACCCCATCATCAGCCGCGAGACCACAAAGGCCTGCAACACCGACGACGCGAAGTACACCAGGGCCCAGATCACCGCGACCGACTTGAGAACGTCGCGCAATTCGGCGCTCAGGCTCATGGTGCGTTTCGGCGCGTATAGATCGAACCGGCCGAACACCAACCCCGTCAGCAGAAGCGACAGGATCATCAATGGCAGGAACTGGGAAAATGGCGGCGTGGCGAAATGGGTCAGCCCTATCTGCCCGCCGACGTGCCGCAGGCCATACCCCACACCCCAAGCCAATGCCGCAACGGCGACATCGCCCAAGTACAGCAGCGACAGCATCAATTGTGCGTGACGCTTCAGCATGTCGGAATACCACACATCTCCCCGGGGCGGAGAGAGATTCTACCGTCGCCAAGGCCAGATTGAAACCGGATCGGCCAGCTTTTGCGCTTTTACCTTCGCCGGCGCTGCCCGCTCCAGGCTACCGGTCGCGGGGGGCGGGTGGGCTTGCAATTGGCGGGGTCATCGATTCTTATCAGGCCCTGGCCACAGGAGGACCACCGGTATGCAGAACTCGCGAGAGGTGATCGACAATCTGCTTCGCAACAGGCCGGCCGATCGCGTCGGCGTCAACGACAGCCCCTGGGGCGATACCCTCGAAAAATGGGTCACGCAGGGCTACCCCGCCGACGACGAGGGCAAGCCCGTCGACGCGGGCGAGCACTTCGGCTTCGACATCGCCGGGGCCGGCGGATGGCTCGCCTGGGAGCCCAAGCTCGATACCGACGAGACGGTCGAGGAGACCGACGAATGGCGGATCACCCGCAATGGGGCCGGGGCGGTGCTGAAGTGGTGGAAGCACAGGTCCGGCACGCCTGAGCACATCGACTTCGCCATGACCAGCCGCGAGGTCTGGGAGAGCGAGTACAAGCCGCTTCTGATCGAGACCGACATCCGCAAGCGCGTGGGCCTCGACGGCATCAAAGAGAACATCGCCAAATATCACGAACAAGGCTTGTGGGTCCAGTACGGCAGCCAGTTCATCTGGGAGAACATGCGGGCGAGCATGGGCGACTACACGATGTACATGTCGCTGATCGACGACCCCGACTGGATTCACGATTTCAACCGCACCTACACCGACCTGTTCAAGGCCGGCTACAAGCTGCTGTTCGAGGAGGCCGGCCTGCCCGACGGCTACTGGTTCTATGAGGACATGGGCTACAAGGACAGCCTGTTCTGCAGCCCGAAGGTCCTCGAAGAGTTGATCTTCCCCTACTACGCGGAGATGGTCGAGTTCATGCACTCCTACGACCTGCCGGTCGTGCTCCACACGTGCGGCCTGACCGAGCCGGCGCTGGACATGATCGTCCAGGCGGGCTTCGACGGCATCCACCCGATGGAAGTCAAAGCCGGCAACGATCCCTTCCGCATCGCCGACCGCTACGCCGACAAGCTCGTCTTAATCGGCGGGCTCGACGTCCGCATCTTCGAAAGCGGCGACAAGGATCTGATCCGCACCACCGTAGCCGACTACCTCGAAGGCATGAAATCCCGCGGCGCCCGCATAGTATTCGGCTCGGACCATTCGGTCTCCACCGGCGTCGACTATGAGGACTACCTCCTGGCCATGGAGGTCTATCGCGAACACATGATGTATTGATTCGATTGCGGAATTGTGCAACCGGGAACATGGGTAACAGTTTGATCCGGGCACATGGGTGCCACGCTTCCATTCATGGAAGCGTGCTGATGCAGAATGATGGATGACCCAGCGAAAGAGGAGTTCGTCGGCGAAGCCCTCGAGCCGCTCGAAGGCGCCTTCAAGACGGCCGGCGTCGCCCCCGGCGAGCCGGTCCTGCCCGCACACTTCACCTGGCGCGGCCGGGAGTATCATCTCGCCGAAGTCACGCGGAAGTGGAAGTCCTCATCCCCCTGTCGCAGCGGCGGCGGCGAGGTCTACCTTCGCAAACACTGGTACCACATCCACACCACCGACGGCACGCAGATGACCATCTACTTCGAGCGCCAGGCCCGCCAAGGCAGCAAGAAGACCAAACGCTGGTGGATCTACACGGCCGTTTTGCCCCAGACCTCTTGATTCTTCTCTCTGTGTCCTCTGCGGCTCTGTGGCAACCAGATCGCTACCGATCGTATCGCCCGAACTCCTGGATGGCCGCCATGAGGAGGCGCATGCCGGTTAGGCGGGTGCCGTTGTTGACCGAGCCGGCTGTGGCGAATAGCAGACCGCGCTGGTCGCGGGCCATTTCGAAATCGCGGAGCAGCTCGGCGACCATGTTGACCTCTTCGTTGCGGCTGTAGGTGAAGGGGGCGAGTTGGCCCTGGATGACGGTGTGGGGCATGTGCTTGCGGATCTGGCTGACCGTCAGCGTGGGGCCGAAGTTGCAGTTGTGCAGATTGCAACGCGCCAGGATCGGTAGCAGGTGGGCCATGTCGGAATCGCTGTGCTGGCCGCGGAGGTCGTCGGGGGCCGGGGCGAAGCGGTCGAACAGGGCCTGGACGATCGGGTAGCCGTAGAACTCGTATATCTCGGGGTTCAGCAAGCAGCAGTTGTCGTCCAGCCAGTACCAGCCGCGCGGCTCGGCGGGGCCGGTTCGGCCGGCTTCGATATCCAGCACTTCGGCCATCTCGATCATCACGCGGATAATCGTGTCGCGCAGCCGGGCCGCGAGGGCCGGATTGTCGTGGATCAGCAGAATGAGCCGGTCGGATCCGTACATACTGGTCGAGAACGTCACCGGCCCGCGCTGGCTGCGGTAGGCGTGCGGCAGCGAGGCGGCCGGGTCGAGGCTGGCTTTGAGCCCATCCCAGTTCTCGGGCAGGATGAAGCTGCGGATGTCGCGGGCGTCCACGCGGTCGAGCAGGGCTTTCAGTTCGTCCTCGTTGGTGGCCGACTCCATCAGCCAGTAGCACTGCGAGTCGTTGTTCCAGACGTTGGGCATCTCGAAGACATCGTGGAGGCCCTTGATCGGTGCGATGCCGGCCGGATCGGCGTCGGTTGGCGGCTGACGTTCGCTCAGCAGGCGTCGGCCGACGATTGCCTCGGCCTTGTCGTTGTAGGCCTTGGCGACCTGGCGGAGCCACTGCGGATCGCTCTCGAAACGCCAGCGGTCTTCCGGGATGCCCAACTCGTCGAAGATGCACTCCTCGAAGGGGAGAGCGCCAAAAGGCACCTGGGGAATGTCGGCCCCGAACGGGTCCTTCTGCGCCTCGGCGTCGTCAGCCCAGAATCGCTCGATGTCCAACTCAGCCAGCCCGCCGTTGCGCCGGGCCTTGTCGACGAACGTCTCAGCTGTGGCGATGTGGTGCGGCCGAAGGTGGTAGCTCATGGTCGGCATTATAAGAAACGGGCGACCCGTGTGGGCCGCCCGTTTGGGGATTGCTGTGGCGGTCAGAGCGGCTACTTGACGTCCTTGACCTTGACCGGGGTCTTCTTCTTGGCCGACAGCAGCACCGCCTCCAGCACGCGCTGGGTCTGGTAGGCGTCGGCGAAGTCGGGAATCGGGACGGTCGGTTTCTTGCCGGCCAGGACGCGAAGGATGTCGTAGGCCTGGTTCGTGAAGCCGTGCTCGTAACCGATCGGGTGTGCGTCCGGCCACCAGGCGTCGACGTAGGGGTGGTCGCCGGCGTGGGTGCACATAATGGTCGTCCAGCCCTGGGTGGCCCGGAGACTCGTGGCGTCGTAGAACTCCAGCTCGTTCATCCGCTCGAAGTTGAACTTGATCGAGCCCTTCGTGCCGTTGATCTCGAAGCCGTTGCAGTTCTGATTGCCGGTCGCCTGGCGGGCCGCCTCGAAACTGGCGACGGCCCCGCCGCTGAAGCGCGCCAGGAACAGCACGCAATCGTCGACCGTGACCGGGCCGCTCTTGCCGCTGCTCTTGAGGCCGCCGGCGATGCCGCCTGAGACCACGCCCGTCATCAGCTTACGACGCTTGATGAACGTCTCGGTGATCGCACCGGAAATCTCGGTGATCTCTTCGCCGGTGACAAACCGGGTCATGTCGATGATGTGGGCGTTCAGGTCGCCGTGGGCGCCCGAGCCGGCGAGCTTCTTATCGAACCGCCAGGCCAGGGGCACGGACTCGTCGGCCCAGTCCTGCAGGTACTGGGCGCGGACGTGGCGGATCTTGCCGACCTTTCCCTGCTTGACGAGTTGGTGCGCCAGCGCGACGGCCGGCACGCGACGGTAGTTGTACCACACGAAGGTCTTGAGCTTCTTTGTCTTGGCGAGGTCGGCCATCGCGCGGGCGTCTTTCAACGTGCCGGCGATGGGCTTTTCGCACGCGACATTCTTGCCCGCCTTCAGCGCCGCCAGGGCGACCGGGGCGTGCATGAAGTTCGGCGTGGCGACGTCGACCAGGTCGATCTCGGGGCACTTGACGGTCTTCTTCCAGTCGGTCGAGACGTTGCACCAGCCGAAGTTGTCGGCGAAGGCGCGCGGGTTCTCGGCCTCCTGGCCGAACAAGGTGTGCATCGCAGCCTTGACGGGCGGCTTGAAGAATCGGCCGACCTGGCCCCAGGCGTTGGAGTGGGTCCGGCCCATGAATCCCATGCCGATCAGCGCGACGTTGATGGTCTTCTTGGCGGCCATATTGGAATCTCCTTGTCAGCGGTTCTTGATGCGAGAGACAGACGGCTTAGGTGAGCACGCACTCCCTTGCGTCCAACCGGGAGGCGACTATAGCTTCGCCCCCACAGACCGGCAAGAAAGAAACCCCCTCACGCCTGCGACCCGCCGGCCGACGGCCGATGGTGAGGGACCTGCAGAGGCTGTCGCGGGCAGGGGCCGGGGAGGACAGAAGGGGGGCAAAAGGGGAGATGGGCGCATAAAAACGGCCGGCAAAATTGCCAGCCTCAAACAACAAGGTACTAGTATACCACAGATTCTGAGTTTGTCAAGACCCGATCGCCCGGAAATCGAAGAAAAAGTTCACAGCCACAACCACTGTATACATATGGCGTTATATTGCACTGTCGGGCACGCCAAGTGAAGTGAGTTTCATTTTGTTGATCGCCCGATGCCCAGTTTACCCCAGAACGGACAAATCTCGTGCTTTTCGGCTGGCCGCAGCAGAGGCGAGATGGGGCGGTTTCAGACGGTCTGGGGGGCCGGTTCCCGCCGCCAGGGGCGAAGGACGCCCTTGCTGTCGAGGTAGGCCTCGCAGCGGGTCATGATCCCGGCGTCGTTGCTGTGGCCGTCGAATTGGAGCGTCAGGAACGGCTTGCCCGAGGCGGCTGCGACGAACTGCTTGAGGAACGAGTCCGGCCCGCACTTGAAGTTGGTGATATAGATGATGTGCAGGTGGGGATGTCGGCCGACGAGCTTGGCTACGGCGATGAGGCGCCGGCCCAGCTCCCAGTACATGTTGGTGTTGATGTCCTGTATGTCGATGCCCGCAATCTCCAGGCATTCCATCGGCAGGCAGTTCACCCCGTAGTTGTCGCGAAGCTTCCGCGCGACCGACAGGTTCACGCCGGCGTCGTGGATGTTGTAGGGCCGCCCGACAAAGACGATGCCCGTCTCGCCCGTCTCGTCCAGCCGGGCCATGGCCTGCTGCCCGGCGTCGACCAGGCGCTGGATGAAGGCATTCTGGGCTCGGTAGGCGGCCTCGACGGCGGCGGCCACCCGCCGGCCGGGGATGCGCAGCGGCTTGAAGAACTCCTGCAGTTCTCGTGCGACGGCCTTGGGGCCTTCGTCGAAATGCACTTGCGGCGAGAGCAGCCGGAGGCCCGGATCGCGGAGGGCCGGGGCCCGGCGGCAGACGAACGGCAGCGTCTGGTGCCACGGACACAGGAAAGCGTTGTTGTCCGTTTCGGGGGTTTCCATCGAGATGATGTTCGGCAGCAGGATGTGGTCGACGTCCTTGTCCTGCAGATTCGCCACGTGCCCGTGGGCGACGATGATGGGGAAGCACGGCTCGGCGACGACGCTGTCCAGCCCGGCCTGGATGACCTTCTTGTTGGTCGGCTCGGACAGGACGGTCGCAAACCCCATCTCCGCCAGCAGCGTCCGCCAGAACGGCAATTGCTCCCAGGAGAACATCGTCAGCGGAATGCCCACGCGCGGCGCGCCGGGGTCCGGCGGCGGCAGGTGCGATTCATCGAACATCCATTGCTCGCGCAGGGCGAACAGGTCGTCGATGACGGGCTTGTGGGCGGTCTTGGCCCGTTTGCGGTACCGGTCGCTACACTTGTCGCCCCAGTACGTCTTGTTGCCCTCGACGTCAAATTCCTGAATCTGGCAGGCGTTCGAGCACCCCTTGCATATAAACTCCCGCAGCGTGTAGTGGACCTTCGACAGATCGTACCCGCGGAAGCTCGATGTCGCCGGCTCGGCCGATTCGTCTTCGGGTGCGCCCTCTGCGACGTAGCGGCCTTCGACGGCCGCTTCGATTTCGTCGAGGCTGCGGGTCCTGCGCGTCCGCTCGGCCGACATCTTGTCGCGGGCCAGCAGGGCTACGCCGATTGCGCCGATCACGCCGTTGTGGGGCGGAACGATGATCTGCTTGCCCGTCACCGCTGCGAACGCCGCAGCCACCGCGTCGTTGTAGGCTGTGCCGCCCTGGAAAAAGATGCAGTCGCCGATCTTTCGCCCGCGCACGACGCGGTTGATGTAGTTGTACACCACCGAGTAGGCCAGCCCCGCCACCAGGTCGGCCTTGGCCGCCCCGCGCTGCAGGTAGCTGTTGACGTCGCGCTCCATGAAGACCGTGCATCGCTCGCCCAGGCGGATGGGGGCCGAACTCGATAGGGCCAGCTCGGCGAACTCGCCCTTGATGGCGATGTCGAGTTCCTCGGCCCGCTCTTCCAGAAAGCTGCCCGTTCCGGCGGCGCAGGCTTCGTTCATGGTGAAATCGACCACGACGCCGTCATCGAGGCGGATGTACTTGGAGTCCTGCCCGCCGATCTCGAAGATCGTATCCGGCAGCTGTCCGTCCAGCAGCGTTTGGCCCACGTAGGTCGCGCCGGTCTTGTGGGCGGTGATTTCATCGTTGATCGTGTCGGCGCCGATCAGCTCGCCGATCAGTTCGCGCCCCGAGCCGGTCGTCCCGGCGCCGCGGATGGTCAGTCGGCCCGCCCACTGGTCTTCGATCTGCCGCAGCGCCTCGGCGACGACCTCGATGGGCCGACCCTTTGTCTCCGTGTAGATCTCGGAGATGACGCGCCCGCCCGTGTCGATGACGACCACGTTGGTCGACACGCTGCCGATGTCGACGCCCAGATAGCCGTCGATCGGGTCACCGTCGTCGACGCGCTCATATTGAGCGACCTTGTCGCGCAGCAGTACGGTGCGGTCCATGCTCAGCGGCGGGGAGGTGGGGAAGGTCTCGCCGTTGCTGTCGGAGGCGCGGCGAAGATCGTCGATGTGGCCCAAGGCGGTGTCGGCCCGCTCGCGCGAGGCGACCACGGCCGCGCCGATGGCGGGCAGATGCGCCGATGCCGGCGGGACGATCAGTTGCGTATCGT
>DRGC01000017.1 GCA_011050235.1 Phycisphaerae bacterium | reverse complement strand
TCGACGGTCGGTTCGAGCGTCGAGTGGTGGGGATCAAGCGCCGGGCCGAGCGGCTGGGAGACCTGGGAGGCCCGCGCCCGCCGAGGGGGGGCGGGCGTCGGCTTGTCGGGCGGCGGAGGGGCCGGGGCGGCGCGTTGCGGCTCGTCGACCTCGATGCCCATGCTTCGCATCGCAGCCCGTGCGATCGCCTCTCGCACGTCGGTGGGCCGGCCCTGCTGGCCGCTTTGGGGACGGGCCTGGGGACGGTCGTCAGGGGCGCCGGAGGCGGGGCGGCGCTGTTTGGCCTCCTGCTCCTGCTCCTGCTTCTGCTTGAAGTAGTTCTTCAGCCACCCCATGCCGATGAGGGCGGCCATGACCAGCAGCAGTATGAACTGCCCGCCGCCACCGCCATTGCCATCGCCCTCAGCCAGAATGATTGCCATCAGGTCCATGGGCGCCTATGCCTTGGGGGTCTGTCCGCCTTCGGGCCCGCCGCCGATGTTGTCCCGCATCTTGGTGTCGGCCTGAAGGTTCCGCAGGCGATAGTAGTCCATGATGCCAAGGTTGCCGGAGCGGAAGCTTTCGGCGATGGCCTTGGGAATCTCCGCCTCGGCCAGCACGACCTTCGCGCGGTTTTCGCGGACCAGGGCCTGCATTTCCTGCTCGCGGGCCATCGCCATCGCGCGGCGTTTCTCGGCCTCGGCCTGGAAGCGGCGCTTGTCGGCCTCGGCCTGGTCGGCCTGAAGCTTGGCCCCGATGTTGTCGCCGACATCCACGTCGGCGATATCGATCGAGAGAATCTCAAACGCTGTCCCGGCGTCCAGGCCCTTCTCCAGCACGCGCTGGGAGATCCCGTCGGGGTTCTCGAGCACTTCCTTGTAGCTAGCCGATGAGCCGATGGTCGTGACGATGCCCTCGCCGACGCGGGCGATGATGGTCTCTTCGGTGGCCCCGCCGATCAGGCGGTCGATGTTGGCCCGGACGGTGACGCGGGCCTTGGCCTTAACCTGAATGCCGTCCTTGGCCACCGCGTCGATGGTCGTCTTGCCGCTAGCGGCGTTGGGACAGTCGATGACCTTCGGGTTCACGGACGTCTGGACGGCCTCGAGGATGTCTCGCCCGGCCAGGTCGATGGCGGTCGCCACCTGCCAGGTCAGAGCGATGTTCGCGCGGTTGGCGGCGATCAGCGCCTTGACAACGGTGACGGGCCGGCCGCCGGCGAGGTAGTGGCTTTCCAACTCCAGCGTGCTGACTTCGAGCCCGGCGCGGATGGCCTGAATCCGCGACAGCACGATCGTCGACGGGCTGACCCGCCGAAGTCTCATGCCGATCAGTTCGAAAATCCGCACATTCGCCCGCGCCGCCAGGGCCTGTATCCACAGCCCCAGCGTCGGCAGGACCAGGAATAGAAACAGAAGCACAAGAGCCGCAATGACCACGAAGCCCAAAATGGGCCAGGGGATGCCCTGCGGCGTTTCCGCAGCGGCCAGTAGCATTGTCAACATGAGAGAACCCTTTCCTGCATGCCAAGACAAACTTGGTTTCTTGAAATCCTTATATCATCCGCGATGGGCGAATCATACCTTAAGCTTCCGTATTCTCGTCGATTTCAGCCAGGCGAACGGTGACGTTCGCCAATCCGGCCTTGATGACCTTGACGGTCTGCCCTTTGTCGATCATCCCGCTCTCCGATAGCGCCACGACGCGTTTGCCGTCAACGCGAATCGCTCCCGACGGCCTCAGGAGCGTCTCGGCCGTGCCGGTCTTGCCGATCATCGCCTCCAGGGCTCCGGCCTCGGGCGTGCCCTCGCCGACCCCGACCTCGATGCGCTTGAGAAACACGCGCTGTCCCAGCGCCGTTGTCGGCAGCCAGCGGATCAGAAACACCAGATAGAACGGCGCCGCCACGACCGTGACTGCAATAAGAACGATGCCGAATGTCTGCGACAAGCCCCAGGCCAAATAGACCGCCAAGCCGATGCAGCCCAGGGCCAGCGCACCTAGAATGCCGAAACTCGGTGTGAGGATCTCGAACAGCGAGATCACCAACGCCGCCAGGATCAGCAGCACGATCAACAAAATCGGTCCCATCTCAGGTCTCCGAAACTCTTTCGATCACCACACGGTTGCCCGCGCGGCGAAGCACGCGGACCTTCGCGCCCGCTAGGATCATATCGCCTTCGGTCACGCCGTCGAGCAGTTCTTCGTCAAAGCGCACCTTGCCGACCGGGCGGCAGTCGCTCTCGACGACGCCGATGTCTCCGGCGGCGATCCGGTCCAGCGGCGAGGCCGTCTCGCCCGTATACTCAGTCGCCGGGGCAAGGATGAGCCGGCTGGCGATGGGAATCTTCGGCAGGTACTTGCTCAGCACAATGGCCCCGATCAGAGACAGCACCACCGCCACAGACATCGCCAGAAGCCCGCTGTGGAAGTAGCTCCAATCCATCGGCGTCATTGGGATGGGCAGCCGGTCGGGGGCGTTGGAGACGATCACACCGATCAGACCCATCAGGAGGCACAGGATCCCGGCGATTCCGGCGATCCCGAACCCGGGGATCACCGTGACTTCCAGCACGATCAGGACCACGCCGGCGGCCAGCAGCAGCAGTTCCCACCACTGGGCCAGGCCGCCCATGTACCGTCCCCCCAGCGCCAACGCCAGGCACAACGCCCCCAACACGCCGGGCAGACCAAACCCCGGCGTGCGAAACTCCATATAGATGCCGAGCGCGCCCAGCGCAAGCAGCAACCCGGTGACGGCTGGGCTCGTCAGGAAGGCGACGAGTATCTCGCCGCGAGTGTCTTCCATCTCGATGGGCGCGCCGGCGAGATTGAACCGTTTCAGAAGCTCCTGTCGGTCGGTCACCATGGCGTCGGCCAGGCCCAGCTCGACCGCTTCGTCGCCGGTGAGCATCACCAACTCGTCGTCGTCATCGATCAAGCGAAGGTATCGCCAATCGCTGTCGCGCTTGCCCTCCCCTTTGGGCGGGTTGCGGACATTTCGGCCCCAGTCGTTCTTGTCGGGGTCGACCAGTTTGATTTCACCGGTGCGGTGGTTTCGGATCAGCCAGACTTCCACCCCCATGGTGATCATGGCTTGGGCGAGGGCCTGGTTGTGGCCCTTCCGCCTGGCCAATCTGCGGGCGTCGGCGCGGGCGTTGGATTCAAACTTCGCCCGCTCGGCCGGCTGCATGGGCACCAGCTCGCCTCTGGGGCTGACCATGATTGGCGTGGCGCCTCCGATCTTGGACAGTTCGGAGACGATAATCTCGTCGCAGGCCAGGGAGATCACGGCGCCGGCGGACAGGGCGTTGGGGTTGACGAAGGCGACCGTGTGGGCCTTGGGAAACTCCCGGGCGATATAGTCGCTGATACGGCCCATGGACTCGCTGTCGCCGCCGGGCGTGTCGATCTCGAAGATGACCAGTTCGGCGCCCTGACCCTTGCAGAAGGCGACCTTTCGCCGGATGGCGTCGGCCAGCGCGGGCCGAATGCCGCCCTTGACGGGGATGATGTAAGCGCGAGTGATCGTCTCGGGCAGCTCCGGCGCCGGATGTGTCGGCTGGCGCGGCGCGAACCAACCGTCGGCTCGGACCAGCGCCCCCGCCGGTGGGGCGGGATCCGCGGCGATGGCTGTCGTTGCCGAGCCGACCAGCACAATGCACACGCAAATAGTTTGAACGCGTTGCCCCATCATCATCTCCCGCCGCTCAGCGGCCCAGCCGCCGTCGCGGCGGCCAAAGGTCTCGGGAACTCGTCGCCGTTATTCTAAGGAGAAGACGCCCGCCGGACAACATCCATCCGTTGAGGAAGCGCCCCCGCGTTGGCCAAGCGGCCAGGGGGAAGCTACGTCAGGCCGGCGACAATGAGGAACGCGCCACCGAGCAGCAGGCAGCATGACAACGCCCCCAAGCATCAGGCCTGCCCGGCGACAACCAGAAGGATGTCGACGGTCATCGTGGGTGGCTCCCGATCCCGCGGGAATGGCAAGGACCCGCCGGCTGGGCGCCGACGGGTCGAGGGTGCAGGCCTTGGTCAATTCCGCCACTGGTTGCAGGGCAGCAGTTGGACATACCGGGGGCGACTAGGCGGAGGCGGCCTTGGGCTTTTCCTGGCGGATGCCGACCGCGGCGTTCTCCAGGGCTGTGATGATGGCCTCGTGGAGTTCCTCAGCCTTGAACAGCGGCTTCATCAGCAGTTCATCGCCGCCGCGCTGCCAGGCTCGCCAGGCGAGATCGTAGCGGTCCATCCAACCGGTCAGCAGAATGGCCGGGCGATCGTTGAGCCGCTGGATGGCCTCGATCAGACCGGTCTCGGCCAACTCAGAGGCCAGGATAACCAGATCCGGCTGCCAGTGTTGGACCTGGGCCAGCGCCAGCAACGGCCTGGGCTGATGGACGACCAGATGAGCGTGCGATTCGAGGAACGACGTGGCTTGCTGAGCGAATCGCCAGTCAGGATCGATGATGAGGACTTTCATAGATAGGCTCCTGCTTTTTTCCAATGCCGCATCAACTGCGGAAGGATGGCAACGTATCGCGTCCTAAAAAGTTATCGGCACATCACCTGGAAAATGTTGAGGCCTAGACTGACGCTGAAACGTGACTTGGTCTGGCAGTTCGGCATTTGGAGTATAACATATTGTAACGAATAGAGTTGTCAGAATTGGTAAAAATCGTAGATTACAGATATTTATGGAAAACCACAATAGCCTTGCTTGTCCAAGGAGGGCGGACAAAGACCTGTGGCGCTAGGTGGAACGGGTCAGGGCTCTAGCGGGTGGTGGTCAGCAGGTTCCGCGAGAAGGCCCGGGCGGGGAACGAGCTGCCGGGGGAGTGGCTGCGCGGGTCCAGATCGCGATGCAAATACACGTTTGCCGGCTCGATGGCGCAGGTGCGTTGCAGGTCACGGACCAGGCCGATCAGGGCCTGGAACTGGGTGGCCGACGGCGGCTGGTGTTCGAAATCGCCCTGTAGGCAGATGCCGATGCTGTCAGCGTTGAAGTCACGATCGGGGATGTAGACGTGATTGCCCGCCATCTGGTTGTGCCACAGTTCGGTGGCATAGATGGCCGGCTTGCCGTCATTGCGGGGGCTGATGATGAAATGACAGCGTCGGTCGATATCGCCGCCTTCGGCGCCGGTGGTGTGCACGACGATGTTCTGCCACTTGGCGTGCTGGAGGGGGAAGTTCCTCGGGCGGATGAGGTCGGCAGTCTGTCGGCCATCGGTCGTGCCGTATGCGGCGAGAGGCTCAGCGGAGGGACGAATAGGGGCGGTCTCCATGAGCATTACGAGAAACGCCCCGGCCGTCATCGCCGCCAGCAGAAACGTCAGTGTCTTCACCGTCCGTGCGTCGGCCATCGAAGCAAAAATCTCCCTGAGCAGACGCTCCTCGTCTGCCCGTACAACGGTATTTGGCCGCGTATTATAGAAATGGTATCGGCGGACAGCAAGGGTTTTCCCCAGCTTTTTTTAATTTCCATCCTCGCACGTAACTGCTTGCTGGGGAGTCACTCAGCGGGCTCCGCCGGCTCGTCGTCCAGAAGGTCCAGTTCGATTAATGCCCGTCGGGCGGCTTCCTGCTCGGCTTGCTTCTTGTTCATCCCCCAGGCGGTTGGGAAGTGGCGCCCGTCGATGACGACGCTGACTTCGAAGCATTTGCTGTGGTCGGGGCCTTTCTCGTCGAGCAGTTGATAGTCGGGCGTGCGGCCCCACTGGCGCTGGGCATATTGTTGAAGCATGGACTTGTAGTTGTCCTGATGCTCGGTGGCGAAGGCCGCTTCGATGTGCGCCTGGGCGTGGCGGAGGATGAAGACTCGGGCGGGCTCCAGTCCGCCGTCGAGATAGATCGCGCCGATGATGGCCTCGAGGCTGGCCGCCAGGACCGATTGCGGCATGCCCTCGTAGCGCCGGAGCCCCTTGCCCAGCGAGACGCACTCGGCCAGGCCCATGTCCTCGGCGATTATGGCGCAGGTTTGGCGCGAGACAACGGCGGATTTTATCTTGGTCATCTCGCCTTCCAGAAGGTCTTCGTGATTGTCATGGAGGGCATGAACGACGACCAGCCCCAGCACCGAGTCACCGAGAAACTCCAGCCGTTCGTTGCTCTGGAGGCGCGAGTCGGCGATCGAAGCGTGGGTGAGGGCTTGTTCGAGAAGGCCGAGGTCCGAGAACTGGTAGCCGATGCAGCGCTGACAGGTTTGAAGAACGGCCTCATTCACAGGAGCTTACTCGATCTTTGTGCCAGGCCGATCGCGACAGCCGCCCCGCCGAATCGCAGCGGTTGTCGCAAGCGGCCTGATAGGACAATTCGCAACGCATCTATTGTAAACGATCCGCCGCGTTATGGCAAGGGTTTTGCCCGCATCCTAAGCGTGGGAGCTCTTGGTCAAAGGCCTAGGCGAACTGCCGGCGATGGGTCAGGCCGTAGTGGTATGTCTCGTCGAAGAACGCGCGCAGGTTTTCGACGGGGTTATCCGGCGTGATGCCGTTGCCGGCCGTGATCATACACCCGCCGTCGGGGCGGTCGTAGGTGTCGATCATGAACCGAACTTCCTTGCGGACATCCTCGGGCGTTCCCCACGGGAGGATTTGCTGGACGTCCATGCCGGCCCAGATGGCGATCCGCCCGCCATACTTTGCGGCGACATCGGGCTCGTTCATGGTGTACTTCTGGATCGGGTGGATCACATCCAGGCCGATCTCGATGAAGTCGTCCATGAACAGCGTTACGTCGCCGCACGTGTGCAGCCAGAAGTGCATGTTATGATCGTGGGCGGCGTCGATGAGGCGCTTGTAGCGCGGCTTGAAGAACTCCTTGAAGATTTTTGGGGAGAACATCGGCCCGGTCTGCATGCCGATGTCGTCGGTGGTGTTGATGGCGTCGAGGTTCAGTTCCTTGCCCGCCCGGCGGATGACGGTCTCGTGGAAATCGCACAGGGCGTCCATGAGCTTATGCATTTCCTTGGGGTGTTCATAGAAATCGCACAGGATGTTCTCCATCCCGCGCAGCGACCACATCCGCTCGTAGAAGCAGAACGCCCAGCCGGCTGTGGTGTAGCGGCCGTTGGCGCCGGTAGCGAGCCCGTCGGCGCAGCCTTCGTACATCTGCGGAATGTTGGGGTCGGGCCAGGCGTCGAGGATGTCGTCCAGCATACCGATATCGGGGATCGCGATGTTGGCGTCGTGGGCGTGGACCTCGTCGTGGCCCGCCGGCTGGGGGGTGTTCAGCCACGCGTAGCCGGGGATCTCGTTGTCGGGCTCGTCCCAGAAATCGGGCATGCGGGGCCCGGTGGAGTAGATGTCGTTGGGGTACTCATCCAGAATCGCCTGCACCTCGTCGGCGCGGTCGTCGAAGGCCCCGGCGTACGTCCATTGGTGAATCATCATCGGCACGCGCGACGGGCCGCGGTGCTCGATAGCCTTGCGAACTTCTTCAGCGGGGAGGGGCTCTCGCATGGGCTGAACTCCGGTGGGGGGGCTATTTCTTGGCTGATACTTCCAAGCCTTCGGGGTCAAAGATGATGTTGACGCTGGCCGAGCAGTTTGCCGGGTCGCGGACGAAGGCGAGGTAGTGTTGCAGGCGGTCGGCGCAGTTGACGGAGTTGTGGGCGAGGATGACGGCGCCGGCGGGCAGCTTGTCCCAGGCGGCTTTGAGGATATCGAGGTAGACGCCCTTGCCGGTCTCCTCCGTGCCGTCGGCGTCGAGGTAGAGCAGGCCGATTTGCCCGTCAAAGTCCCGGACAACGTCGATGCCGTCGGCGGCGAGAATACGGGCGATGCCCGTTGGGTCGATGGTGCGGACGTTCCGCTCGGCGCGGGCGGCCTCATCGGGCTTGATCTCCACGCCGATGCAGTTGGCGGCCTGGTAACACGCGCCCGGCCCGACGGCGGCGCCGGCGTTGGAGATGAACGTGTTCCCGCAGAAGATGCCGGCTGCGATCATGTTCGTCGGCTGACAGACGGCGTTGACGGCGTAGATCAGCCGCTGCATGCGGTGCGTGATGGCGGTCCAGGGGATCTCGAACGTCTCGGCCACCGCCGCCCGATGGGCCAGCAGCTTGTCGTGGTCATAATCCTTGTGCGGAATGATCCCCGCATCGACCAGCGCACCCAGCGCACGATCCACCACAGCGATCTCGCTGTCCAACTCCTCGATCCGAACGTGCGGATCGGCGTAGTCCATCTTGTGCGTATCCCAATCACTGCTTCGAAACTCGCCGGCCATCGGTCATTTCCCAGGATCGAGCGCGGTGGATTCCTGCCGGCAGGCAGGTCCTAATCCACCGCGCCGGACGCGTCAATCGTTTCGAACGCGGCGGATTAGGAAATCCGCCGCGCCGGGTACCAAACTGTAGCGTACAACCATCGCGCACGCACGGTGCAAAATGGGGACTGGCTCAAGCGCAGCGATCCATAGGATCGCGAAGACGTGCCTGTCCCCATTTTGCACCTGCAGAAAATGGTAACCGTCCCGCTTTATTCCCCGATTAACCCGTTCCGATTAACTCGAAAGTGTGCCAGGCGTTCGAACGCCTCGCTGGCGAGTTCGAAATCGTCGCCACCGCCTCAACCCTCAAACAGTAACCCGCGACGCGGATTACTCCACGTCCATCGCCGCCATCTTTCGGATTTCATACTGCGCATAGAGAGCACGTATGCGGCGGGCCGCCCTTAGCCCATGACGGCACATGAAGGACCCGAGCACAAAACTCACGAACATCATCGCACCGGCAATGTAGGCCTGATCGATCGCCGCTGCTACGCCACCCACTGCGCCGGCAAGCAGGAGGAACGCGCCATTGACGATCACAAACCACAGGCCCGCCATGATGATCTGACGGCCCTTGCCGCGCTTGGCCACCCGAGCGCCCAGTCTCACAAACGGCTCGAAAAACACGATGATCACCAATAGCACCCAGCAGTAGTAGCGCCCGATCCTGTCGGGCAGGCTCTCCCCCCGCGGGCCTGACCACAATGTGCGCAATGGGCTATCCTCATTGGCCTCCGCCACAGAATCCCCCTCGGACTCCGCGACAGCTACCGTGACAGGCCGAGCTTCCACGCGCGCAGCCTCGTGCGTCACTTCGCGAGCCGTCAGCCCCATCACACCAAGCATCAGAATATTCATGAGCATCGACATTATGCGTCCTCCCCTTGGCGGCGGTGGGCAGCCAAAATGGTCGTGAATGTGGACTCGTCCATCTTGCCCTCGGCGTACAGCAGGCTCAGCTCACGCTCAAAAGGGGAGCTGTCCCGCTGCTCATCAAGAATCTTGACCCTCTCGATCACCCGGTCAAGCCGCAAGCGAATCGTCGGGTACGACACGGCGTACACTTTGGCGAGCGCCTTGAGCGACCCAGACGCCAGGACAAATCGCTTGATAAACGACATGTACTCCGATCCTAACTCATTGTACCATTGCTTCTTATCGTTTTCTGACATGATATCAACCTTCATTTATATTAAACTATACTTCAATAATATGTCGAACATTATTGATCGTCAAGTGTATTTTATTAATCTTTTCGCACGGCAGGGGCGGGGGGAAAGCAGGGAAAGCAGGACGGTTACCATTTGCGGAAGACAGCAACCGTCCCGATTGACCAACCTGAATGTTGAGAGCCTGAATTCTTTCGCCTGCTTCATGACGCCCGCCAGAGCCTTGGCGGCTCTTGGCGCGTCCCCGTGTCCCATCGCCGCGATGTGGACTGCGGAGTCAGCCATCGCTTGAATCGGCGGGCGAAAGAGCATACGTTCTCGGACCGGTTGGGCCGCGGCGGCCTATCCCGTGAACCGTCAGTAGAGATAGTGCAGGATAGTCCCGTCAGTCAGAGCCCGACATCTTCTCACCGGTTGCGGTTTGGTCGCTACGACTACGGCGCGTTCCTCAGCTTCTTCTCCTATGCGTGTGCATCACTGGTGATCGCGGCAGCCTTGCCGACCATCGCCAGTGATCTGGGCTTCTCTCTGGACGAAGGGGGCACGCTGAAGGGCGGGATCATGCAGTTCGGCCGGACCGCGGCCACGGCGATCACCCTGGTGTTGTGCGGATTCTGGGCCGGGCGTTGGGGCAAACGCCGCACGTTGGGGATTTCCGTTGCGATGATCGGAATCGGCATCGTTGTGGGCGCTTTTGCGCCGGCCTATATCGCGCTCGTGGCCGGGCTGGTGATTGCCGGCCTGGGCGAAGGCATTCTTGAAGGTCTGGCCACGCCTTTTGTCAACGACCTCCACCCGGATGAGCCCGGCCGGTACCTGAACATCGCCCATGGCTTTTGGCCGATCGGATCGCTGGTGACGGCGCTCGGCACGGGCCTGTTGCTCTACCTGGGCGTCTCGTGGCGATACGTGCTGGGGGGGATCGGTGGGATGACGATTCTGGCGTCATTGGTGCTGCTGTTGCCGGAGCGCAGGGGCCATGAGTATCCCGAACACCCGGAGATCATTCCCTCCAGCGTGGTCTGGGGCCATGTGGTGAGTGTTCTGCGGACGCCGCGCGCGTGGCTGTTCTTCCTGTCGATGTTCATCGCCGGTGCCGCCGAGTTTGGCCCGACCTTCTGGATATCCAGCTTCGTTCAAACGGTTCATGGCGGCTCGGAGTTGGCCGGCGGCGTGGGGCTGGGCTGCCTGGCCGCCGGGATGATCGTCGGTCGGCTGGGATGGGGGTATCTCATCAAGCAACACCAATTGGGCCGATTGGTGGTTGTGTCCGCCCTGGCGGGCGCGGTCGTGACCAGCTTCCTGCCGTTTCTCAACTCTCTCTGGGCGCTCTTTGGCATGTTGTTTGTCACGGGCATCGCGGTCGCGCCGTTCTGGCCGAGCATTCAGAGCCATGCCGATCACTGCCTGCCACACAAGGATAGCACGATGTTCTTCATTTTGCTCTCGTGTGCGGGCATTGCCGGCTGTGGCGTAATGACCGCGACAATGGGCATCATCGCCAGTGTGGTCGGTAGCCTGCGAATGACCTTCCTGATGGTCCCCGCGCTGCAGTTGATCCTGGCAGCCCTGCTGATCGTCGAGGCCCGCATCAAACCGATCAACGGCGAAGCGTCATGAGCAGGAGATACGCGGGAAAGCAGGGACAGGCACGAAAGACAGTAGCCGTCCCGATTCATCTTACCTTTTCTGAATCGGCCACGATCTTGCGCCACTGTTCTATGGTCGCTTCTCGCTCGGCTTGCAGCAGATACGAACGATACCCTACGTCATCGGAGTAAATGCACCTCAAGGCGTAGTCGGCCATGTCCCCGAGGGTGGCAGTCCTTTTGGTTAAGTCGTGAGACAGGCCTCCCTGGAAAGACAAGACTCCACGGTATTCGAACGGCGTCGACGTATCGTCGGCCAGCAGATCGAGAAGAGCGGCGCCGGCTGAGGGACCAATCTCGATGAGTTTCGACAGATGATAGGGAGTGCCAGCGTTCTTCCAGATGTAAAGATAATCGGCTGACGTGGCCGGATCGGATGGCCTCGTCGGGAGGGTCGTATCGAAATTGCCCTCTTTCAGCGCCGTGATGTGTACGCTCGCCGCCACTTCATCACGAGGGGCTTGCCCCTGTGACGATCGGTGTTGACAGGAAGCCAGCGAACACGCCAGCAAGGTGACTGTGCATAGCCCCCAACGAAGCCCACGGGCAAAGGCCCTGTCCGTCGTCGCAAACATCGCATCGCCCCTTCTTCAAGACCGAGGGACACCGTACTCATCTCTTCTCACTCGATTATACTATCCCCCTACACGAACGCCAGCACGGCGACGTCTTCGCTGTCCAGCGTCAGTGTCAGCTCGCCATCCTCGACCGCAACCGGTTCGCCGGTGACGACGTTTGTGCAGGCGCCCGGCCAAGCGCCGTCGAGCGCGATGGTGACCTGGCGCGTTTCGCCGGCGTCGTTGAAGACGGTCAACTGGTCGCCGCCCCAGCGCTCGACGTAGACTTTCTCGTCGCTGCTGTGGGCGTTGGTGATGGGCTGCCAGCCGGCCTCGCCGACGCGCTTGCAGAGGGGGACGTATTTTTTGAACAGCTCGCGGTCGCGCTCGTACCAGTCGGGGTTGCCGAAGTACGAGTCGCTGAAGGCGTTGGGGCTGAAGTAGCCCGGGTACATCCCGTAGGCCACGCACCGCTTCATGTACCGCTCGGTCATGTCGTAGGTGAATGTCTTGAAATCCGAGTTCATCAGGAAGCAGTAGGGCTTGTCGCCGGTGAGGGCGCGGCGATAGAGCATTTCAGCATCGGTGAGCGGCGTCCACGTGCCCTTGTGGTTCCAGTTGGTCTCCGTGCCCAGCACGTCGAGGTAGGGGGCCAGCCAGCAGTAGCGGCCGGGGACGGTGTTGGCCATCGTCATGCAGCCGCGGCTGCGAAGATCCTCGGCCAATTGTCGCGTGAACTCATAGACCACCAGCCCGGTGAACACGACCGGGCGGCGCGTCTGGGTGTCGTAGCTCAGCGGCGTTTTCATCGCAGCGAAGTGCGCTCGAGTGTGGTCGAGGTCCTCGGTGATATAGCCTTCGATCGAATCGATGTACCAGCCGGAGACGTTCTGGAGGGGGTCTTCGTTCTCGACCCAGTTGGCGATCTTCTCATCGTTGATGATCGTGTTGTAGTGGTTGGGCTGTTCGATGCCCGGCGCGGAGTTCATGCTCCAGACGATCCCGTCGCACCAGGCGGCGTCCACGGCGATGCCCGCAATTCGGCCCGACGCGCGGTGGTAGACACTGGTCTCGAAGCAGTGGGCCTCGTGGTTGCCGTCGGCCTTGAGCTTGTCGATGGCCGCCATCGCATTGTCCATGTCGCGAGGGGTGTCCTTATCCATCGCAACCCAAAACGTCAGCGGCTCGATGTAGTGGAATGTCAGCAGCTTGCCGGTTTCGTTGCCCCATCGCAGATCGCCGCCGATGCCTTCCTTGAAGCGGAAGCCGAAGTCCTCGAAGTCCGGGATCGACGTGCTCTCGAAGAACGGCACCCACAGGCCGTGCCCGCCGGTGCGGTCGGCGAAGGCGTCGGGCTGGAGTTCGTACATCCGCTGGATCGCGCCGCGAAATCCCCACGTGCCGTCGAAGCCGAACACGTCGGCCGCCAGCGTCGCCGACGGGCTTTCGGGCGTCAGGGCGATGTCAAAGGCAATGTAGAGCGCGTTGAGGCCCGCGCTGTAGCCGACGCGATAGACCGCCGGCTGTGTGAAGTCCAGCGAGACGGCCCGGCCGTTGTCGCCAGTCGCCACCGCCGCCAGCGGCCAGCGGCTCAGACGCCCGCGACCGGCCTGGATGTTGGCGGTCAGCAGGTATTCACCGGGCGACGCCGTTGCGGTGTCGCTGCGGAAATCACCAAGCCACCGCCAATCGCCGTCGGCCAGTGGGTGCACGTAGATAACCGTCAGCGCCCGGTCGTCGCCGGTGGTATCGGTGAGGGTCGCCTCGGTGTGGATATCCGCATCGCGCGGCTGCGTTGTCTGCGCGACGGTCAGGTTCAGGCAGTCGGCCTTGTCGGCGGGCACGAGCTGTGTGGGCTCGGCCGCTTCGGCCACGTACCAGCCTTCAGTGAGGGCGGCGCCGGCTGGCAGGGCCAGTCCGTCCAGGCTGATCTGGCCATCGTCCGGCAGTTGGGCCAGCCGGGGGCTGCGGAACTGGGCCTGGCCGGCGATGGCCAGGCAGACAAGGCGAACGACGACCGTCTTGGCCGGCCGTGTCGGCACGATGCGGACCTCCGCGGCGTGCCACTCGCCGTCCGGCAGGGAAAACGCCGTGAAAGGCTGGTCGATGGTCTTGCCGTTGTCGTCCAGTAGCGTGAGGGTCAGCGAGTAGTCGAACGTCCTGCGGGAAGTCAGGTCTTCGCATCGGCTTTGGACGCTGGCGACGACGACCCGCGGCACGCGCTGGTTCAACTCGACGGTTTGCTGGAAACCGGCGGAGGCCTTTGGGTTTTCGTCGATGTCGGCCACCTCCGGCGGGGCGGCCTGGCAGGTCAACACATCGCCGTCCTGGCTGGTGGTCACCTGGGGCTCGATCGGCTCCCAGGCATCGGCGGCCAGGAGATTGTCCGTCTCGCCCAGCAGCGAGATGATGGCGGTGGCGGTGGGGGGGGGCTTGTCAGTCATGTTGCGTCCAATATCTACTATGTCGAAACCCGAAATCCGAAAACCGAAATTCGAAACAAGCACGAAATTCGAAATTCGAAACGAGGTCCGTGGGGTCACCGGGGTACATGGAAGTTGTTTAGGATTTCGTGCTTCGAATTTGTTTCGTATTTCGTATTTAAGATTTCGAATTTCCCCCCCCTCGGGCTCTTACTCAAACGTTCCATACTCCCGGCATGCTTCGGCGAAGGCATCGATGTTCTCCAGCGGCACTTCCGGTTCGAGCACGTGCGTGGGCGAGATCATCAGCCCGCCGTCGCGGCCGTAGTTGTCGATCAGTTCCTTCACGCGGGCGCGGACGTCGTCGGGCGTGCCCCAGGGCATGGTGGACTGCGTGCCCATGCCGCCGTCGAAACTGAGACGCCCTTTGTAGCGGCGGTGGATCTCGTCGATATCCAGGCACTCCGGCTGGATGGGGTTGAGCACGTCGAGCCCGGCGTCGACAAACTCGTCGACGACATCGATGCAGTTGCCGTCGGTGTGATACCAGATCTTGGCGTCGGCGTTGAGCTGGCGGATGCGCTGCCAGATCTTGGCCCAGCGGCTGTGTATGAGGTCGGCCCAGGTGGCCTTGTTGAACATCAGGGCGTTCTGGTTGGCGACGTCGTCGCCGCACTTGACGTACATCACGCCGGCCTTGCCCGCCGCCTCGGCGCGGACCATGTTCGCCTGGAAGAGGCGCTCCAGCAGACACTCCGCCCACGCGGGCCGATCGATGGTGTCCATCAGGAATTGCTCGTAGCCGCGGATCTGCCAGGCTGACTCGTACATGTGGCCGACGAACATCGTCGAGACCTTCCCGGCCGCATGGGCGTCGGTGACCTCGGCACCCATCTTCGAATCGTCCCAGACGGTCATGTCGATAAGCGGGTAGTTCTCGATCTCCGACAGGTTTTCGGCGTTGCGAAGCGGCGAGATGTAGCCCCAGAAGTGATAGAACCCGCTGGGCACCATCGCCACACCGTTGCCATCAATCGCCGTCCCCTCGGGCAACTCCTCGCCTTCCCAATACGACGAGTAGTCGATGGGCTCGTAGTCGGCCGGTGACCGAAGGCCGACCTCGACCGGCTGGAAGAACCCGTAATGCGCAGCGATGTCGTCACCGCCGATGTGCTCGCAAACGCGGTTGGCCAGATCGCCCACAAAGTTCGCGCCGTAAAGAATCCGGCCCGGCCGCTTGTGGTTGGTGGTGGCGACGAAGTTCTCAAGGTCGGTTGACATAATCAAAGGCCTAAGCTCCAAGTTCCAACCTACAAGTTCCAAGCGACGACGCTCCAGTCTCGGCTCTTTGGAGCTTGTTGTTTGGAACTTGGAACTTCTCTTCTCTAGAGTCCTCTACCGAAATAGTCTTCCAGTTCGCTGTCCAGCATCGGCACATCCATGGGCATGCAGCCGTTTCGCAGGCTCATGGTGGCCTGGTAGCCGGCGGCGACGCTGTAGCGGGCGGCGACGGGCGAGGTGTTGGTGGGGATGTCCTTGCGCACGTAGTCGAGGAACTCATTGACGATGGCCGGGTCCGACCCGCCGTGGGTGCCGCTGGAAGGATCCAACTGATGCTCGATATCGCCGTGTTCCCTGTAGCAATCCTCGCGATGGTTCCACACGCGGACGGTTGCCTGGCCGGAGTCGTTGAAGTTCTCCACCCGACCCTCGGTGCCGATGACGGTGTAGTTCCGCCAGCAGTCGGGGGTGTAGTGACACTGCTGGTAACTGGCCAGCACCCCGTTATCCAACTGCATCAGCATCATCGACAGGTCTTCGACATCGGCGAAGGGGTTGACGCCGGTCTGGTTGTACCAAGGCCAGTGCTCGTCGCTCAGGAACGCAGCCGAGCCGTAGGCGTCCGGGTCACGCTTGTCTTCGACGCGGTTGTAGACGCCGAGTTCGCCCATGGCCACCACGCGCTTCGAGTACCCGCCGCACAGCCAGTGCAGCACGTCGATGTCATGGGCGCCCTTTTGCAGCAGCAGGCCCGTTTGGGTCTTCCGCTCGGCGTGCCAGTCCTTGAAGAACGCATCGCCGCCGTAGCTAACGAAGTGGCGGCACCAGCCAGCCTTGACCTCGCCGATCGCGCCGCTGTCGATGACTTCCTTCATCTTCAGCACGACGGGGAAGTGTCGCATGTTGTGGCCGAGGTACAGTTTGCTGCCGGTCCGCCGGGCGGTTTCGAGAATGCGGTCGCAGCCTTCGATGGTGATGGCCATCGGCTTTTCGAGATAGACGGCCTTGCCGGCTTCCAGCGACGCGACAGCCACCTCTTCGTGGAAGGGGTCCGGCAGCGTCACGAACACGGCGTTGACATCGTCGCGGGCGAGCAGATCGTGATAGTCTTCGTGGAAGTCGGGCTTGTTGCCGAGGTGTTGCTCGTAGAAGTCGGCTACGTCCTTCCTGATGTCACAAATCGCAACGATGCGGCAGCCTTCGTCGGGCTTGTGGGCGGCGAAGCTCAGCCCGCCGCGTCCGCCGGCGCCGATGACGCCGATTCTCAGTTCCAATGCCTCTGCCATTGGGGCGACTCCTTGGCGCCTCGTGTGGGCGGGGTTACTTGACCTCTCGCGCCTGCCAGGTGCGCGTGTCGAAGACCTCGCCGTCGGGGGTGATGACCTTCATGGTGCACGTGTCGCCGGAGACTTCGAACAGGCAAAAGTGCAATCGCGACACGACGCCCTTCGAATGCGGATTGTTCGTGAGGTCCGGTTGCGACCGGCTGGACATCGGCGCGCCGGCCCCGCCGGTGATGATCGATGTCACGCCGGCGGCGGGTTCGCTGCGCTCGTAGTAGTGATGGTGCCCGGCCACGTAGGCCGTCGCGTTGTATTTCTCCAACAGCGGCATGAGGATGGTTCGGGACTGGTGGGTGATCTTGTCGCGGGGGACGCCCTGCTCGTTCAGGGCGGTCGTGCCGCGGGATGACCAGCCCGGGTAGTGGTTGAACAGGAAGATAAACTTCGCCTTCGATTCCGCCAGCGTGCGCTCGAGCCATTTGTGGTTGTCGGTACCCGGGGCGAACGACGTGTGGCCCACGATGCCGATCAGCAGAACGTCGCCGACTTGCTGGCTCCAGTTCTTCCCGCGCCCGTCGGGGGTGGGCGTGTAGAACAGCTCCGGATAGACCGGGGCCTCCTCCTCGTGGTTGCCGATGACGGCGTAGGTGGGCACCGTCGCCAGCATCTCCTTGGCCGGGCCGAAATACTGCTCGTCCCACTCCCAGTCCGACCGCCCGGCCGTGACCATGTCGCCGGCAAAGACCAGCAGTTGGGGCTTGGCGGCGGCGATGGCCAGAGAGACCGCCCGCCACTGGTGCGGGATGGTCCGGCTGTCGGCGGCGGCGGCGAACCGCATCGTCCCGTCGGTGACATCGGACCAGCGCGGGGCCATCAGCCAGTCGGTCGTGGTCACCGCCTTGCCAAAAGCCGCTTCCAGGCGGAACTCGTAGGCATCGACGCCTTGGGCCCGCTTGACCTTAACCCGATGCATCAGGGCCTTGTCCGAGGCCACCAGGATCTCGGCGGCGCCCTTGGCGTCGATGGGCCTGGCTCGCAGCGTCACGGCGATCGGGACGTTGGTCCGGCAGGTGACGGTGAAGTGCTCGGCGTCGAAGTACCCCAGGGCCGGGCCCGTCTGAAAGGCCACGTTCTCGCCCTTCAGCGCGATCAGGGTGGTGGTCATCGGCGGCAGGGGCCTGGCCTCGTCATGGCCGTTCATGATGCCGAACGTCATCGTCAGCACGTTCGGCCCGCTGACCAGCAAGGCCGGATCGACCCCCGGGATCTCGCGGTAGGTCATTTCCTTCAGCGGCGGGGCGAAGGGCTTGCCGTTGAGGGACAGGTCCGTTGCCACCTGCGGCGAGAGGCCCGTCGTCAGCGTCAGCCCGGCGATCGGGGCCGGGTCGGCCACATCGAACTTGGCGGCCGCCACGATCACGACCTTCTCGCCCGGATCGACGGTGGGCCCTTCGGCGGAGAACGTCTTGCCGTCGTCGGTGCTGTAGCTCCATGTCGCGCCTTCCAGCAGATCGACGGGGGGGGGCTGGGATGTTGCGCCTTTCAGCGGATCGGCGGGGGCCTGGGTGCATGCAAGCGGCGCGGCCAGCAACGCGGCTGCGAGAACCAGCAGGGGGGTCACAGATCGTTTGTGCATCACGGTCTCCTGATACCTGTCCATTGGGCAATTCGGAAAACCGTAAGGTTACCACAGAGCCTGGCCGGATTCCCCACCTTTCCCGGGGTCTTGCAGCTCGGGCTAACCGCCGCGCTGGACGGATTCGGGCCCGAACCGCTCGACGATCCGGTCGACGGTCTGGTCGATTCGGCGTTCTCTGGCGCGGTCCTCGCCGTTGTCGAACAGCGACAGTTGCCCTCCTCCGCCGGCTAGCTGGCTGGCCGTTATGCCGATCAGCCGAAGCGGCGCGAACCGTTGGCTCGACCACTGGGCCAGCAGACCCTTGGCCGCCTGCCGGAGCGTGTCGGTCAGATCCGTCGCCTCGCCGAAGGTCCGCGACCGGGTCATCGTCGTGAAATCGCCCGTTCGCAGCTTCAGCGTGATGGTCCGGGCCTTGAGGCCGGCGCGGCGCAGACGGCGGGCGACCTGTTCGACCTGCTGGCTCAGGATGCGGCGAAGCTCGTCGAGTTCAGCGATGTCCTGTGCGAAGGTCGTCTCGGCGCCGATGCTCTTGGCCTGGCCGTCAGGAGTGACGGGCCGATCGTCGACGCCGTTGGCGAGGTTGGCGAAGTGCTCGCCCGCCTGGCCGAATCGGTCGGCCAGGATGGCCGGATCGGTGCAGCGGAGTTGGCCGATCGTCTGGATGTTCAGCCGGGCCAACTCCCCGGCCGCCCGCTTGCCCACGCCCCAGAGCTTGGTGACCGGCAGGGGGTCGAGGATGTCGTGGATGGTCTGCTCGGAGATCACAACCAGCCCGGCGGGCTTGTCCAGGTCGCTGGCGAGCTTGGCCAGGAACTTGTTGGGCGCCACGCCGATGCTGGCCGACAGATGCAACTCGTCGGTGATGGCGGCCTGGATGTCGCGGGCGATCCGTTCGGCCGGGCCGTGCAGGCGCTCGCAGCCGGTGACGTCGATGAAGGCCTCGTCGATGCTGAGCGGCTCAATCATCGGCGAGAAGCGTTCGAAGATCTCGAACACCTCTCGGCTGACCTGGCCGTAGCGATCACCCCGGACCGGCAGCACGATCGCATGCGGGCAAAGCCGCACCGCCGTCGCCATCGGCATGGCCGAGTGACACCCGAACTGCCGCGCCTCGTAGCTGGCCGTCGACACCACGCCGCGCCCCTTGGGGTCACCGCCGACGAGGACGCACTTGCCGACCAATTCGGGGTTGTCCAGCTTCTCAACCGCCGCGAAGAACTCATCCATATCCACATGAATAATCCGCTGGCCCATAGCCCCAGCATACCGCGCCGGCAGGCGGCCCCGCATTGCATAAGCGCCCCTCCTCCCCGCTCTTTCCCCTGATGTCCGCTTTTCGGCTGAGACGATGCCTATGATGTTCTTAGCACAGGTCTCCGTGCTGGGCTTGAGGCGCACATCGCCTTGTACGAGCATAACCAATTGTTTGCAATTGGCTTAAAGAAGATCCGTTTTGCGGGAGGTCTAGACATGCGCAGGCTCGTGTTCCTTCTCGTCGGCATTGTTGCCCTCACCATCGTGTCCCCGTCCTATGGGGACGTGACCCTCTATGACTCTTCGGTCAGCAGCCAGACGCCCGACGACCAGGACCTCTACTACTTCGCGTTCGATCCTGTATTCGGCCCTATCCAAGCGACGCAGAGCTGGGGGGCGGGCCTGACCACGTTGGACACGACCGGCGATATCTCTGAGGCCGCCGGTTACTACAACTACGACGCTCTTCTGTCGCAGCCGGCGAAGGTGCCAATCGCGCTGGATCGGACCGGGGACGGCTATACGCTGCGTTTCTTTGCGCAAGTTGTTTCTGAGGATCACTCCGGCAGTAGCGATCGCGCCGGGTTCAGTGTAATTGCTCTGAGTGATGATCTGTGGGGCATTGAGCTGGGATTCTGGGACGATTCGATCTGGGCCCAGGACGACGAGCCGGCCGCATTCGTCCGCGACGAGTCGACTTCGTTCGACACCACAAGCAATGTTGTCCAATACGATCTGGCGATTCACAACACCGGATACACACTTTATGCTGACGGCGTGCCTCTGCTGAGCGACCTGCTGCGGAACTACGCAGCGCAGGTTCCAAACGACCTGGCCCATCATGCCTACCATCAGCCGGACTTCGTTTTTCTCGGGGATAACACCTCCTCCGCGTCCGCTGAACTCCTGTTGGGAGATGTAGTGGTTCTGGACGCGGCCATTCCCGAACCGGCCTCGCTGTCGCTGCTGGCCGCCGGCGGCCTGCTCGCCCTGTGCCGCCGCTGGGCGCGCCGCTAACATCGAGATCCGCAACGAGCCGCGCCGGGGCCGACATGACATGGGCGGTTGAATCAGATGAATCGCTTGCGGACCCGGGTGGAGACGACGTCCAGCAAGACCACGGTGGCCAGGATAATGAGCAGCATGGCCGACGCGTCGCCATAATCGTAGGAGCCCATGGCGTCATGGAGCAGGTACCCGATCCCGCCGGCGCCGACCATCCCCACCACGCTGGCTGAACGGACGTTGGATTCGAAGCGATACAGCGTGTAGCTGATCCACAAGGGCATGACCTGGGGGATCACGCCGTAGACGACCTCGTCAATGCCCGACGCTCCCGTGGCGCGAATGCCTTCGACGGGGTGGGGATCGATGGCTTCGACGGCCTCGGAGAACAGCTTGGCCAGCGTGCCGAGGGTGTGAACGAACAGCGCGAGCATTCCGGCGAACGGCCCGAGCCCGACGGCTGCGATGAACACCAGAGCGAACACCATCTCGTTGATCGCCCGAAACGCATCCATCAAGCGCCGCACAGGCCAGCGGATGTACCACGGCGCGAGATTCGCCGACGATAACAAGCCCAACGGCACGGCCAGCACCATCGCCAGGAACGTTCCCCAGATGGCCATCTGGACCGTCACGATCATCTCGCGGACGTAGTCTCGCCAGTCGGAGAAGTTCGGGACGGCGAACTCCTTGGCGAAATCGGCGATGTTCTCGCGATTGCGTAGTAATTCCCCCGGATCGATCTCGGCCCCGCCGTAGGCCCAGCCTAGCACCGCCATCACGGCCAGCACGACCACCAGCTTTCCCACCACCTTCACCCACGAATCCTTCGGTGGCGGGCGGACGGGCTGAGGGCCCGGTGGGGCGGCGGTGGTCGGCTGGGGGTCGGTCACGGTTCAGTCCTCTTGCCCGGCGTTCTCGGCGGCTGATTCCTTCAGGGCCTGGCGACGTTCATGGAGTTCCGCCAGTCGCTGCTTGAGCGGCGCCAGCTTGGCCTGTTTGTCACCGTCGCTGAGCGACTCGTTCTGTTCGATCTCCATGACCTCTCTGGCGACCATCATCTCCCGAATCGGCAGCAAATGATCATCGTTGGATGCCTTGAATGGGGCCCAGCCGCCCGAAATATCCGCGAGGATTTTCCGCTGGCGCTCGGCTTCGGGGCCGTCGCCGCGCCCGTAGGAGAGGAAGAACTTCCGGATGGCGCGCTTCGTCTCGTCGGGAAGGTCTTTCCGCCAGACCAACGGGTCGTTCGGGATCAGGGGGCTTTTCCAGATGACGCGAATCTTGGCGGCGATGGCCGGGCGTTTGGCCCGCAGCAGGACCAGGTTCTCGGTGTTGTTGGTCGCAAAGTCGATACGCCCGGCTGCTATGGCCAGCGCATTGGCTTCATGATTGGCGTTGACCACCCGCTTGAAGTGCTTAACCGGGCGAATGCCTCGCTCTCCCCAGAGATAATACGACGGGATCAGATAGCCCGAGGTGCTGTTGGGATCGCCGTTGCCGAACATCAACTTGCCGCCGTCGGCGATGATCTCGTCGATGGAATGGTAGGGGCTATCGGTATGAACGATGATCACCGCCCAGTAGCCGGGCGAGCCGTCGGCGGCGACAGTGCGGGCGAAGACCTCGCCGCCGGCGCGGTCCAGCGCTTCGACGGCAGACTTGTTGCCCAGCCACGCGATGTCCACCTGCTTGTAGGTCATGCCCGTAATGACGCTGGAGTACTCGGTGACGTAGCGGCCGGTCACCGGCACACCCAGCGCCTTGGACATATCCGCCAGCAGCGGCTTAAAGCCTTTCTTCAGCCCCTTGGCCGACTCGGTGGAGATCACGCCGAAGGTCAGTTCGGTGACGCTGTCAGATCCTTCGCCCCGGTCGGTGTCCTTACATCCGATCACTATCAGGCACGATAGCGCTACCGTCATTATGGTCGCGGTCTTGGGCCAGTGCATCGATGGGTTCCTTTCGCGTTGGGCGCAGCGGTCAGTCGTTCAGGCGGGCCTCGATATCGAGGTGTTTCAGCTCGTCCGCAGAGGCGGCCTCGTCGGCTCGGACCGGCGCTGGGGCAAGGTACTCGGCCTGCATCGCCTCGAAACGTTCGCCGTAGATCGCCTTCAACTTGTCCAGATCCAACCGGTCGGCCGGGCAGACATCCAGGATGCGCCCGTCCCTCATCGCCACCACGTCGTCGCAGTAGCGGCTGGCGTAATCGATCTGGTGAACGCTCACCAAGACCGTCACGCCGTCGGATTGGTTCATGTCGCGCAGCCGCTGCATGACCACTCGGGCCGACTCGGGATCGAGTGAAGCGATGGGCTCATCCGCCAGGACCACCCGGGCCCGCTGGACGATGGCCCGGGCGACGGCCCCTCGCTGCTGCTGCCCGCCCGAGAGTGTGCTGGCCCGCTGGGCGGCGAACTCACTCATGCCCACAAAGTCCAGGGCGCGCATGGCCTCGCACTTCTCGGCGTGGGTGAAGCTGCGAGACCACCGTCGGTAGAACGGCGTCCGTGACAGCGTGCCGATCAGCACGTTCTGAAGCAGCGTCAATCGGCCAACCAGGTTGAACTGTTGGAAGACGACGCCGATCTCGGCCCGCAACCGGCGGATCGACCGGGACAGTCGCCCGTTGCTTTGGATCAGTTCATCATGGACGCGGATGGACCCGCGGGTCCCCCGGTCGCTTGTCACCAGGCCGGAGATGTGGCGCATCAACGTCGACTTGCCCGCGCCCGAAGGCCCGATGACGGCGACCATCCGCCCGCCATCGATGGCGAGGGTCTCTACGTCCAGCGCCAGCCGAGCGCCGAAGGTCTTGCGGATGTTGTTCAGTTCGATCGCTTTCACAAAGACACCTGAGGCCTCCCTGGCCTCCTGCTGCTATCCGTAGAGCGGCCCTGCGGTTGGTTCGCATCCAGCGACGTGGGTCGAAGGGCCATTTATCAGAGGCTGTCTCCGGTAAGTCAAATGAGTTTTGCTCAAGCCTTCGCGGGAGGCGACGGCTTGCAGACCTTGCCGATAGAGCTATAGTGGCTAGTGCGGGCGTTTAGCTCAGTTGGCTAGAGCGCTTCCCTTACAAGGAAGAAGTCACAGGTTCGAGTCCTGTAACGCCCATTCGGCTCACAGTACCAAGCCGGCCGACACGGTGAACACAGGGGTCCCGGATGCACGCGCAGCTCGGGTCAACTTGCGAGGGGCAGGTCAGCAGTAGGTCGATATCTTCTCAGATCGCGATTGACTCGCCTCGACTGCCGGGTAATAATTTACCCGGGCAGTGGCCAGAATACTCCCGCTGAGCCGAAAGGATTACGATGGGCAAGCAAACAAGTCTCTCTCGACGTGAACGGCAGATCATGGACATCATTTTCCGGATGGGTAAGGCAACGGTTACGGAAGTACTCAACGCCATGACTGATCCTCCGGACCGCTCGTCGGTCCGCACGCTGATACGGATACTGGAAGAGAAGGGCCACCTCAAGCATCGCAAGAATGGCCAGGAGTACATCTATAGGCCCACGGCGGGGCGCAAGCAGGTCGGCAGGTCTGCTCTGCAGCGTGTGATCAGCACGTTCTTCGATGACTCGTTCGATCAGGCGGTGGCAGCTCATCTGTCCGATCCCAACGCGAAGCTCACCAACCAGCAGCGACGACGCCTTACCGACCTCATTAACGAAGCGAAACAGCAGGAGAAATAGCCATGACGGGGATTCTCGGTTTCGTAGTACCGACGGGCGTGACGGGCGATTGGCTGTTGATGCTGTTGGACGCATCGGTCAAGGGGCTGGCCATTCTGGCGATAGCAGGCGCGGTGACGCTGTTGATGCGGAAGGCATCCGCAGCCGAGCGGCAATTAGTATGGGTGGTTGCACTGGCGGGGATATTGGTCCTGCCGATTGTGTCTATCGCACTGCCACGCTGGCAGGTCCTGCCGAACTGGCGTCAGGCTGAGAGCGCGGCGACGATGTCACAATCATCACGGCCTGAGCCTGTCTCCGACGTATTCATGCAGCCGCCGGTTGAGCGTACTTCCGACGTGCCATTGGCGGCCGCATCGGCATCTCAGGCTGCTCCCAAGCCATCCCTGCAGGCCCCCTCAGAGCCACAGCTTCCCTCCGCGCACGATGTACCGGCTTCCGCCGCGGAGGATGTACCAGTTATCGCACACACGACACCTACCGTTCCGGCCCCCACGGCGTCGGTGGTTCCTCCGCCCCCTTCCTCATCGAAAGCTATGGCCGTGCAGGACGCACCAATATCGTCTGAGACCATCATGATCTGCGTGCTGCTTATATGGGCAGTTGGCGTCATTGTGTGCCTGGCCCCAATGGTGTTGGGCCGAGCCAGCCTGTGGCGACTGAGACGACGAGCTCACACGATCACCGATGAATCATGGCTGGCCTCGCTGAGGCAGGCCGCTGAGCAACTGGGCGTCGGCCGACGTGTTGATCTCCTCCGAAGCGATCGCTGCACGATGCCCATGGTGTGGGGCGTGTTCCGTGCAAGGTTGATGCTGCCTGGCAAGACTGCTGATTGGTCAGCTGATCGTTGTCAGGTGGTATTGCTGCACGAGCTGGCCCATGTCAAGCGACGGGATTGCCTGACCCGAATCATCACGCAGTTGGCATGCGGGGTCTACTGGTTCAATCCGTTGGTCTGGTTGGCTGGGCGACGCGTCACCAGCGAAGGCGAACGTGCTTGCGATGACCTGGTCCTTGCCGCGGGCAATCGGCCTTCCGCCTATGCGGAGCATCTCGTCAACGTCTCCTCCGGCCTGCAGGCCAGTGGCCTGGCTGTGCACAGCTCCATCGCCATGGTCCGCCCAGCCAGGCTGGAGGGCCGTGTCCGAGATATCCTGAATCCAGCCCGAATCCGCCGCGCATTGAAACGCCGAGGCATCCTCATCGCCGCAATTCTGGCCGTCTGCGTCACGGTCCCCCTGGCGATCATTGGATGCCGCAACCCTGAGACATCTGAAACTCAAGCTGAGGCCGCCACTCCTGACATTCACACCGATTTCTATGGTGATCCGTTGCCGCAAGGCACCATCGCTCGCATGGGAACGCGGCGATTGAAGGAGCACGGACTCAGGCAAGTGAGGCTATCTCCCGACGAGAGCGCGCTGATGCTGGTCGGGACTGGCGGAATCAAGATAGCAGACGTGCAGACTGGCAAGACGCTCGCCAGGATGCCGAGAGGGGCCAAGGACGCTCGTTTCTCTGACGATGGCAATCGAGTCATCATCGTGCGGGGCAAATGCGTCTACTCGTGGCAGTGGCGGGACACGAATGTTCTGGTGACGCTGGTGGACTGTTCGAAGTACCTCGCCCGCGACTATTCTCCCCGCATCACAACAGCTGGGGGCTACGCTGTGATCGCCAAGGGGGACAAGATGCATCTTGTGAACACGGCCACGCAGACGCCGTGGGCGGAGTGGCGCCTGGACGAACGCAAGAAGACCTTCTTTTTCTGCAGCGATACGGGCAAGTGGTTGGCCGTAGTAAATGGCACGGAACTGCGGCTGTTCAACATGATCACTGGCAAGAAGTTCGCACTGGCAGACCTCGCGTCACAGTCATGGCTATCCATGGCATTCTCACGTGATGACAACACGCTGGCCGTCAGCGGCCGCTCACCAGAGGGGCTGATCACTATCCGCCTGTGGTCACTCCAGACGCGCGAAGAGCTTGAGCCCTTGCCTACAGACCTGAGCTATCAGACACTCAGCTTGGCCTTCACGCCCGATGGTCATCTCGCCCATTCCAGAGGAGGGGAGTTTGTTGACATCTGGGATATCGCATCGAGACAGAAGCTGCGAGAGATCAATATCGGCCGACACGTGCGCGACATGGCCTTCACCTCCGATGGCCGAATCGGTGTGTTTGCTACGAACACGAAGTACGACGGAACTGCCTTGATTCACAACATGGCCGACGACCAGCCTGTTCATACCTTCCAAAACCATGAGACGCCCATCCGGGATATGCAATTCTCCGCCGATGGAGAGAGACTGTTTACGTTGATCGGCAGGAACCCCGTCAGGATGTGGCAGGTCAAGACGGGCGAACTACTCAGAGAGATACGTGTTCCTGTCCCCGAACGCCTCGGAGAGGTCCGGCCAGTTCTGGCCGTGTCGCCCGACGGGACAAATCTGGCCATGGCGGAGGGGAATCAGATCGTGTTTCGCGATCAGGCGACAGGTGTCAAGACTGGCGGATACGCCAGCCAAGGCACGTGGATAAAATCCCTGGCATTCTCCCCGGATGGCCAGCGACTGGCATGCCTGAGCATCAATCGGGAGGCAATCGATGTGGGGGGAGGCATGCTTTTCCACTATAACACCATAACGGTGCGAGAGACTGACACGGGCCGGGAGCTACTACGCATTCCTGATCTGGTCCTGGTCGACACCTGCGAGTTCTCCGGTGATGGCGAGCTACTCGTCGGTCACAGCACGCGTGGAATAGACAAGCCCTTGACAGTGTGGTCCAGCACGACCGGCGAGCCGGTCTGGACGGCTCCCGCCCCCGTGAATGCCTACACTCTTTCGCCCGATGATCAGATCATAGCCGTGTGTGAGTCGGGCTGGATCAGCTTGCGGGACATGGCTTCGGGGGAGGTCATTCGGACCTTCTTGGCTCGCGATGTGCCCCAAGCCATGGCATTCTCGCCGGACGGCCTGACCTTGGCGGTTGAATCCAGCCGGAATTACCGCACCGAGTTCTGCATCTATGACGTAGCCACTGGCGAGATCATTCACGAAGAGAAACGCCGCCATGGCGGATGGGTCACTGCTCTGGCGTTCTCGCCTGATGGACGTTGTCTGGTGACGGGGAGCACTGACGGCACAGCCCTTGTGTGGAAACTCCCCGAGGAAGCCATCGCCCCTCGACCGGTCTCGACCGAGATGATCCCCGTAAGAGTCGTCGGACCGGACGGTAAAGGACGTGGGACCATGCGCACGGTTGGTCATAGCTACTACATGTTCAGGGGCCATCCCTTCAACACGTTTCACCTATGGGACTCACGGACTTGGCAACATGTCCGAGAACTCGGCAAACAGGACCCGCCGATGACGCCGATCGCTATCACGCCCAACGATGGTCACGTCATCCTGGCCAACTCGCGCCGTGAACCCCTGCGCGTCCGGTCATTGCCGATGGCCCTTCCCGATGAAGCCGCTGGCGTATCTCAAGACACCGACAACTTCATCAAGACAGAGTGGCAAGTTGACGGCAGATGGCGGGTACACTGCGTCGCCCGTGACGCGAGCTGGCTGATTGCAGGTCAGGCCGGGACCGACGATGGATTTGTCATGTTCGACACCCGAACGGGCGAAGAGATTCGTCGGTTTGTCGGCTGCCCACCGTGGGCTCCGAAAAGTGCAGCGGCATCTGCCGACGGGGAGTGGCTTGCTCTTGGTGATGAGTCGGGCAAGATTCGAATATGGCGCGTCGGCACAGACGAAGACCCGATCGTCTTGTCAGGCCACGACCATCGCGCTTGGCCCTTAAGGTTTTCCCCAGATGGTGATCGACTCATCTCGGGAGGGGCTGACGGCACGTTGCGAATCTGGTCGACGGCTACGGGCCAGCTGATCAGTACCGTGCAAGATGACCAGAAGAGAATCGGGCACGCGGCCATCAGCCCAGATTGTCGATACGCGGTATTTGCCGACAGAACCAAGTCGCTGAGGCTCTACGACCTCCAAACGGGCCGGGAGGCGTCATTCCCGCGCTTCGACGAAATCGTTCACAAGGTCAGGAGCATCGACTTCTCGCCGGACGGCCGACACGTCATCTACAGTGACGGTCGCGACGTCTGGCGCAGACGCCTGCCAGACTAGCCTTCCGCCAAGAGCCCGAAGGCGCGACAAGTGCCATCCGGCCAATGAACGACCGTCTTGCGACGTGGCGGGCCACACGCTACACTTTTGTGGTTGCGTTTAAGGGCATTTAAGCGGTTCTGTTGCGATGATACCTTTTTCAAACGCTTGTAATTAACGTAACTTACGGAAACGCTGCATTTTCCTGAAGTCCCTTACAAGGAAGAAGTCACAGGTTCGAGCCTGCCTGCGGTAGGCAGGTCCTGTAACGCCCAGTACGGCAAGCCACAACCCGGCAACAGGTTGTGGCTTTGTCTTTACTTGGGCGGAAAAACGATGCCTGTCCTCCGAAGCCTTGGCGAAGGAGGGTGACTCGTTTCCAGAGGCGAGGCGCCCTGCTTTTCTCGGGGATCGGCGCCTGACCGTTATTGCGATCGAAGCTCTGTTGGAATGTTCGGTCGTCTCAACTAGCGGCTACGGGCCTCGTAGAACGCTGGCCAGGTGTTGATGGCTTTCTTTCGCCGCAAGAAAAGAAAGCCGCCCTCCTTCAATTCTGGAGCCGCCGGGGGGGGGCGCCGGCGGTTTTTCCTTGGCGAGAATTTGGGAAATACCCGGTACGCCCCTAGTATGTCGCAGGCACTTCCAGTTCTGTGGATATGTTCGTCCGGCGTGCCTTTTCTGACCAGCGGCGGCGGATGGTCCGGCGCCGCGAGGGCTGTTGTTGCCGAGACGGTGCTCGCCCGGCAACGGCAGCGAACGTTACCCATGCAGGCGGTTTCACCTTTCCTGCCTACCGGTCAGGCAGGTGTCAGGGCGGGACCTGTCCAGTGCATGGGGACAAGCCGGCGGGGATACGCACGATGAAGACAGAAATGCGTTTCTACCTGCTTGGGGCCTTGGTGGCCTCGGGGCTACTGGCGATGCCGACCGTCGCCTCGGGCGACGTCATCACCTATGACTTCGCCGATGGCACGATGCAGGGCTGGACTGTGGTGAAGTCCGACGCCAGCCTGACGTTCTTGGCCAGCAAGCAAGGCGAGCACGGCAACACCGAGCCCTGGGGCGGCAGCGATGATTACTATATGTCTGAGGTGAACTTCAGCAATCGCGGCGCCAGCCCCCACGACACGCTCTTGGTCCGTTCTCCGGAGTTCGTGCTCAGCGGCGCCGACGGCGACCTGTCGATGCGGACCTATGGCGGCGTGGACGGCGATAACTTACCGACCTCCGTTAGCGACCTGGCCTCGAGCACTAGCGCGGGCGATGGCGTCCACGCGCTGGGCATGGGTCTGCGCGAGGTCGGCGCCGACAACTACCTACTGACCGCCGCGTCCGGTGGCCACAACAGCCCGTTTATCATCAGCTTCTCACAGGCCCAACTGGCGCCGCTGGCCGGCAGGACGGTCACGGTGGATGTGTTCGACTCCACCAGTAACGGTTGGGGGTGGGTCGTCTTCGACGATGTCGTCGTGCCAGCCATCGTGCCCGAGCCGATGACGATGAGCTTGCTGGTCTTGGGCGGCGGCCTGGCGCTGCTGAGGCGGAGGACGTAAGTCATGCAGCCTGATCACCGAGCGGGAAGGTGCGGTCTATGACAAGAACCACGCGACACGTCGCTACGGGGACATCACGGGTCAGCACGAAGGATCGCATGCGTATGAGGACCTTCACAATTGCGGCGATTGCGTGCCTGATTCTGACCCTCTGTGGTGCGGCGCAGGCAGGTCTTATTACGGTGGGAGACTGGGATTTCGCCGACAACCAGACACCCGCCGGCTTCACGGAAGTCGGCAACCCAACCTACTCCGGCGGTCAACTCGTCGTTGACGGCAACGACGCGATCAATCTTTTGACAACGCCACTGTGGGCCGCTGACGAGTTCGTGGTCGAGGCGATCATCAGCGCCCGTGCATTCGGCGATGACGACTTCGTCTCCAACGGCAACGGCCTGTGGGCTATTCAGTTGAGCGCCAAGAACGGGGGCCGTTGGGGGAGCAAGGTCGCAGGATGGGACTTCATTGGTCATCTCGCCGGCACGACGGACACGAAGGTCGCTGTGGCGTTCGTCTGTACCGGCGGCGTTGCGACGTTCTACCTCGACGGTGTGCCGGATAGCGCGGACGTCGGCGTTGTGCCCGGTCTGCCTGCCGGTACGGTGCTGACCATTGGCGCCAGAGACGGAGGCGTAGAATTCTTCAACGGTTCCATCGACCGTGTCCGAGTTTCGACGATCAACGGGCCGTTCGATCCGGCCGACCTGCTAACCCATGCCGATGGAACCATCCCCGAGCCGGCCACGCTGGGCCTGTTTGTCGCGAGCGGTGCGTGGCTGTTGAGACGAAGACGTGCAAGGTGACTGAAGTGTTCGAAGATACTCCTGCCTGGCGACTCGAGTCGAGCGGTTTATCGCGAGTCCAGTCGAGCGGCTGGTCGTCGGTGGATTGGCGACACTGGTGTATCCGCGAAGAACGCGCACATCAACGCGGCCTGACAAGATGCAATGATATGAAACAGTAACTCCGGCAGCATCCGTTTAGACGCATCCGCGGCCCGCAGCATTTCACCAATCGGGACAATGGCGCCCGAATGAGATATGTCGATGAAGACGAAAACGGCCCTGATACTGTTGACCGGCGTGGCCATGCTAGCTCTGCTGGGCGCCGCCGCGCAGGCGGGGATGATCGTGGACAACTTCGAAGACGGTGACTTGGCCGGCTGGACGATTACCGACATCGCCGGCCCGACACCCTCTTGGAACAACCATACGACCAATCCGGCCGGCACGGCCGGGCAAGGGGGGCGACAACTGGTCTCCTACGACACGATCAATGCAAACACGCCTCGCGGCACGGCCCTGTCGCCGGCCTTCACAATCGACGAGAACACGTTGGAGTTCGTCATGGCCGGTTACGGCGGCACGGGCAGCAGCAACCCCCAAGACGGTAACATCTATTCCTACGCCAACGACACCAATCAGTTCGCCGACATGAATAACACCTGGATCCTGCGGAGGACCAGCGATAGCAAGGTGCTCGTCCAGGGCACGGCTCCTTTCACGGCCGGCTTCCAGTCCTACCGGGTCGATACCGGCGATTATCTCGGCGTGGAGGTCGAACTGCTGCTGACAGACGACAGCGCCGGTGCCTTTGGATGGATGGCCATCGACAACATTCGCACGGTCGGACGCGACGCCACCAGTGTTCTCACGCTCGAAATCGGCGATGATCAGCCTCTCTGGGCCCTGACCGGTAGCACGTTCCATTTCGATGCCGTGAATATCAGCCAGTTCCCGGATGACGGACACGCGCCCCCCGAAGGCGGGGAGTTCATTCGCGGCGCCGATAGCGGCACGGGGACAGCCCGATCCCCGGACTTCACCATCGTCCGCGACACGATTGAGTTTTGGTCCGCCGGCTTCGGCCTGATGGATCGCGGCGCCAATCCCCAGCGCATCTTCCTGAAAGACGCCGGTGACGATTCGGTTCTGCTGACCTGGGGCGATGACGAAATCCTCGGTGACGACAACTGGGTCTCGCAGTCGGGGGACGTGACTGCGTGGCTCGGGCAGGACGTGTATGTCGAGTTGCTCGATGCCGAGAGCGGCGGCACGGGCTGGGTCGGTATCGACGACGTGCGACTCACCGGTGTTCCCGAGCCGGCCACGATGGGCCTGTTCATCGCGAGCGGTGCGTGGCTATTGAGACGAAGACGTGCAAGGTGACTGAAGTGTCCGAAGGTACTCCTGCCTGGAAATCGAATCGAGTCGAGCGGTTTATCGCAAGTCCAGTCGAGCGGCTGGCCATTGGCGCCATGGCGCTCTTGAGACGACGTCGTAGATCCGCCGTGCTGGGTCGAAGATCCGCCGTGGCGGAAAGTCGTTAGGCGGAGACGCTTGCTGAAGCGACGAAGGTCGTAGATCCCCAAGGGGTCGAAGATCCCCAAGGGGTCGTGGACCCGCCGCGGCGGGTAGGCCCTGCAACTAAATCCCTGAGCGGGCGGCGGTCTCTTGCACAGAAGGCTGCCATCTGTTTTCTTGCGCTGGTCTGATTGGTACTGCCAGTAGGGCTCCATCACCGTATCGTTCCATCTACCCCGCTGGCCGGGCCGCCTTCCTGGGCGGGCCTGCTGGATGTGCCGGCGTTTTCGTTCTGTGGGCCGCTCTTGTCCGTCTCAGGTGAGGGGGCAGGCGCCGTGTTCGTTGACGGCTTCGAGCATGGCGACGACGTTGGCCGGGGGGACGCCGGGCTGGATGTTGTGGGTGTGCACGAATACAAAGCCGCCGCCGGGGCCGAAGATGTCGATCCGCTGCCTGACCTTGTCCTTGACCTGCTGAGGCGTCCCCTCGGTCAACTCGTTGACGGTATCGCACCCGCCGCCCCAAAAGACGATGTCCTTGCCGAACTCCTTCTTCAATGCGGCCGGGTCCATGTTGTCGGCGCCGATCTGGATGGGGTTGAGCATGTCGACGCCGGCGTCGATGAAGTGCCCGATCATCGGGACGCACGCGGCGATGTCTGTCGCCTCTGCCCGGCGTGCGTAGCAAAGCTACGCACCCTACAGCTCAAGGCTTAGGGATCCAGGCAGGAGGCGATGATTTCGTCCAGGTCCCCCGTCGCCACGCATATCGACGTGTCGGCTGCACCGTAGTAGACCTTCATCTGCCCGTCGTCTTCGACGATCGCCCCGCAGGCGAACACGACGTTGCCGACATCGCCCACCCGCTCGTAGTCCTCTCGCGGCGACAGGCTGGGCTCGACGCACCGCCCGATCACCTGCGACGGGTCGTCCCGGTCCAGCATGATCGTGCCGATGCGATAGATTGGCCCGGCGGAGGTCATCTTCACCCCGTGGTACACCTCCAGCCAGCCGGCGTCGGTCAGGATCGGCGGGGCGGAGGCGCCGACCCGGAAACAGTCCCAGTACCGCGCCCGCGGGCCGAACACAAACTCGCTACGCCCCCAGTTGACCAGGTCCGGTGAGTAAGAGACCCACACACTGCCGACGTCGCCGCCGATGGGCCTGTCGAGTCTGGCATACAATCCGCCGATTCTCTCGGGGAACAGCACGCCGTCCTTGTTGCCGGGCTCGGACACCGTGGCGATCCGCTCGTAGTGGCGTAGGTCCTTCGTCTCGGCCAGGGCGATCACGTGCCCGCGCGGCCCGACGGCTGTGTACATGATGTAGGTCTTGCCTTCCAGCACCGTCAGGCGAGGGTCCTCGATGCCGTTGGACTCCCACGATTCGAACGGCCCGGAGGCGGCGGGCATCATGCACGGGTGGGGGTCAACCTGGAAGTGCAGTCCGTCGCCACTGTCGGCCAGTGCGAAGAACGACCTCCCCTCCAAGCCCTCCACGCGCAGGATCATGTAGTATTGCCCGTCGACCTTGACCGGCGTGCCGTTGAACACCGTGTTGCAGGGGAAGGGAATATCCTGCCGCGTGATGATGGGGTTTCGCTCCCAGCGGTGCATCAGGTCTCTGCCGATCATATAGGGCATGGGGCGGCTCCTGTCAGCTGCGGCTTTGGCCTGACGTGGGTGCTGGGGCTTCGGTGTCGGCCTCTTGCGGGTCGGCCTCATGGCAGACGTCGATGATGTCACGGACATCGGCTGTGCCCAGGCACACGCAACTGTCCGACGCGCCGTAGTAGATGTGCACTTGCCCGTCCTGCAACAAGCCCCCGCAGGAGAACACGACGTTCGGCACGTTGCCGATGCGTTCGTATTTCTCGCGCGGCGAGAGGATCGGGATGTTCGATCTGGCCAGCACGCGGGACGGGTCGTCGCGGTCCAGCACGGCCGCCCCCAGCCGAACGAGCGGCCCGGCGGAGGTGACCTTCTCGCCGTAGTAGATGATGAGCCAGCCCTCGTCGATCAACACCGGGGCCATGCCTACGCCGACCCGCGTTGAATCCCAATAGCCGCCTCGCGGGGTGATCACGGCGTCGTCGTCGCCCCAGAACTCCAGGTCGTCCGAATAGCTCACCCAGATGCTCGCGCCGGGCCGCGGGCGCTTCAGCACGGCGTATCGCCCGTTGATCTTGGCCGGAAAGAGCGCCCCGCCTTTGACGTCCACCTGCGAGATGTACCCCAGCCGCTCGACGGATCGGAAGTCCGACGTCTTGGCCAGCCCCAGCCGCAGGCCGTGGTCTCCCTCGGCCACGTAGGTCAGGTAATACACGCCGTCCAGGACGGTGATTCGCGGCCCGCGGATGCCGAGGCCCTCGTACATGCCGGCTCGACCGCCACTCAGCGGGGCCATGAACGGCTCGGCGTCGACGACGAAGTTCCTGCCGTCGGCGCCAACGGCCCGGTATATCTGGTGATGGCCCTGCAGCGTCTCCACGGTCAACAGCAGCAGCACGTCACCGTCGAACTCCGTTACACCGGCGTTCCAGATATCGCTGGCGCGGAACGGCAGATCGTGCAGAGACACCAGCGGATTGCCGGGACAGCGTTGCACCACGTCGCCAACAAATCTGTCGTTCATCGCAACATCCTTCGTAAGGATTTCGTGCCCGAGGGCGTTGGCGCCACATCCGCCAACCAGCCGCCGACGTGCAAAGCACTCCTGCGCACACATCCCCCTGATGACGCCCATAGAGTAATCTACACCGAGAGTAAGAGCCCCAGAGAATATTTCCGGAAACATCGCGGGCCGCCCGGCCGACTATATAGAGGAAGCGACCTGGCGCTGCCGGTCTGTGCTCGCGGCGGGTGATGGTCGCAGCAGGACGCGGATTGGAGTTGTTGATGTCGATACGCAAGAAATCCAATAAGAACGATGGTCGTTGCGGTAAGAGCCACAATCCGATCGTCGCCCCGGCGACGCATTCCTCGCAGGCCGACGCCGACGCGCGTTTCCTACGCTGGGCGGGTCTGGTGGGCGTCGACGTCCGGTTGGCTGTAGATCTGATCGCGGCCAAGGCCGGACCGGCCGTCAAGCAACCGGCTCGCCTGTCGATCACACCGACAGCCAAGGGCGGCCGTTCCATCAATCATCGTGAGGCCGCCTGAGCAGCAATCGCGCACTTGCCAGTGCAGCGGCGGGGGATCGCGGCCCCATTGATCATATCTCTCCAATGCCCGACTATCGGTCGGCGGCCGACTATACGAAGTGTCGGCGGGCTCTCAATCCGACGGACCCGGGTGATGCATCGATGCTATCTGTTCTCCTGCGGCGCCTGGCGTTGATGACGTCGGTCTCCTCTGGGCCAATCGGCCGACGCTATGAAGCTCGCCGCGCGCTGTTGAAGCGGCGCCGCGCATAGAGACGGCCGCACCTGAGAATCCTCCCGCGGCGGGCCTTTGGCCGCCGTTCTTCATTGGGTCAAGCTGGGGCCATGAGGGCGTTTTTGCCTTGTATTCTCAAGGGCCCTCGATAGACTCCACGGACCTTGTTGTTGTGACGCGCGAATGTCTGTCTGAGGCAAAAGAGGAGACCCACCGTGGCGAAAGAACGAGCAGTTGTCGTTGGGGCTGGAGGAATTTCCGGCGCATGGTTCCCGCCCCTGATAGCCGAAAAAGTCGAGGTCGCCGGCGTCGTGGACCTCAACGTCAAGACGGCCAAGGCCCGCATCAAGGAGTACGGGATCGACGCGATCGCCTCCAGCGATCTGAAGGCGACGCTCAAGAAGACCAAGCCCGACTTCGTCGTGGACCTCACCGTCCCCCAGGCCCACTGCACGGTGACGTGCACGGCCCTGGCGGCGGGCTATCATGTCATCGGCGAAAAGCCGATGGCCAACTCGATGGCTGAGGCCCGCCGCATGGTCCGCGCCGCCGCCAAGGCCAAGAAGCTCTACATGGTCAGCCAGTCGCGCCGCTGGGAGCCCAAGCACGACGCCATCCAGCGCACCGTCGCCAAAGGCGAGCTCGGCAGAATGACGACCGCCAACTGCGACTTTTTCCTCGGGGCGCACTTCGGCGGCTTTCGCGATGTGATGCCCAGCCCGCTGATCCTGGATATGTCGATCCACCACTTCGACCTCGTCCGCTACATGACGGGCACGGACCCGGTGGCTGTGTACGCCAAGGAGTTCAACCCCAAGGGCTCGTGGTACAAGAACGAGGTGGCCGCCAGTTGCATCTTCGAGATGACCAAGGGCGTGATCTTCACCTATCGCGGCAGTTGGTGCGCCGAAGGCTGTGCGACGAGTTGGCACGGCGATTGGCGCCTCATCGGCGACAAGGGCACACTGATCTACGAGCGTGACGGCGACCCGAACGGCCAGGTTGTCAAAGGCAAGGTCAGCGGCTTTGGCGCGAATCTCAAGCCGGCCAAGATCGCCAACAGCGCCATGAAAATCACCGGCATGCACGGGGCCCTGCGCGAAATGCTGACCTTCCTCCGCACGCGCAAGAAGCCCCAGTGTCAGTGCCACGACAATATCAAATCGCTGGCGATGGTGTTCGCCGCGATCGAAAGTTCAAACAAAGGCCGCCGCGTCCCGGTGCGGGCGCTGTAACGCTCATACGACGCCCTGCTCCGCCGCAGGGCCCCTGACAAGGAGACACCCATGGCGAAAGTATCGCACAAGAATCACAAGGACATCCGCATCGGCACGCTGGCTTCGGCATCGTCCGGTGTCGGCTACCTCGAGCAGATCCTCCCGCACGGCTTCGAGAGCTTTCAACTGACCTTCTGGCGAACGCTGGGCGGCATCAACCTCAAGACGTTCGCCAAGAACGTCAACGCGCTGTTCGACAGGTGCGACTGCTGCTGCGACGAACGGCCCGTGATCAGTTCGCTGGGTATCTTTGGTAACCCGCTGCAAGATCCCGCCAACCGCAAGGCATGGGAAAAGTGCATCGACAACGCCCACCTGTTCGGCTGCGACATTGTGGTCGGCTTCGCCGGCGCGCTGGCGGGCAAGAGCGTCACCGACGCCATGAAGCAGTTCAAGAAGGTCTTCGGCCCTCTGACCAAGCGCGCCGCCGACAAGGGCGTGCGTCTGGCGTTCGAGAACTGCGACATGGGCGGCACGTTCGATAACTGCACGACCAACATCGCCCACTCGCCCAACGCGTGGGAGATGATGTTCGACGCCGTCCCCCGCAAGAACATGGGCTTCTGCTGGGAGCCCTGCCACCAGATGTACAGCCTCGTCGACCCGATCGCTCAGCTTCGCGAGTGGGCGCCGCGCATCTTCAACGTCCACGGCAAGGATGCCACCGTGCTGTGGGATGTCATCGAAAAGTACGGCATCCGCAGCGGCAAGACGTTCGTCCAGCATCGCACGCCGGGCTTTGGCGATTCGAATTGGTCGGACATTATTTCGATCCTGCGCGAGAATGGCTACAAGGGGTCGATCGACATCGAAGGCTGGCACGACCCGGTCTACCAGGGCGATCTGGAAATGACCGGCCAGGTTGCCGGCCTGAACTACCTGAAGGCCTGCCGCGGCGGCGACTACATCCCGAACCCCAAGTAGGCGATTTGCGTAGGGCGGGTCCGCCCGAGGCGGATTGCCCGCGGAAGAAGGCGAAAGCGCGGTGGGTCTTCCGCCCCGGCGGATCTTCGACCTGATCCACCGCGTTTCTTTGTAACACGCGGTTCAATAAGTCACGCCGAAGGAATTGAACCGTCCCGACGCCGGCGCGGTCTGCTCGGTCTTGCGGCGGATGCAACCCGCCATCGAATCGCTCAGCTCGGCCACGAACGCGTCAATCTCGCTCGCCTCGCCCTCGACCACGCACTCCACCGTCCCGTCAGCGCAGTTGCGGGCGGTGCCCGTTACGTTATAGTTGCCGGCCACCCGGCAGGCGGTGAACCGAAACCCCACGCCCTGCACGTTCCCCAAAAAGATGACGATTCGCTGCTCAGCCATGGTCATATGCTACACCTGGTCTGCGGCGGGTCCAAGAGCGATCGGACGGGCCGCTTTCCAGGGCTGCGAAGGCCGACTATAATCCTCCCGACAGAACGAGCCTGTACCCATTTTCAGCCCGACAGGGAGCAATCATGGCTGACGCTTTCAACGCACTGCTTAAACATGTCATCGACGGCAACGACCTGACTCGCGAGCAGACGCACGACCTGTTCGGCCGGCTCATGGACGGGCAGCTCGGCGAGCCGCAGATCGCCGGCCTGCTGGTGGCGCTGGCGGCCAAGGGGGAATCCGTCGATGAGATCACCGGCGCCGCGATGGCGATGCGCGACCACATGGTGCGGATCGACACCGGCGGGGCCGACGTTGTCGATACGTGCGGCACGGGCGGGACAGGCCTGCGCACCTTCAATATCTCCACCGCCGCCGCGTTGGTCTGCGCCGGGGCCGGCGCGAAGGTCGCCAAGCACGGCAATCGCACGACCACGCGGGCGTCCGGGTCGGCCGACGTGCTGGCCGCCCTGGGCGTGAACCTCGACGCGGCCCCCGAGGCCGTCGCCCGCTGCCTGGCCGAGGCGAACGTGTGCTTCTGCTTTGCCGTCCGCTGTCACCCGGCCATGAAGTACGCCGCAGGCGTCCGCAAGGCCCTGGCCGTCCGGACGATCTTCAACGTGCTGGGACCCCTGACCAATCCCGCCGGGGCCAAGCGGCAGGTGATGGGCGTCTTCGACGCCGAGTTGACCGAGACCATCGCCCACGTCCACGCCTCCCTCGGCAGCCAACGGGCCATGATCCTCCACGCCGAAGACGGCCTGGACGAAGTCTCCATCACGTCGCCGACGAAGATCTCCGAGCTCAAAGACGGCAAGGTCGTCACCCGCGTCGTCCAGCCGGAAGATTTCGGCCTGCGACGCGCGGCCATCGACGACCTGCTGGTGGAATCGCCGGAAGAATCAGCCGCCATCATCGGCGGCATCTTGGCCGGCAAGGGCGACACCGGCGCCGGCGATCAGGCCGCCGCTCGCAACATCGTCCTGCTCAACGCCGCCGCCGCCCTGACCGTCGCCGACAAGGCGGATACCATCGCCGCCGCAATCCCCCTGGCCGCTGGCGCCATCGACTCCGGCGCCGCCCAGGCCGCCCTCGACAAACTCGTCGAAATCAGCAACAGCTAGGCTGTGCGATCGGAGCTACCGGCTGGCGGCGGAGACCTGTTCCCCTGGGCCGCTGCCTTGGAGGTCGCCGAGGCGTTCTTTGGCGACGGCGCGGACCTTTTCGTCTCTGTCCTTGGCTGCCTTCTCCAGCGCGCCGACGATGCGGCCGTCGGCTAATCCGATCTTGCCCAGAGCGTTGACGGCCGCCGCCCGAAGCAGTTGTGGCGACTGATTGTTTTCCAGGACATCCAGCAGATCGGTCACTGCGCTCAAGGCAGCGCCGCGGGCCTCACCCAGGGCCCAGATAGCTGACCAGCGAACACGGGTCTCGGGGTCTTTGAGCATCCTGGTCAGCGCGTCGACGGCATCGGCCGAGGCCGGCAGGTCGCTGCCATCGGTGCGATCGGGATGGATCTTGCTGAGCGCGTTGGCGGCTGCAATGCGGACGGCCTGGTGTCGGTCGCGTAAGGCCGCCTTCAGCGCCGAGATCGACCGTTCGTCCCAAGCGTTCATTCGGCCCAGTTCCCACGCGACCCGCCACCGCGCGGTCGTGTCGCCATTTGTCATCACGTCCAGCAGCAGGCCCATAGCCAGCGGGTTGTCGGTTGGGCCGATTCTGGCCAGGGCCGTCAGGATTTCCTCGCGCCCGTTGACGCTCGGAGTCCGGTACATCTCGACGAGCTTCAGCGTCGCCGCCCGGGCCGGCGGGCCAATCTTGCCCAGCACGACGCACGCGTGCATTCGCAGGAAACGGTCCCTGTCGTCCAGCAGCCTGATGACCGCGTCGACGGCGCCCTCGGCCGCCGGACCCATTCGACAGATGCTCACGAGAGCGTTGTGGCGCACGCTTTGATCCTGGTCATCCAGCAACTTCGCCAGCGCCTCCAGGGCGCCCTTGCCATCGGCCTTGAAGTCGCCGACCGCGGCCGCCGCCATGCTGCGGACCATAGCCGAGCGATCCTGCATCGCGGAGACAAAGAGGGGCAGGAACTGCTCAGCCGGCAACTCGAATCGCCGCGCGAGCAGCCGCAAGTGGCTGACCGCCATCTTGCGGGTCCGATCGTTGCTGCTATTGAGGGCGCCGGTCAGGGCGCCCATGGCCGGCGGGCCGATCGCCGCCAGGGCATCGAACGCAACCCAGCGGTTCTCCCGCACATCATCGGTCAGCAGGACGGCCAGGGCACCGACGGCGCCAGCGGCCTTGGGGCCGAGCGTCTTCAGCCCGCGGGCCGCCTGGCCGCGCGTCCCTGAATCGAACGAGGCCAGATCGAGGATCAACGCATCGACGATCTCGGCCGTCTCCGGGTCGAGGTCGGCCGGCGGGTGGCTGGGGGCGGCGTCCTGGGCGATGCAGACCGTCGCAGCCAGAAGGATGAGACCTAATGTAGAAAGATGAGCAGTGTGGTCCATGGTGATCGAACTCCCCATATGCATCGCTGGCCGTGTCTTATCGCGGGCCATTCTAACACCATCGCCGGCGGGGGGCCATCGGGAAGTGTAGGACCTGTTCGGCCATCTGGCCGATAGGGTGCCTATAATGGAGTGGTAGGGCTCAGAAAGAGCCTACGTAATGACTAGCACTGGAGTTACATGTTGATGGCCGCGAATGAAGAAATTCGGGCCGGCCGCTCAGAGGATGGCCGACCCCCGGAGAATCACCGTCACCGATTGGCCGTACTGCCGTATCTGGCGGCCAGGCCTCTGATTGAGGGGCTGGACGCCTCGGCGGAGGTGGAGTTGATTCGCTCATCGTCGGCGGATATGCCGCGTTGGCTGGCCAGCGACACCGCCGAGCTGGCGATGCTGAGCCCGGTGGACCTGCAGCGGTTTGCCCGGCCGCTAGTGATCCTGCCGGCCGGCTGCATTGCCTCTGACGGGCCCACCATGCTGGTGCGGCTGTTCTCTCGCGTGCCTCCGGAGGATATCCAGGCCGTCTGGACCGACCCCGCGTCGCACTCGACAATGGGGCTGGCGGAGGTGCTGTGGTCTATGAAGTATCACCGCCATTTGCGGACGGTTCCCTTGGCGACGCATCTTTCCGACCTGCCAGCCGACGCCGAAGCGATTCTGCTCACCGGGGACTGTGTTGTGGCCGATCCGCCGCTTGGTTTTGACTATCAGATCGATCTGGGAGCGATGTGGCAGCGGCTGACGGGGCTGCCGTTCGTCTTTGCCGTGTGGGCAGCGACCGAGTTGGCGCACGCCGAACTGCTCAACGAGCTGCTGCTCGACGCTCGGGAGTTGGGCCGGAAACGATTGGGCGAGATCGCCCAGCGGTATGGTCCAGCCTACGGCTGGCCGGTGGACCTGGCGCGGCGCGAACTGACGCAGCACCTCAGCTACGAGCTGACGGATGAGCATTTGGAAGGCCTGCAGGAGTTCTTCGACCTGGCAAAGACCGCCGGCGTGATCGACTCCGCCCGACCGATCCAGGTCGTCACCCCCTGACCCCGCCGTCAGCCGCCGGGGCTACCCGATCTGACACGGCTGCACCGCCCGCCACGGCGAGGTGTTTTCTTTTCTGCGCGGGTTGACACCGCCTTGCCTGAACGCTACCATTCAACATAACGACCGCGGGGTAGAGCAGTCTGGTAGCTCGTCGGGCTCATAACCCGGAGGTCGCGGGTTCGAATCCCGCCCCCGCTATGTTGCTCGGAACATCGGCCTCGGCATCCGCCGGGGCCGTTTCCGTTGGTGCGATCGTCCCGTCCCGTCGCAGGATCATCGGCCCGACGAAGTGTTCCACCAAGTCGTGCAGTTGGGCCGGGGTGGCGATGTTCTCAAGGCCTTCCCGGGCCTCCTTCAGGGCCTTTCGGACGGCCGCGATGAGCCGGTCAGTGCCCGCGCCGGCCCGTTCGGCCAATTGCGACAGAGCGGCCTGCAGACGTTCCCGCGCAAGCTCACGCGTTGCCAGTTCCCGAGATAGGGCCGACTTGGCGCCGTCTTCAATTACCGGATCGATCAGCCTCTCGGTGAGAGTGGCAATTTCCCTGTCGATCTGGGTTAACTCCCGCTTGAGGCGGCCCCCTTCGCCGCGATTTGACGCCAGAAGGCCCTCGGCCTCGCACATGGCCTCCGCGATCAGCGTTTCGGTGTCATCGAACATAGACATTAGGGCCGTGCTGACCCGCGCCAACAGGGCATCTTCGCGGATATTGGCCTCGTTCACACAGGACTCCGGGCCCTGGCGTTGGCGTTTGCCGCAATTGTAATAGCGGTATTGTCCCTTGCGGTTGTTGGACGTCCGGGAGTAGCAGATGCTGCCGCAGGCATCGCAGCGTATCTGGCCAGTGAAGGGGCGCAGCGTCTGGGCGGATCGTGGTCTCCTGTCCGGCCGGGCACGCTCTGCGATTCGTTCCTGGACCCGTTCGAAGTCCTCGTTACTGATGATGCGTAGGGATTCGTCGGCGTAATCCTTGTGGTCATTTTCGTCGCGCCAGACGGGCACGCGCCGGCCGGTTCGCTTGTCGAGCCGGAAACGACGACGATTGTAGCGGACACGGCCAACGGCAATGGGGTTGGTCAGTATCCCGCGAACGGTGGTAAAGGTCCACGGGCCGCCACGCCGGGTCGGGAAGCCCTTGTCGTTCAGCCGGTGCGCCAACTCCTTGAATCCGACCGGCGCAGACAAATAAGTCCGGAAGGCATAACGGACAGCTTCGGCCTCACGGGCATCAATCGCCACCTTCCGGGCGCCATTCTCTCCAACGACCTTGTAGCCATAGGGCGGACGACCTCCAGTCCATTGGCCTTGCTCGAAGCGCTTCAACAGGCCGTCCCGAGTCCTTTCGGCAAGTACACGAGAATAATGCTCCGCGACAACGAGCTGGACGCCCCTGGCTAGGGCGTCCCTGCCCTCCGTTGCGCTGATTACCTCAATGCCCAGGTCCTCCAGGTCAGCGACGACGGCGTGGGTCTCGGCCGAGCGGCCCAGTCGGTCGTACTTGTAGACGAACAGCCGGGCGATCTTTCCAGCCTCGGCGTCAGCAATCAGTCGGAGCAGACCTGTCCTGCCACCTACTGCCCGCCCGGTCTTGGCCTCATCGACGTACTTCTCGCACTTGCCCTCGGCGGCACGGTGGCACGCATCCAGTTGGACTTCGATGCTAGTGCCGTCGTCCTGCTTGTGGCTACTGTACCGTGCGTAGGCTGCGTCACGTTTCATATCGCGTCGTCGTCCTGCAGTATCTCCACCGCCCGCTCCGCCAGCCGCTGGACCAACCAGCGGCGGGCCCAACTGCTACCATTCGTGGTCACCCGCGGGCCCTGGCCATTAGACAACTGCGTAACCTTACGCGTAATTTTCGGAGACGAAGAATCTCGTCCGGACTTCCCCCGTCTCCCCTGATCTCGTCCCGGCGTCGTCCTGGGGTACCTGGGGCCAGCGGCGTGATCTGTGGACAATACAGGTGGCATATTATGACTCCTCGTCCCCAGGTAATGATGTCCGCCGAACGTTAATACCGTCGTTGTTGCTGCATGTCGCCAACTTCGGCAAGAGGGCATTGACCGCCGCAAGTACCGCCAGGACAAATTCCGGCTTATCGGCCAAGACATGAAACCCCCGCCTCCGAAGCTCTGTCTGGGTGACCGCGAACCGATAATGGGTCTGTCCACCAACAGCGCGAGCTGCGATCCCTGTGACCTCGGAGGGTCGGCTGCGCAAGACAGCCAACACCTCGGACTTCAGGTCTCTTACCCGCTGCGCTACTGTCGGTGTTACCTTAGCTCGCGGCCCGACCCGCAGCATCTTGCCGTCGACCCGCACAGAAATGCCGACGGTCGCTAGGTCAGCCAGGAGCGCGAGGGCCTGTTGGGACGAGGGCTTCATATCTCCACCTCCCCGTCCTCGACCAGTGGCAGGTCTGCATCGGTCCTAGGACCGCCTGGGTACACTTCCCCTCCAGTCGCACCCCCCGAGCCCTTTGAGGCGCCCGTACGCGATTCATTAGGCAAGTCCAGGGACCAATCCGGACCAGGACTGCTTGTCAGACCCACTCCGGTATAGAGTCGAAAGCGCTCGCCCTTGGTGCCTCGTGGTCGCGATCTGGCGATATGCGGGCAAGCAGCGCGCAAATCGCGGCCGAAAGAGGCAGCTGTGCCGGCGTGCTCCCTGCCGTAATCCTTGCACCAATCGCGCCAGGCTCTATAGAGGCGTTTCGTACTAACTGAGTACATTGCCCCGATCGAACAGCAATCACGGACAAAGGCCTTGACGGGGCTGCTCAGATCCTCAAGTTCGCTGGCGACATCAAGAGATGACGGGGGCTGTTCGAACCGGCCTTGCTGTCGCAAGTCCTGCCATCCCTTGACCGCCCAGTTCAGGACGGCCGGAAGTTCGTTGAGCAGCTTGTCGACCAGCCCTAGATCTTCTTTCCCAAAGAAGCTCCTCTTCAGGACCAGAATGATGAATCTACCGGCAAGGGCTGCGCTGATGTCCGTCAGCCGAGGTAGCTCGTTCGTCAAGAACATGAACCGGGTCGGCAGCTTAAGAGTCACGGCTTCGAGATACTTCCGGGAGATGCTGATTGCGTCTTCGCCGCTGATGCACAGCAGGCGTTCGATGATCGCAGCCTGTTCTCGCTGTCCTCGGAACCTGGCGTCCGAGACGATAGCTAGGTTCTTCCCGATCAGCGGCTGTAGGCCAAACTGAGTGGCCAGGCCCGAAGTTGTTGGGGCAACGACGTTAGCTTGACCGAGCAGTGTAGTCAGGACACGGGCAACGGTCCCCTTGCCAGAGCGTCTTGGCCCGACCAGGAGAAGCATCTTCTGCTGCCGCGTGTCAGAGGTCAGGCAGTAACCGAACCATTGCTGTAACGTGGCGATACTTTCCTTGTCATCTCCCCAAAGCTCGTTGAGGAAAGCCAGCCACCGCAGCGGCTCCGGCGCGGCGGGGTCATAGTCGACATCCGACGCGCATGTGGCGAAGAGAGCCGGCGTGGGCGAGAGTCTCCTCATGACCGGCAGATGCAGTGAACAGGACTTGCAGGGCAGCAGTTCGAGGGCCGGGGGCAGAGAAGCGTCCTCGATAAGCCAGGCCGGCGGGGTCACGGAAGCGGACAGGAAGGCCTCGGCGCGAAGCGCATCAATCACAAGATCGACGTCCCTCTTGGTCGACGGCCGGGAGATTAGGGGGCCGTCTGGCCCGCTACGAGGGGAGCGAGTTGTGTCTTCCAGGAATCGGTAGATCTCTGCCCTCACCTCTGCTCCCTCCTTCTGGCAGTACGCGTTGCCCCGCCACTCCAAAAACACCTGGGCTTGGCATCGCAGAGTCAGCAGGTCTCCTGCGGTGTAGTTTTCCTTGAGGAACAACCTGGCCAGAGCTAGTGGGTTGTTGCCTCGCCGGCCTGATCTGCCTGCACAGTCGGGTCTTGGTAATGGCGGTGGTGCCTGTGGCTCATACCTAGATATATTCGCCGCAATCCTCCCTACTTCGTCTTCCGGCAGTGGGGGTTGGCAGAATTGCTGGTTGAGTTTCAGCAGGCTTTCTCTAATCCCCGCCTCTCCCATTCCTTGTCGGCGCATAGAGCCGGCTCGTGAAGCCAATGCGCTATTCCGATACCCCTCCGGTATGGGGTGCCCGGGCGGATGCGTTTTACGAGCTTGTTCTGCCGTGTAACCATCCAACAGCCACCGTGGTGGATCAGCGACTTCCGCCATACCGGGAGCGCCGGAAGGTTCCCAGGTATACCGTTTGCCGCTGACGTGTAGGCTTGGCGGCGCGACGACATACCCGCCGTCGGCCTTGATGTCCAACCCCTCGCCAAGCGCGCCGGCCCGGCTGGTGATGTGGCCACCGGGGTGGCGGAAGAACAGGTGTCGACCTCCCCCGCCCGTCAACGATTCGACGGTCCCGGGGAGCGGCCCGTGTTCGCCTTGGCGCCAATCTAGGGAGTACTCACCACCGTTGCGCGGGTCGACGTCCAACACGGCCAAGCCGCTGATTGCGCCGGTGACAATGCCGACGTTCGCATCAGGCCATCGTCGCCACCACTCGCGGATTGTGGCGGTCTCGGTCGTGGCGTCCTTCAGACCGTGGGCCGTCAGGGGATGCTTGCCCGCGCTGGAGCAATTTGGCCGCCCGCACGTGCATCGGCCGGCGCGAATGCCGTGAAGCGGCAGTACAGGCCATCCACGTGCGGCGTAGCATAGGGCGGCGACAAGCCGATCATTGATAGAAGCATGATTGTTCATGCCCTAATTCTTGCATAGGGCATGCGCGCCTCGTGGGTGGATAGAGGGGCAATTTTGAGCGAGCGTCAGATTTTTTCCGGCAGATTCAAACGGTGCGTCCCTTTTGTCTTGCCTTGAACAATCATGGTCCCCCAGGCGGGATGATTGCGAAATACGTCGCGGAGCCGCTTGGTTTCTATGCCCGCTTTGTCTAACATGTGATCGTCGGCAATATCCGGCGTGCCATTTCCCCACGCTTCCCACAGGGTCTTCACGCAGGCAGCTTGATTCCCCGTGAAGGTGTATGTCTCCCCGTACCAGTTAACTGACCGATAGGTTGGTGAATGGGTTGCGGGGCGCCGCTCTGCCTTCGGGCTTGTTGCAGTTGCCCGGGACCGAACACACCATTCGCGGAGTTGCTGGAGCATCGCAATTGGGTCGTCCGTCCATTCCGGCAGCACGGTGAGAGAATCGTCACTTTCGCGCAACTCGACGGCTCGTCCATATGCCTCAGCCGCAACTTGCCTAGCGAAGTCGGATCTCATGGCCACTTGGACCGGGCCTTTGTCCTCACCCATCGCGATCATCTCGATAGTTGTTAGTTGTTGTTGAAGATAATCGGCGAACTCGCCAGGATCCCGGGACTGGGTGAAGAGGGGGGCTGCCCTCTCGTTGAGCGATAACGCTTCGGCCAGTTTCTGTTGTGCACCTTCCTCAGTTGTTGAGTTTGCAACTTCCTGCCAGAGACGATCATGTTCTGCTGCCAGCTTCCCCAGCTTAGCAGTTCGTTCGTGACCAAGAGGCAGCTGTTGGATCTCCTCCAAGAGCTTCTCGTAGGCCGGGGTCCTCTTCTGCTTCGACATTGTTGGCTCGTTGAGTAGAGACTAGCGGCGCAGCGCCTTGAGCCGCAGCCATTCACCCGGTGCGCGCTCATAATTCCAGAACAACCATCCATTCGTCGGCTGTTTTGTTATTGCTGTAGCCGCTGCTGACAGGGAATTGTACCGCTTGCCGCCGTGGCTAATCTTTCCGTCCTTCAGGACCCGAGCCCAGTAGGTCTTCCTCTTATACCTAGCCCGGAGCCTCTTGATGTTCTCATCGACGAGCGTTGTCTTGGCGTTCCGCTTCTTGGGTCGAGCGGCCTTGGCCTTCGGGGCGCGTCCCCCGGAGCCAGGGCGCAAACCCATGGCCTCCTCGTCCTCCTTCCTTCGACGACGGAATTCGGCACGCACCTTATTGAGAAGATTCTCCGAACGGATGAACTTGCCGCGCTGCTTATTGCCTGGTGGGTCAGCAATACGGATCAGGACAGACTCGATCTCCTTCATGTAATCGGCATTGACCGTCAAGTAGACGCTGAACTTGTCCCAAGTGTGTCCGTGACGATCTTTGAGATGCGACCGCAGGCGACCGAGGAGGCCGCCCGTCAGGCCAGCGTAATAGAGCTTGTTGCCGCGGTAGAGGGCATACACGCCGTGTCGACGACGCACAAAACCCCTGATGATCTCGGGGCGTTCCTCCAGCATCCGCCGCGAAATCCCCTCCAGGTGCTGGCTAACCAATTGCGCATTCCTCTTGGCCATGTCCGATCTCCCAGATCCCTTGGACCGAAGTGTTGCATCATTATGGCCTTGAAGGTCTAGTTGGGTCAAGCCAACATCGTAATGCACCAACTCGGTCGGGTGTTAGCTGCCTGATAGTGTCGTTCATATGGCGCCGGCACCCGTCAGCCCATCAACGGGCAACCATAGAAGTGAAGCGCCGGTACTTCTGTGCAATCCGTTCCGCATGCGATGACAGCGGATTGTGCGTGCCCGGCGCAGGGATGATGATCAGGCCCTCACCCGCTTGGCCGAACCATGCGACCTCGCCGCGATCGTAGCAGAGGGCGGTGTATGCGCAGAGCAGGGCGTCAATCTGATGATGATCGAAGCCATGACAAGGGGCGCCGGTAATCCTCTTGATGGCTCGATATACCGCGGCCTTGTGCTTGGTGAAGTCCTTGGCCTTACCGGGCAGCTTGAGATGCGCCCAAATTACGCGTGGGTAGGTCTCAATGACTCTGACGGTTCGGAAGTACCGTTCCTCAATCTCATACCACCGGATGAACAGGGCGGCGGCGCCCGAGAACGTTCCAGCGTGGGGGTCGATCTCCTTGATGGCCTTCTCGCAGCTCCGGTAGGCATAGTTCTCGGCGGCGTGGTCGGGCACGGACCGTGGCGCATCAACGGCCATAATCATGCTCTTGCGGTCGAGACCTGACACAGCCTCGACCAACACCTTTGCCTGTCGGAAGTGCTTCACTTCCCGACAGAGCTGTCCGTCGGCATCGAGGATCGCCACGGCAGACTTCGGCCCACCGCCGCTCATTGCAGAGCAGCCAAGGTCAACGCCGATGTATGTCTTGGCCATGGATATCCCGAAATGACAAGGAGCGCCGAACCAAGGCCGCTCCCAAGGCCCCGCTACAGGGCACACGAAACAGCACATGGCCGACGCTCCCTTATCGGGAGCGCGGTCCAAGCGCTGTCTTCGTGTTCCGGGCATGAATTGCCCAGGTAGCGTTTCTTGGGAGACAGCAACTTGACGCTCGCGCGTCGTCTAAGTTGTCACATCATGCCTGTGGCACGGGTGTGAGTCTAGCACGGTCGGTGCCATCTGCCAACCCGGTTCGGCCGAGGCGATAGTGACTAACCGCCACGAGTACTTCTCGGCAGAAAATTGCCCCTGGATGACAGGCCTGCTTTGATGTTGGCGAACGTCTGCGCCTGTTCGCACAAAGGAGACGCCGATGCCCGCCGACCCGCACGTTGCTATTTACGCCCGCGTCAGTACCGACAACCAGTCTGTTGACCCTCAGATCCGTGACCTGCGGGAGTACTGTGACCGACGTAACTGGCCCAGCCCGATCGAATTCACCGATCATGGAATCTCGGGCGCGAAGGACAGCCGGCCTGGCTGGAACGCCTGCTGGGACGCGATCCAGAAGCGGAAGGTCAGAATCTTGGTCGTGCACGCCCTTGACCGGATTGGCCGAAGTCTGCCGCACTTAGTCAAGATCATCAACTACTTCTCCCAGAACGGCCTCACGCTGGTGAGCTACCGCGAGAACATCGATCTGGCGACGGCCTCCGGCCGGATGCTGGCCGGCATCTTCTCGGTGATGGCCGAGTACGAGCGCTCGATCATCAGCGAACGGACCAAGGCCGGCCTCCGAGCAGCTCGGGCCAAGGGCAAACAGATCGGCCGACGGGCGAAGTACTTCGACAAGGAGAAGGCAGCAGAATTACGGGCCAGGGGGTGGGGGCAGGTCAGGATCGCCAGAGAACTCGGCGTCGGTGTGGGGAGGGTAAATGCATGGGTTAGGTGCCTGAGGGATACGTTGTGCTAGGCAATGCGTGCAAGTATGCCAACGAGGCGCCATCATTGGTATCATTACGAACGGACCAGAATCGACTCGGCGTGGGCTCTCCCAGGCCCCCGACGCGTGGGCCTGGCCGAGATCTTCCGCCGCACATAGTCTACACGCGTGCCAGGGCCTCAATCGCCAGCTTCGTGACGTCAGCAAACTTGTCCGTATCGTGCGGCACGATCAGCCCAGTCAACCATCCGATCTTGGCCTGGAAATTATCGCGTGGCTTCACTTCGAAGCCGAGCTGCCTCAAGTCCTCGGACAGGTCGGCGGAAACCCCTAGATCGATAAGAAGATAGTTCTTTCTGACATACACGTACATGGCGTCGCTGCCACCATTGGCGTACCCCAGGTACTTGCTGTTGCGATTGATCTTCTCGCGGAGCCCCGGGTACTTGGCCGCCAGGCACTTTCGCAGTGCACTTACCAATTCCTGTGGATAGTCCCTCAGCACATCCCACAGAAGCTCTTCCGGCAGCAGGCCGGCATCGGCGACCACAACGTTCCCCGAGCTCTTCTTGTCCACATTCGCAAGCTTCTTCTTCATTGCCTTGCCCTCCCGTTGGGTCACTTGGCCGTCCGGCATTGAGACGCCATAGCCGACGATCAGAACGTCGTCCAGGAGAGATGGAGCAATCTGAGCAACCAAGCGGCTCAGCCGGCTCAGATACTTGTAGGATGACTCTCGTGCATTACCGGAAATGTGTCTGGCGACGATGTTGTCGGCTGGCACGATGAATGCGCCATACACTCTTGCCCCAGGCAGCTCAGCCAGTCTTTGACTCGCGAAGGCCTGCATCTTGAGGATATCGAACTCAAAGCGAGACATAGAGCTCTTCTCGATCTCAAGGCACACGAAAACACTGTCCGTCTCAAGGATGAGATCGTTATTAAACTTCGCGCCGTCGAACACTCGATGATTTGCATGCACTGTCAGGTCCGGCTGCATTGACCGAATGAGCTCTTCTATCCTGCCGTCGAAATTGGCGGGGTCCGATTCATGCTTGTCCATGAGCCCGTGCAATTCCTGGGCGGAAATGGCCGAGACAGCTTCGCAGAGCAGATTTCTTATCGGCCCAGGGAACTCGCTGCCGTCGCCAGCAACTTCACGAACCGTTACGCTGCAAGTCTTCAAGCCCATTATCGTGTCTCCTTGGCCCATACCCATAGACACGGCAGATGCACTTGCCGTCCTTGTTCGCCCTCAGTGTTCTCAATACGGCTAACCGAACTTACATCCGCAGATCGTCAAGGAACTCTGAGGCCGGATCGACACTGGTGACGAGCAGGTGGTCGCGTGCCCGCGTGCAGGCAACGTAGAGCAGGTGGCGCTCCGTGTTGTAGACCTCTTCCAGGTCCGCATCATCCGCCACAGCCTCGATGCGTTCTTGGAGCGGGATGACCTCGTCGTCGCAGGCCATCACCACCACGGCCCGAAACTCCAGCCCCTTCGCCAAGTGCATCGTGCAGATGGATACGCGGCCCGCCTTGGTGTCGAAGCTGTCCTGCAATTTCAGCACCTTCAGGCCGGCCGCCTCGACGGCCGCTCGTGCCCGGGGCAGTTGCGCGGCCGAACGGACGAACACGCCGATCTCGTGCGGCTGGAGTCCATCTGCCTGACGTGCCGACAGCCACGCCGCAACGGCCTCAGTCTCCAGCTTCTCGTCGCCGAAGACCTTGATCGTCGGGTCTGGGCCATTGAAGACCGATATGGTACCGCGCCGGTTCTCAACGATCCCGTCAACATCGGCGAGCTCAGGCGGCAGCAGGTGGTCAGCCTGCCGGCGAATCTGGTGGGATGTCCGGTAGTTGATCCGCAGCGTCCGAGACCGGCCGCGAACGTCCACGCCGAGCGACTTCCACGAGAACGGCGGCTGAAAGATGCGCTGTCCGAGATCGCCGGCGAAGAACAACCCATCTTGCCTCGTCGCCCCGAGCGCGGCCAGGAACCGCAGTTGCGGAACGCCAATGTCCTGGGCTTCATCCACCACGGCGAATTCGTAGGGGCTCGCATCAGTCCTGGCCAGATGCTCCGTAACGCGTGAGAACATCGTGGACGTGGTCAGCAGGTCGCGACGGGTCAGTTCCTGACGGACCGGCTCAAAGATGCTCCACAGCAGCTTTCGCTGGTGTTCGCCGAGTCGGGTCTTACGCCCCAGGCGGGCCACGTCGCGATAGGCTTCCCAGCTATCCAGTTGCCAGGCATCCACGACCTCGCGCCACTCCGTCCAGAGGAAATGGTCCGAAAACCGGTGGGCCTCGACGCTGCCCGACGCATCCGCCAGCATCGTGCGAACCGCTGTGTCGTCTGCGAGCCGAAGCTCAGACACACATGCAGCGTAGAGTCTCGTTCCCACGTCAACGATTGAATGGACTTCGATCCGCTCAAAGACGCGGGGCTCATTGCCGACCAGCCGTCGAAGCTTGACTTTCAGCGCATCGGCAAGGGTGTGCGAGAAGGTGGTAAGCAGAAGCCTTGCATCTCCGTGCTTCCTGGCCAGGAATACCACACGGTGCAGGGCAACGACGGTCTTGCCCGTCCCCGCCGAGCCTGAAACGCGCGCCGGGCCGTTGTAGCTCCGCTCGACCAGGTCACGCTGGGCCGGGTGCAGAAAGACCGTCCACTTCTCCCAAGGGTAGTCCAGCGCCCGCTGGAGTTCCTCTACGTTCGTCATCACGCGGAAGCGCCGCTGGGCGTCGGGGTGATCGAATGGGTCCATCCCGGCCGCCACTGGCTGAACGATCTTCGGCGTCACGCCGGTCGCCAGGTCGAGCAGCGCCTCGGCCGCTTCGTGCGGCAGATGGTCGGCCAACTCCAACAGCGTGTCTTCGTCCACCTGCCTGACATCGTCCAGCCATTCGGCCGGAACACCGTAGGCGAGCAGATCATCATCGGAAACGTTTGCAAACAGTAGCGGCTTAGGCGGCGCGGGCTGTTCGACCTCGGTATACCTGGGGACGATGATATCCTTCACGGTCTCTCGCACTGTCACCAACTGGGCCGCGCCGGTCCTGGGGTGCGCTTCCAGCTTTCGCCGCTCGGCCCAACGGTAGGCGTCATCGTGGTGGCCGACGTAGCAGAGCAGCAGGCTTGCATCAGTCCTGTGGACGATCAGCCGGATGTCCCTGTTGACGCGGACCGAGCAGAAGTTCTTGTCCCTGGCCCTTTCGAGCTTGTGGAATTGCATTCCCGGACTGGCCGGATTGACCTGTAGGTCAAAGGCCGTGGTCTTGACGGCCTTCTTCTCCTGGTCGGTCAGCTTGGCCAAGCTGTCAGTGAATGTGTCAGCTATGCGGAAATCCATCACCTGACTCCGATTCGGGCCATCCCAACACTACGATCTCGCCCATAATGAGCGATCAGCTGCCGCAAAATGCTCAAGGCTATCAAAACTCAGCATTCTGGTCCCCTTGGTGCATCCGCGTTGGAGTACCGTGCGGACGCGACGCCGGGCCTCTTGATCCGGGTTGACAACGGTAAGATGCTTTAGCCCCGCCTTACCCACGCTCGTCCGAAACAGTGCCGTGGAATGCAAATCCGTTGCCGGAAGAGAGTAGCCGATGAAGACGATCGAATCAGCCCGATGGATCGCCTTGGCAGCTTTGGCCCACAAGTCAGCGAAGGCTCCCTCGTCGTAGGCTTTGTGCCATTCAGGGGGAATGATCGAGAATCTCAGGCTCCCCTTCTGTTTCGTGTATGGCCTTCTCTTCAGGATCACCGTATAGGGCTTCTTCTCTTTCGACTTGGCCTGGTCCCCTGACTCGTCTTGAGAATCCATGCCAGATATTTGGAAGTGGAAGGACCCGTGCAGTTTGTAGAGCTTCACGGTCTGATCCTTGGTGCCCGGCTCTCCGGGCATCCAATGTGCGTCTCCGGTCATCCGGGCGCCCCGCGGCCCGAGGTTGAAACCGTACCCATAGCGTGGATTCCAGATGCCGCCGCCTTGCCGGCGAAGACTGTCATCTATTACGCAATCGTAGTTGAAGGAGATGATCTCATCGCTGCACCTAACGTGTTCCGCAACGAGCTTATCATGATAGTCGCACTTTCGAAGGTGACGTGTTGACTCCCCCCGATCGTTGCGTTCAGTGAGCGACTCCTCGAAGGCAGCTGCCATAGCCTGCCTCGCTTCTTCCTTAGATCGGACAGCTTGAAGTCGCGACTTTCCCTGGTCGCCTTGAGCATTCGGATTGTGTGCTCCAAGGTCGTGAATACCGTTTCCATCGTGACGTCAAAGTTTCCCCCGAACATCTCAACAGTATCTTTCACAACGTCATCGATGAGCGCCCTATGCTTTGACCCCCGCGCTCGCTGGAGCTGAGTGAAGAAGTCACCGTCCAAAGGAGGGCACGACGGGTCCTTGGCATTGTTCACGAAGCTACACCCTCGCGTCGCGCCAGCTCCAAGAATGATTACCGCCATCTTCTAGCTCCTTCTTACACGTTCCTTCACTCCACCCGAAACACTTTCATCACCTCATCGCCAAGGTGGTTGATTACTTTCACTGCTATCCGGCCGGATTCGGGCTTGTCGAACGGGCGGGAGGTGTCGCTATGCAGTGTTTCCCAAGCATCGACGTTGATCTCGGCCTTGAGGGTGGTCTTGAGGCTCTTGTATGGGTCGTTTGCGCCGAGGAAGTAGGCGTGGCGGACGAAGAAGCTCTCCTCGTTGTAGTCCGTGTCGATGAACCAGCAGGCGATGCCCTCGGCCCCATCGCTGCGGACCTCGCCGGTGTTGGGGTGGAATACGTCCACGCCGTTGATCTTCACCTGAATCTGGTCGTCGGCGGCCGGCAGGATGTCGATGTCCGGTTCGCCGAAGATCACGAACAGGTTGCCCTTGCCGGTATTCTTCAGGTCGTCGGCCATGTGAAGATCGGCGTTCATCCGAGCCTTGAGCACGCGGACCCGGCCGAGATTGTCGAACTCCGAGGAATGGGCGTCATAGTTGAACGCGCAGGCGATCAACACGTCGAAATTGGCGTCCCCGGCCTCGCGTGCAGCAGCCACCAAGTCCTGCCGACTGACCGTGCCGAACTCCGGGCCGATGAAGATGCCCGCACGCTTGGCATCGCCCGCGCCGTCACCATCGGCATACAGGCCCTCGGCGCAGATGTAGTCGCCCGGCCAGCCTTTGATCGAGCTGAAGTCGATCTTGTCTTCCTTGTGCGCCTGCTGGACCCCGGCGGTCTTGAGGTTCTCCAGGATCATCGCGACGAAGCTCTCCTCGTCGCCGCCGGTTTCGGGCTTGGGCTGATGCGGGTCGATCAACTCATCATCCGCATCCACGGCCAGCACGCGGTGAGGGCTTAAGGATTCGACGGTGAACGGCCCAGCCACGCGGACCTTCTTGTTGTCCTGGTAGGGCTTGTCGTACAGGTACTCGTTGTCAGCCTTGGCGGCGATGGAGGCGTCGATCTCTTTCTGGCGGTTGATGCGGGTCCGCCACCAGTCGGCATGGAGTGTCTTTGCCTCATCCGACCATTTCTCCCCGGCTTCGCGAGGGATTTCCCATTCTTCCCATTCCTTCCCGAGCGCCTTGTTGAGTTTCCCTCGTAGTGGCTCAAGCATCTCCTGAAACTTCTCCCAGATTACGTCGATCTCTGCGTTACGAGTGATGGAACTGAGCATGATGTGCGGCACACGCTCATAGACGAAGCCATGCTTGATGTTGCCAAATGTAGCGGCCGCCGATGACTCCGTTCGTGTGATCTCCGCTTCCTTCTGCTTCCCCTCTGAACTGTCAGCCAGAAGATAGTAGAGGTATCTCGCTCCCATGATTCTCGCTCGGGCAAGCGCCAGTGAGACACGTGACGTGTCGACTGTAATCCACCGCCGACCCCATTGTTCCGCCACGTAGGCGGTTGTCCCCGAACCACATGTCGGATCAAGCACAAGGTCGCCGGGGTCGGTGGCCATCAAGATGGCACGCTCAACGACCTTCGGCGTGGTCTCAACAATGTACTGCTTGTTGGCGGCAAAGCCTGCGACGGTTGTGTCCGTCCACAGATTGCTCAGCGGAAACGCTGCGAAGTCGTCGAGATATCTGACGTATCTAAGAGTGTTCCCAGCAATACCCAATCTGCCGGCCATCGCGAGCGTATCAAGCCCCTGTTGATCCGTCTTGAACGTCCCCCTTGATGGGTCAAACATCTTCCCGTGGTATGAGAACTCACGGACATCCCCTTTCCCCGCGGGTCTCGAACTTGTCAGGTTGTCGAACTGAGCGATTCTCGCGTTCCGAGCTGTTGCTTCCGGGTCGCTGTTCTCAGCAGAGGACATGCGGCGGAATGCCCCGGGAGATTCTTCGATCAGACTATACCCTGTGCCACCCGCACCCCCAGCGACTTTCTCGAAGTGAAGTTGTCTATACTTGCACTTGCTGCGGTCCTTCGCATACCAGATCAGGTAGTCACACACGGCTGACAGCTCAAGGCTCGATGAACTACTCGTTGTCTTTGCGAATGGAATGAGCGAAAGGGCATTGTCGTGGCCAAACACCTCATCGAGAAGATCCCGGATGCGGTGGACATTCTCATCCCCAATCTGCACGAAAATCGAGCCGGACTCGTGCAGCAGGTCTCTTGCGACGGTGAGACGGTCGCGGAGATAGGTTAGATATGAGTGAATCCCGTCGCGCCACGTGTCGCGGAAGGCCTTGACCTGTTCTGGCTCGCGGGTGATGTGGTCGGCCTTGCCGTCTTTGACATCGCGGCTGGTGGTGGACCACTGGAAGTTGGAGTTGAACTTGATGCCGTATGGCGGGTCGAGGTAGATGCACTGGACCTTGCCGCGCAGGCCTTCACGCTCGGCGAGAGAGGCCATGACCTGGAGGCTGTCGCCCAGAATCATGCGGTTGGTCCAGTTGGCGTCGTGCTGATAGAACTCGGTAGATCGGGCATCGTCAGGCAGGCCGTTGAAGTCGGCGAAGGCATCGGCAAACAGCAACGGCGCAGCCTTTTCAGTCTCGGCACGTTCCTGCTGCTGCGTCCGTCGCAGCAGATCGTCGATGAGGACCTTGGGCTTGACCTTCTCCTGGATGTACAGCGGCGGGGCATGGACAACGAGGTCCGACCAGTCCTGTTCATCTTTACCACGCCAGACAAGCTGAGGGTCCAGATCGCGGTTGCGCCGCTCGTAGGCGATGCGGACGGGCGACTGGTCGTCGGCATGCATCACCGATTCCATCTCGGCCGTGGGGATGTTCTTTCGTGATGCGTCATCGTGTTTGATAACGGCGACCGTCTTCTTGGCTTTCTTCCGCGCTTTCTTCCGTACTTTCTTCGCCATGCTGCAATCCCTTACACCGACTGTGCGGTAGTTGAATCAATCATCCTGTTGAACTCGGCTTCGACCCGGGCTTCGAAGTCGGACTGGATCTGGTAGACCTCTGTGAACTCCGCGAACGCCCAGCGACCGTAGCTGCCGAGGCCATTCACACCAGGCACCCAGTAGGTGTCCATGGTGGACTTCTTCTCTTTGGCGTCCTCGCGTCGGTAGCCCTTGATCTCAACGATCAGGCGCAGCAGGTCGTCCTCCCCCCGGCCATCGTCGACCAGCACGATGAAATCCGGGATGTACCTTCGGGTCTCCGAGCCGTAGCGGTACGGGACCTCCAGGCCCAGGTTGTGGTTCTTGACGTAGGCCTTGACGCGGGGGTGGGCCTCGGCGACGCGGCAGAACTCAGCTTCCCAGTCGCTGTCAAGGATCACCCAGTTGATGTGACAGCGGCGGGCGTCGGTCTGCCAGCGGTTCTGCTTGGAGGTGTTGAAATTGACGTGGACGGTCGAGCCGGTCGGATTATACGGGTCGAGCACGGCCTTGATGGGCCGCTCGCCGATGAGCGAACGGGTGATGCCGGCCGTGATGCGTTCGCAAGCCATGTCGCCCAGCGTCAAGTACATGAGCTGGGCCGGATATGTTCCTCCCGTACACCTGAGATAGCCGTCAAGCCACTGCTTGGTGATCCGCTTGAGCTGGCCGAACAGGTGCAGCTTGGGCTCCTCTCCTGGGTCTCGCCACTTGTACAGCAAGCGCTTGGTGACGTGGAACAGTAGAGTTGATCGGCGCAGGTCACCCGTGTGGACCAAGTTGAGATCCACACCTTCCCCAATAATGCCTTCATTGCGGGTTATGGACGGCCCCACGAGATCTGGATTGAGTTCCAACACGGAATCTTCGTTGAAGTCTGCGGTCAACCGCTCTTGGGGCAATTCGACACGGTAGCCCTCAACGCGAGGGAACTGGATCTCCAGGTGGTCGCGTTCGGGGCGGACAGCCTTGACCTGGATGGTCTCACGAGGCGGCTGGGGCGGAGCGACGACGGGCTTGGCGGTGAAATCAAACGGGATACCCAGCACGTCGGCGTATTCGACGTTGAAGAGGCCTTCCTCGTTGAGATCGTAGGACTGGCGGCGCAGCGCCCGGCCGATGACCTGCTCGCAGAGCAATTGCGTGCCGAACGCCCGAACGCCCAGAACGTGGGTGACCGTTTGGGCGTCCCAGCCCTCAGTGAGCATGGAGACGGAGACGACGCAACGGACCTTCCCGCCGAGCCGGTCCTCTTTGCCGACGGTGTTCATGACCTCGCGGAGCAGATCCTGGTCCGAAATGTTCTCGGCTTGGCGACGGTCGCCGGTGCGCACGATGATCTCACGGCGGAATCGCTCGATCTCGTCGGAGGCCATGTCGCGGAAGCTCTTGTCCAATGCCTCGCCGGATTCGAGCTGCTCACTGTCGATCAGCAGCGTCCGGGGCCGGCCGAGTGGGTTCCCGTGCTCGTCGAAGTTGCGGAACAGTTCGAGTCTGCCGTTCACCAGCTTGGTCGAGCCGTCCTCATTCTCCCGGTGGAACCCGGAGATGTAGTCGTACACGAGCTTCGACGTGGCGGTGTTGTTGCAGACGACAATGAAACACGGCGGGACACGAATGCCGGCATTCTGCCAAAGGGCGTATGTCTTCTCATAGTGGCCATAGAGGGCCTCCAGGGCAGTTTGGAGTTCCACGGGGATGCTGAGTGGGTCGAGGAATTGGCCTTTGCCACGCCCCTTCTTGGGCATTCTCTTGCCGATGTGCTCCCACAGGTTGCGGAACTTCGGCATCTCCTCGCCTGGAATGTTGTCGGCCACCGGGACGCGCGGCAGCTTGACGATTCCGCATTCGATGGCGTCCATCAGGGAGAAATCGTTCATCGTCCAGGGAAACAGCGTGCCCTCGGCGTAGCCTGAACCTCGCAGGAAGAACGGCGTGGCGGACAGGTCGATCACCTGCGAAAGGCCAAGCTTGCGGTTGACGGCTTCCAGGCCGGAAATCCACACGCGGGCAGCCTCGGTGTTCTTCTCGGCTTCCTTCCGTTCATCTCCCTTGAGATCGCCTTCGTCGCCCTCGCCGGGCTTCTCCCGGTAGCAGTGATGACCTTCGTCATTGAAGGCCAATATGTTCTTCATGCCCATCAAGTTGGGCATGACTCGCTGGAGCATCTGGCCTTCAGTCTCCAATGTACTCAGCTCTTCACCTCGTCCCTGAAGGAGTGACCGGCCGCCCTTGGACAGGTCCATGCGCTCGCGGAGCTTGAATGCGTGGAAGTTCGTGATGACGATTTCGGCGCGCCCGAGATCACGCAGCATGTCGCTGGGGACAAGCTCGCGGCTCTGGTAATAGCTGTCGGGGTCATTGGGCTGAAGTACGCGAAGGCGGTCGCGGATCGTGATGCCCGGCGTGACCACCAGGAAGCCTCGGGTGAACTTCTTGCTATTGGGGCGGCGGACGGCGTTGATTGTCTGCCAGGCGATGAGCATGGCCATGACGGTCGTCTTGCCCGCGCCGGTGGCCAGCTTGAGCGCCAGCCGCATCAGTTCCGGGTTAGCCTGGCCATTGGCGTTGGCCAAATGTTCAAGGAACCCCTTGCCCGCCTTACCTGATTTGGGAGCTACCTCCGTCAGCCAGATGGCGGTCTCGGCTGCCTCGATCTGGCAGAAGAACGGGCGAAAGTTGCCGAACTTATGGTGTCGCCAGTGCTGGAGGAGGCGGGCGGTCTCCGGGGTCACCTGCCATTCGCTCGGGTTCGGCCAGCCCCGCCATCGGGCCACATGTTGACGGATCTCATTGATGATCGGGGTGGGATCGTACTGCTGCTCCTGGGTCGACAGTCCCTTGCCCTCGTCAAATACCAGGTCTTTCTGGCCAGATGATTCTTTCTTGCGCTTCTTGGGCTTGGGAATTGGCGTGATGAGCTCCACGAGGCGGCGGCTCTCGATGATCTTCTGTGTGGGTTGGCCATCGGCATCAAGCTCCCAGTGCCGAGCCGGGCATTCATAGGGGGAGTTGAGGATCGGACGTTTGAAGAATTGGTTTTCCATTTGTGCGCTATCCTCAGCCCTTCTGCTGATGCGTTTCAGTCCCAGTCAACGGTCGATGGGGTCCTTGTGGAACCGCCAGGGCCGCCCGACATTCTGACCGGGAATCTTGCCTTCCTGCGCCAGCCCGCAGGTACTCCGCCACCTCGTTCGAGGCCGGCCCGCCGCAAGACTTGTTACACGCCGCCGCGTCCTTCCCTGGATGGGCCTTGGGCCCCGCTCGCCCAGGCAATGATTTGACAATCATTTCGGTCTCCTGTCAATCGATCATCTGCCAACCAGGTCGTCGCGGGTTGTCACCAAGGGCTGTGACAAATCCGAATTCCAGAAGATGATCCCCGAGAGATCGGCACGCAGCTACGACTGTCCCCAAACTGTCCCCATTTGGCCGTCACCCAGCGTAACTTGTCGTAGCCCAGCGGCGCCTTGACGCAGTCCCCAAGTGGCTTTAGGACGTGGCAGTTGCGGCGGAATAGCCGAATTCCTTTGGAGACGGCGATGTTGCCTGAAAGGACCCCACCTTCGTTCTCAGGCCTGCCCCGCTGGGCGCTCTGTTTGTCACAGGACTATTACGCGAAGGGACGTTCCGGAATAGGTCTGGGCTGGCCTGGCGGTGCTCGGTCCGACGGGAGCTTACGCAGCAGGGGCGCCGGCCCTTTTGGAATGCCCCCTCACAGGCCGCGTAAGCTTACGCGTCTCGGCCTCCTCCGCGGCTCTCCCTTGGCCTCCGGCCCGCCAGACGGCCCAGGCACCCCTTCGGTTCTCCGAGGCCAAGGGAGATACCTCGGAGGGCCCGGGAGCACCCCTCCCTTGCGATCCCGACGTCTGCTCGTGGCCGGGGCGGCAGCCTGGGCCCTCATACTCGTGGAACACCGGAACGATGGAACGGCACCACCGGTCTGTTTGGGAGCCGTCACTGTCGTCATCATCGTCACATCACGGCAACGGCTGACCGGAAGTGATGACAGCAGTGACGGCAATGACGACATGTGCAGCACTGGCGTCGGTGCGCCGGATCGGAAACCAATCGCTCGGTCCACCCGACCCCCTTGGTCCCCCGGACGTGGCGATTACGATCGAAGTACAGCTGGCCGTTCCGTTCGTCGATTCACTGTGTCGTCTTTCGTTTGGTTTTACGTCCCCGCGTCGTGCAGCGTTGGTTCGATTCGTGCCGTTCCCACACGTTCCCTCGACCTCACGCTTCCCCCCTGACCAGACCGCAGGCCTTTACCCCCAATCCCACAGGCGCCCTTAACGGTTCCAGGACCATGAGATTGAAGGTAATCCGTGTCTATGACGGGGAAACGCATAGCGGTTCCTGAGTCTACCCTTACCACGATTGGGGGACCGGGTCTCGCCTGTGGGAGTTGCCCGGATTTGGTTTGCGGCAAGGTCTGTCCTCAGTTGCCCCACCCTTCACGCGACTGTTTGGACGCGTGCTCGGCCAATACCAAGAAATCCGAGAGGCAGGTTCGCCCTGCCAGGACCTTTGCCCCGTCTTTGTCATCTGGCCTTTACCTGGCCTGCCGGGAGACGGGCGCGAAACCGGCCCGCTATGGGATTGTCAATTGTCCCGCCGCCCTCACCGGCGGCCGCGTGCTTCTCACTCTCCCATACGTTGCCGAGTGGCCTTGGCTTCACTCCGGCGAGCGGGCCACAGAGCAACCCCCAGGCAGTAACGCCAATCCCTACGGTCTGACCTTCAAGCCGCCCTGCGGTTTGTCCTTGTCTCCTACGCCGAGGTCAACGGCGGCAAGCGGCCGTCGGCGGGGCCCGTCGAGCAGATCAAGCATGGCGAGCTAGATCAATAAGCAGTCACTGGTGAATACGAATGAACTCGCAGGTCAACCTGTCCAAGCCCTTACCCTCACATTGGATGCTCTCAACAGGTCCTATCAACCTGTGGACATCCTCCTCTTTGAAAAAGAAACCATCAACGCCATACGCTTCGTCGAAGGAGTTTTTCAACTTGGAGTGGGCAGGCAGTTTGTTTTCGTAGGCCAGAATGAGGTACTTGTGATGGATCGGTCGATATTGCCTGACGGACAACTTCTTGATGCACGCTCTTGTCTCTCGTTGGTTCTGGACTCCTGCATTGCCTTTCCACGGGCCATCGCTCTCATCAAGATGTCTCGTTCGACGAAAGACATAGAACTTGAACTCTATGAGGGCATTCTCCCCGCCAATCTGAGTCAGCATGTCGTAGGTATGCCACTCTAACTGGCACTTTGCAGTGGGACATTGTTCGATCAGGGCAGCCAGGACAAAGGAACGGAACGTCGATTCATCAACATTCGGCAGACCGACACAGGCGATGTGTTTCCCCAACCGGCGCAACCCCTCCCTCAGCGCTTTCCTGAGTGGTTCCATGGCCTGATCATAGCAGCCCTCGAACGGCGATCAACTGAAGGATCGGTCAGTTGACTACCACCCAAAGCATCCGAGCTGGTTGGCGTTCGTCGAGCTGTTCGCCGACGACAGCAAGCCGGTGGGCCGGCTGATGGGGCTCCAATCGGCCCGCCAGCCACCGAAGAGGCCTGGCCCGCCTCCTCTAGTGTATCTCCTGCGGCCGGGAAGGTACTTCCCTTGGCCTCTGGTGGCCTCAGGGGTCCGAGAATATGGTCACGGCGCTCCCGGGCAAGGGAAGGCCGTCGGCGCAACGACGCGTGTAAGCTTACGCGATCCCAGCCGGGCCTACCCATCACCTCGGTGAGCTTACCGGGCAACGTGTCGTCGCAGGCACAGCCTCAACATCTGCACCGCAGGCAGGCCCGTCTGCCGCCGGCCGTAGTTGAGCCGGGCGATGACGTTGTCATCCAGGGGGATGCGGACCAGCTTGTCGGCCTTCGTTTCGCCGTCCAAGCCGAGATCCCGCAGGGAGTCGATTAACGACATCAACTCGGCGTCGAGGGCGTCGTCGATGATCCAGCGGACGGCCTTGCCATCCTGCTGGCCCCGAGCTTTCGCCGCATTCCAGAGCCCCGTGGGCAGTCGAACAGTCCGGTGGAACGCCGCGAGCCTACCATCGCCGCAAGTGCCGCTACTATCTGATGTTCTATCCATGCCGAGTCTCCTTCATCACAAAAGAAAACACGGTTTGGCGTCTCCGTCAATACTTGCCCCCGGCCTCCTCCGAAGACCTCATTCGCCCCAGACTGGACGCCATCCGCGAAGAAGCTGCATCCTGACGGCCGCCAGCCGTCTTCGCCCGGTCTTCCGACCGCTTCCACCCAGTGTTAGCCTTATGCGCCAACTGGCCCAAGTCCGGCCGCACCAGCCTACCCCCTTTCGCAGCCCTAACCGGGCCCGGTCCTCAGTCCATCCCGACGGGTCCGAGAGCGAAAATGCGTTTGACAAGAGAGTTGCTTGCCCCACAATAGGCCATATCATCTGCAATAGCTTCTGAAGTGGGATCGTCTGCACGGCGAAATCCGGGAAGATTCGGATGCCAAGAGAGAAGGGCAACGCAGTAGCGGAAACCATCCGCAATCTGCCCACCAAGCTTGGGCTGATGCAGGAACAGTTCGCGGCCAAGGTCGGCGTGACGTGGTCAACCGTAAACCGCTGGGAAAACGGCCGGGGCAAGCCGTCTCCCTTGGCTTTGCGCCGCATCGAAGAGATGTGGACAGAGCTTCATAAGAAGTGACCGACTTCAACCAAGGAGCAACTGATGGTTCGTATGAGACATTTGAACATCGAAGTGACGCACCGCTGCAACCAGCGGTGTTTCTACTGCTTTAATGACTCGGGGCCGTTCCGCAAGGGAGCCGAGCTCTCACCAGCTACATGGCTTCGGATCCTCCGCGCCATGATTCCCATGGGCCTCCAGAGCGTACACATTACTGGTGGCGAACCGTTTCTCTGGGACGGCACGGTTGAACTACTGCGAGGGGCCCAGTCGCTTGGCCTTTCAACAAGTGTTCTCAGCAATGGAACACATATCCCGGAATTGGCAAAGTCTGAGTCACGGCTTCTTTCGTGCCTCTCCGTCGCTCAGGTCAGCTTGGATGCAATGACCGCAGAGGTCCACGACCAACGTCGGGGGATCTCCGGGGCATGGCGACAAGCAATGGAGGCCATCTATACGTTCTTCTCCCTTGGTGTTCCGGTGGAAATCAGTACCGCTGTTTCGGATGGCAACGTGTCGGAACTCCCGGCGATTGCAGAGCTCTGCGAATCCCTGAGCGCCCGCTTTCTGGTGAGGCCCCTTACCGTAGCGGGACGCGCCTCTTCGTACTGCGGTACCAAGTCATTCTCGTACAGGCTCAAACGATCATTGCTATTAATTCGCAACAGCTACAGGGACCTCCTTGTTGATGATAGTTTCCATTATGTTCCAGATAGGCCGGATTATGACGCCTGTGCCCTGCGCATTGGCTGTGCTACGGTGAGCCCCAATGGTGTCTTCCGCTCTGGACCGATTAGCATCTCTGACAAGTTGCAGGTTACTGACGCATTCCAACTGATCGGAGCCGCATAATGCCTCCCCCCAACAACAACATCTACGACCCGTTGTGGGCGTTGGCCTTAACCAAGCCCCTTGTCTTGTACGTTAACTATGGGGAGTACGAGAACATCGCTACGAGCATATCAAGCCACGCAACAGATGCTCTAATTTGGACATGTTATGGATCTCCGATATCCGACGGTCAAGATAATCCCCTCACGAAGGCAGATTCTTGGTTCTCGGCCTTCACATGCAAGCAGAAGGTGCGTGTGCTCATTCTGAAAAACCGATCGCAGTACAAGGAGTACGACAAGCCACGCGGAGACAAAGTGCAACGAAGGGAAGATTTCGAGAAGGGGGCGACCAACAACGGGACACTTCTCTATACGACGAAGCGCCATGTCATACAGCGTCTTGGGTGCCCAATCATACGAAGCTTGGATATCGGATATGTGGAATCTGGAAATGATAAGATCATTTTCTTCAGCGATTTCGAGCGGCATCAGCCTGGCACTATGCTGTATATGGGCATTTTCGGATGGGACACGAACCGCGATTTCGGCGATTCTGCAGCAAGGTCTATTTTTGCAGACGACAAGTTGCACAAACGACTGATTACCGCGGTGAAGGGCGGAGAGGGGGATTGGTATAGCGAGAGTAATGCACTATGTCCCCCTTGGCTACCGATCGCACCGAAACAGATACCAAGAGCTGTTGGATGGGCCCTCTGGCAAACAGTTAGCTTGTTCATTCTTCCTGGCATATTTGGCAAAGCCTCGAATGCCGTTAGACGCACGTTTCTTGGTCCGAAAGAGTAGGGCAAGCATCGTGAAGACGCTTAAGGAAAAGGTGGTGCTCATTACGGGGGCAGGTCGTGGCATCGGCTCAGCGATCGCGGTGCGTTGTGCGGAGCAAGGGGCGAGAATAGCAGTGAATTTCCTCAAGGATACAGTGGCCGCCGAGGGAACGCTAAACCGAATTCGACAAGTCGGTGGGGAAGGCATTCTAATTCAGGCGGATGTGAGAGACCCAAACCAAGCGCATCGATTGGTTGAAGCAACTGCAGGCGCTTTCGGCGGTCTGGACGTTCTCGTCAACAACGCGCATACTCCGTTCCAACGGCTTGGCATCTCAGAGCTTACCTGGGAACAGATGCAAGAGCAATTGCACGGCACGTTGCGCAGCAGCTTCAACTGTGTGAGGTCCGCCTTGGCGCACCTGGCCGTTTCGGATTGTTCAAGCATTCTGAATATCTCGTCTGTCACGGTCAGGCTACCTGAGCGGGGATATGCGCACCGCAATATTGCCAAGGCGGCGCTGGAAGAATACACCCAATGTCTTGCTGTGGAATTGTGCGAAATGGGCATTCGGGTTAACGCTCTTTCTGTTGGCTGGACCGAAACGGATCAGTGCGCAGATTTCTCAGAGAGCTACCTTGAACAGAAAAGGCGAGAGATACCACAGGGACGCTTCGCTTCGCCAAGCGAGATCGCTGAGGTCGCGGCGTTCATGATATCATCTGCATCGTCCTACATGACTGGCACTGTACTGCCCGTTGCTGGAGGTCTCAGCCCGAGCGTGCAGGCCATCGAGGAAACAACATTATGAATAGAACAAGAACATACTGGCTTGTGGGAGGCGTGTTGGTCATGGTGGCCGTGGTCATAGCGATGATCGTTGCCATAGGACAGGGGCATGATGATGAACTGCGGATCGGTGTCGTATTCCCGCTGACCGGGGATGCTGCATCCTATGGTGAAAAGGGGCGGGAGGCAATTGACCTAGCCGTGTCTATAGTGAACGCGGAGGGCGGCTGTGGTGGTCGTCCCGTGCGCGTCATCTACGAAGACTCAAGAGCGGACCCGAAGACCGGAGTGAGCGCCATTCGGAAACTGATTAGTGCGGACCATGTTCCAATAGTGATCGGCGACATTGTGAGCGCTGTTACATTGGCCGCAGCGCCGATCGCCGAGAACAATCGCGTTGTGCTACTCTCGCCGACCTCCTCGTCTCCCGCAATAACCAATGCTGGTCATTACATTTACCGAATCTGGCCGAGTGATCTGGCCGAAGGTAGGGCAATCGCCAAACTGGCTCTCAGCAGAGATTACCGGCGAGTATCGATCTTTCATATGAACAACGACTACGGGACCTCTATCGCACAGGTATTCAAGAAGACCTTTGAGGCGGGTGGCGGCTCAATACCGGTCATGGAGGCATACCAAGCCGAGGGGACAGACTACCGGTCTTTCCTGGCGAAGATGAAGATGGATGCCCCCGATGCCCTTTACATTGCCGGCTACTTCGCGGATACGGCGACGATCGTGCGGCAACTACGTGAGCTTGGCCTCTCGACACAAGTCCTTGGTACAACGGCTGTGGAAGACGACAAGTTCCTGCAACTGGCCGGGGATGCCGCCGAGGGGGTCATCTACCCCCTCGCGACGGGCTTTGATCCCGCATCCAGTGATGCGCAGGTTCAGCAGTTCGTCAAGAAGTTCCGCTCTCGCTATGGGCATGAACCGGGGTGGGTCGAGGCACAAGCATACGACGCCTTCATGCTCATATGCCATGTTGCCAGCCGCCTAGATGAAGATGTGACTGGCGAGGCACTGAAGAAGGCCCTAGATACGATGGGATCCTACAAAGGTGTTGCCGGCGTCATAGAATTCGATGAGAACGGCGATGTCGTGAAACCTGTTGTCCTCAAAACGGTTCGGAACGGCGTATTCTCTCGTCTGGCGGGCTCTGAGTAGGAGGTCATCGATGAATCAGCTTGTGGCCAACGCTGCCATCTCAGCAGCGATCATTCTCTTGGTCGGAGTTGGCTTCGCACTCATTTATCGTGTTGGCCGATTCTTTCACTTTGCCCACGGTGCAGCTTTCACGGCTGGCGCATACATGAACCTGGTATTCTTCAGAGTCTTCGGCCTGCCGCAACCTCTGTCAGCGACATTGTCGGTGCTGACGTGCATCGCACTTGGCTGCACTATGGAACTGGCAGTTTATCGGCCGCTGAGGAAGCGATCTGCCTCTGGGGTTGTACAGCTTGTGGCCTCGCTCGGGCTGTATATTCTGTTGACCAGTCTGATCTCGCTAGCTTTTGGGGACCAGACCGAATCAGTGCGATCTGCCACCATAGCGAAGGGGGTGAGTGTGGCAGGTGCAAGGCTCACGGACATCCAGATAACGATCATCGCATGTGCTGCTGTGGCTGCATCGATGGTCGCATGGGCGCTCAGGTATACCAAGGCGGGTCGGGAGTTCCGCGCAGTAGCCAGTGATCCGGAACTGGCTGCTATCACGGGCGTTAGGTCAGACCGGGTCATCTTGGGCGCGTTTGCTGTTGGATCGGGTCTTGCGGGAATCGCCGGTATCTTGGTCTCGTTGGATGTTGATATGAGACCTACCATGGGGTTGCTGCCCTTGCTGTCCGCTGTTGTTGCAGTCCTGGTAGGAGGAGTCGGACGCGTGCTTGGCCTAGTGATGGGGGCCATATTGATAGCGAGTGCGCAGAATGTGGGTGGCTGGTACCTCGGGCAACAGTGGCGAGAGCCAGTCGTTTTCGTAGTTCTTCTCGGCTTTCTATTTGTGCGGCCGGAAGGCGTCATGGGCAAGAAACTCACGAAAGCGACGGTGTGAGCAAGGAAGACGATGGAGTATCTACTGCACATTCTGATACTGATAGGTATTTACGTAATCCTGTCAGTGTCTTTGAACCTGATTGCGGGCCACACCGGCCTGCTCTCCATCGCGCACGCCGCGTTCTACGGAGTGGGTGGCTACGTTGCCGCTCTCATGGCCCTCAAGTTCAACAGCCCCTTCCTGGTCAACATCGTCTGCGCTATTGTTCTAAGCGGTCTGCTCGGGGCCTTGGTGGGAATCCCGTCCCTGCGCATCCGTGACGACTACTTCGTCATCGCAACATTTGCCTTCCAGGTCATCGCCTTCAGCGTCCTCAACAATTGGGTGTCCTTTACCGGCGGCCCGATGGGTCTGCCCGGCATCCCACAGCCGACGATCTTCGGCCTGCAAGTCTCCTCTCAGCTTGGCTTCCTGGTACTTGTCGGCGTCTTCTGCGCGTTGACGTTGTGGGTGATACATAGGATCGTGCGGTCGCCCTTTGGCCGAGTGCTGAAGGCGATCCGAGAGGACGAGGTGTTCGCCCAGGCTGCGGGCAAGAACGTGGCTGCATACAAGGTTCTCGTCTTCGTCATCGGCGCCGGGATGGCGGCCGTGGCCGGAGTGATGTACGCCCACTACATCAGCTTCATAGATCCCACGAGCTTCACGGTGATGGAGTCGATATTCATCCTCTCCATCGTCATCATCGGCGGGGCCGGTAGCTTGTGGGGGCCGGTCGTGGGCGCAGTGGTGCTTGTTGTCCTGCCTGAACTCCTGCGTTTCGTCGGCCTGCCGAGCTCCGTGGCGGCGAACGTGCGGCAGATCATCTACGGGGGGTTGCTGGTTGCGTTCATGATGTGGCGGCCGCGAGGATTCCTGGGCGAGTATGCGTTTCAAGGCAAGGAGGCCCGGGAGTGAGCGAAGCGATATTGAAAGTCACCGGCCTGTCCAAGAGCTTCGACGGCGTCCGCGCCCTCTCAGACCTCTCGTGCGACCTGTGCCGGGGGGAGATTCTCGGCCTGATCGGGCCGAATGGGGCCGGGAAGACCACGCTCTTCAACGTGGTCACGGGATTCATCGCCCCGGAAGGCGGCAAGGTGTCTCTGAAGAGCACCGATATCACCGGCCTTGCCCCCCACAGGCTGGCCAACCGCGGCATCGCCCGGACATTTCAAGACCTCCGCCTGATTCGCCAATTGAGCGCCTTGGACAACGCGCTTCTGTCCTTCCGGGATCAGCCCGGCGAAAGACTCGGGAACGTGTTCTTTCGCGCGAGGAGGGGCCGGGAGCATGAGAGACAAAACCGTCAAGAGGCAATTCGCCTGCTCGAAGATGCTGGGATCGCCGAGAAGGCCGACGATCCGGCCGAGGACCTTTCGTACGGTCAGCAGAAGCTCTTGAGTCTCGTCTGCTGCCTTGCAGCGAGGGCGGAGGTGGTTCTTCTGGACGAGCCGGTGGCCGGCATCGCCCCGGAGATGAAAGAGAAGATACTGGGCATGATCCGCGATCTGCGCGACAACGGGAAGTCTGTGGTCCTGATCGAGCACGACCTCGATGCCGTGATGCAGACCTGTGACCGGGTCGTCTTCATGGACGCGGGAGCCAAGGTGAGCGAGGGGACGCCGCAGGAGGTGCGGAACGACCCCAAGGTCATCGAAGCTTACATAGACTGAGAGCGAAGATGCTGGCGATCAAGGAACTGGAAACCGGGTACGGCAAGAAGCAGGTGGTCTTCGGCCTGTCCTTGGACGTCCGGGAGGGTGAAATCGTCACACTCATCGGGCCGAACGGGGCGGGTAAGTCCACGGTGCTCAAGGCCGTCTGCGGCTTGATCCCGGTATGGAAGGGACAGATTCGCCTCAACGGCACGCCCACGAATGGCTCGACGCCTGCCCAAAACGTGGCGCGCGGGATTACCTTCGCTCCCCAGGGCAACCGCGTCTTCGCCGATCTTACGGTCATGGAGAATCTGGAGATCGGCGGCTATCCGCTCCCGCGAAGGGAAGCCAAGGAACGGATTGCCCACATGCTGGAGCTCTTTCCCGTGCTGAAGGAGCGTGCTCGGCAAGATGCTGGCAGGCTGTCGGGGGGAGAACAGCAAATGCTGGCGTTGGCCCGTGCTCTTGTTCCCAAGCCCAAGCTCCTGATGTTGGACGAGCCTTCCCTGGGGCTTGCTCCGAATCTCGTGGCGACGGTCTTCAAACGAATCGCGGACATCAGCCGCGATGCGGGTGTGGCCATCCTGATCGTCGAGCAGAAGGTGCGGCAGGTCTTGGATATCTGCCACCGGGTCTACTCGATGAAGCTCGGCAAGATCGCGTTCGAGGGCCAGCCAGAGGAACTGAAGGAGGACAAGGCGAAACTCAAAGACCTCTTCCTGTGAGCCAATGATTTCCATCCATCACCAAGTTCAAACAACCTGTGATCTCAGTTCTTGACCTGCTCCCCTAGACCTGCTCCAGGTTGACGGGCCAGTGCCTCAACTGACATCGACGGTCGTCACCACTGTCAATTGTCGAGCATCTTCTCGATCTCGGCCATCTTCTCCTTCTTGTCTATTCGCCCATACCAGTGTAGAAGTTGCTCCAGTAGGTACACTGGCCGGTCGTGAGACTTCTCGTAGGTACGGAGTGCGAGGTCCATGACATCTTCATACTGCTCAAACGGATCAGTTGGGCCTCCGAGCCTTGTCAGCGCTTCAGCGTCGAAGCCACCAAATTCATAGCATGGGTCGACCCACTCGAGCAAGCGACCAAGCAGGTCCTGAAGGAGGTCGGGGTTCACGTCACAGGTATGTTCTGCGAGCGGCTCTAGGATCCCAAGCCTCCGAAGCATTTCGAGGTGAATGATAAACAGACCGTCCAGCCGGAACAGTTCTATGGCGATCTCCAGCGCCTTGACCCGGTCACGGTCCTCATAGCAACAGTCCAGCGCATGCCATAGCGGCACCTTTCGAAACGAGTCGTCCCGCAATCCTGACGCACGCGAACTAGCTAGAATGTAGACCTGGACTGCGAGTCGAAGCTCGCCGGACCTCCTCAACTCGTCAGCAACGACCGAGAACACCTCAGGAAATGCCGCGTCGAAACGGGGCCCGTTCAACTCGTCAACAAACTGCCGGAGTTTGCCGTATTTCCTGAGCGCGAGTATGCCATTCGACGGGAGCGTAGGCGCGCACGAGCATCTCGACAGATACGCGGTCACAGCGCGCCCGATGCCTACGCCGTCGCCAAGTTCGTCGAAAAGCCGGATTGCGTCAGCCGCGTAGGGCCAGTCCGAACTGCTCTCGATGGCCTTCAGATAGCATTCACAGGCCTCCCGTTTGAGCCCAATATCCTTATACTGACACGCGGCCGACCAGTGATATCCCCGCTCGGCGTCGCGTCGGGCACTGTTAGCCCGCCACCGGCGCGCCAGTTCGTCGTACATACCCACCAGCAGACGCTCCCAGAATCCCATGTTGTCCACTCCTAACAGGTCTTCGGCACAATGAGTGGCCACGCTCGTCTCGGCCTATCGTCCGGAGCCGGATTGAGCAACTGGTCTCCTGGGAGAATACCATCCTTTTGCCTTTCGTTCATCAACTCGTTCATGGAACACCTGTCCCTCCCGAAGACCCCATCCGGGCCGGAACTGGGTCCTGGATCATGGGCCAGATCGTATGGTTCCAAGGCTCATCCGATCGCTAAGGGATTGAGAAGCATAGGATCGGGACGGAGAACCAGGTGATCATGCTGCGCGACGGAACCGTTTCCAGAACGCTCTCCTGATGAGACGGGTAGCGAATCGGACCCCCGCTATTGGGCTCTGGAGAAGATTCCAGAGCCCTTTAGTTTGCGCTCATCCCCTTCTTTGCCTCTCTGGCTGGCGCTGGAAGTTACAGCGGCAGCACCAGATTTTCACCCTAGCGAGGTCACGTATGTTTGGGGGACCCCCGGGACGCACGACGAACTGGCTAGCCGGATAGAACGTCTCAAGGGTTGGATTGAGGAATCTGGATACGATAGGAGCAGAAGGATGCGCGTATGGGATCGGCGTTCATTCTTGTTGGAGGACGAGATGAACAAGGCGGCTGAGGAAAGCAGAGCTAGTCCTTGTATAAGGAGTCGACTACCTCAGGCCCCGATAATCCTGTAATCGGCCTCATCCTTCTTGAGGCTGACGGAGAACCTATCGGTTCGATCCGGAAGTCCCAGAAGACCCATCTCGACCTCGATCGTGGTGTCGACGTCTTCCCTGGCATAGTAGACAACAGTCAGCCCGTCTTGGCCGGCGTAAACGCGCACGACCAGGTCGTCGTCACCCACCGCGAGGCCTATCGTGTCCTTGAAGCCCTGCGGGTAACCGGGAGCCGCTTTGTCGCGGAGTTCCTTGCGTATCCTGAGGTATTGCGAGATCGCTTCGTCCAGCTCGCGCGGCCAGCCCGTCTTGATGTCGAACCCGAAGTACCCACCCGCGACATAGGACTTGACCAGGCACTCGTTCACATTCGCAGCGGTCCAGTTTTCCAGGAATGCTGCATACGAACACAGTCGGTACGGAAATGCGTATCGCACGATGTCCATGGTGCGGGCCGTCCCCGGCTCCTTTGCGTCAGCCGCGCCGGTGCTGGCAGCCCACATGTCTACGTTGCGCGTGGGGATATCGCCCGAGCACTCGGACCAGAGAAAACAACCCCGGTCCCCGAATCCCTCCCTCAGCGCCTTGATCTGCATGTCCGTCCCGCGAGAAAACGAACCGAGCATCTTGGCGGTATCGGACCCGTGCACATGGTGCGGGTTCGCACAGACCAGGTGGGCAACCGGTCCCTGGTCCAGCAGCAGCCCGCTGACGTCTACCGAATAGAAGCCTGGGATGTAGCTGTTGGTCCACAGGTCCTGCCATTCAGTCTGCTCAACGCAGGCGACGTTCCCGATTTGGTTCCAGGATGTGTTGGCGTGGTCATAATCGGTCTCCGCCTCCGGAACGTAGTCAACGGCTTTGGGATGGTTATAGAACAGGTGGGTCAGAAGCATGACCGTCTGCACACCCATGGCGCGGATGTCGGAAACGGTCTTCCTGAACTCGGCGATTGCTTGGTCGGCATTGGCCCGGCCGCACGGGAAATGGTCCGGGAAATAGAGAGGCGCTTCTTGCCAGAAGACCAGCAGTGAGACCATCAGGTTCTCCGGCGCAACACCGGAGGTGTCTATCAACTCCTTCACTGCCGGCGCCACGGCCCGGAATCCTTCCGGTGATTCCTCTTTGACATGGACCGTACGGAATACGGACAGATCAATCTTCTTGGCCTCATCATTCGTGTCTTCCCAGTTCGTGAAGTCGCCGGCAAAAGCCTTTTCGTATTCTGCCCGGTAAATATCGGCCATCCTGTGCCAGTCGCCGGTGTGAGGGGCAAGGATCCACGCGTCGGTGCTGAAGCTCTCGCCAGGTCGGATCGGATATACGCCGCCGACCGTGGCGAGCATCTCCGTCGACTTGTCATGAAGCAGGTTCAGCAGTTGCCAGTTGAACGCAAGGCCCTCTTCCTTGGGCGCGCCCAGCTTGGTTGGAATGCGCGGACATGATTGAGCAACGAAATACATCATCAACTGCTGCTTGTTCACATACCCGATGCCAATGCCGCCCTCGTCGGAGTAAAGGTCCAGCCAGCCCGCGGTCAGGGCGCCCCGGCTGCCGTAAATCGGGTATCCGAAGACTTCCCGGTCCGGAAAGAACGTGGCCGGATTGTGGTAGATCGTACCCATATTCCATTCCGGCACCGCCAGGTGCTCCTTCTCCCTGGACGATCCCGCGACCAGCCCACCCCATCCCGAGAAGATGTTGGTGATGTCGTACTTTCCGTGGTTCTCAACGTTGGCCGTGATCAGGAAATAATCCGCATCATCATCCAGGGCGATGTTGACGGTGAGCTTGATTCCCGATGCGAAACCCCCTGTCGTGAGCATGTTGTCGTAGGTCATGCGAAGCGCACTGCCGCCGTGTGTCGACACGATCTCGTACGTCATCTCCTGGTCAGCGCACGCCTGCGAGGCATCGATCTGCACACGCAGCAGGTCCGGGGCGTAGCCGTCACCCATCCTCAGACCGAATGGCCAGATGCCGGACAACTCAGTCTTGTGGTGGAGGCCCGTTTCCTTGCTGAAGATGTCCCGTATGAAGCCGGTCTTGTTGTCGATCTTCAGCTCTGCTCTGTCGTTGCCGAGAACGAAGTGAGCGGATTCATCGCATGGTTTTGACATAACATTCTCCTGTCACTTATATATATCAAAGCACCAACAGAAGTCACACCCATTGCGGGCGCGATCTTGGCCCTCTGCGCGAACGCAGGCTACAGCCCTTACGGAGACAGCGCTGGGCAGCGCCGGAGGCATGAGACGGCAATGTTCGTAAGTGCCGGTAGAATATGGCGGACGGAGTTTTCAGTACGCACAACCGGGCACTCCTTTCGATTTGTGCTCTGCACCGAAGCGTGAGAGGGAAGCCATGTTGGCGGCCACCTTTTCGACGGTCCCCGCGACCTGGGTCATGAACTCCGGCGCCGCCAGCGGGGGAATGGGAAACACGAGGAGCCTTTGCCGGACGGATTCGTCGTTCGGGAGGGCGCCCTCGCCGAGCGGCGTATACTTCACGCCGTTGGGATGCTCGACCGTCCAGAGCTGGGACATGAGCTTCAAATCCTGGAAGACCGGGGTGCGGTACCAGTTGCTGTACGCTCTGCCGACGTAGAGGCCTTCGGCCGCACAGGCTGCTGCGAAGAGGTCGCGGGATACGCGGCCGTGGAGATCCTCGTAGAGCGCGGGCGTTCCGTACCACCCCCGCCTGGACCCGCGATTAAGTTTCGGCCACGTCAGCAGCGCAGCGGTCTTTCGGAGTCGCCTGTGCAGGATGTCGAAATTCCCTTGGCGGTTACCGTTCAGTTCGTCCATGCGCCCGAGTTGCACCGTTGCAATCGCCGCGCCCACCGGCGAGATCCGGTACTTCCAGTAGCCTCCACATTCTGCGAACGGTTTCAGGTCCGGGGAAACGAGTTCGACCGACAAACGCATGTCGTGGTGCCCCGGGATCATGGCCCTCTGGTATAGGCGCCTGCTGTTGGTGACCAGGATCCCGCCTTCCCCGGCCACGATAGCCTTGCTGCCCTGGAGACTGAAACACCCGATGTCGCCGAGTGTGCCAACGGGTGTCCCCTTGTACTCGGCGCCGTGAGCGTGCGAGCAATCCTCGATGACCTTCAGGTTGAGGAGGCGCGCCGCCTTGAGGATGGGATCCATATCCGCCGGGATGCCCCACAGATGCGTGACAATCACCGCGCGGGTGTCGGGTCCGCACTTGCGCTGGAGTTCGGCCGGATCGATGTGGAACGAATCCCGCGCGACATCGCAGAACACGGGTGTGCCCCCGGCGTGGAAGATGGCGGTGATTGCCGACGCCCAGGTTTGGTTTGCGGTGAGCACCTCGGTTCCGGGCCGCACACCGGCCGCGAAGAGGGCGCCGTGGATCGACGCCGTGCCCGAGCTGAAACTCAGCGCGTGACGGGCGGCGAATCGCGCGGCGAAGGCATCCTCCATTGCCGCGACCGTTTCGCCGCGACCGCAGTCGGAGATCTGCCCGGATGCGACGGTCCGGGTTGCAGCGGCGATCTCGTCGGGTCCGATTGTTCCATTGTCGGGCCACGGTACGGTCATTGCCTTGGGCCCACCGAGGATGGCAAGTTTGTCAGCCATTGTGAGAGTCCTCTCTTCGTTCGCGTCACAGGGAAATCCGCATCCGGCCCCGGAAGTTGGACTCAACCGCGGCGATGCGGCCGCGCAAACGGGGTAACGGCGTCGTCGGGTGCTCCCACGTCTTCCAGCCAGTCCATGAACAACCGGTCGAGCTTCTTCACCATGCCCGGATGAGCGGCAGCCACGTTGGTCTCGCAGTACGGGTCTTCACCCAACCGGTACAGTTCCCGTCGGCCTGTTGCGCCTATCGGTGCGTAGGCCCAGCTTTTCGTGTAGAGCACCGGCGTTACGGCCCTTCTGAGGCTCTTGCCATTCTCAAGCCGCAGGTAGCTGCCGGATATGGCGAAATCCCGCGGCTGCTTCCGGGAGCGTCCGCGCAGGAGCGGAGCAAAGGAAGTGCCGTGAAATGGCTCGGGGGGTTTGACTTTGGCGCCGGCGAGGTCCAATAACGTCGGGAGGATGTCGACGGGCTGCATGATGGACTTTATGGTCTTGCCCGCCGGCAGTCCCGGCGCGGCCACCATGAACGGAATGTGGGCGACTTCCGGATAGAGCGGCCAGTTTCGGCTGTCGCGCTTGTTGATGTTGGATTTGCCCGTACGGTTATGCTCGCCGAGGCTCTTGCCGTGGTCCGTGGTGAAGACCACGACCGAGTTGTCCCACAATTGCAGATCGTCGATCTTCTGGAGCACCCGGCCGATCCAGCGGTCGACGAGTTCGGCCTCTGCGCAGTAGTGCGCGCGGAGGTTCTTCAGTTCCGCGGCGGTCAGGTCCGATGCCTTCCCATAGTTGGGATGGATCATCGGGGTGCCTTTGTAGTTAGGATCGTAGCGCTGGACCATGTACTCCGGTGCGTCCCAGGGCTCGTGCGGATCGAAGAAGTCCACCCACAGGAAGAACGGATTGAAACGGTAGTTTTCCTCCAGCCATTCCACGGCCAGGCCGGCCGTGCGCGGGGGGAAGGTGTCCTCCTCGCGGTACCATAGCTGGTTGATCCATCGGGCCAGATCGGGCAGGTTCCTGTTCCGGAAATATCGATCGCTCCGCGTCTTCCAGGCGGGGCCGGTCGACTTGATCTTACGGTTCATCCGTAGGAAGAACATGTCGCCTTCCTGTCCTCTCAGCACGCACGAGCCGTCAAAGCCGTGCTCCATGCCGGCACCGAACAGGTGCGGGCAGTCGCAAATGAGCTGGCTGACGTATCCCGCTTGGCCGAGGATTGAAGGCATGTGATTCTGACTGCTCAACGTACGATGCTGCCAGGGGAACCACGGCCAGCCGAGCCGGCCTGAGGTCATGTCGGTCCTCTGGGGGATGGTTGGGAAACTGCCGGTATACATCCGTTCAACGCTCACCGCCCGTTCTGCAAAACGATCGAGCTGAGGCGTTCGGACGGGCATGGCGGCGCGGTCGAACAGGTTGTCGTATCTGAACGTGTCGCTGATGATGAGAATGATGTTCTTCATAGGGCACCTCCTGGGTGTTTGAGCCACCATAGCAGAGGGCGCGGGATCCGTCCAGCTTGGCCGCCGGCGCGATGCCCTCCTGAAAACACCATTCGGGTCGGAATGGGCGATGGCGGCGAGCGGCCGCGCTGACGATGTTCGCAAGTGCTGGTAGGATATGGCGGACGGAGTTTTGGAACCATACGCCCATGTCCGGCCCGGCTGCTTCGCCACAACGTTGCAGCACGCGGCAAAATGAGGCAAGTCGCGACGTGTCGGCAGGTCCCAGAGAAGCCCGAGACACCTCGATTCGCTACGTAATCCGGTCCGGATGGAGTTTTCGAGAGAGACAGGCGTTGGGAGTAGTGTAATATGGGGCGCGTGCGCCCTGTTATGGGCGGAGACAAGGTGTAGGACGGCAAGGCAATCGGAGATGCTGCAATGAAGGCTACAACGAGTTGGTTCTCTCTAGCGATGTTCGTGATCTTTGCCGTCAGCTTGAAGGCGGTGGCGGCTACGCCGACGTTGAATAGCGACGCCGAGCCGCGCGGGACGACGTATCTGGTTTTCGAACTCCACGGCGGGCGGTGGCACGATGCGGAGAAGGACTATGCCGACGGCGGCTATGAAGATGGCTTCATGTGCTGGGCGGCGGTGGCGTCGAACATGCTCGCCTGGGGCGGCTGGAACGAGGGGACTGACCTGGCGGATGAAGACGCAATCTGGGAGTACTTCCAGACTCACTGGGTCAGCGGCGGCGGCCACCCGCTATTCGCCATCATCTGGTGGTTCCGTGGCGGCGACAGAGGCTACCCCAAGCGCAACGTGCCCGGCGGTGGCGGTTTCTATCCGGACTTGAACATCCGGGATTACGTGTCCGGCCCACACTTGGGTGCCGCGGGCGCGTTGGATCGGATCAGAAAGAACACCGTTGAGGGGTATGTCTCGGGGATTAACCTGCGGCACCCAAAGGTGAACTTCTCGCACACGGTTACCTGTTGGGGTGTCAATGTCGATGACGAAACGGACCAGGTGATCGGCATATGGATCACCGACTCGGACGATGATCCTAATGGCGAGCCGCCGCGAGCGAATTACCTGCGATATTTTGAGGTAGAAACACATGGCGGCAGGACACATGTCCAAGGCTATTCCCACGGCCGAGGGACCAACGCCTACATTATCAACCAAGTACTCGGCCTGGCCGCTAACCCCGCCAGGCCCCAACCTGTCGCGGCCGAAGAACCCGCACCCGCTCCGGCCGAGGAGCCTGAATCGTCGCAGACGACACGATCCTTGTCGATGTGGCCTGCCTTGGGGATAGCGCTGACCCCATTGGGGGCGTGCGTTTGGTTTCTGTCGCGACGCCGCCGTCAGGGCCAGGACTGATTGCCGGATGCCACGTGCTCTACCGGCAGATTGGTAGGGCGCGTAGCTGTGCTACGCATGCGGAAAAACTATACGACGGTCTTGCCGGTCGTTCGTGCTAGAATGTCGCAGGACCTTCACTTGGGACTTACAGGAGAGGCTTTGGCGTGTCGGGTAAGGATTTCACAGTCAGAGCCGTTCGTTGCGATCACACCGCCAACGACGAAGCGGTCTACGAGGCCCTCGAGCGCGCCACGGCGCCGCTGACCCAATCGTGGGACAAGCTGGAATCGGCCCGACGGATCGTCGTCAAGTTCAATCAGGACGGCGCGCTGGACTCCATCGCCACCTTCGAGGGACACCGGCAGTATCTGGTCAGCGAGGCTGTCGTTCGGGCCGTCTGCCGACTGCTGCGGGCCCGAACGGATGCGGAAATAGTCTGCGGGGACATCAGCCTGGTCGCCCCGGCCGACAAGCCCGGCCCGGAGGAGACCACCAGCATTGCGGGGATTCTGGATGAGTATGGGATCGGCTACGTCAGCGGCAACCTGCCGCCGTTTCGCTGGATGGACGTCCCCGGCGGCGGGCAGATGTTCCGCCGCTACGCGGTGATGGGCGACGTGGCCGACGCCGACTGCGTCGTGTCCGTCGCCAAGATCAAGAACCACGCCTTTACCGGCGTCACGGCGTGCCTGAAGAACTTGTTCGGCCTGATGCCGACCTATCCTGCGGGTCGTCCTCGCAGCTATTACCACCACCTGGTCCGCCTGCCGTACGTGCTGGCCGACATCGGCCGACTGTTCGATCCGGTCCTGAACATCGGCGACATGATCGTCTCCCACGCCGGCTCGGAGTGGGGGTATGGCGGTAGTGAGCCGCGGATGACCGACACGCTCATCGCCGGCGACAACGTCGTCGCGACCGACGCGTGCACGATGCGGCTGATGGGGCACGATCCGACGGCCGACTATCTCACGCCGCCGTTCGTCCGCGACCGAAACCACGTGCTGATCGCGGCCGAAGGAGGGCACGGGGCGGTCGATCTTGAGACGATCGATTTCGAGTCGGACGTCGATCCCGCAGCGGAAGGTGAGTTCTTTGCCGCGCGGCTCGATCCGCCCGAGACGGTGGCCTCGTGGCGGCAGACCATGGCCACGCAGGCGCTTTTTTATCGGGACAACCCGAAGCTGTTCGAGCCGTACCGCGGCCAGTTCATCCTGCTGCAGGCCCGCCAGGTCATCTGGCACGACACCAATCCCCGCCTGGACCAAAGCCGCCGCATCTTGGCCGGCGACAAGCCGGACGAATCCCTGCTGTTCAAGTACGTCGACCCCGACGACGCCGAAGGCGAACACTACGAGGTCTACGAGCCCCTCCTGGGCTGAGTTAACCTGTCCCCGTATGGTTCCAAGGCTCAACCGAAGCCTAAGTGACTGCAAAGAAGCGGACTAATGGGGGAGACTGGGGCCTGTGTTCAGCCTGTTCTTCGGTGTTTTGGAACACTAGAATTCCACCCGGTGGGTAGAGCGACCGTCGGCGGAGTTCTGGAACCATACGGGAGGCATGAGATGACAATGCTCGTAAGTGCCGGTAGAATATGACCGACGGAGTCTTCGGTAGGCACGGGCGCTGGGAACTGGGAACTTCCGGGGAACTGGATCGTCCAAATCCTGGTGTCCGGGTCTGCAGGCGAGATGCCGGAGCGTCCAGGGCCGTCTTGGCGTTAAGGACGTGGACGGGCCATGGACCTAAGCAAGGTGGAGACCTGCAGATGCCTGATTGACAATGGACCCACGTAGCCCCATAAGAGGGCCGACGCCGGGAGCTTGAACGGTCACGTGGCTAAGGACCTCTGCAACGCATCGGCGAGATCCGATTGTCGTCCGCGTCGGGTTGGGGCCGAATCGGGAGACGAGCATGAATATGCGATTTGGCCTCGCCATCGTCGGGACGATCATGATCATGACTGTCGAGGTGGCCCGAGGGCAATGCACCGTTGAGTTGGTTCGGGACATTGGGCCCGGGCCCGAGAGCGCCAGGGCCGCGAACTTGACCGTGGTGGGCGAGCGCGTCTTCTTCTTAAGCCAAACCAGCGCCGCCGGGGTTGAGTTGTGGGTTTCAGATGGTACGGAGGCGGGCACCCACATGGTCAAGGATCTCACTCCCGGCCCGGAGTCCAGCACCATTAACCGCCTCACTTGCGCCGGCGAATTGCTCTATTTCGAGCTTCGCAAAGGCCACGCGGACAGCCAGCTCTGGCGTTCGGACGGCACCGCCGACGGCACGTTTGCGCTGACGGATGTGGCGCCGCCGTCGGCCAACTCCACCGCCATGCTTCCGTTGGCGGTTCTCAACGGGGAGTTGTACTTCCGCATCTATCAGCAGGACCCGCCCATCGGGTGTGAGCTCTGGAAGTCGGATGGAACCGTCATCGGCACGGGCATCGTCCGAGAAACCGCGCCAGGCAGAGCAAGCGCCAACCCTCATGACTTCGTGGAGTACAATGGAAAGCTCTACTTCACCTCGCTTTCGGAGGTGGGGCCGGAGCTGTTCGTCACTGACGGGACCTTCGCCGGCACCCACATCGTGCTGGACTACAACGGAGGCTCCCGGGGCCTGCAACCAAGCCGAAAGGTGGTGGCCGGGGGACTGATCTTCTTCAACGCTCTAACCATCGGCCAAGGTACTGAGCTGTGGGCCTCCGACGGCACAGCTGCGGGTACCTACATGGTCAAGGACATCAATCTGTCCGGGCCCGGCCCCCAACACGGCATGGCCGCGGTGGGGGACGTACTGCTGTTTCTGGCCAACGACGGCGTCCACGGTTCGGAATTGTGGCGCAGCGACGGCACGGCTGAGGGAACAACGCTGGTCAAGGACATTCGTCCGGGGCCGAAGGGATCGGCAGCGGCCGATGGGCGGCTGGAGTGTCTTGGGGATCGGTTGGTGATGGTGATCGTCGATTCCGGTGCGGATCCGGGGCGCCAATTGTGGGAATCGGACGGCACGGCTGAAGGGACGGTCTGCCGGGCGGATCTTTATACCGTTGATGACGGCTGCGTCCGGACGATCCGGAGGTTCGATGTTCTCGGTGACGCGTTGTTACTGAACGTGCTCGTGACCACGCGCGGAGGAGACCGCCTCCGTGAGGCCTGGCTGGGGAACCTGGAAGGGATGACGCGAATCGGGGGGCGATCTAGACGAGGCGGCGTAGGAGGCGCTCGCATCGGAGAGACGATCTACCTGTCCGTCTTCACCACCGAGGTCGGCTACGAACTCCACAAGGTGATCGTTCCCGAATCAGGGGTCTGGGGCCAACCGCCTGGCCAAGGGCCGGACTCCGCGCCGGTCGGCCCGTCCATAGCCGAGCTGATCGAACAGTTGAAGGTCGCCACGGCTGAAAGCATGCGCGCCCACAATCGGATCGACATGGAATTGGTTCTCCAGCTCTCGGCCATGGGGGCCGACGCGGTGGCCCCGCTGCTGGCGGCGTGGGAACAAGACCACGGTATCGGGCCGGGCGTCTGCGAAGTCTTCTCGGAAATGGACCTGGAGGTCCTGCCGGTGCTCCTGGCCCACTATCGCCAAGGCCATTCCCGCCACGTCCAACGCGCCCTGGAGCATCTGCTCAGGCAGTGCAAGGAAGACTCCCTTCCGTTGATCCGATCCCTGCTGGAAGACGAGGATCCCCAGATCCGCCTGGAAGCGGCCAAGGTGTTGCTCCGCATCACGCCCAACGGACCGGCCGAGAATCATCCGCTCGCCGGCGTGATCGCCGACATCCTTGACGATCCCAGCTCCGACGTTCGCGTCATGGGGCCGAACATCTTAGGTCGGGCCTACCGGGGCATGCCAATCCTGGTCACCAAGCTTATCGAGCTTCAACGGTCCCACTCGGACCCCAACGTTCGCGCCGCCGCTGTGAGTCAACTGAGAGCCCTGGCGATCAACCGCTTCGGAATCGCCCAAGGTCTGGCCGCCGAACCGATGATCGCGGCGATCGCCGATGCGATCGAGAATGACGACAGCGAGAAGGTCCGTGACGCCGCCGCCTACGCCATCGGGGAACTGGGCGATCGCGGCGTCGACGCTTGGCCGGCGCTATTGGCCTGTGCGAAGAAACACCCACAGACCCACGCCATCGAACAGGCCTTGTGGCGGACGGGACTGGCCACCGGAATCCTGTTGCGAGAAGCCGGGATTGAAGATGAGCAACTGATTACGCTGATCAGCCACCTGACCAGCAACAGCAGCCGGCTATCCAAGGCCGCCAAGGCCCGACTGATCCGCCTGGGACCGGAGAATCTGGACGTGTTGATAAAGGCAGTCCGATTGGATTCCCGTTTCCGCTACTGGAACCGGATCGCTCCGGTGGTGGGGGCCTGGGGACCGAGGATCCTGCCGGAATTGGAGGTCTACGCCACCGAGGACAGTCGTATCATTCGAATGACCGTTGCTAGCGCCTGCGGGGCCATGCCGGTTGAGGAAGTTCCCCCTGTGCTGGTCACACTGTTAAAGGACGATCACGAATTGGTCCGGACGTACGCGTTGGAGGCGCTGGTGGCTTTAAGTGAGAGGGCGTCCGGGCAACTGAGGCAAGCGGTTGTGCCGCTTCTGTTCGATGGGCTGACCGGTGAGTCGATCCACAATAGCCACTGGCCCAACGCCCTTGCCGCCCTTGTGAAGATCGGGGCGGATCATCCAGACGTCGTGGACGGACTGATTGACCTGATGACTGAATCCCCGAACGAGCGGTATCGCAGCCGGTCCGCCCGGGAGCTGGCAAGCCTGGGCAGAGGGCTTCGCGCCGATCACCCGGACATCGAACGTATTGTTTTGGCCCTGGCCACCGTCGCAGAGAAGGACGCTGAGCGGGACGTCCGACGATACGCCATCCGGTCGCTCGGCACGCTCGGCCCCCGGGCTGAACCGGCGCTGGAGATGCTGAGAAGAGCAACCGATGACCCGTATCAAGGCATCGCCGACGCCGCCCGGGAAGCGATCCAGAAGATACAGGACCCGGACTCACGATAGCGTCTGGAATTATGAATCAGGGGACCTGTTGAAGCGGGCCAGGGGCAGGCCCAGAATGTCATTCCCGTATGGTCCCAAAACTCAGCCGAAGCCTGAGTGACTGCAAAGAAGCGGATTGATGGGGTGTGTATGCGCTGCGGAATCATATCCCGTCATCCTTTCACCGCTCCGGCGGTAAGGCCCTTGACAAAGAGCCGCATGGTGAACAGGAAGATGATGACCAGCGGAATGGCGGCAATCGAGAAGCTGGCCATCATGGGTCCCCACAGCTTGATATACTCGCCGTCAAGCCGCATGAGGCCAACGGGGATCACCTGCTTGTACTGGCTGCTCAGCATGACCAGCGGCATGACGAAGCTGTTCCAGGAGGCAAGGAACCGGAGGATGGCGAGCGTGCCCAGGATGCTGCCGCTCATCGGGATGACAAGCGACCATATCTGCTGCAACGGCGATGCGCCGTCGACCTGGGCAGCCTCGAACAGATCCTGCGGCATGTCCTCAATGAAGTTGCGCAGTACGAATACGCAGAAGACCTGGCCGCCCACGGCGTAGAGCGTGGACAAGGCCAGCATGGAGTTCAGCATGTTGAGATCCCGCAGCAGCGTAAAGAGCGGCACGAGATTCATGATGCCCGGCATGAACAACAGGCCGAGCAGCGCGTACCAGAGGACGGTCTTGCCCGGGAAACGGAAGCGCGCAAAGACGAACGCGGAAAGGAGTGCCGGCACCAGGGTCAGCACCACCGCGAGCACGGAAATCACGATGCTGTTGGCGATGTAGCCGCTGATCGTCTCCCAGCCGATCGCCCAGTTCTCGAAGTGCAGTGGGAACGTCGGCGTCAGCGGCGCAACCGCGAACTGCTGGTTGCTCTTGAAGCTGATGACGAACGTAATCAAGAGCGGGATGAAGGCAAACAGGAGCACCAGCACGACCAGTGTGTGCTTTCCGATCTCGGCGCGTTTTGCCTGCTTACTACTCATCCGGCATGGATCCCTTCTTCGCTCACTTCTCCACCCTTACGTATTTCTGGTTGACGATGGTGAGCACGAGAATGATGCAGAACAGCAGAAGGCCGATCGCACAGGCATAGCCGTAGCGCTGCTCGATGAAGCCCTGGAAGTACATGTAGAGACCGGGCGTGAGGCCCACGTTGCGCGGCCCGCCCTCGGGGCCGAGCAGGACAAGCTGGAACCCATAGGCCTGGAACGTTCCGATGATCAACAGTACCAGGTTGAGCCGTACCTGTGTCATGATCAGCGGCAGTTCGATACGCCAGAATTTGCCCCAGGATCCGACGCCGTCCAGCTCCGCGGCCTCGTAGAGTTCCTTGCCGATATTCTGCAGGCCCGCAAGGTAGATCAGTACGCCGACGACACCAACCCAGGGGAACCCCCAGAAGATCAGTGCCGGTACGATCAGCTCCGGATCCGCCAGCCAGGCGGGCCTGAAGGGCTCGGTGAAGACGCCGAGGTGCCATACCCATTTGTCCAGCCAGATCAGCACCGAATCAAGGTGCGTGGCCGTCAGGAATTTGTTGAGGGGCCCAACGTTGGGGTCATAGAAGAACTTCCAGATCAGCAGGGCGACCATCTGCGGGATGATCAATGGTATCACGAAGAGCACGCGGTAGACGTATTGCCACCGCTGGGACCGAAGCCTGTGGATACAGACGGCGACGAAAATGCTGGGCCACATCTTCAGCATGTTGGCCGCCACGAGAACGAAGATGAGGGAGAAGCTCTTCCAGAGCAACCAGTCGCCAAGCCGACGGACGGAAATGATGTAGGTCAGTCCGGCAACAAACGGCAAAGCCAATGCCAGGAAACGCATGAACGCAGCGCCGCGTCCCACGCGGCCGCGAACGGCGCCAAGTGCGCACAGAGCGGCGACAGACAGTAAGCCGGCAGCGGTGTAGAGCGGCGTTGTTTGCACGGCGTCGGCATCATGCCAGACCGCGACCAAATCACCGCCGGCAGCGAGTGCGAACGCGGCCAGGGCGACCAGCGCGACCGCGCGACAGGCGCGGCGCAGCCTAGGCCTGCTGAGCAGCGATGCAAGGCCGGCGAAGAATCCGTAGAGCAACAGGGGTCCCCACAGTCCGAGATCGCCAAGCAGCCTGCGGAAATTGTCGAGCCCATTGAAGTTCTCGAGGAATCGGCCGTCCCACTCATAGAAGCTGTGGCGAACGGCCTCGATTGCAGGCGTGTACGAAAAGATCGCCACGCCGACGACCGTCGGCGCGAGCATCGCGAACACAACCCAGGTGCGATTGAGATTGCGCCAGGTTATGCGCTGCTCTTTCATGGCGTCGTGTTGGTCTCACTCTTGCCGGGGAAGCGTCCCGCGTTGCTTGCCGTGTACAAGGCCTGGTCCTGCAATGACTGCAGGAACTGGAGCCCTTTACGCTCTGCTGCATCCTGCGTCAGCGCGTCAACACATGCCGCGGCCTGCAGTGCAGCAAGCGAACGCTGCAGGTCCCGGTAGTGCATGCGCTGCTGAGCCATCTCATCGAGATATCCCTCGGCGGCTGTCCGCTCGTAGACTTCCATCAGTTTGTCGGCATACTCTCGCGGTGAGAGATCTCCCGAGTACAACTGCCACTTCTCTCCGGCACCGATCAGCCGGATCGCCGATGAAATGCGGTAGTTGAAGCTTCCGTAGAACCCCCGGATGCGCGGCTTGAAAGCCGCCAGTTCCGGCGCCATGGCGGCGCCCCGCACAACGGGAATCCAGGTGATCGAGCGGTTGAACCGGGCGTTGTTCGCCGCGGTCGTGCAGAAACGGAGGAAGTCGATGCACAGCTCCGGGTGACGTGTCCTTAGGTTGATCACCCATGGGATGCCGCCGCGCGTGTTGGCCTCGGTGGCGGGGCCCTTCACGAACCGGGAGTAGATCGGGTGATCGCCAGGCATCGGCAGGTCGAACACGCCGATACGGAAGCGATTTCCGGCCTGGTCGAACAGGCCCTTGGCATCCCAGGATCCGGTTGCATGCATCACGGCCCGTCCCTGGGCGAACATGAAGACAGCATCGTCGCGCTGGGCGGCCAGCCATCCATCCTGCAGTTGACCGGTCACTTCCTGCAGGCACTGCCACGCGGTCAGGAACTCCGGTGAGTGAAAGCTCCAGGCGCCCTGGGCGTATCCCTGGTAGGCCTCGAAGGGGTCTATCGACCCGTTGAGATCCAGGTCCAAGCGCCGAATCAACGGGAACAGGAAAGGGTCCTCGTAGGCCGTGACGAATGGATAGGCCTGCTGCTTGCTGGCCGCGATAGGCGCCAGGGCGATACCCTCACGGGCGGCATACTCACGGACTTCGCGGCAAATATCCAACAGTTCACCATACGTTTTCGGCGGCGTCGTGCGCCCCGTTGCGCGCTCGAGCAGGTCCCGATTGTAGTAAACGCGGACCGTAAACAGCGAGAACGGGATCTGGTAGTACTCGCGCAACCCGCGATGGTATGATCCGGACAGCCCGTCAACAAAGGTGTCCTTCCACGGCACACCTTCGTGTGGGGTCTGATCGTTGTATGGATTCGGCTCGTTGATGTACTGTCCCAGTGGCAGGTAGAAGCGAACGATATACCCGTCCTCTTCCGTCGTCTTCGCCTTGCCCTGCTCGATGATGTCGGGGGCCATGCCGCCAATCAGACCTGTGTTCACGAACTGACGGTAGCCGCGCTCGCCGATCGGTACCTGGATGATCTTGATGCGTTTCCCGGTGCGGGCATGGTAGAGTTCTTCGTATTCCTCGATGAGCACGTCGAGCGCATCACGGAATCCCGATTCGAGCTGCCAGTGGCAGATGCTGATGGTTTCAACGCCGGGCGCTTCGTATCGGGCGTGTACGAGGAGTACCTGCACAGAGGCCGCGAGCATTGTCGCGACCAGCACGGCCGGTCCCATGTACTTGCCGATGGCCTTGCGCAGTGTCATGACCCGCCTCCCTTCGGAGCCGCCACGATGAACTCGAACGGGTCTGTGAGGGGGGGCGGCGTCTCACCGAGTTCCCGCAGGCGCAGCTGGGCCTCGTACCCGTAGCCGCTGCGCGGCTGTTCCAGGATAATGCGCCTGAAATACCTGGCGGCGGTCTTCGGGTCACCGGCCCTGGCGGCGAGGTTCGCGACGCGCCAGAAGAAGGCATCCATCTGTGTCATCGGGGGAAGACCGACGGCCTCTGCCTTAAGGAATGCCTCGACCGCGGCAGCGGGATTGTCCAGCGGGTACATGTTCAGACGACCGACGAGTTCCCACTGCAGGGATACGAGTGGACCATCGGGATGGGCAGCGATCCACTGCTCCAGATCACGAATGGCGGACCTTGCAGCTTCTGCCTCGCCGCTCATGGCCGCCGCGTGGCCAAGGTAAAGCGTGGCCTCACCGGCCTGGCGAGAGTCGGCAAAGTCGCGTCGGATGCGTTCGTAGAGCGCACCGGCGGCCCCCGGGTCCGGCGTGTCGCCGGAGTAGTCGACCTGATCGGCAAGTCGCGCGCGCAGGAGCAGTGCCTGTGGCAGCACGGACCGGTCGGTGCATGTGGCTATCACCTGGTCGTAAAGATCGCCTGCACGCTCCTTGTCCCCGCGAACGTCGGGCTGCGCGTGGTGCAAGCTGACCGCGAGCCCGAGCGTGGCCTCGATCCAGGCTTGCGAGTGTGGCTGCGCCTCCGACCGGAGACGCTCGAACATCCGGCGCGATTTGTGGAAGTTCAGACGCCGGGCCTCCTGCCAGGCCCTGGTGCGGAAACTGTCACGGTCCGTAGCCCGTTCGTTCTGTTGGGAACAACCGCTCGCAAACAACAGGAGCGAGAGCAGCAGGCAGGAGTAACGACGGGTCAACATGAATGCCTCTGCAGTTGCCGCGCCGACCCGCCGTCAATGTCGAAGGCCCAAAGGCATCGACGCGGATCAGGTTGGACGGCGCTCTTGCCTGGGTATGATGTGTCGCATGGGGTCATCTGCTGGCCCTCTCACTCAATTCGCCGCTCCGTTGCCGTGTCGAAAAAATGGGCCTTCTCTACGAACACCGCCTGCAAACATTCCTGTCCTGGTTCAAACCGCCGGTGCGCATCGACACGGCTCACGAACGACGTATTCCCGGTGTGCAGGTGGATGTAAGATTCTGAACCCATGGCCTCGACAACGTCGACAACGGCCGGTATACGCAGTCCAGAACCGCGCTGCTCCGACTCGGACACCCCGATGTGTTCGGGTCGCAGTCCCAGCGTTACCGGCTTGCCGGCATAGGCTGTCAGTCTTCCGGCCATTTCCGCGGAGACCGGCAGCTCGAATCCGGCGTCTGCCCGAAAGCAGACCCCCGTGGCCGACGCTTCGATCGTGCCGGCAAAGAAATTCATCTGAGGGACACCGATGAAACCGGCGACAAACAGGTCCGCCGGGCTGTCGTACAACTCCGTGGGGGCGGCGATCTGCCTGACCACGCCGTCGTCCATGACGACAATCCGATCGCCCAGCGTCATCGCCTCAGCTTGATCGTGTGTTACGTAAATCATGGTGGTGCCGAGTCGGTTGTGGAGGCGCGCGAGTTCGAGGCGCATCTGCACGCGCAACTTCGCGTCGAGGTTCGAGAGCGGCTCGTCGAACAGGAACGCGGCAGGTTGCCGGACGATCGCGCGTCCGACTGCGACACGCTGTCTCTGGCCGCCCGACAACGCCTTGGGGAGGCGATCCAGCAGTTCGCTGAGGCCGAGCATATCCGCCGTCGCCCGGATCCTGCTTTCAGTTTCCTCTTTTCCCACCTTGCGCAGCTTCAATGCGAAAGCCATGTTCTGCCGCACCGTCATATGCGGATAGAGCGCGTAGTTCTGGAAGACCATGGCAATATCGCGGTCTTTCGGCTGCACGTCGTTGACCACGCGCTGGCCTATGGTCACGGTGCCGGACGTGACGTCTTCGAGTCCCGCTATCATTCGAAGAATGGTCGATTTGCCGCAACCTGAAGGCCCCACAAGCACCACGAACTCACCGTCGCGCACCTCGAGAGTGAGCTTATCGACGGCCTTCACGTTGCCCGGGTACAGCTTGCTGACATTCTCAAGGGCCACTCTCGCCATTTCGAGCGATCCTCACCTTTCTCGTTCCTTCGTGGAAACGGTACTAATCGAGGGCCATAATACCTATTTTCAACCTATACGTCACCGCCGTATCTACTCAAAGCTCAGGCCGAGGCTTTTGCCCACGGAGAAGATATATTCCCGGGCTTGGTTGTATTCTCCTTCGCTGGCTAAATGCTCCAGAAGCAGTGGCGCCGGCTGGCGCGGGCCAGAGCAGGCCCAAAATGTCGTTCCCCTCGAACTTGGTGCGTGATAAATGGCGCGGCGGCGCAGATCCGCGAGTTGTCCCTCCTGAAAACTCCATCTGGGCCGGAACTGGGCCCTGGATCATGGGCCAGATCGTATGGTCCCAAGGCTCATCCGATCGTTAAGGGATTGAGAAGCATAGGATCGGGACGGAGAACCAGGTGATCATGCTACGCGACGGAACCGCTTCCAGAATGCCCTCCTGATGATTCCGGTAGCGAATCGGTCTCCCGCTATTGGGACCTGGAGATAACTCCAGGTCCCAGTTTGTCTAAGTCGATCGCCTGTCCAGAGCTGCGACGACCACGTCCAGAAGATTCGATCACGTCTGCGAAGCTTGGGCCGCTGGCCCGTGCGCTGCAGGACGAGCAACTGCTGCCTGAGGCCGGATTCTCTGCGACGAGATGTGATCGCGAGCAGAGGAAAGCTCTCAAGAGAACCACAACGACCCGAACAAAGCCCATCATTAGACGTCCTCCGGCAGCGAACGGCAGCACATGGTAGCGCCGGAGTCATCAGATGACAATGTCCGTAAGTGCTGGTAGGATATGGCGGACGGAATTGTCGGGAGGGACAGACCTTCTTGACGTTTGGCAAAGGCCTTCGCCGTTTGGCGAAGGACGGAGAGAACGAAATGAGCACGTACACCGAGTTGCTGGATCACATTCAGTCACTGAAGATCATTGATACCCACGAGCACTTGCCGTTCGAGGCTGATCGGCCGAAGGAGACGGACGTTCTTGAGGAGTGGTTGGCGCACTACTTCTCGAGCGACCTGGTCTCGGCCGGGCTGAGCGACGAAGGGCTGGCCGCCGCTCGCGACAGCCGCCGGGACATCCTCGAGCGTTGGCGTATCATTGAGCCCTATTGGCACGCCGCCGAGAGCACGGGCTACGGACGGCCGTTGAGCCTGGGGGCCCGGGACCTCTACGGCATCGACGAAATCAACGCCGACACGATCCAGCCACTCAACGAAGCCTTCAAAGCCGCCCGCGACCGCGGCGGACACTACAACTTCGTGCTCAAAGAGAAGTCGGGCATCGCCTTGTCCATCCGCGACGCCATGCCCGACCCGTATACGGAAACCGATGACCCGTTCGTGTTCACGATGCAGATGGGCAACTTTATCTGCCCGACCCACTACAACGAGATGCGGGCAGCCGGGGCCAAAGTGGGAATGGAGATCCACAGCCTCACCGACTGGATGGAGGCCGCGCGGCGGACCATTGAGACGCACATGGACGGCAAGACGCGGGTCGTCTGTCTCAAGAGCGCGCTAGCCTATATGCGGAACCTGCGCTACGACAAGGTCACCTATGCCGACGCCGAGCGCGCCTTCAACGAGGTCTTCGAAGACCGCAACCTGGCGGACTGGCGGGCGCCCATCAAGGCCGCCAAGGTGCTGGAAGACTTCATGATGCACCACGTCTGCCGCATCGCCGACGACAACAAGCTCGTCCATCAGTTCCATACGGGCATTCAGGAGGGCAACGGCAATTTCATCACCGACTCCAACCCCACGTTGCTGACCAACCTGATCATCGAGTACCGCAACGTTCGGTTCGACCTGTTCCACATGGGCTACCCCTACATGCTGGAACTGGGCAATATGGCCAAGAACTTCCGCAACGTCTTCATCGACATGTGCTGGGGCCACGCCGTCAGCCCGACCGCAGCCCGAAACGCGCTGGTGGAGTGGCTGGACGCGGTCCCGGCCAACAAGATCATGGCCTTCGGCGGCGACTACTGCTTCATCGACGGCGTCTACGGCCACCAACTCATGGCCCGTGAAAACGTCGCCGCGTCGCTCGCGCAAAAAGTAACCGACGGCACCTTCAGCCTCACCCGCGCCAAAGAAATCGCCAACTGGGTCTTCATCGACAACCCGAAGAACCTATTCAACCTCGATCGCTTCCTGGAGGGCCAATAGCCACGCGGAGAACCAAGGATCAGGGATAGGTACTGTGTCATCTATTTGGCCTGGTGGAGCATACGATCATAGGCGTCCTTGATCTTCCTGTCCCTCTCGTTGGCTAGCGCCTCCACCATGGCTTTGATGGGTATCTCGGCTTCGGATATCATGTCGCGCAGTGGTCCGGCCTCTGCATGAGCGTCGAACAGTTCGAGAGCTTCGACATTCCATCGCACGACATGGCGGTTATGCACCAGATTTCGTTCGACGTGGAAGGACCCTTCGGCGGAAAGGTGTGTCTTGATGTAGGCCATCGACCATTGGCCGCTTTTCACCAGATGCTCGATGATGGCGGCCCGTGAGTCTTTGTTCAGAAAGCCGTCCACCTGTTTGCGAATGCTGTCAGCCTCATCGGCCTTACCGAGCTCTTGAAGCCGTTGGGCGCAGTACAACATACAAATGCTGGTCCACTGCAGGCGCTTCCGACGGGCGCCCGCGTCCTCTGTCTCTGTTCGATTCGACGTAACGGCTGCCAGAGCATCCTGTGCCTCCTCGACAAGCAGGCCGACCTCGACGTCAACGGGCGGCTCGGTGGTCTGGGCCGGCTCGCCGCTTATGGGCAGATACGCCACCCCCTCTCCCTGGCGATTGAAGAGCCAGAAGCTCCCCGTCCTGTCCGGCATGTTGTTGCCATTGTCCAGGCCTCTGATGCTCAAGTATCCGTTGATCGCCAGGAGGTCGCCATTGGGGGAGAAGGAAACTCTCATTGCATTCACTGGCAGTCGAACGGTCCGTGATTTCCCGGTGACCGTATCCAGTTCGATCAAATCGCTGCCCAATACGAAAGCGGCGGAGCGGCCGTCAGGTGACAGGACACTCCTCTTCGCGTACAGCTCCAGGGGTAGATTCAGATCCAGACGCTTGCCAGTAGCAGTGTCCAGCATGACCACCGACCCGTTCAGTTCCTTCCGATCCTTTTGGGCAGCTATCTTCCAGTGCAGCAACAGACCAGACCGCCCAATGGGAACGAAGGAAGAGGAACTCTCAACGTCGCCGACGCATGAATCTCCCCGCCACCAGATCTTCCCTAAGCTCTCGAAGTCATCGCCGTCATCGGTGCGACGCCAGACGAAGACCTCGCCCGTTTGGCCGTAGGTGATCTTGGCGACCAGCCGCCCATCCTCTAGGGCAACAAGAGGCGTCAGTCGCCACGATGGCAGAGCGGGAGCTCCCGCGCCCATTCCTGGAGGAGATGCCGCAGGCGGAAGTGTCGCTTCGGGGAATGCGCTCTTCGGACAGTCCTCTACAGTAAATAGCTCTTCGACTTCGCCGCTGGGGAGATCAATGCGCCGTATTCCTTTCCCTCCACAGAAGAGCTGTCTGCCATCTTTGCTCCACACCGATGTCGACACTTCCGAAAGGTCCACCTCAGCAAGGGAATTGCCGTCCCGGTCCAGCACCATCCAGCGCGAGCCTTTATCGGTCGTAATCGCCCTGCAAAGCAGGAAGTTGCCGCCGGGGGAGAGCTTCACCGGAAACACACCGGCGGCCAACAGTTCCGCCCGGTGGGCGCTGTTAGGTCCAACGCCCCAGAGGCCGCCGGGACCTATCGCCAGAAGGCCCTTGCCATCCGGGCGCCAGGCTACAGGCCTACGTAGCAGGGGGATCGTGAGGCACTCCCCCGTACTGATATCCAGAATGCCCATGGTCCACCCAGGCCGGCCTCCCTTGCGAAAGCCGGTCCGAGGCAGCTCGAAAGCAACACGTCGGCCGTCTGCGGACCAGACCGGATCGCCAGAGGCATGGGTTGCACCTGACGACGCCTCTATCAGTTGGCGGCCTTTCCACTCCGTCTTAAGCAGATCAGCGCTTCGCTCGGACGACAGGGATTTCGGCGTCTCCTCTGCTGAAGCCGTGATGGCGGATTCCTCCTGATGCTTCTCGCAGCCAAGCATCATGAAGATCAACGCCAGGATCAGCGCCGTCTGGATTTGTCTGTTCATCTCAAGTGGTCTCCTGATTGGCTCGAACACCTGTAATGCCCAGTTTACAGTCGCACCTGCGAACATATGCCGTCGAGGCCAGTCATTGAATTAGACGCCAAACTTGCCCGAATGTTCCAAACCAACTGAATTCGTGCCGACCAGCCCATAGGGAAAGCGGGACGTGGACAAACCGGGGGACAAACCGGGACGGCTACCATTTTCCAGGCGAGCGTTGAGGCGGGTCCGCTCAGCCGTAGCGCCTGACGAACTCCTCGGGGAAGGCGCCTACCTTCCGGAGCGTGTCTTCGGGGGACTGGACGGGGAGGGATTCGAACATCAGGGCGCCTTGGTAGTCTATCCCGTCGAGGGCGTCGAACAGGTCGCCCCACTCGATCTCGCCTTCGAACGGCGGGCGATGATCTTCGTCGTTGTGGTAGTCGTGCAGGTGAATGTGGACCAGGCGGTGGTCGCAGAGATCCACGATGGCCTTGGCTCGGCCGGGCTTGGTGAAGGGGTTCAGCCAGTCCTCGGCCGGCACGCGCGTGTGGCCGATATCAATCGTAATCCCCAGCCGCTCGGAGCCGAGGCCGTCCACGAACTCGGTGTAGGGCGTGAGGTTGATTCCGTTTTCCGTGGCGATCCGAATGTTGAAGCCGTCGAGGGCTTCCAGCATTTCGCGGGCGGTGATCTCGGCCGGCGGCTGATTGTGGAAATGGCAGACGATCAGGCCCGCTCCCATGCGCTCGCCCGCCTTCGCGGCCGTGATCGACTCCCGGCTCACCTGACGGCGGGCGTCTTCATCGGCATTGTCATAAGCCACCAGCGGACAATGAACCGACGCCACCTTAACGCCCAAATCCTCAGCTGCCCGGGCGATCTCTTCGACCTGAGCCTCGTCATGGTGGTCATAATGCTCAAGCCCGTTGAACGCGCCGACTTCGAGACGGCCTATGCCGGCATCGCGCACGCGGGCGATCTGCTCCCGGCCGAGCCGCTGCTCGGCGGGAAAGACAATGGTCGAAGTTCCCAGTTGCGCCCGTATGCGATCCGCGGTCCATACGCTCATTTGACGGTCCTTGTTACCTCGAAAACGCCGCTGGCCGTATGCTACCCGCAGGTACGGGCATTGTCATCTGATGCTTGCGGCGCCACCTGCCGTGGTCGGAGGACCTCTGATTCACCGTCCAACCTGGTCCAGTGGGGGTCCGGATCGGGGAGACCATGTTTAAATTGTTTGTCCCCCGATTGCCGGTGGCTGTCCCTGTTGGCCGAGTCTGGTACACTCATGATGAACTCGCAGCAGGACGACCCGTATGCCCCAGCCCAATCTGCTGTTCATCATGACAGACCAACACCGGGCCGACGCCATGGGGTGCAACGGCGGGTGGGTGAAGACCCCCAACTTGGACCGCATCGCGGCTGAGGGCGTGCGGTTTGCCAATGCGGTGACCAATTGCCCGGTCTGCATTCCCGCCCGTGTCTCGCTGGCGACCGGCCTGTACCCCCACAATACGGCCGTCTGGGACAACTTCGACTACGACATGCCGCCCGAGACGCCCACCTGGATGCAGGCGGTGCGCGACGCCGGCTACCGCACCAGCCTGTTCGGCAAGACCCACCTCCATCATCACCGCGGTGACCTGCGGGATCGTGAACACCTCATCCGCGCCTACGGCTTGGACGACGTTGACGAAATTACCGGCCCGCGCGCCAGCGCCGAGTGCGCCTGCGCTATGACGGCACGCTGGGAGGCGAAAGGGCTGTGGGAGGCCTACAAGCGGGATTATGCCGAGCGATTCACCAACAAGCCGTGGGTCGTGCGTCCATCCGTCTTGCCGCTGGCCGAATACGCCGACGTCTACGTCGGACAGCAGGCCAAGCGGTACCTCCAGAGCTACGACCGCGATCAGCCGTGGTTTTGCTGGGTGAGCTTCGGCGGCCCTCACGAGCCGTGGGACGCCCCCGAGCCCTACGCCAGCATGTACCGCGCGGAAGATATGCCTCTGCCCGTCGGTTCCCGCCAGACGCTGATCGATGATGCGGCCAAGGGGCGCCTCGGGCGCGTGATGGAGCACTATGCCCCCCAACAGCTTTCGGCCGAAGATGTTGCCGCCATGCGGGCCAACTACGCAGCCAACGTGACGCTGATCGATGACCAAATCGGCGAGATTCTCGGGGCGATCGAGGCCCGGGGCGAGCTGGACAACACCGTCATCGTCTTCTCCTCCGACCACGGCGAGATGAACGGCGATCACGGCCTGATCTACAAGATGCAATTCCTCAATGGCGCCGTGCGCGTGCCGCTGCTGGTCCGCACCCCGGCCACCACGGCTGCCCGCAACGTCGGCGGCCCTGTCCCGAGCGGAGTCGAGGGGGGAGCGGTTTCGCAGTCGCCGGCGGAGTGGTTCGACATCGGGCCCACGCTCGTCGACCTGGCCGGCGGCGAGTTGCAACACCAACAGTTCGCCCGTTCCCTACTGCCCGTGCTCGATGACCCGGGAAAAGAACACCGTCCGTTTGCGGTTTCCGAGATCGCCCGGGAAGTGATGATCATGGATCGTCAATGGAAGCTCGTCTTCAACCGCCGCGGCGAGCCCTATCTGATGTTCGACCAAGTCAACGACCCCGAGGAAACCGTCAACCGTGCCGGTGACCCGGCCGTCGCCGAGGTGATCGAGCGCATGCGGGCCCAGTTGTTCCAGCATCTGCTCCAAACTCAGATTGACCGCAGCGAGGCAGCTGGGTAGATGGTGGCGCTGACGACGAGAAGAAACAGGAAGGACGGAGTATGAGTTCGGCACCCATAGAGACCGTGCGGTTGGGGGATTGCGGCCTGGAGCTGTGCAGGATCGGCTGCGGCACGGGAACGGTCGCAGGCGGCAAGGAATCCAACCAGACACGATTGGGCGATCAGCGCCTGGGGGACCTGCTTCGGTATGCCTTTGATCGGGGTATCCGGTTTTTCGATACGGCCGACGACTACGGCACCCACGGGCATGTGGCGCGCGCCCTGAAAGATGTGCCCCGGGAAAGCTGGCAGTTGGTTACGAAATTACTGCCCGTCGGCTCGCAGCCCGGCCCGGACATGCTCACCCCCCAACTCCCGATCGAACGATTCCTGAGTGAACTCGAAACCGACACCATCGACTTGCTCCAGATCCATTGCGTGTTCGACGCCGACTGGAACGATCAGCATCGCGGTCAGATGCTGGCCATGGCCGCCCTCAAGGAGCGCGGGACCATACGCTCGCACGGCGTTTCGTGCCATTCCCTTGCGTCTCTGGAAACGGCCGCCGACGAGCCGTGGGTCGACGTGATCCACGCGCGGATCAACCCGTTCGGTCCGGCCATGGACGCCGAGCCGGACCGGGTGGTCCCGGTCCTTCAGCGCGCCAAAGCCAACGGCAAAGGCATCATCGCCATGAAGATCTTCGGTCAAGGCAAGTTCGACGCCGCACAACGAGCCGAGAGCGTCGAATGGGTGGCCGGCCTGGACTGCGTGGACGTGCTCTTGCCCGCCTTCGAGTCTCCGGCTGAGATCGACGAGTTCCTGGCGGCGGCCCGACTTCGCTGACGAGCTTTAGCAAATCAGCAAATAGGAACGGTCAACCCAAAGAAGCCCGGCTGGAAGAAAGGATTGGAAATAGGTGTTGTGCCCCTGAGTCCTGATTCCGCTGCGAGAGATAAGTAATGGTGTCCCCCGAATTATGGAGCGAAGTGCGCGATTGTGGCCGGAACTGCGAGCGTTTAGGATCGATCTTTTCGCGGAAGGAGTGTTTCCATGGTCGATGGCGGCAGGCGGCCGAATGTTGTTCTCGTGATCACCGACGACCAAGGCTATCCGGACCTCGGATGCACGGGCAACCCGTGGCTTCGCACGCCGCACATCGATCGGTTCGCCTCCGAGTCGGTGCGCTGCGAGGACTTTCACGTCCAGCCGCTGTGCACACCCACGCGCGGGGCGATCATGAGCGGGCGCCGGCCGGCCACCAACGGCGCATGGGCCACGTGCTGGGGCCGGTCGCTGCTGGACGCCAACGAGACGACGCTAGCCGACCTGTTCAGCCAGGCCGGCTACCGCACGGGCATGTTCGGCAAGTGGCACCTCGGCGACAACTACCCCTACCGCCCGCAGGACCGGGGCTTCGAGCGCGTTGTGGCCCACAAGGGCGGCGGCGTCGGTCAGACGCCGGACTTCTGGGGCAACAACTACTTCGACGACACCTACTTCCACAACGGGCGGCCCACCGAGCACACGGGTTACTGCACCGACGTGTGGTTCGACCAGGCGATCTCGTGGATCGAGGACACCGCGGCCGAGCCGTTCTTCTGCTACCTCGCCACCAACGCGCCGCACGACCCCTACCTGGTCGCCGACGAGTACCGGAAGATGTACGAGGGCAACCCGGACATCTGCGAGCCGGCGTTTTACGGCATGATCACGAACATCGACGACAACTTCGCCCGCCTGCGCGCGACACTCGCCGAACTGGGCATCGAGGACGACACGATCCTGATCTTCATGACGGACAACGGTTCCAGTGGGTCGGCCGTCTTGGACGATTGCGGTTTCGAGACGCGCGGCTACAACGCCGGGTTGCGGGGCATGAAGGGCAGCTTCTACGACGGCGGGCATAAGGTGCCATTCTTGGCCCGCTGGCCGGCCGGCGGGATAGCCGCACCGCGGGCGGTGACCGAGATGTGCCTCGACGTGGACCTGCTGCCGATGTTCGTGGACCTGTGCGGCCTGCCGTCGCCACAGGGCGCGCCGCCGGACGGCGTGAGCTTCGCCCCGCTACTCCGCGGCCAGGCCGACCGCCTGGACGGGGACCGCGTGCACTTCCTGCACAACGACCAAGGCACTCAGCCGCCGGACAAGTGGACCAGCGCCGTGATGACGCGCCGCTGGCGGTTGGTGCATGGGCGCGAGCTGTACGACATCCAAGCCGATCCGGGGCAGCGCGTGGATGTCGCCGAGCAGCACCCCGACGTGGTCGAGCGGCTCCGCGATGAGTACCATCGCTGGTACGAGGCTGTGGCGCCCCGCATGCGGGAATACTGCCCCATCGCCATCGGTCACGAGTCGGAGAACCCCACGCGGCTCAACGCGATGGATGTGATGGGCGACGTGGCGTGGAACCAGACGCAGATCGTGCAGGCAACCAAGAGCACGGGCCGATGGACGGTGCGGGTCGCCCGCGACGGGCGGTATCGATTCCGCCTGCGCCGCTGGCCGAAGGAGTTGGGCCTGGCCATCGACGCCGACGTGGACGACCAGGAGGCCGGCCGACACATCTACGCTTCGCCCGAGGGCGCCCGCGCCGCGATCCACCCCACGGGCGCCCGCCTGGGCGTGAGCGGACAGCAGTGGACGTGCGAGATTGCGCCGGGAGATATCGAGGCGACGTTCGAGATCGACCTGGCCGCGATGGAGACAACCACGCTGGACGCCTGGTTCACCTCCGCCGGCGATGAGTGCGGGGCCTACTACGTCTACGTCGAACGGCTAACCTGAGGCGATCCCGCCCGCCCACCGCGCAAGACTTCAGCTTTCGTGCGGGGGGGGCTAACGAGCCATCAGCTTCACGGCGCGGATCTTGTCGGGGATGCCCATGCCACAGCCTTGCGGCTTAACAAGCGCGTTTGGAGACCGTATGGTGTCTCCCCATGACCGATACCAAAGACACCCCCCTGCCGCGGACCTGATGGCGGCCGCCAGTTGAGAGGTGCCGCACGTGCCGCCGGACGATACGCTGGAGTGATGATGATCCCACCAACCGTGTTTGAGCCGAATCTGCAGTCGTTGGGGTTTGGATACCGCGCGCCGGGGTGGTTTCGGGATGCGAAGTTCGGCATCTATGCTCATTGGGGCGTCTATTCGCTGGCTGGACAGCAGGAGTGGTATCCGCGGAACATGTATATCCCCGGGCACGCGGCCAACCTGTATCACATCGAGCGGTTCGGGCATCCGTCGACGTTCGGCTACAAGGACATGGTTCCGCTGTGGCGGGCGGAGCACTTCGATCCCGATGCGATGCTGGATATCGTCAAGCGGGCCGGGGCGAGGTATTTCTGCACGTGCGCGGTGCATCACGATAACTTCGACCTGTGGAACTCCCGCCATCACAAGTGGAACGCCGTGAACATGGGGCCGAAGAAGGACCTCGTTGGCCTGTTCCGCAATGCGACCAGCCGCGCCGGCCTGCGATGGGGTGTGACGACGCATCTGGCGCGTTCGGACCATTGGTTCCAGACCAACAAGAACTCCGACGACGGGGGCGCCTACGACGGCAACGACCCCGCCTATTGGGATTTCTACTTCCCGCCGCTGGACCCCGCGCGCGGAAACCAGTCCTCCAAGGCCCATCAGGATCACTGGAAGGCCCGGCTGATCGACCTGATCGATAACTACGGCCCCGACCTGCTGTACTTCGATGGGGCCGTGCCCTTTACCGGCGAGGACAACTTCCAGACCGGCCTGGACGTGCTGGCGCATTACTACAACCGCAGCATCGAGCGGCACGGCGAGTTGGACAGCGTCCTGTTCATCAAGAACACGTCCGACTGGCACGGGCCGTTCGCGGGCGGATTGTTCATCGAGACCATTGCCACGCTGGACTCCGAGCACCGCTCCCTGCCCGACATCCGCTATCAGCCATGGCAGTGCGATTTCCCCGTGCTTCAGGACGCCTGTTGGAGCTACAACCCGTCGGCCGAGCTTTACTCGGTTACCGAGATCCTCAGCCTGATGACCGACGTGGTGAGCAAGAACGGCTGCTTCCTGCTGAACATCCCGCCCAAGCCCGACGGCACGCTCGAACAGCGCGTGATCGATCTTCTCGCCGAGATCGGCCGCTGGATGGACGTCAACGGCGACGCCATCTACGACACGCGGCCCTTCTGCCCGGTCGCCTGCGGCGAAACGCGATTCACCACCAAGGGCAACGTCCTGAACATCATCATCCGCCAGTGGCCCGCCGGCGGCCGCGCCGTGATCGAGCCGATCCAGACCGCGGCACCGCTGAAAGTCGAGAAGGTCGCGCTTCTAGGCGCCTCGGCAACGCTCGCCACAGGCGGCTCGGAGCTGACCTTCCGCCAGGACGGGGGGACACTCACCATCGACCTACCCGCCCAAGAGCCCGAAGCATTGACCGCCCCGTATATCCTCCAGGCCCACTGCGACCAGCCCACCCAGCCGAGCTGGATCAAATAAGTCCGCTGCCGCGAGAGGCATGATCCGGTAGAATCAAGCCGATTTGGAGGTAGGGCCGACTCAATGGTAATAAATGCGACAATCTTAGCTGAGCTTGGTGAGTGGGCGGCGATGGGATTCTACGAGGCCATCGGGCAGCCCTGGCCGGCGTCGTACGGACGGGCGTATCGGCGGCTGTACGAGAACATGGAGATTCGCGTTCCCGAGGGGCGATGGCTGATCCCGATGGAGTCGTTGCCGAATGCCAAGACCTGGCGCTCTGACGGCGTCTGGACCGCTACGAGTCTGATCCTGGATCATGATCACCACTGCGGGATGCGGCTCAATGAGATCGTGGCCGAGGAGAAGAAGCAGGCGTTTCCGCAGCACGCCGCGTTCATCGACGAACTGGTTGCGGACATCGAGCGTCGGCTGATCTCCTTCGGCGGCTACACGCACAGCAACCCCGACATGCGGCGGGTGGTGGATGAAGGCTTCGAGTCGATGGAGGCGGAACTGGCCGACGCCATCGCCCGCACGCGGGCCGAAGGGCCCGACGCCGAGCCGGAAACGCTTGAATTGCTGCTGGCGGTTGAAGATTTCGCAATTGGTGTGCGGGCGTTCTATGAGCGGACGCTTGAGGCCGTGGGCGCGGCGGCGGAAGCGGCTTCGGGGCAGCGGCGCGAGGAATTGGTGGCGATCGGTGAAGCGCTGGGCCAGTGCTTCATGCAGCCGTCGAAGACGTTTTGCCAGGGCCTGCTTGCCGTCAACCTCGCCTGGATGATCGATGGCTGTGACAGCATCGGCCGGCCGGACCAGGTGCTCGGGAGTCTCTACGAAGCGGACCTCGCCGCCGGACGGCTGGAGAAGGCTCACGCTGACCGCCTGCTTGATGAAGTGTTCGAGAACTTCGAGATCTTCAACGGCTGGAACCTGCAGATCGGCGGCTGGACGCCCGAAGGCGAGGACGGCACGAACGCGTTGACGCTGGCGCTCATCGCCGCCTGCGGGCGGAACCACTTCCGTCGGCCGAACGTCGCCTTCCGCATCACCTCGCGCACGCCCGAGTCGGCGCTGCTGGAGGCGCTTCGGGTTCTTCGCGAAGGCTCGGGGCGGCCGGCGCTCTATAACGACGATCTCTATGTGCAGACGCTGCGGGACATGGACATGGGCCTCAGCGATGCCGACGCCTGTGAGATCGGCTTTGGCGGCTGCACCGAGACCATGATCGCGGGGCTATCGAACGTGGGCAGCCTGGAGGGCGAGATCAACCTCGCCAAGGCGCTGGAACTGGCCCTCTCCGACGGCTACGACCCCCATGCCCACGAGCAGCGCGGCCCGCACACCGGCCGATTCGAGGAGATGGAGTCCTTCGACGAGTTCCTCACAGCCGTCAAAGGCCAAGTGCAATTCCTCACCGCCTCGTTCGCCGCGTCGAACTGCGAGCAACTGAGGAAGCGATTCACCCAGGGCGACCCCAAGCTCGCCCGGACGCTGTTCACGCGCGACTGCATCGCCCGCCGCAAGTCGTTCGAGGCCGGCGGGGCGCGGTACAACTGGTGCGTCGTCAGCTACCAGGGAATCGCCAACCTCATCGATTCGCTGGCTGCGATTCGCAAGTGCATCTACCAGGACGGCGCCATCAGCCGAGCCGATCTGCTGACAGCCCTGGCCGCTGACTTCGCCGGCTGCGACGGCATCCGCCATGCGCTGCTGGCGGCGCCGAAGTTCGGCAACGATGACGATCGCGTGGACTTACTCGGCCGCGAGATCATCGATTACGCCTGGCGCGAGTTGTATTCCTACGAGCCCCCGCGAGGCGGACGCTACATCGCATCCTGCATCCTGTTCGTGACCTACGAATACGCTGGCGCCTACGTCGGGGCCACGCCCGACGGCCGCCGGGCGGGCGAACCGTTGGCTGATTCGGTCGGAGCATTCCAGGGCAACGATACGCACGGCCCGACCGCGCTGCTCAACTCCGTGACCAAGCTCCCGCTCCACCTGGCCGTCGGCACGCCCGTGCTGAACATCCGGCTGCAGCGGGCCATCATGGAGCGCGACGAGGATCTGGAGAAGGTCGCCTCCCTTGTCCGCACCTACTTCGCCAAGGGCGGCATGCAGATACAGGTCTCCGTGCTCAACCGGGCCGAGCTCCTGGCCGCCCGGGCCGAGCCCGACAAGCACCGCGACCTGATCGTGCGGGTCGGCGGCTACAGCGAATACTTCTGCAACCTCACCCCCGAACTGCAGGACACCGTCATCGCCCGAACCGACCACGGGCTATAACGGATCATTCGTTGCCCACCCTACGCGACTGGTCAGGCGCCGGGTGGTTCGTCGGCGGTGCGGCGGCGAATGGCGGCGGCTCGGGCGTGGGCTTCCAGGCCTTCCAGTCGGGCCAATCGTTCGGCGTCCTTGAACATCTCCTCCGCGGCGGCTGTGTCGTCGATGCGGAGGGAGGTCCGGACTCGAAGGAAGTTGAATACGGACAGCCCGCCGGTCTGTCGGGCCGTGCCGCCTGTCGGTAGCGTGTGGTTTGGCCCCGCGCCGTAGTCGCCGAGCACGACGGCGGCGCCCGGGCCGACGAACAGCGCCCCGAAGTGCTTCACGCGCGCGGCGATGCGCTGCGGCGATCCAACGTGCAGCTCCAGGTGCTCCGGCGCGATGTCGTCGCAGACCCGGACGGCCTCATCCATGTCGCCGGCGAGCACGGCCAGGCCGTTGCTGAGGGCTTGTCGGGCGACCGGCGCGGTGGGCAATGCCTCCAGTTGGGCGGCCAGGTGTTCGTTGACCGCGTCAATGGCGGAGCGGCTGGTGGCCACGAGGATGACCCTCGCGTCGGGGTCGTGTTCGGCCTGGGCCAACAGGTCCGCGGCAATCATGGACGCGTCGGCGGATTCGTCGGCCAGGACGACCAGTTCCGACGGGCCCGCGAGCATGTCGATTCCGACGCGATCGGAGACCAGGTATTTGGCGGCTGTGACGAAGCGGTTTCCCGGGCCGACGATCACGTCACAAGCGGGGACGCCCGCGCCGAAGGCCAGCGCCGCGATGGCCTGCGCGCCGCCAACGGCCAGGAGACCATCGGCCCGGGAGATCGCCGCGGCGGCTAGCGTTTCCGGCGGGGGGGTGGGCGAAGCGACCCACACTTCTTTCACGCCGGCGACGCGCGCGGTGATGGCCGTCATCAGCACCGACGACGGCAGCGGATGTCGGCCGCCCGGGGCGTAACAGCCCGCACGTTCCACCGGATCGATGCACTGAGTCGCCGCGCCGCCGGGGATCGGCAACTCAAACGCGCTGAGGCTGTTCAACTGTGCGTTGGCGAAGGCTCGGATCCGCTCGGCAACACGCTCCATCAGCGCCCGTGTCTCGCTGTCGATCTGGGATAGGGCCTCGTTGAGTTCCGCTTTCCCGATCACCAGCGGCTGGCCCGGCTGCAGATCGCCCAGTCGTTCGGCGTGCTGTCGCAGTGCGGCCTCCCCGCCGGTCTGCACGTTCCGGACGATCTGCCCGGCCGTGCGGATGGTCTCGTCATCGAGCGCCTGTCGGCGGGCGGGCGGCAGGTCAGCGGCGGAGATGAGTGTGAGCGGGCCGGCGGTCATTCGTTCGTCTCCGTCTTGGCGTCGCCCGGGCGGCGAGTCACGCGCCATTCGCGCCGCTGGAGGACATCCTCAATCTCGGCGAGACCTACGCCCGCACGGGCCATCGCGACCAAGGCGAAATAGATCACATCGGCCGCCTCGGCGGCGACGTCATCGGGAGTGTCCGCCTCGATCAGTTCGTTGGCCTCTTCGGTCAGCTTGGCCGCCAGCAGGGCGGGGTCATCGAGCAATCGCTTCGTGTACGATCCCTCGGGCGCTTGGCCCGCGCGGGCGAGAAGTCGCCGGGCCAGGCGGGCCAGGCCCCGGTCGTCGCCCCAACACGTCCACGATCCATGGTGACAGAATCCCTCACCTGCCTGACGGACCATGAAGCGCAATGTGTCGCGGTCGCAGTCGAGGTCGATGCGCAAGAGTTGTTGTGTGTTGCCGGAGCTTTGGCCTTTGACCCACAGGCCTCGGGTGCGCGAATGGTACACGCCTTCCCGGCCGGTGACGGCGGCTTTGACGCTGTCCAGGTCGGAGTAGGCCAGGCCCAGCGCGCAGCCGCGCTCGTCGACGATGACGGTGGGCCAGAGGCCGTCCGGCCGATCGGACCGCATCGGCGCGACGATGGCCTCGGCGAAATCCATCTGTTCCGTATAGAGCGCCATGCCGACCTGTGCGTCGGCGCCCAGGCGGTCGATCTCGGCGATTTCGTCGGTCGTGGTGATCCCGCCGGCCGCCGTTACACGCACGTCGCCGGCGGCGCGGACCACCTCGGCGATCTTGTCGAGGTCGACGCCGGTCAGTCGGCCCTCTTTCTCGATCCAGGTGACCAGGAACCCCCCGGCGAGGCCCTTCAGTTCGGCGATCCGGTCCAGGACGTTCCGCCCGGTTGGCCGGCGCCATCCCTCGACCATGACGTCGCCATGGTAAGCGTCCAGGGCGACGACAACGCGCTCGCGGGGTAGGGCCTCAAGCAGCTCTGGCTCGGCGGCCGTGCCGATGATGATGCGCCTGGCGCCGGCGTCCAGCCATTCCAGGGCCCTGTCTCGCGTGCGAATGCCCCCGCCGACGCGGCAGGGGAATCGGTCGACCAGCCTGGCGATCAGGTCACGATTGTCGCCGTTGCCGATGGCGGCATCGAGGTCGATGACGGCGATCTCGCCGGCCAGCGCGAACCGCTCGGCGATGGGGAACGGATCGCCGGCGTCGATGGCCTTGTCCTTGCCGCCCACAAGCTGCACGGCGCAGCCGTCCATGATGTCGATCGAGGGAATGATCACGGTCGGACCTCCACGCCCATGGTCGCCAGTTGATCCTTGAGCTGGCTGGCCGTCCATTGGCGGTAGTGAAAGATCGACGCCGCCAGCAACCCGGTCGCCCCGGCCGCGACGGCCTCGGCCATGTGTTCGGCGCTGCGGGCCCCGCCCGATGCGATGATGGGCACGTCGACTTCGCCGGCGACCTGCGTGATGAGCCCGAGGTGATATCCCTCCAGGGTCCCATCTCGATCCCACGAGGTCAGCAGGATCTCACCGGCGCCGCGCTGGGCGGCCTGGCCGGCCCAGACGGCCGCATCGATCCCGGTGCGGCATTTGCCTGACCGCGTGACGACTTCGAACCTATCATCGGTCGCCATCGCCGCATCGATTGCGAGGACCATACACTGTCGGCCGAAGCGGTCGGCCAGTTCGTCGATCAGCTCCGGCCGCTCGACCGCAGCGGTGTTGATGGACACCTTATCGGCGCCCGCTTCCAGAAGCGCCGCGGCGTCGTCGACCGAGCGGACGCCGCCGCCGACGAGCAGCGGTAGCATCAGCGCCGCCCGCACGCGCCGGATCGTTTCGACGCACGTCCTTTTGCCCTGGGGCGTGGCGGAGATATCCAGCAGCGCCAGCTCGTCGGCGCCCTGTCGCTCATATTCAGCCGCCAGTTCGGCCGGATCGCCGGCGGCCCGAAGATTCTGGAACTGCACGCCCTTGACGACCTGTCCGTCGCGGACGTCCAAACATGGAATCACTCGCACCGTCAGCACGATGGTCTCTCCTGGCCGGCGCCGTTGAGCCAGCGTCGCATGATGTCCAGCCCCAACACGCCCGACAGCTCCGGATGAAACTGGCAGGCTACGAGATGGCCTCGCTCCAACGCGGCGACAAATCGGCCGCCGTAGTCGGCCGTCGCCGCAGCGCAGCCATCCGGGGGCGCAGCCAACCGGTATGAATTGGCGAAGTACAGATAACCGGAGGCCAGGATGCGGCAATCGGCTGAGGCCGTCACGTTGTTCCAGCCCATCTGCGGCACGCGAATATCGCCGGAGAACGGCTCAAGCGTCCCGGCAAAGGCCCTCAGGCCCTCGGCGCCCGGGCTTTCCTCGCTGGTTTCGAGCAGCAACTGCATGCCGACGCAGACGGCCAGTGTCGGTCGGTCGTCGTCAAGGCGTTTGCGAAGGGGTCCGACGAGGCCGTCGGAGTCCAGGCGCGCCATCGCCGCGCCGAACGTCCCCACGCCCGGCAGGACGAGGCGGTCGGCCCGCTGGACCTCCCGCGGATCGCTGCTGATCCGCCCGGTCGCCCCAAGGCGGCCCAGGGCGGCCAGGATCGAGGCGACGTTGGCTGTGCCGGTACGAACGACGATGACATCCGGACCTGTCACTTCAGTGTTTCCTTCGTGCTGGGGATCTGGTCCGTGCCGTCGGTGGCGACGGCCTGGCGAAGCGCCAGCGCCAGGGCCTTGAACGCCGACTCAGCGCGGTGGTGATCGTTGTCGCCGCGCAGCACGTCGAGGTGGATCGTCGCCTTGGCCGAGGCGGCCAGGGAGCGAATGACGTGCGGGATGTTCTCGGCCCGCAGATCTCCGAGCGGCTGGCCGCTGAGGTCCAGGCGCACCACGGCCATGCCTCGGCCGGACAGGTCCACGGCGGCCCGGGCCAGCGCCTCGTCCAACGGCGCCAGGGCCCAGCCAAAGCGGTTGATGCCGCGCCGCTGGTCCAGGGCCTTGTCGATCGCCTCGCCGAGGACAATGGCGCAGTCCTCCGCGGTGTGATGGTCATCGACCTGGAGATCGCCTTGGCACGAAAGCTCCAGATCGAACCGTCCGTGTCGCGCTAGCGATGTCAGGAGGTGATCCAAGAATCCGATGCCGGTGTTCACGTCGGCTTGGCCGGTTCCATCCAGATTGAGCGTCAGGCGGATGTCGGTTTCGGCCGTCTTGCGTTCGATAGTTGCAGACCGCTTTTTCATGGCAGGAGCTCCTTAATCTGCGCGACGTCGCTCAGGACCTTGGCGGCGCCGGCTGTCAGCAGGTCGGTCTCGGACAAGCCGTCCGCGGTGGCGACGGCAACGGGCAGGACCCCGGCCTGTCGGGCCGCGCCGGTGGTTTCGGCGCCGGCTGTCAGCATCCACGCCCGCTCGACGCCCAACTGGCTGCACGTCTGCCGGATGTCATCGGCGGCGGGCCCGGCAACCACGCCGAGGGCGAGGCCCTTGCACGCGGGCCGGACGGTTTCCTGGTGATCGGCGAGTTTGGCGTCCAGCAGAATCGCTTCCGGCTGGAGGACGGTCTCGAGCGCTTCGCAAAGTCTCCCCAGGACGGTCTTCTCGCCGGGGACGGTGATCCGCAGCCGGTCGTGGAGGACCGGGACTTCGGGAAAGGCGCGGACGGCGATGCCCATGCCCGCCAGGGCGTCTCGGACCCAGACGGCATTATCGAAGCGGACCAGCACGAAGTTGCCCTGCGACGGCGTCACTTCGCCGCCGCCGCGTTGCAGCGTCTGCGAGAGCGTGCGGCGGCTGGTGCGCACCTGGCCGACGAACGTCTCGACGTCCTCCCGCCCGTGCTGCAGCATGTGCGAGACGATCGCCATCGACAGCGACGAGACCGGATACGGATGGCCGACCGCCCGCAGGTGTTCGATGACGTCGGCGGGCCCCGCCGCCCAGCCGACCCGCAGACCGGCCAGGCCCCACGCCTTGGAGAAGCTGCGAATGACGACCGTGTTCGGCAGGGACAGCGCCGCGTCGGTCAGGTCGTCGTCGGCGAACTCGCCGTAGGCCAGGTCCACCAGCAGCAGCACCGACGGGGCCTCGCGGCGCAGGCGTCGGAGGTCTTCGACCGTGGCGACCAGGCCGGTGGGGTTATTCGGCGAGACCACAGTGATCATGACCGTCCTCTCGGTGACGGCGGCGAGCATCTCATCGACCGGCAGCGGCCCGGCCAGCCAGGGCACGAACACACAGTCGCCGCCGGCCAGCGTCGCGTATCGCTGGAGCATCACAAAGCTCGGCTCGTTCAGGATGATCTCACGTCCGGGACACAGGTACGCGCGAATCGTCCGTTCGACCGCATCGTCACCGCCCGTGCCGGCGAGCACCTGCTGCCGCTGGAGGCCGAACGCGCGGGCGATATCCCCCTCCAGCTCGGCGACGGATGGATATCGGCTGATGGTCTGCGGGGCCAGGTCGCCCAGCACACCCAGCCAGTTCGTCATGAGCAGTGAGCCCTCGTTGCCGCTGAGGCGCAGGTCCGTGGGCGCCAGCGGGACAGGCGGGCGATAGGTCTTCACCGCTGCGGCGAAAGGTGACGGTTGCGGGGAGATCGGTCTATCGTTCATGGGTGGGGTTCCTATGGAACGATCTGCGAGAGTTCCGTGACGACGATGTCCGTGCCGCCGCGGCGTTTGATCTCCGGAATGATCCGGGTCAGGTCTTTCTTGAGCACAGCCGCCTTGACGGCATAACCTGTCCCGCCGTGCAGCGGCGCCATCGTCGGTTCGCCCATGCCCGGCAGGATGGCGATGACGTCTTCCAGGATATCCGCGGGCACATTGACCTCGACCATCATCCGCCGCCGCGCTTCGAGCACCGATGTGAGCAGCAGCAGCAACTCGTCGATTCGCGCCTTCTTGGCGGGGTTGGCCAACGCTCCCGGGCTGGCGAACAGACGTGTCGATGAGCGGAACAGTTCCTCAACGATTACCAGCTTGTTGGCCTCGAGCGTCTCGCCGGTGGCCGTGACGTCGACGATGACATCGGCATCTTCGGGCGGGAAGACTTCCGTCGCGCCGTAGGTCCGCACGAACGTGGCGTCCAGACCTTTCGAGCGAATCCAGTCGGTGGTGATCCGCTCGAGTTCGGAGGCGACGACCAGATGCCGCTTGGGCAGTTGGCCGTCCTGGACCAGATCGACCGGAGCGGCTGCGACGATCCCCACCGAGTCCAAGCCGGTGTCCAGCAGCTCGACCAGATCGGCGTCGAGTTCGGTCACCCAGTCCGCCCCGGCGAAGCCAAGGTCGCGCGATCCGGCTGCCAGCATTTCCACGACGTTCTGCGGCTTGAGCAGCTTGGCCTCGAAGCCCGGCAACGACAGCGAAGGCCGATACCCGCGGGCGCTGACGGTGATGTGGATGCCGGCCCCCGCCAGCAAGTCCAGAATCCCCGCCTGCATGCGACCCTTGGGCAGGGCCAGTCTGATCTCTGTTGTGTCATCGTTCATCATGTTTCTCCAATCGGCGACCCCACAGCTGGCGATGAACGAAAAAAAACGCCGGCGGGAGGCCGGCGTTGTTGGTGTCGTGTCACAAACGGCAGACTACACCATCGTCCGGCCCTTTCGGGTCAAATGAGCATGATGGTGCATGTTAAACGTTCGCGCGTTCATTCGTCCTGAAATCTCACAATCTGTCGATGGCCCGCATCGACAACACAAGTATAGGGCGCGCGGTGTTAGCTGTCAACGGCGAGCTTTCGTATGTCTCCAAAGCTCCCCCGGACCCCCATCGCTTCGAAGCGGGGATTTTGGGGTGTGCAAGTCGGTGGGGGGATATGGTATGAAGGTGGCCCCCGATGCCGCGCGGCCGTGTGCCGGTGGGCGGCTGGGCAGTGTGAGGAGTGTGCGTATGAAGGTTTCGATTGCGACCTATGCGTATCACGGGTTGCTGGAACAGGGGTTGATGGACATCTTCGGATGCCTGGAGAGCGTGCGGTTCCGCCACGACCTCCGCGCGGTCGATATCTGGAACGGGTTCACTCCGGACGAGCAGGCATTCGACCCGGCGTTTCAGGCGAACGTCCGACGCAGCCTGGACGAGCGGGAACTCGTCCACGCCAACTATTGTGTGGACGGATGTCATGTCTGGTGGCCCGCGGCCGACGAGCGGGCGCATGCCCGCAAGGTGGCGATGCGGCAACTGCAAGCGGGCGTCGCTATGGGGGCCAGGACCGTCCGTATCGACGCCGGCGGCAAGGGGACCCAGTGGAGCGACGAGCAGTTCGACACGATCGCAGCGACCATGCGCGAGTTCGCCCAGTTCGCCCATGACAACGGCATCAAGGCCGGCCCCGAGAGCCACTGGGGGCCGGAGCTCGTCCCCGACAACATGGAGCGGCTGGCCAAGGCTGTGGACCATCCCGGTTTCGGGATCCTGATCCACCTGGGACATTGGGAGGGTGTCTCCAGCGATGAGGGCGACCGGCGGCTGGCGCCATGGTGCATGCACACCCACGTGGACGCCCAGACGACTGAAACGCGCCTGGCCGATGCGATTGCCATCTTGCAAAAGGCGGGCTACGACGGCTACTGGGGCGTCGAACATCACACGGGGCGCAACGAATATGCGGAGGTGGCCTATCAGGTCGCAGCCGTTCAGCGCGCCCTGGCGGACATAGCCTGTGACGAGCCGCTACGCGAGCCGAAGCTCCGCGAACCGGGCGGCATGCCGGACCATATATAGACATGTTCGAGGATCACAGGCGGCAGAAGACGTCGGATGCATTTGAAAACTCGAAATCCGAAACCCGAAGCTCGAAACAAATTCGAAGCACGAAATCCCAAACAGCTTCGATTACACGCGGTGTCAGGATGAGACGTTTCGTATTTCGTATTTCGTATTTCGGATTTCGAATTTAGCCCACTGCCCTGCAACGAAACACAATGAGGTACCCATGAAAGAACTACGAGTTGGCATTATCGGATGCGGTGGGATTGCTCAGGCGGCGCATTTGCCGCATTGGGACGGTCTTGAAGGCGCGAAGATCGTCGCGGTGGCCGACGTTGTCGAAGAATCGGCACGCAAGACGGCTGAGCAGTACGGGGCCGAGGCCTGGTACACCGACTTCAACGAATTGATCGCCCGCGACGATATCGACGCGGTCGACGTGACCACGCCGCCGAAATGGCACGCCCCGGCCGCCATCGCCGCCGCAGAGGCCGGCAAGCACGTGCTGGTCGAAAAGCCGATGGCCCGCACCGTGGCCGAATGCGACGCCATGATCGCAGCGGCCAAGAAGTCCGGCGTGGTCCTGATGGTCACCCACCACGATCGCTTCAGCCCGATGAACAACAAGATCAAACAGCTCATCGACGACGGGCTGATCGGCCGGCCCTACGAGATCGCCAACGTCGGCGGCATGTATCACATGGTCGGCGCCGAGTGGTTCTACGACAAGGACATCGCCGGCGGCGGGGCGGGCATGGACATCGTGATCTACACGGCCTACATGTGGCAGTACTGGCTGGGGCCGGTCAAGAGCGTCTACGCCCTGACCGACACGTTCGAAAAGAACCACCCCGTCTTCGAGTGGTGGGGCGACGGTGAATGGGACGTCAATATCACCTCTGCGCCCGAGACCACCGTGGAAGACTCGCTCGCGATGATGCTCCGCTTCGACAGCGGCGCCGTCGGCGTGCTCTACTGCTCGTGGGTCTCGCCCACCGGGCACGACCGGCAGGAGATCCTCGGCTCGGACGGGCTGATCGAACTGAGCGGCCCGGACGGCCCGCGAATCTTCCTCAAGGCCGACAAGGGCGACTTCAAGAAGGGCTGGAACCCGATCACGGCTGACGAGGGCAGCAACATCTACCTCGACCGCATCGCGCATTTTGTCGACTGCATCCAAAACGGCACGCAGCCGATCACGCCCGGCCAGGATGGCCGCGACGCCGTGCAACTGATCGAAGCGGCCTATCGGTCCGCCGCCGAAGGCAAGCCCATCGAACTGCCGCTTTCATAAGGGAAAGACGAACCATGAGCGCGAAACGAGACAAGACATACGGCGTGGGCATCCTCGGCGGCGCCCACGTGCACACCGGCTGGTACGCCAACGAACTGCGGGAGTCGACCTGGGCGGACGTGAAGGCCGTCGCCGATCCCGACATGGATCGCGCCAAGGGGATGCTCGGCCCCGAGGCGGAGCACATTGCCGACTTCTACACCGACCCCGCCGAGATGCTCGCCCGCGACGATATCGACGTGGTCTGCATCTCGTCGGAGACCGGCCAGCATGTCGAGTTCGCAACCGCCTCGGCCAAAGCGGGCAAGCACATCTGCATGGAAAAGGTCATCGCGCTGACGCTGGCCGATGCGGACAAGGTGATCGCCGCAGCCGCCAAAGCGGGCGTCAAACTGATCTGCCCGCCGTTCGTCCACGACTCCAAGCCCGAGATAGTCAAGGTCAAGGAGATCATCGATTCCGGCGCCATCGGCAAGCCGACGTTGGCGCATTTCCATACCGGCCACGAAGGGCTGATCTACAGCCCGTTCGAGGCATGGTTCTACGACCCGGCCAAGGCCGGCGGCGGGGCCCTGATGGACCTGGGCGTCCACCCGATCTATGACTCGCTGTTTCTGTTCGGGCCGGCGAAGGAAGTATCCGGCATGACGAGCATCGCCTTCAAAGAACGGGTACTGGGCGATTTCCCGGTCAAAGACATCCAGGTCGAGGACAACTCGGTGACCACGATCAAGTTCGAAAGCGGCATGATGGTCGTCACCGACGTGAGCTTCACCCGCATGGCCGACCGCAGCAACAGCGCGATCTACGGCACCGAGGGCACGATTATCCTCGATGACCCGGCCGGGCCGCTGCTGGTCAACAGCCCGAAGCTGCCGGGCGAGGGCGACGATCCGTGGCACAAGCCGGACCTTTCCGAAGGCAAGCCGTCCGTCGAAGTCATCGTCGACCTGATCGAAAACGAAGAGGGCACCCCGCGCGTCACCGGCCAGTGGGCGCGGGACGTGTTGGAAGTGGTCCTGGCATCATACGAATCGGCCAAGACCGGAAAGACCGTCACACTGCCGCTGTAGGGTGGGCAACTTGTTGCCCACGCGTTAGAACGTGGATCAAGATCCCGCGGGCAATCCGCCGTGGCGGACCCGCCCTACGGAAATGAATGAGGAACAACGACCATGAAGGAAATTCGTCTTGGCATCATTGGAGTGGGGCAGATCGGCAAGATCCACCTGAACGAGTACAAGGACATCCCGGGCGTCAAGTTCGTGGCTGCTGCGGACCTCGACGAGGCCGCCCTGACCGAAGCAAGCGAGAATTTTGGCATCGAGCGGACCACCACGGACTTCCGCGAGCTGCTCGCCGCCGACGATATCGACGCCGTCGACGTCTGCCTGCACAACAATTTGCACATGCCCTTTACCGTCGCCGCCCTCGAGGCCGGCAAGGACGTCTACTGCGAAAAGCCTATGGCCGGGGCCTATGTCGATGCGGTCAAGATGCTCAAAACCGCCAAAGCGTGCGGCCGCAAGCTCAGCATTCAGCTCGGCACGCTATTCGATAAGGAAACCAAGGTCGCCCGGCGCCTGATCGACGCCGGCCGCCTCGGCAAGGTCTTCCATGCTCGGTCGACGGGCTTCCGCCGCCGCGGCCGTCCGTTCGTGGATGGTTACGGCACGGAACAGTTCGTGCAGAAGAAGGTCGCCGCCGGCGGGGCGCTGTATGACATGGGCGTCTACCACATCGCCCGCATGCTGCATCTGCTGGGCCTGCCGGCCGTCCAGCGGATCAGCGGCAAGGTGTACCAGGAAACCGACATGGACACCGCCCGCCGCGAATCCAGCGGCTACGACGTCGAAGAGCTCGGCCTCGGGTTCGTCAAGTTCTCCGATGGGATCACGCTCGATATCATCGAAGCGTGGGCCATTCATCTGGACGGCTTCGAGGGAAGTTCGATCGTCGGCTCGCAAGGCGGCATTCGACTGAGTCCGTTCAGTTTTCACACCACCCTTGACGACGTGGAAATGGATGCCGGATTCGATCTCAAGGGCACGGACTGGCGGTGGCGCCAGCTCGACGAGATGCAGACGGCCTACGATTCCCCGCAGTCTCACTGGATTGCCGCCCTCCGCGGCGACGTCGATCTGCTCCCGACCGCCGAGACTGCCCTGGCCACCATGCTCATCAGCGAAGGCATCTACCTCTCCGACCGCCTAGGCCGAGAAGTCACCGCCGACGAAGTCCTGGCCGAATCGAAATCCACAGCGGTGAAGATCTGACAATTGGTAGGGTGCGTCCCGATCAACGTAAGCGCGGCGGGTCTCCTGACCCGCCGCGATTTGCTTCTACGGCCGCTTCGCCATGCCGGATTTGACCGGCTTGTAGCGGCAGTTCTTGATCCACTGGTTGAGCTGCTGTTCCAGGTCGGCGGCGACTTTCGGGGACGTTGCGACGATATTGTTCTGCTCGGCGGGGTCGGCTTTGAGGTCGTAGAGTTCGCGACAGTAGCCGTTGCGGAGCTGGGCGACCTTCAGCAGCCGTGCGAAGCGCTCGCCGACGTTGCCTTTCAATCGCTCCGGGCGCTTGTTGAACGGGGCGCAGCGGATGAATTTGAATCGCTCGGTGGTGGCTGAGAAATGCTCGTAGTTGTACCACTTCTCATGATGCGTGTGGGCGAACACGATCGGCCAGCCGCGCTTGCGCTTGCCCTGGATGCGGGGCAGGAGGCTCGGCCCGTCGGCGGACTTGGGGATCGGAAGCGAGCAGATATCCAGGATCGTCGCCGCGATGTCGCTGGTCTGACACAGCCCCGGCACGGTCGCCCGCTTGGGCAGCACACCGGGCAGCGACATGATCAGCGGAATGCGGACGATCTCGTCGTAGAGGTTGAGCTTCTTCTCGTAAAAGCCGTGCTCGGCGAACTCGCTGCCATGGTCGCTCGTCACCACGATCAGCGTCCGGTCCAGCACGTCCAGCTCGGCGAGTTGCTCGAAGATCTTCCCCAGGCAGTGGTCGACGTAGCTGACCTCGCCCTCGTACTTGTTGATGTACGAGCCGCCCCACATCGTGCCGAACGGCTCGCTTGCCGCGAACGGCTCGTGCGTGTCGTTGGTGTGCAGGTACAGGAAAAACGGCGTCCCGGCCGCCGCCCGCAGGCTGCTGCCGATGGCTTCGGGCGTCAGCTCCATCATGTTGTTGTAGGGGAAGGCGGTGGTGTAGCTCCGCATGCCGCGGTCAAAGCCGTACTCCCACCCGCCGCCGTAGCCGTTCTGGTTGCCGAAGCCGTACGTCATATAGCCCGCTTTCTGGAAGACTTCAGCCAGCGTCGTGAAACGCTCATCCAGCCGCCGGATGCGGGAGAGGAATATCTGCCCGTGTTTGATCGGATAGGCGCCGGTGATCAGCGTGGTGTGCTGCGGCAGCGTCCAGCCGCAGTTGACCACGCAGTTGTCGAACTTCACGCCGCTTCGGATCAGGTCGTCCATGACCGGGGAGAGTTTCTTCGGATGGCCGTATGCGTGCACGTAGTCGCGTCGCTGCGTGTCCAACGAGACCAGCACGACGTTGTACGGACCTTTGGCGGCAGCGCGTTTGGGCTTGGCTTTTGGCGCCGCCTTCGTCGCGGGCGGCGCGCCGCCGATGCGGGAGACCTCGATCGCCGAGACCCGCGCCCCCGAGTGCATGGGCAGCGATTGGCCGATGAACTCCACGTCCAGCCGTCCGCGGGTGACCTTGGCGGTGACGACTTTCTCGTACTCGATGTTCCTGCCGGCGTCGTCGAAGATGTTGAAGTGGTTCAGGACCGTCTTGCCCTGGACGCGGACCTGCTGTTTCTCGGCGTCGCTGGAGGTCCAGTAGATCTCGGCAAAGAGCAGCCGTACGTAATAGCTGCCGTTGGGCACGTCGAACCGATACCGCAGCCGTTCGCCCTGGCGCATCGATTGGAAGAGATCGATCATCTCGATGCAGGCGACGTTCTCTTTCGTGGATAGGATGTCGGTGGTCGCTGAATCCAGGCATCCCCACGAGCCGGCGACGTACTCCCGGTCCGAGTGCCAGAGTCTTCCGGTCCAGTCGGAGACTTCTTCGCCGCCGACATTGACTCGGATGACGTATTCTTGTCCGCTGCCGCTGGTCGTCGAGCTTCTTGCCATGTCCTGTGCTCCCGGTCTCTTGGTTAGGTAAGTGGCCGTAGTGTAGCGAAGGGCGTTCACGAAAAGCAAAACATGGTCGGCCCCGCAGATCGCCGCACATTCTATGGCCGTCCGTCGGCCTCCCCAGAGGACCCCACCGAACCGGCGGCAACCGATTCGCCGTTAGCCGAGCAGCCCCAATCGGCGGCCGTCGTATTTCTCGCGGCTGATTCGGTCCAGCCAGTGCTGGTTGTCCAAGTACCACCGGAGCGTCTGGGCCAGCCCATCCTCAAATTGCCATGCGGGCGTCCAGCCCAACTCGCTGCGGATTCTCTCGGCGTCGATCGCGTAACGACGGTCGTGCCCGGGGCGATCCGGCACGAAAGTGATCAGCTCTCGGTAGTGCTTGACCTGCTTGGGGGGCCGAGCCTTCTGAAGCAGATCACACAGCAACTCGACCACGTCGATGTTTCGCCACTCGTTGTTGCCGCCGATGTTGTAGCTGCGCCCGGGTTCACCTCGGCGGACGATCAGGTCCAAAGCCCTGCAGTGGTCTTCCACGTGCAGCCAGTCGCGGACGTTCTTGCCGTCCCCGTAGACCGGTAGGGGGGTCTCCAGCAGCGCGTTGCACATCATCAGGGGCAGCAGCTTCTCGGGGAATTGGTACGGGCCGTAGTTGTTCGAACACAACGATAGCGTCGCCGGCACCCCGTAGGTGCGCGCCCAGGCGCTGACCAAATGGTCCGACGCCGCCTTGGACGCACTGTAAGGGCTGCTGGGATTATAGGGCGTTTCTTCGGTGAAGTACCCCTCCGGCTCCAACGAGCCATAGACCTCGTCGGTCCCCACGTGATGGAACCGGACATCGTCCCGGCCCTTCCAGACCTCCCGGGCGGCCTCGAGCAGATTGTAGGTGCCCATCACGTTTGTCTGCAGGAATGCGCCCGGCTCGGCGATGGACCGGTCGACGTGGCTTTCGGCGGCGAGGTGAACAAGGGTATCGACGTTCTCGTCCGTCATCACGCCACGAACGGCGTCGGCGTCGCAGATGTCGGCTTGGATAAAGCGATAGCGCGACGCATACTGCTCGTCGACGCCCTCGAGGTTGGCCAACGTGCCCGCATAGGTCAGGGCGTCATAGTTGATCACCCGCACCGCCGGGTCGGCCGCCAATAAGTGTCGAACGAAATTGCTGCCGATGAAGCCCGCCCCGCCGGTAACCATGACGACTCTCGGGGTGTGAGATATTTCAGCCATGGGGGTTTTCTCGCATGAAGTCGGCCAGAGCCGCCCGCCAGTCCGGCATGGCAGGCAGGTCGTGCCGACGAAGCGCGGCGTTATCGAGCCGTGAGTTGGCCGGGCGCGGGGCCGGACGCGGGAACTCGGCCGTCGTGCACGGGGTCAGGGGGACCGGCATGTCCGCCAGCCGGAATATCTCCTGAGCGAACGCGTACCACGTTGCTTCGCCCTCGCAAGTGAGATGAGCAACGCCCGTAACGGGCGCCCGCAATAACAGCTGCACGTGACCGGCCACCGCGTCGGTCGATGTCGGATTGCCGATCTGATCGTCGACGATCTTCAATTCCGACGCCGATGCGCCAAGCTTGAGCATGGTGTGCAGGAAGCTCGGTCCGCCAGGCCCGTACAGCCACGCCACTCGACAGATCAGATGATCCGCACATCCGGCGCGGATCGCCTCTTCACCGGCCAATTTCGACGCGCCATACACGGTCCGCGGGCCGGTGGGGTCGGACTCCAGATACGGCCGATCCAGATCGCCGGCGAAAACGTAGTCCGTGGAGATAGCGATGAGCCTCGCCCCGTGGCGACCGCAGGCGGCCGCCACGTTGGCCGAGCCCGTTTCGTTGACCGCGAACGCCAAGTCCGATTGCATCTCGCAATCATCGACCGCCGTCATCGCGGCGCAGTGGATCACGACGTCTGGCTCCCACGACGCAACGGCGGCGTCCACCTGATCGGCCCGGGTGATATCACAATCGTCCAGATCCGTACCACAACAGTCGTGCTCGCCAAGCCGCCGCATCAGCGTCCGGCCCAGCATCCCCTTGGCGCCGGTGATCAGCAGCTTCATGAGCCGCCCTCACCGAAAATGGGCAACTGCTCGGGGTCGCAATCGGCCAGCCTATCGTAGGCCCGATCCTTGTCTGACAAGATCGGATCGCCCTCCAACGGCCAGGCAATGGCCAACACCGGATCGTTCCAGATCACGCCGCGTTCTTCGGCCGGGGCGTAGAAGTCTGAGCATTTGTAGGCAACTTGAGTCATGTCGCGCATTACCAGGAAGCCGTGAGCGAAGCCCTCGGGGACCAGCAGCATTTTCTTGTTCTCGGCGGAAAGTGTTTCGCCCACCCACCGGCCGAACGTGGGGCTGCCGCGCCGAACGTCAACGGCAACGTCGAAAATCTCCCCCGCCAGCACGCGGACCAGCTTTGTTTGCGGGTGGGCCAACTGATAATGCAGGCCCCGCAGTACGCCCTTTTGCGAGCACGATTCATTGTCCTGAACGAAGACACTCTCGATGCCGACATCGTTGAATGTCCGCTGGTTATAGGTCTCCAGGAAGTAACCGCGGCCGTCCGGATGAACAACCGGCTGGAGCACGCAGACGCCCGGCAGGGAGGTGTCGGTGCGCATCATTTACCGATCCTCCGCCAGCGAACGAAGGTACTGCGCGTAGGCGCTGTCGCCCATGGTGTCGGCCTCGGCCAGGACGTCCGACAGGTCGATCCAGCCCTGGTCGAGCGCGATTTCCTCCAGACACGCGATCTTGATGCCCTGTCGCTCTTCGATGGCTTCGACAAAATTGCCCGCCTCCAGGAGGCTGCGGTTCGTGCCCGTATCGAACCAGGCGATCCCCCGGCCCAGCAATTGCACGTCGAGTTGGCCGGCCTCCATGTAGAGACGGTTCAGGTCGGTAATTTCCAACTCGCCGCGTGCGCTGGGCTTTAGCGATCGGGCTCGCTCGACGACTTGCGAATCATAGAAGTACAATCCCGGCACGGCGTACTTGCTCTTGGGCTCGGCGGGTTTTTCCTCGATGCTGACGGCTTGGCCGGCGGCGTTGAACTCGACCACACCGTATCGTTGCGGGTTGCTGACGCGGTAGCCGAAAATCGACGCGCCGGACTTGATCGACGCCCCCTGCCGAAGGACTTCCGTCAGTCCGTTGCCGAACAAGATGTTGTCGCCCAGGACCAGGCAGGCCGAATGGCCATCGATAAACGGAGCGCCGATCACGAACGCTTCGGCCAGGCCGGCCGGGCGAGCCTGTTCGGCGTAGTGGAAGCTCACGCCCAGGCGACGGCCGTCACCGAGGAGATTCCTGAACTGCGGGAGATCCTCGGGCGTGGAAATCACAAGAATCTCACGGATGCCGGCCAGCATGAGCAAACTGATGGGGTAGTAGACCATCGGCTTGTCGTACACGGGAAGCAGTTGCTTGCTCACCGCGCGCGTCACCGGGTGCAGCCGGGTGCCCCGCCCACCGGCAAGAACAATGCCCTTCATGGTGGAGTTCATATCGCCTACTCGCTTATAGGAAGGTGTCCAAAGAGGCATTCTCGGCAAGGTGAATCGGCAAGTCAAGCTGAGGGTCGACGGCGACCACGCCATGCCGCCGACCTAGCGCGATCACTTCCCCGTGAGCATTTGCCAGCCGTCGCGAAAAAGGAATCGCGCCGCGTAGGCCGCTCGTCGCCATTTCTTGGCGGCCGGCCGCCACTGGCCGAACAGAAACATCAGGCCGCTCACGGGCACACAGAAGGTCAGTTGCATCAACTCCTGCACGAACATACCGACCAGCAGGCCAAACGCTTTCATGCCCCCACACCCCCCCCCGTATTTGGCCACATACTTCAGCATGCTCCGGCGATACAGCAGCGCCGGCGTGCTCTGGATGCCCGAGACGTTGCCAATGTGGGTGATTTGGGCGACCGGCGTATAGCACACGCGGTGGCCGGCCTCGGCGATCCGGCGACACAGATCGGTTTCCTCGAAGTACAGGAAGAACCGTTCATCCATCAGCCCAACCTGTTGCAGGATGCGACGCGGCATGCACATCGCCGCGCCGACCAGCGACGGAGCGTCGGCTGCCCGGTCGTAGTCAAAGTCGCGCATCTTGTAGCGAGCGTACGCGCCCTTGCAGACCTTCAGCATACGTAGCGGCGTGTAGCGATGACAGAACGCCGCCACGGTGGGCAGTTGGCGAACCGAAGGCTGAAGACTCCCGTCGGCATTGAGCAGCATCGGACCCAGGCACCCGATGGTCGCATCGGCCTCCAGGGCTCGGACCAGCGTGACCAGGGCCCCGGGAGCAACGATCGTGTCGGGGTTGAGCAGCAGGACGTGCCGCCCCGTCGTCGCCTCGATGCCTTGGTTGTTGGCCGCGGCGAATCCCACGTTCTTGTCGTTGGCGATTATGCGCACGTCCGGGAACTCACGGCGCAGACGCTCGACCGTGTCATCAGCGGACCGATTGTCGACGACGGCCGTCTCATAGCTGAGCATATCGTCGGCCTCACGGGCGCCGTCGGCCAGCGAGCGCAGACAATCGGCCAAAGCGTCACTGCAATTCCACGACACAATGATGATGGCCAGATCCAGTGCGTTGCTCACGTCGCTCGGCGCTCCTTCGAACGCACGCAGGATGTTACTTGGCGTTCAAGTGCGGAACAACTCCCTTCGGGCTCCCGGCAGACAATCGGTCCAGGTCCACCCGACAAGCTCGCTTGCTCACGCCCCGGCCGAGCCCTAGAATGCCGCTCCTGTTGTCGTTTCGCTAACCCCGCTGCCGATGGGCTTGTTCGGCGGAGGAATTTCATGCAGGCGCCGGTTCGACTGATTCGTTGGTTCAATCAGGTCGCCCCGTGGACCCGGTACAAGAACCGACTGGCCAAGTGGGCCGGGAGAGCTCTGCCCCGAAACGACGGGCCGGTCGTCTATTCGGGCGTTCAGGGCGCCTACCGAATGCGCCTGGACCTGGCCAACGAGCCCGAACGGTGGATGTACCTGAACAACTACGAACTGATGTTCCGCCGCATCCTTCGGCGCGTGCTGGGCTCGGGCGACGTGTACGTCGATGGCGGCGCCAACCTGGGCTTTCTGACACTGTTCGCATCGCGGTGCGTCGGACCGACGGGCAAGGTGTTCGCTTTCGAGCCCATGCCCCCAACCGCCGCTCGCCTGGAAGAGACCATCTGCCTGAACAGCCTTGCCAATGTCGACCTGAAGGCCTGCGCCGTCTGGGACAGCGCCATCACGACCAAGATGTACTGGTTCGCCGACGCCGACAGCGGATCCGTTTCGCTCGGCAAACGCGAAGACCTACAGGTCGAACAGGAATTCGACGTCCCCGCCGTTCGCATCGAGGATGTGGTCGACCGGCCGATCAAGGCGATCAAGCTCGACGTGGAAGGGGCCGAACTGGCTGCACTTCGCGGCGCCGAAAGCCTGCTGAAGACGTCCCGGCCTCACATTCTGATGGAGCTGAACCCCAACACGTGCAAGACCTTCGGCTATCACCCGCTCGATTTGGTCAGTTGGGTGCTCGACAACGTGGGCGACTACGATATCCGCTTCGTCAAGAGCCGCAAGATCCGGCCCGCAACGCTCGAAACGCTCAAGGCTGCGCTGGCTGACCGGCCGAACAAGCTCCGGAATGTCTGGCTTCGGCCCCTGACTTAGGGACATCGCTTCGGCCCGATTCGTTGCCGCAGGGCGACCTCTCCCCCCAACAAAGGGATACTTTCAATGACACGCAAAGAGCTGAACCTGGCGATATTTCAAGGCACGACCGACAAGGTGCTGTGGCAGCCTCGCATCGAGATGTGGACTGATCATCACCGCAATACCGACACCATGCCCGATCGCTTCAAGGGCATGGGCAGGTTCGAGATATATGACGAACTGCGATGCTCGCCGCGCTACAACGTCACCAGCGGCCTGTCGTCGTGGCGCGAGGAGGAGTTCGGCCACCGCACGGAAGAGATCGACCATAACCACGTGGCGAGCATTCTCGAAACGCCGTGGGGCGAGCTGCGCACCGTGACCAAGCGCGTATGGGAAGGCGACCAGGTCGTCAACGAGCGGATCGAGGAGTTCCCGGTCAGCACGGCCGAAGGGTTGACGATTTTGACCAAGATGGCCGAGACGGTTCAGTTCAAGATCGAGCCGAACGCCTTCACGGAGTCCGAGGCCGAGCAGGGGGACCGGGCCGCGTCGACGGTTATGTGCCAGAGCGATGCCTACACCGACCTGATCAAGAGCTGGAGCGGGCTGCTGAACGCGTGCTATCTGCTGGCCGACTGTCCCAGGCAGATGGACGCCTACATCGAGACCTGTCACGCCCGCGACGACCGGTGGCTGGCGGAGATCTTCAATATCCCATGCTCCATCTTCAACCTGGGCGACCACACCACCAACGAGTTCACCCCGCCGCCGATCCTCGAACGCTACTGCATGCCGCGGTGGAAGAAGATCAGCAAGCTCATGACCGCCCGCGGCCGGTATGTCCACAGCCACTGGGACGGCAACAGCCGCCACCTGCTGCCTTACCTGAAAGATTCCGGCCTGCACGCGGTCGAGGCCCTGACCGTCGCGCCAATGGGCGACATGACGCTGGAAGGCATCAAGGAAGCCGTCGGCGATCAGATCGTGGTCCTGGACATGATTCCCGTGATCTACTTCCTGCCCAACTACCCGGTGGGCGACCTGATGGACTTCGTCAAACGCGTGATCGACATGTTCGCCCCGCGGCTGATCCTGGGCGTTTCGGACGAACTGTCCGCGCCCTGCGAGATCCAGCGCATCGACATGATCGCCGACCTGATCGACAAGACCTGCGGCCTGGCGGTGTAGCAAGAAATGACCAAGGTCCAATGACCAATGTCCAAAAGCCCGCCGCGCGGGTGGACGAGGCCGTTTCTCTTTGGTCATTGGTCATTGGGAATTGGACATTGAGATGCACAGGTTTAGCGGCATAGCTAGGAGAAGACGTGAGCACTTGGGAACTCGGCATCATCCAGTCAAGTAGCCCTGCCCTATGAATCAGCCCGCTAAGCCCCCACCAACCCGTAGGCGTCGATTTCGGATTCGATCTTGTCGAGGTCCTTGGGGTATAGGGCGATGATGACGCGGCGGCCTTGGGTGATTTCCATGATCTGCGGCAACAGCATCGTCGCGTGAGGGCTGACGAAGACGAGCTGGTCGTCACGCAGTTCCTTGTGGTAGATCGCCAGGTCGGTCATGGCGTCGCCGGAAAGCTGCAGGACCTTGAGCGATTTCATCTCGCGCCAGAACGGAATGTGGTGCGTGTGGTAGCCGCAGATGTGGATCATGCCGCCTTTGGGGTAGATGCTCAGGATCGCGTCGTCGCAGGGGCCGGCCAACTCGCGGTAGTGGTTGGGGCCGAGCAATTGGATGGTGCAGCCGTCGATTTGCCCGTAGCCCGGCGGCTGGCCGCGAAGCCGGTGGATGATGCCCTGGAGCTGCTGCTCGGGAACGTTGTCTATGAACCATTGGCGCATCTCGATGGCGATGTTGGCGAGCACCTGCAGGTCGTTTCGCGCGGCCTCGGGATCGTCGAGCATCGCCAGCAGGAACTTCTCCGCGCCGTACAGACTGACCGCCTCGACGATAGGCCCGGACATGGCGACGGCTGTGAACAGGGGCAGCTTGATGTCGGCCTCCAGGAAGATCTCCGTTGAGCGTTTCATATTCTGCCAGCCTTGGCACTTGTCCAGGTCGGGCATTTCCAGGCAGCCGACCGGCTCGGCGATCCGTCGAAGCTTGGTTACGGGGTCAGGCTCAGCCGGCAGGGGGAAGAAGTCGTCCTCCCAGCCCAGCCCGTGCCCCGACGCGCCGGAGGCGACCTGCCTGAAGATGCGATCGTCACGCATCAGGTGTGCTTCGGAGGCCATTGCGTCGAAGCCCAGGTGCATTTCCTCTTCGAGGGATGCGCCTTCCGGCACGTCGCAGGGGGGCGTCAGGCCCGAGAGCACAAAGGCCGGCTGCCCGTTGTTGCAGCCGTCGTAGACGTCCTGCATGCGGCGGAAGTAGTCATCGCGAATGGCGATGAGTTCGGGGTCGTTGAGGATCTCATACGTTTCTGGCTTCATCGGTCACTCCGGGTCAGGGGGAAGGTATTAGTTACTGTTTATCGGGTGATTTTGGAAGGGGTCACTCTCAGCGACCACCCCGGATGCCGCAAACGAACGGGCCCCGCCGGTGGTGTGCAGCAACCGGCGGGGCCCAGGACACGCGATGCTGATTACGCGGGACGGACTATTCGGCGATCTTCCAGTCGCGATACTTCACGACGAAATACAGATCGTCACTCGGCAGGGCGAGGATCTTCTCCAGGCGGAACCGCTGCCCGTTCAGCGGCAGGCGAACGCGGATGGGCGTCGCCCCGAGCTTGCGGGCCCGGGCATCCATGCGCGTGTCTACCTGCTGTTGCATATTGGCGACCTGCGCGGCTGCGTCGCGGCGGACGGCCTCGGGGCCGGGGCCCGTCGACAGGGTCGAGAACTCCTCGACCAACCTAAGCGGGCCGGAAAAACCCGAAGCGCCCCAGCCCAGCGTGTAGGTGCCCTCGGCCGGTGCGTAGAAGTTGTACATCACGTGCATCACGGGCACACCCATGCCGCACGTGGGCAGTTTCACCGTCAGCGTGCCGCGCGCGGGCGCGGGGGCGGCGGGCTTCTCGACGTAAACGATCTCCACCGGGAACGACGCCAGTTCGCTGGACCGGCTCGCGCTGCGGACCAGCGGGATCAGCACGTTGCCGCTCTCGTCCTTTGCCGGCGAGACGTTGTTGCCGTTGACCGCGACCGACCAGATTTCCGCCCCGGCGGGCATGACCAGCCGGAGGAACTGGTTGCGGTTGTTGCGGACGTTGTAGAGCACCTTGGTGATGCGCCGACCGTCGCTGAGTTGCATCGCGGTGTACAGGCTGGTGTCGACGATCGTCACCAGCACATCCACCTCCGCGTGCTTCTTGATCGACAGCGGAACGGTGAATTTTTCGCCCACGTAGCGGAAGGCCAACAGGACCGGCTGGTTGGTCATCGCTACGATGTCGGCAGGGAGCTGGCGGGCGTCGATCTTCGTCGCGCCGGTCACCTCACCGGCCTCGATCTCGACGTTGGCCACTGCGACCACGCCGACATAGCCTCGTTCGCGCTCGACGCCGAGGGCCCGCAGGACGGGGATTGTCGCCGTTTCGGCGGCGCTGGTCTCGTAGGTGACCCGCAGGCTGTAGGCGCCCACCACCTCGCCGCGCAGGACCACCGCGAGCGTTCCGTTGCTGTCCACGCGCCAGTCCTGCAGGCTTGGGCCCGAGACGGTCAGCACGCTGACGCCCTTGGGCACGGCCAGCTTCAGCTCTCGCACGGGCGAATGGAGGATGTTGAAGTTGATGACCTCATGGCAGAGCAGCAGCCCGTCGGCGACGGCGACCAGCGTACGCGTCTCGGCGTAGAGCTTGGCGGGCGCGGGCTCGACCTTCGGAAGCGCCCGTTCCCACGAGATCCCCACCGGAACACCGGCCGGGATGGCCGCGACGGTCTTGGTCGTCTTGCCTTCGGTCTTGGTCGTCAGCGATTGCGCGCCGGCAACTTTCACATCCACATTCTCGCGGTCGATCGTCAAGTCCAGCACGCTCGACCCGGCCGCCACGCGCGGGAAGGTCACCGTGTTGATTCCGGCAGACTTCCGCACCGAGACGGAAAACTCCAGCTTGGCCTCGATCGCGCCGTCCGTGTTGGTCAGGAGCTCGTAATGGCCGCCCTGGCTGTTGAGGAAAACACCCTTGGCGGGGGTGAGCGTGACCTTCGTCAGGGCGACGTTGCTGGGCAGGACGGGAATCCGTTTCCATCCTTCCTTGCGCAGGACGTTGAGCTTGAGTGTCAGCGTGAACGTCGCGCCGTCTGCAGAGAGCGTGCCGGCGTACTGGCTGGATGTAATGATGTAGTCCGTCGGCGGAGGAATGTCGTCCTTGGGCTTTTTCTGCTTGATGGACCACTCCAGTAGCGTCTTGAACTCGCTCCATCGCAGCTCCACCGTTGTGCCTTTGGCAAGTTTTGGGGCAGCCTCGCCGAGGAGTTCCTTGACCTCCGCCCACGGGATCGTCAGGACCTGGCCCCCTTTCTGTGCCGGGTCGTAGCCGGTGATCTTGACGAACTGATCCCAGGTGAGGGTCACCAGTCCCTTGCCCTCGCCGAGGGCCGGCGCGGCGGGATCGGCCGCTACGGCCGTTGATACCAGCAGGGCCAACATTGTCATACTCACGATAGCGGTGCGTTTCATGATGCGTCTCCTTTCCGGGCCTTCCTATTGGCCGGGCGTAAGTCTGTACGTTGCTCGGATTTCCAGCCGGTCGGCCGGGTCTACGAGCGTCTTCTCGAGTTTCACAAGCTGCCCCGCGCGGGGCACGTCGATGGTCTGTGGGATCTCCGCCAGCGGCTCGAACACCGTCACAGCGGTCCAGTGCTGCATGGCGCCGGCCTTGACGGCGGTGAGGTATCCATAGTTGTCGATCAGGATGTACTTCTCCTGAGACAGCTCGATGGGGTTGTCGAGGATGTCCAGCCGGTTGCCGCGGTCGCGGGCATAGGTGACGTTGAGCTTCATGGCGTTTGACAGCAGCGCGTCGGTGCCGACGATGGTCTCCTGGTTGCGGGGGTTCTCGTTGGTTGCGCCGGCGGGTCCCTTGCTCGCCAGTTGCCGCAACGTGCGGACCTGCGCCTCGTCGACGATGGCATAGCGGAGGTCGTTTCGGCCCTGCACGAATTTCACATTGAGGCCGCGGGCGACGGCAGCAGTGACGCCGACGTTCAGGCTGCTCACGCCGACCTTCTGTCCGAGGTTGAACCTTGCCCGCTGCGCGACCTCCTCGGCCGTCCTCTTGCCGCCGCGGCGACCGTCTCGCCAGCCGTAGTTGAGGCTGTAGAACTTATCAAATTTCCTGCTTTGCTCTTTCTTGTCGTCGTCGACAACCGTCGATTCCAATTGAAAGTGGGTGTCGACGTCCCGGCCGCTAACGAAAACCCCGCCGTCTGCACGCACGGAGGTGCGGTCTATGACCAACTCAGTCGTCGTTTCAAACCGTATGGCCGCCCTCTGCTGAGCGATGTTCGCACCTGTTTCCACCTGTGGCCCGCGCGCCTCGCGAAGCTGACTGAGCAGCGACATGAGTTCCTTGTGGCCCTCGGCCGTCTGCGTGATGATCAACTGGCCGCCTTGCTGCCGGATTGTCCCGGTGCCGGTTCTCGCACTCCACATGGTCGAGGTGATCGTCTTTGTCAGGTCCGCAATGAGCTTCTCTTTGGCGGATGAGTCCTCCTCGTCGCCCTTTTCGGTGGCCGCTTCGGCGACATCCAAGCGCGGACCGGCGACGTCCTGAACGCCGGCGATCAGGTCGCTAACGTCGTAGACGCGTGTTATTGTCTCTCGCCGGCGGCCCCCATCCATGGATTCCGCGCTATACCCGTAGTCGTCGCCCTCAAGATCTTCGTCGGCGCCGGCGGGCCTGCGCCGATCAGGGATCCCCTTCCTGCTATCCGGAAAAGCCAGCGACTCATGCCACGGCGCCTCGGCAGCCGGAATAGCGAGAAGAGCTTTTCTCCGTCCCGTCAGGAGTTGAAGCTTGCGGCCAATGGCAACGCTCCTGTCCATCCCCCGGCCGCTCTGTCGCATATGGATAAACTGTTTGAGTGCATCGATCGTCCCGGCGGCCGAGGTGTCCTTCGGGTCCAACGCTACGATCTCCTCGTGGATCTGCACCGCCTGTTCATAGCGCTGCTCAGCTATCAGTTTCCCGGCCCAATCCCTCAGCGCGGCGACCTTCTTCGCCCTCAGCGCGGCAATCCTCTTCGCCGACGCCCGCTCTTCCCTCTGAAACGCCGCATGACGGGCGCGAGCTTGCCCAGCCGGATGGCCGTTCATGACGAAGGTGTCGCTGTCGTCTTCGCCGCCAGCCATCCCGCCCGCTGATTCCTCGTCTGTATCGAGGTCGTCAGAGATGCCTTCAGAGGGTCCGTCGACATCCGGTGACTTCAGATGAATTTCGGGCAGATCGATCGTCGCCACCGTTGCCACGCCCTTGCCGCTACCTGCCGCGAACGTCACCGAGGGCGCTCTTGGCTTGCCAGCCTGGTCGGTTGGCGGGGTTGGTTTGAGAGATCGGGAACGACGAGTACGAATGCGTGTAATGCGTGTGGGATCGGGCCTCACGGCAACGCCGTAGGTGTCTTTGGCCGGGGTTTCGGACGAAGGTTGGCGCGGGGCTGGGGACGCGGTCGCGTCACGAGCATGGTGTCTTGCTCTCAGGACGGCCAGTTCTTCCATTTCCTTGCTGAGTTCTTCGTCCCCCTCGCCAAGGTCGCGGAGCCTGCGGAGTTCTTTCTGGGCCAGATCGAACTTGCCCTCGGCACGGAATGTCTGGTAGCGTTCGCGCAGGCTTTTGGCCTGGGCCTTGAGTTGTTGTTCGGCGACGGCGACCTCGGCCTTGCCTTTGGCCAGCACAACCGACTGTCGCCCGGCATCCTCGCCGCGCGAGACCAGCGCTTCCCGGAGCGACTCGGCGGCCTTGTACTGGCGCGCGGCCTCCTCGTAACGACCTTCCTGGGCGGCCTGGGCGGATTTCACCAGGTACGTCTGCTGTTTCTCGGCCAGCCGGCGATTGTCGGCGGCGATCTTGCTGCGCACCTTCGCTCCGGCGACCCTTTGCGAACGCCCCTTCAGCGAGAGTTTGCCCGCGATCAGGTCGATGTTCGATTGCAGCCGGGCCGCGTTGCGAGCTTCCACGGACTTAGGGGCCAGCTTCTTCACGTTGCCGAAGGCTTCGGAGGCCTTGTCATACTCGCCGCGGTCGTAGTGATCCTTGCCCGCGCGCCAGTAGTTCTTCGCCAGCGATTGTGCGCCGTACGTGGCCCCGTCCGGCTTGTTGGAGGGCGCATCGGCGGGGAGCGGTTCGATTTCCGCGCCTGCAATCACTCCTGCGGTTGGAAGGCCGGTCCCTCTCGGCTGGGCCCACGGCTGCTCGAGCCGCTCGCCGGGGGTCATGCGCGACCTGGCGGCGAATCCTTCGGCCAGTTGTCCGCTCCCGTAGCCCAACTGGGCGACGGCCGTTTCGTTGGAATAGGCTTGCACAGGGCGAAGCGGCCCGGCCCATCGGCTGACCTGCATTTCGGGCGGGGCGTAGAGTTCGCTCCAGGCGTAGGCGATGGGCAGATCCACACGCGGAAGCGGCAAGGCCACCTCGCCGCGGCGTTGGAGGGCGGGGACCTGATGGACGTACACCACCTCCACCGGAAAGCTCACCAGCCCCTTGATCGACGCCTTGGACCGCACCAGCGGCAGGATATACTCGTCGTTGGCGGGGGAGGGCGAGCCGGGCCCGGCGGCCACCGGCGTCAGCGGGCGCGGCTTTTCGTTGACGCTCGCCAGCAGCACCTTTGCCCCGGCAGGTAGCGTCAGATGCAGGAACTGTTTCGTGCGGTTGCGGATCTCGTAGCGCACCTTGCAGATCATCGCGCCGCTGCGGGTCAGAGAGACCTCATAGTGCGCCAGGTCCACCAGGGACTCCCGCAGGGCGAACTCGCCGAGGTCCAGGACCTCCACCGATGCGGAGAAATCCCGCCCCGTGATCCGGTAGGTCATCGCGGGCGGCCCGGCCAACAGTGCGGCGGCCTCCGGCGGAATCTGCCAAAGGTCGACGGCATCGAGGCCCTGGGTCGAGTCGTCCAGAAGCTCACTGCCGCCGAGCGTGTGGGTGACCGTGAGCGTGCCGCCCGACCAGGAGCCGTCGCGGATCGTCGGGGCTGCGAAGCGTTTGATCGTCCCTTTGCCGGCGGGCAGGTCGTATTGCAGTCGCAGCGACGTCTGCTCGGCGATCGCGCCGCGAAGAAAGACGATGGCCTGCCGTCCGTTGATGCGGGTCTCACGGATGTCCGGGCCCGTAATGGCCGTGCGCTCGGCGCCGTCGGGCAGCGACAGGACCAACTTGTCCGTGCGCCCGCCCAGGATACGGACCAGAATCCGTGCGACGATCTGCTGGCGGCCGGCGTCGAGGTTCCAGGCCACATTCCCACTCAGGCGATACCGCGCCGGGCGGTCGCGCTCGACTCGCACCGGGCCGTAGCGCACCTCCACGGGGCCCTTCGCCGCAAGGGCGAACTGTCCGTGCGTGCCCTCATCGGCGAGCCCGACCAATCGTCCCGTCGCACCGGTGGCGGTGACGGACCAGGCCGTCGGCGAATCGAACTCCACCAGCGTGCGAACCGTCTTGGGGGTCGGCAGCTTGATGGTGTTGTCGCGGCGCGGCGCAGCGTCGGGCAGCGGCGAGCTGGCGGTGATCTCGTAGACGCCGGGCTCTGCCGGCGAAAACCGCAGCCAGCCGTCCCGTGTGGCGAGCTTGGCCCCCTTGCCGTTGACGGAAACATTCTCCCAGGCGCGCCGGGCGGATAGGACGGCGACATTGCGACATTGCTGCGGGCTGAAGATACGCAGACGGACGGTGACGTTCAGCGTCGCCTTGTGTTTGTCGTCGACGCCGATGCGGTAGAGGCCTAGATCGGCGATCATCGCGACGGGGGCGGGGTCGGCGGGCGGCCTCTGCCCGGCCCGGTCGCGCAGGTATTCCCGCCAGAGCATCGCGGGGATTTCGACCTGGACGTCTTCCAGCAGGCGCGACCGCTGGAGCATGGCCTGGACGACATCGACCCGACCGACCGGCTCCTGGGACAGGGCGACCGGCATCAGCGCCAGGCATGCGAGACTAACCAACAATACCTTTTTCAACAGCAACTCCCCGAGAAGGCCCGAACAGGACGCCCTCATCCTGCAAGATACCGTACGCCATCTAATGTCCGTACCTTATTTTGACGCTTCTGCGCACAAGATGGTTCGCCAAAGAATTGAAATGTTTTAGGGGCCGTGGGAGCCCAGCCAGAAGCGCAGCGGAATAGCCCTGTCGGGATTCTATTGGGCCATACAGCGTAACGGTTGCTATAATAATGAGATATGAAAAGTTATTACATCGGCGCCACGACCGATTCAGCCCCGATTGGGTCGACGAGTTCCATGCTGGATGGATGTTTTCGTCATTGTAAATCATGCCCTCCAAGGGTCAGAGCCCACCTCGCGGTTCAGGGGCTTCGCAGCCGCGCTGGGCGTCGAACACTTGCCGGCCGGCGATCTGCAATCGAAGTCGGCGGGGAAAACCCTTGTGTGCGGGCCGTGGGTGTGGCAACATAATGGTGGACTGAGCGGGCGGCAGTCTCGTTGGCCAGCGGGGCGCCCGTATGGAAACCCACGAAGGGATCAACCCTCAAGGAGTCATTCCATGGCGGATCAAGTACAGCCGTTGGCCCAAGCCGACATCAAGATGCTGGAGCGAATCAGCTCGGGCTACCAGCAGCTTCGGACCGAAATCGCCAAGGCCATCATCGGCCAGGAAGACGTCGTCCGCGACCTGTTGGCGGCCATCTTCTGCCAGGGCCACGTGCTCGTCATCGGCGTGCCCGGCCTGGCCAAGACGCTCCTGGTCAAGACGCTGGCCCAATCGCTGGGCTGGACATTCAATCGCATCCAGTTCACGCCGGACATGATGCCGGCCGACATCACCGGCATGGAACTGCTCCAGGACGACCCGACCAGCGGCCGCCGCGACTGGCGGTTCATGCGCGGGCCGATCTTCGCCAACATTATCCTGGCCGACGAGATCAACCGCACGCCGCCGAAGACGCAGTCGGCCCTGTTGGAGGCGATGCAGGAATACCAGGTCACCAGCATGGGACACACCCACCCCATCGAGCAGCCTTTCATTGTGGTCGCGACGCAAAACCCGATCGAGCAGGAAGGCACCTATCCGCTGCCCGAGGCGCAGCTCGATCGGTTCATGTTCAGCCTGTGGATAGATTACCCCTCCACGGACGAGGAAGAGGAGATCGTGCTGGGCACGACCGGGCCTCGGGATGTGAACATCCAGCATGTCTTCACCCGCGATGAGATGGCTCAGTTCCAGGAGTTGGTGCTACAGATTCCGGTCTCGCGCCACGTGGTGAGCTATGCTGTGGCGATCGCCCGGTCCAGCCGTCCGCAAGGCCCCACCGCCAGTGATTACGTGAAGCGCTACGTGGAATGGGGCGCCGGGCTGCGGGCCAGTCAGTACATGGTGCTGGCGGCCAAGTCGTTGGCGGCGTTCGAGGGGGAACCGACGGTCTCGGCCAAGCACGTGCGACAAGCGGCGCCGCTGGTGCTGCGGCATCGTATTCTGCCGAACTACAACGCCACCGGCGACGGCGTGACGGCCCAGCAGATCACCGATCGGGTGCTGGCCGATACCAAGGAACCCGACTACGCCTGATCTCGGGAGGCTGTCTGATGAGTGCACGCGAGCAGGAATCCTCCGCCGCGCTGCCGGCGGGACAGGGCGGGGCCGACGGCGACAGCGGGGTGCTGGGCAAGTTCCTTCGGCTGGAAGAGCTTCGGTGGCTGCGGGACCTGTTCTTCGCCAGCCGGCGAATCGTTGAGGGCCAATACGCCGGGCGACACTGCTCGTCGATGCGGGGCCACAGCGTCGAGTTCAGCGACTACCGCCAATATATGCCCGGCGACGAGCTGGGCGACATCGACTGGAAGATTTTCGGCCGAAGCGACCGGCTGTTCATCAAGCTCTTCGAACAGCAGTCGGACATGACCGTCAACCTGATGGTGGATGGCTCGGCGTCGATGACCTACGCCGGCCACCAGGGGAAAGGCCACAGCAAGTTCGACCACGCCTGCCGCATGGCGGCGGCGATCGGCTTTCTCACCGCCAAGCAGCAGGACAAGGTCTCGTTCTGCCTGGCGCAGAACGGGCTGAGTTCGTTTCTCCCTGCTCGGGGGGACCTCAGGCATTTCGTCCAACTTCTGCGAACGATGGAAGCCGTTCGCCCCGGCGGGAAGGCGGACCTGGCCGATGCCCTGCACCAACTGGCCAGCATGATCAACCGTCGCGGCGTGCTGATCGTCTTCACCGATCTGCTGGAAGATGACCTTTCGGCCGTGTTCGACGCGCTGTCGATCTTTATGCATCGCGGCGGCGAGGTGATTATCTTCCACGTTCTGCACGCCGAAGAAATGCGCCTCCCCGACGTCGCCGACGCGATGTTTATCGATAGCGAAGACGGCGGCCGCATTCGGCTGAATGTTACCGACATCCGCAGCGCCTACGACGAGAAGCTGCAACACTTTCTCGCCCGTTGCTCAGCCGGCTGCAGGGGGCGAGGGATGGACTACAACCTGGTGCCGACCAGTCAACACTACACCGAGGCGTTGAGCGAGTATCTGTTCAAGCGGGCCAGTATCGCCTAGGCCCGAAAGAAGAGGCGCGAATCGTGTTGGGCGCGATATCACTGCTATCGCCGTGGATGCTTGCCGGAGCGGGCCTGATGGGTCTGCCGATCCTGGCCCACCTGCTGAGTAGGCGGGCCCGGCGGCGGATTGTCTTTCCGACGACGCGCCTTCTGCTGGCCTCGCGTGCGAGCACATCGCGGCTGTTCCGGCTGAGAC